>LNDQ01000042.1 GCA_001464695.1 Betaproteobacteria bacterium Ga0077523 | reverse complement strand
GTGACCGTGGCCTGGCGCGACGGCGTCGTCCGGCCCGAGGGTGCGCCGCCGCGCAAGACCGTGCGCTACCTGACCAAGTGCGCTTCGAAGGAGATGGCGCTCGCTTCGGTGGCGCTGTTCGGGCTGGGCGGTGAAACCCTCAAGATGTACGGTATCGCGCCCGGCGGGTGGGATTTCGAGACACCGGCTGCCGGTAGCCGCGAAGCCGAATGGTTCGACAAGGCCTGCGCTGCGCCCCTCTGACCGGCCGGATCGTTCGCGCTGCTTCTTGCGGAAGTTCGACGGCCGCTCGGGCCGGGCATCCTGCCACAGGCCGATGCGCGCCTGGTGAGCTGCGAGTTCTGCCGCATCGTAGGCTGGCCGTGCGGCCCCACGCGTGTAGGCCCAGGCCATGCCCCGCCGCACTTGTTCCAGGTTGACGTCCAGGCCGTCGCGCACCCGCACCACTTCGCCGAGGGTGCGAGAGTACTTGTCCTTGCCCTTGGTGCGGACGCGCACTTCCTCGAGCCGCACCAGTTCCTGCAGGCTGCGTCGGGCCTGGCGGCCCCATGGCTGGGCCATCTCCGGTGCGTCGATGTAGATCAGGCGCACGCTGACGGTTTTCGTGCGCACGCGAATGCTGATGGTGTCGCCGTCGTGGATATCGGTGACGCGGGCGGTGAGAGTCGCGCCCTGACTGACGCCAGCACCAACCGCGAGCAGCGCAAATGTCGCGAGCCGCAGCCCTCGGATCACTCCGCCGATTCCGGCACCGGCTCCGGCACGGCGAAGACTTCGCGCAGGTAAGCGAGATACGACGGGTCGAAGTCCATGGTCTTTTCCGGCGTGTCGCTGATCTTCGCCACCGGCTGGCCGTTGCACCGCGTCATCTTGATCACGACCTGCAGCGGATCGTAGCCAAGATCGTTGGTGAGATTCGTGCCGAGCCCGAAGGCCGGGCGGCAGCGGCCCTTGAAGCGCTCGTAGAGCTTGATGCTGAGCGGCACGTTGAGGCTGTCGCTGAACACGAAGGTCTTGGTGCGCGGGTCGACCCGCATCTTCTCGTAGTGCGCGATCATCTTCTCGCCCCATTCGAAGGGGTCGCCGGAGTCATGGCGCACGCCGTCGAACAGCTTGCAGAAGAACAGGTCGAAATCGCGCAGGAAGGCATCCATGCCGCACACGTCGGTGAGCGCGATGCCAAGGTCGCCGCGGTATTCCTCGGCCCATTTGTCGAAGGCGAAACGCTGCGAGTCGCGCAGCCGCGGCCCGACCGCCTGGCAGGCCTGCAGGTACTCGTGCGCCATGGTGCCCAGCGGGATCATGTTGAGCTGGCGCGCGAGAAACACGTTGCTGGTGCCGGTGATCTTGGGGCCCAGGTCGCGCTTCAGGATTTCCACCACGCGCGCCTGCCAGGTGTGCGAGAAGCGCCGCCGCGTGCCGAAGTCGGAGATGCGGAACTCGGGCTCGGGGTAGTTGCGTACCAGCGCGATCTTCTGGTCGAGCCGGCGCAGCCCCTCGGCTTCGTCGGGTGTCTTCACCATGTTGCGGAAGTACACCTCGCTCACGATGGCGAGCACCGGCACTTCGAAGAAGATCGTGTGCAGCCACGGCCCGCGGATGGTGATGTCGATGCCGCCCTGGACGTCCGGCGCGCGCTGGATGTCGATGAAGCCTTCCTCGAGCTGGAACAGGCGCAGCAGGTCGATGAAGTCGCTCTTCAGGAAGCGCAGGCCGCGCAGGTATTCCAGCTCGTCGCGGCGAAAGCGCAGGCTGCAGAGCTGGCGAACCTCGGCGCGGATCTCGTCCAGGTAGGGTGCCAGGTCGGCCCAGCGACTGCGGCACTTGAAGCGATACTCGACCGTGGCTCCCGGGAAATGATGCAGGACCACCTGCATCATCGAGAACTTGTAGAGGTCGGTGTCGAGAAGGGACTGGATGACCATGGCCGCGCCACAGGGAAAAGGCGGCCATTGTCCACGAATCCGCTGCCCTTGGGGAACGGCGCAAAGGTTGCTTGGGATTCAGCCCCGTGGCATCTTGCCGACCGTTTTACCCCCCCTGCACTCGAGAGAATCCATGCGCCCGATCCGCTCCGCCCTCCTCGCCGCCGTACTGGCCCTCTCCGCCCCGGCAGTTTTCGCCCAGCAGGGGCAGGACGAACAGTGGGACGTCACCATGTCCATGGAAACCGAAGGCATGAAGATGCCCGGGATGAACCAGAAGGTCTGCACCAAGAAGGGAGCGCGCGAAGAGCGCATGCCCATCGACAAGAACTGCAAGGTGCTCGACTCCAGCAGCAGCGGGAACAAGCGCACGTTCAAGTTCGCTTGCCAGGACGGCAAGGATTCGTACACCGGTACTGGCGAGATGGAAGACCTGGGCAAAGACGCCTATCGCGGCAAGATGAACGCTGCCGGCACCCGTGAAGGCAAGGCCTTCACCATGAAGATGGATTTTGCAGGCAAGCGTATCGGCAACTGCACCTGGGAGGACCCCAGCAAGAAGGTCGAACAGATGCAGGCCCAGCAGACCGCGATGATGGCGAAGGAGTGCGACAAGCAGATCGCCGAGATGGAACCCGCGGCGTTCTTCCCCACCGAAGGCCTGCCCCCCGAGATGATGTTCTGCAAGGACCGCAAGGCGGACTTCTGCGCGAACGTTACCAAAGTGAGCCAGACGATGCGCGATCGTGGCGGCTATGAAGCGGCCATGAGCAAGTACGGCGACAAGCTCGAGCGGGCGACGAAGGCGTGCAACGTCGATCTCGCCACGATCCGCGGGCCGGTCTGCAAGAGCGCCATCGATCAGAAGGACTGGCAGTGGCTCAACCGGTACTGTCCGGTGGAAGCCGGAGGTCTGCGCACCGCGCACTGTGCCGGCCGGACCTACAGTAACGTCGACAGGCAGTACGCCGACATGTGCGCCGCGTTGGGCGGACTCTCCTATACCGCGGCGTCGCGTGACCCGGCGAAGGCCGGTGGCTCAGCGGCGGAAGCGAAGCCGGCCGACCCGGCCAAGAAGCCGAGCACCACGGACAAGGTCAAGGAAGGCGCGGACAAGCTGAAGAAGTTTCTCAAGTTCTAGGCGACGCGCTGCGAGCGCAAGGCGCGCGGCTCCTGGCGCACAGCTCGCCACCCCAGCATTCCGCGCGCACAGGTGCGCGGAAGCTCCTGACCAGAAATCCGGTCAGTCGAAGCGGTAGCTCAATCCGATCAGCATGACGTGCGTGCGGAGTTTGGCTGAACTGCTCAGGGTCGAGTTGTCCGGCGTTCCGGGATGGGTCACCAGCATCGACGTCGTCACGCTGCCGAAATCGGCATACAGGTAGTCGGCTTTGAGCGACCACTTGTCGGTCAGGGCATATTCCCCGCCCAGCCCGAGAGTCCATCCCAGTTTGGATTCGCTGGTCGAGCCTTGTCCTCCGGCCCCCGTGAAGCCGCCAAAGACGAAGTTGTCGCGGAAGCTGGTGTTGAACTTTACTTGCGTCATCGCAAGACCGCCGGTGACATAGGCGAGCCAGCGGTCCTGGGCCCACCCCAGCCGGGCGCGGATCGTGGCCATCCAGTCGGCTTTCACCGACTGTTCGAGCGTGAACTGCGCAGGCGGGGCCGACTGATAGACCTCGCCCACCGAACGCGTTGCGTTGAACCCGAGGGAATTGGCGCTGGCCTCGATGCCGATCAAGCCTTGACCGAAGTGCCAGCCGTACCCGGCCGCGATGCCGCCGGCTACCGCCCCCTCGGACAGGTTGCCGGAGCTGACGCCGGCGAGCTGCCGCACATCGGTGGTGTTCAAGTAGACGCTGCCCGCATCGACGGTCGTGTCGACATCAGCGCTATTTGCTGCACCGCCCAGACCACCGCTCAGGTAGAAACCGGACCAGTCGACGGCAGGTGTCGACTGCGCACCGACATTGCCGATAGCAGCCCAACACAGGACCACCAGGACCAGATTGCGCATCATGTGAATCTCCCGTTCGAAGAGGGGAATCGGCGCCCGAAACAGAAATGCGACCGTTGTCCCGGCAGCGCCGCTCGTGCAGCCACATCGGTGTCTGGTCCGACCGGCGGTTTGCACCCTGTCTACGGCAGCCGGGCCGACGACTTGAGCAGGTCGTCGCGAAAGAGCGGGCAGGTCGGGCGGACTCGGGGCGGGCGCGTAGCGGACCGGAGTGCTCGCGGACATACGCCCTGTCGTCAAGTACCCGCTTCAGTGGAACGGCTGTTCCAGCCAGAGCGAACCCTGGGAGCTTCGAGTCGTTTCGGCTCGTCGGCCTGGATATGGCGAAGGGGCCGGCAGTTGCGCCCCGCGGGCAGCGTTGCTATACCTAGCCGTGCGCGAACATCCCGCACACGGCAGTAGCATTCTGGCGATGGCCGTGTCGGTCAACCTGCAAGTAGAGCCGCTAAACGGAGACTCCCAGATGGAACAGCGGGTTGCCTTGGAGTGTTACGTCAAGAGACGTGGAACTTCACGTCGATTGAGGTCGATTTCTAGTTGGGCGTCACGCCGTTTCCGGTCTGACGCGCTCGCCCGGTAGGCAGCTTCGCGGCATTGCGCGTGGTCAGCGGCTTCCTCTCCGCGGCGCGTTCATCACTCGGGCTCTCGTGCCTGTTCCCGGCGCGCTGCTCGGTGCCCGGGCTCTCAATCGCGGGTAACCAGCCTCGCGTTCGCGGTCATCGCTTCGTCATCCAGCAATCTTGGTCTCGGAGCGAACGCACTGCCTTCTCTGGCACCACCCCAGGGCTGTGCTAGTCCGGTGTTCCTCGCGGGCTGCGACCGCAGTATTCTTGCCGCATGCACAGCCTTGCTTTCCATTTCCCGGGCTCCGGTTCTGTCCGTGCCCAACCCGGCGCTCGAGTGGACGCGCGGAACGGCGTCTTCACTCTGCTTGGCGTTCCGTCGCGCGCCTCTCAGCTGTTACGTTGGCGGCCATGAAGGCGCTCGCCACGGCGTGTTTTTTTCTCTCGCGTGCTGCTCTCGCTGATGCACTGCCACCGGTTGCTCAACTGCCCGACTGGGTTCAGACCGAGTGGACGCAATTTGCTAAGAAACGATCCCTTGTACTTTCAACCAGGATCAATCCGTTCTTGCTCCGGGGCGACTTTGACGCCAATGGGAGAACTGATCTTGCCCTTCTTGTCGAGCATGTAAAAAGCGGAAAGATGGGAATTGCTATTGTTCACCGCGACGGCAAGGCGGCCGCTCTGTTGGGTGCCGGCGCTCAATTCGGGAATGGCGGTGACAATTTCGACTGGCTGGGCATCTGGTATGTGCAGGACAAGGGCGCTTTTTCTCGCGACCTTACCTCTACACCAGTCCGCCTTCACGGCGATGCGCTATATCTCGAGAAGGAGGGCTCGGCTAGCGCCCTTGTCTACTTCGAGCGCGGACGGTACAAATGGCTCCAGCGGCGCGCTTCGCCCGCCGTCTCCGTCAGGTGATGCAATTCGTTGGGCGTCATCAAAACGTTGAGGTTGGGTTACCTTAGAAAACGGAGGCTACGATGGGACAAGCCGTGCTGCATGCATTAGCGCTATTTCTGCTCACTTCCGTTGGCATCGTCTATTCGCCGGGGGCCATCTCCCATGATCCGCTGCCCCGGTGGCAGGGTGAGTTGCCCGCCACAAATTTCGACCATCCGGCGGAGAAGCCGTTTGACGCCAGTGACTATGTTTTCAAGTTTGACCAACTGGCGCGCTCTTATCGAACCCCAGGGGAGTTTCTCCACCGCATGATTGGAGAGGATTACGGCTTTGAAGCTCTATCAATCTTCATCACCGAAACTCATCCCACGGGAGGCCCTCGCCTTCATTCACACGACGTCGAAGAGGCCCATGTGCTTCTCGAGGGCTCCGCTCGGTACATGATTGGCGATCGCACTTTCACTGTGGAAGCACCTTATGTCGCGAAAGTGCCGCCGAACGTCCCACACACTTTCGTGAATGCCGGGGCTGAACCAATGCATATCATCGCGGTGTTTCCGTCGAAGCGGCCGGGGATCAAGATTTTGGGGCCGAATCCCATGATTCCTTCGCAGCTACCACGGTAATTGCCCGAAATGCACAGTGAGGCGTAGCACCGGATGGGTGAAGGATGAGGCCCAACATGGCGTTGCAGGGGAGCCGCGGCAGCGGCGCTGCGCTTGCTGTTGCGGCCCCTTGAACGTCGGCGTTAGAGCGCGCCATGGAGACATTTGAAGAAGCGCGCAAGACCATCCACACCGAACTCGTATCCGACGACTCAAGCGTCCGAGACGAGTACATGAAGCACTTCGGCGCAGAGGTGGGCGCGTTCGCCGATGAGATGGCCAATGTAGTGCTCGCATGGCGGAACATCGACAGTCTGGTGAACGGCGACGAGAAGCGCGGCTACGTTGCCGCGCTCGCGTACGCAGCATTCACACTGCATCTGATCTCGTTCAAAGTCTTCTTGTCCGGCAATTTGGTCGCGGCCGGGAACCTCACCCGCCAAGTCGTTGAAACGATCGCCCTCGCGCTTCTCTGTGCCGACAAGTCGCTTGATGTCCTTGCTCGCTTTATGGAGGACAAGTACTCGACGAACGACGCTGTGCGCGACGTTCTGCGTCACGGGCACCGTATGGGCCTGAAGGAGGATGGGCTGCAGGACCTTAAGTCCGCTCAAGACTTCTATCATAAGTACAGCCATATCAGTAGGCTGACGCTCGCGAACCTCATTTCTTTCTCTGAGGAGGGAACGTACGTTGGCGCGGCGTTCGACGAAGGAAAGCTGGAGGCGTACCGAAAGGAGACAGACAGCCGTCTCGGTCTTGCCAAGGTATTGCCGAGTCTCATGCACGGGCTCAAGGCACAGCTAGAAGCGTGGCCCACCGACAATGCACTCTAACAGGTGCATCCACATGACCGACGACGGCGCGCTCCGCCCGCCATCGTCGGCCCGTGATGCCGGTTGTTAGGCGTCAAGGGACACTATGCGGACCCATCTGTACCGCGGCGTAAATCCAGCCCTTCACGCCCAGCTTCAAGGGGAGCTGCGCTCGAAGTCGATACAGCCCTTTGTGGCATCGGCTGTTTGGGGTGCGTTCAACTGGGGAGCACGGTACTGGGGAACGAATCCGCAGAATGCCGTCATAGACCATCAACAAGACCAAGCTGGCCTACCCACAGCAGGCGTTTCCACAACACCGATCATGGAGCGCGCCATGTTTTACGCTACGCACGGCGGCAAGTATTCCGGCGGCTACATCTACGTCATTGATTGCTCAAGACTGGCGGCGTTAGGGGTAGTGGCGTATGAGGTGAACGCAATCGTTCCCAATCCTAGCGTCCCCGAAGACGAAGAAGTCATCCTTGTAGCGCATCGAGGTGGCGCAATGCCGCGCGAGCTCGTCTCCGAGATACGACGAATTGACGCCTAACCCCCACATCGACACGGACCCTTCACAGCGGCGCTTCGCGCCGCTGTTTCGGGCTGGTCATGCGGAACGTTGGGCGTCATAGGGAACGTTGCGATGACAACGGTTCTCCTGCCTTCCCCAGAGCTATGGGGCCATCATTCGACGGAGATTGAGCCTGACGAGATCATCGAAGCGCTGGTCTTAGAGACTGAACGTGCGCTAAGTGGTTACTCTGTCCTGCCAGAAGGTCCCGAACCATGCAGAGATCGCGCAGGGTATTTTCGAGTGTCGGTCACCATCCCAATGTCGATTACCCTGTTCGATCAGCTCATGAATGGCGCCACTGGCTACCGAGCGCACTATTCGGTGAGCGTTGAGGTTGGCGAGGAATTTAATCGCCGCTTGGTTGACGCTATCGCCCCGATGATCGTCTGTTGCGAGCAGCTTTACTCAGACAAATTTACGCATATCTTCTGCGAGTCGTCACTACTCGGCTCATTCAGCAAGTTCTGGTATCCGAAATAACTAACTGATCCAAGTGCCCAAGCCGAGCTACTCAAGTTCGAAGAGGAGCTTCGAATACCAAAGTGGGTTCAATACTGGAGCGCGATGGAAAAGCCGCGCAAGGGGTTGCTCGCACCAATTCCGGAGAGTCTTTCAGTCCTGCTCAACGGGACCTTCGTCGACGAAGCGGGCACCCCGTATGAGCAGAAACCACATCGGTCGAAGCAGATCTGCGATAGTGGCTGGACATAATCCATGATGCCCAACCCCGCAGTCGACCGGAACGCTCTACAGCTGCGCTATTGGGGTCCCGTCGCGCTGCGCGCGCCGGCGCCCTGTCATTGCAGATGTTGGACTCATTGGATTTCGGCATGCATGTGCGCCTAGCCTTCATTACGTTGCTTGCCCTGTCGGCGCTCGTCGAATTGTCGTTGCTGGTCTCCGGAAGGCGGGTGCTTGTGCACGAGATCAAGGTGAGCCCTGGCGAGCATTATGTGGTGCCTGAGCACGGCGATCTCGGTGCTTCACAGCAGGCCAGTCTCGTATGCCAGTACTTCACGGGTCGCAGCATTGTTGTCTCGGTGTTCTGGTATTCATCCAACAACGTCCTTGGGAAGGATCAGTGCCCATTCATCACGACAGGAGCATGAGCGCACGTGCGATCCCCTCCCCAATGCTTCGTCGCTGACAGTGCCCAACCCAGCGCTCGAGCGGACGCGCGGAACAGCGTTGTCTCTGCGCTTAGCGTTCCGTCGCGCGCCTCTCAGCTCATTCGTTGGGTGGTAAGGCCGCGGGGCGTCGCGGCGAGCCGATCTTGCAGGAGACTCAAAGGTGATCACGGAGATCGATGACTACTTCAAGGTCGGGTGCGGGCGATGTGAACGGTTCGCCTCGGATGATTGCTCGACGCGAAAGTGGGCCGGTGGGCTGCTGGCGCTCCGGCAAGTCTGTATGGCCTCGGATCTTGCGGAAACGCTCAAGTGGGCTCATCCGTGTTACATGCACAAGGGTCGGAACATCGCAATCATCGGTGCCTTGCGCAATGATTTCCGCCTGAGCTTCTTCAATGCCGCGCTGATGCAGGACCCCGAGGGCGTGCTCGAGAGACAAGGGCCGAATACCAGGCACCCGGACATGATCCGGTTTACGGACAATGCGCAAGTGGCAGCGATGACAGGAGTAATCCGTTCCTACTTGAAAGAGGCGATGAGCTACGCGGATTCCGGCATCAAACCTCCAAGGGACGCAAACGAAATCGAACTGCCGCTGGAATTGGCAGAGGCGTTGGACGCCGACGCGGAACTCGCGGAGGCGTTCCACCGCCTTACGCCGGGCCGCCAGCGGAGCTATGTCATCAACCTGAGCTCGGCAAAGAAGCCAGAGACCCGTGTTTCACGTATTGTCGCTTTCCGTGATCGAATCCTTGCCGGCAAGGGTGCATTGGAGCGGTGACTTGAAGCGCTGCGGACCAACAGTGCATTCCAGTGGGTCGCCTTCAGCGGCCGCTGAGTTTCGACGTGGTGCTTCAACAACCACTCCACCGTCTGTCTGTGCTTAAGAATGGACCGTGCACAGCTCGAATCGACCTTTGATCGCCAGGCCGAGAGTTACGACCAGCAGTGGGCGAGGCTAGCCGCGTTCCGTGACGGCATTCACCTGCTGCTCGCCTCTCTGTTTGCCGGCCTACCTCAGGGTGCTCGGCTACTCTGCGTCGGGGCTGGTACCGGCGCTGAGGTTCACTTCCTCGCTTCTCAGTTCCCGACCTGGAGGTTCGTTGCTGTTGAGCCCTCTGCAGGCATGGTCGGCGCAGGCCAGCGACGGGCCGAGCAGCACGGGTACGCTGACCGATGCACATTCCACAACGGCTACCTTGACTCCCTTCCGGACTCGGGGCTGTTCGACGGCGCTACCTGTTTGCTTGTCTCACAGTTCATCCTGGATCCTGGCGAACGTTCAATGCTGTTTGCCGCAATAGCGGGCCGCCTGAAGTCGGGTGGCATCCTTGCCAGCTCCGATCTGGCCTCGGACGTGCAGTCCGAACGCTATCAAAGCCTTCTGGAAGTGTGGCTACGGACGATGGCGGCTGCGAATGTGTCCCCTGAGCGCGTACAACAGATGCGGGACGCGTACGAGCGTGACGTCTCGATTCTGCCGCCCAAGACTGTGGAGGCGATCATTGCGTCGGGCGGCTTCGAGTCGCCGGTGCAGTTCTATCAAGCAGGCCTCATTCATGCCTGGTTCTGCCGATCCCGACCGCGTTGATGCCTGACCTGGCACTCGAGCCGGCCTGCTACGGCAGGTTGCGTCTGGATAGTTCAGGCCGGCCGGGTTCATCGTTCTTCCGCGACCGGCTACGACTCGATCTCCACGGCCGGTTCAGCCTTGCGTCTGGCCACATGAAGCACCACTCGCTGTTCATCGTTGCTTCGCTACTCCTGGCTGTGGCGCCGCCTTGCCTTTCGCGCGAGGTTCAGGTCCTGAACTGGCGATTCGAGATTCCCGATTCGTGGCACTCCGAAGGCGGCGGGCCGAACGAAGGAAAGTTCTTCGCGACAGGCAGCGCGTCTCGAGGAAAGCCCGTGCCGCCAATCATTCTCGTTGAAGCCTGTGCCCCCTCGGCAACCGAGAACTGCGACGACGCCCAATTGCCGGACCCTCCCAAGGATTTCGAGGCTGAAGGTTGCGGAGCCTCAGTGAAGCAAGTTGCCACGCTGCGCGGAGGCATCGAAGAGGCGCGATGGGTCTGCGAGACCGTCGAGACGATGGACGGCCGGCTGATTGCGGGCATCAGCATCTACCGGCACAGCGGGTCCTTCTTGTACTTGGCTCACTTCTCTGCCATCAGTCCCGACGAAGTTTCCCGCTTCCTGGATGGCATATCGCAGTCCCTGGCCGCCAGTTCCGGCGATGCAATGTCGCGCTGAGAGCCGACCTTGCCGTCAACGGCACGCTGCGCGCACCGTCGCAGTCGGGCGATGCCTATCGTTCGACACTATGTCGGTCTGGGTGAGTTCCAGGATCCGTCAGGGACCAAGGTTGTTGTCGGTGCGTGCCCGTCGCGCTGTGCACGTCCGCCCGTTCGACGGCACTCCGTTGTGCGGTATCGAATGCCACGCAGCACCGCAGAGCGATGCCCGAGCAACGACCGAACTGCGTGATGCCCGCCTCTGCAACACACCAGTCGCTGTGTGACAGAATGCGAAGCTTTTCGGGGACTGAGGAAGACCGAGCATGAAGATCAAGCGAGCACTGCTTACCGTTTTCGTGGCAGTCCAATGGCTGGTGACGCCGGTCGCGACGGCTCAACGAGTTTCGGCCGAGGAGGCACGGGCCATCGCGCTGGAAGCCTACATTTACCTCTATCCGTTGATCACAATGGATGTGACGCGCAAGCAACTCACCAATCTGGACGCGAAGTCGAGCGCATTGGGGGGCCCCGCCAACGCTTTCACGCACATTCGGACTTTCCCGCCGGCCGACGTTCGGGCGGTAGTCCGCCCCAACTTCGATACGCTCTACTCCAGCGCGTGGGTCGATCTGGCCGATGGCCCGGTAGTCGTGTCGACCGAGGATACCGGCGGCCGCCATTTCCTGCTGCCGATGCTCGACCTCTGGACGGATGTCTTCGCAGCGCCCGGCAAGCGGACCAACGGCACTGGTGCTGCGAACTTCGCGCTCACCCCGTTGGGCTGGCAGGGAACGCTGCCGCCCGACGTGGAACGCATCGACGCGCCCACCCGTTGGGTCTGGATCATCGGGCGTACCCAGACCAATGGCCTGACGGACTACGCGGCAGTGAACAAGGTGCAGGACGGCTACCGGATCACGCGTCTCGCCGACTGGGGCAAGCCGCCACGCGAGGTCAAGCAGCAGATCGATCCCTCCGTCGATACCCGCACCGAGCCCTTGCGTCAGGTGAACGGGTTGCCGGCGCTGGAGTACTTCAAGTACGGTGCGGCGCTGATGAAGGAGAATCCGCCGCACGTGACGGATTGGTCCATCGTCGCTCGGATGAAGCGGATCGGCCTCGAGCCGGGCAAGGTCTTCGACGGTAGCAAGGTCGACGCCGGTGCATTGGCCGATGGTGCCGCTGCGGGGCTCAAGCTCATGCACGACAAGATGACCACGTTGGCCCGCATCACCAACGGCTGGCAGATGAATACCGACACCATGGGCGTCTACGGCAACTTCTATCTCAAGCGTGCGATCGTCGCGATGGTCGGCTTGGGTGCCAATCAGCCCGAGGATGCGCTCTATCCGCTCAACGTTGCCGACGCCGACGGCAAGCCGGTGATGGCGGAGAACAACTATGTCCTGCACTTCGACAAGGGCGAACTGCCGCCCGTCGACGCATTCTGGTCGCTCACGATGTACGACGCCGAAGGCTTCCAGGTCGCCAATGCGCTCAACCGCTTCGCCATTGGCGACCGTGACCCGCTCAAGTTCAACGCCGACGGATCCCTGGACTTGTATGTCCAGCACGAGAGCCCCGGATCAGACAAGGAATCGAACTGGCTGCCGGCGCCGAAGAGCGGCCAGCTCGGCTTGACGCTGCGGCTGTATGCACCGAAGCCCCAGGTGGCCAACGGCGGCTGGAATCCTCCTGCCATCAGACGGGTGAACTGAGTTGACTTCGCAGGCTCGGGTGACGTCCTGGAACCCAGGTGAATGAGTTCGTCCTGTCGTTTCTCGGGCCCTATGCCGGCTGGGTGATGGCGCTTTCGCTGGGCCTCGTGCTCTTCAAGCGCCGGGCGATTCGCAAGCGCCACGTCATCCTGCTGCTGACTTCCACCGTGCTGGCGTTCGTCTCGTTCTTCGTAGTGCTGGTCTTGGGGATGGCGTACTGGAGCGGCAATGCGCAGTTGTTCCAGGGCGTGCTGTTCGTGCTGGCTGCCATTACCATTGGCAGCGGTTCTGCCATCGGTTTCTGGCTCATCCTCAAAAGCTTCGGCCTCACAGGAGACGAAGAGTAGTGCCCCCGTCGACTGGATCTCGGCATTCCTCGAAATGTGCAGCGATTCCATGGCCAGCATTGTCTTCCGCCGGTGTCAGAGCGTCTCGGCCTGCATGCGGCTCAAGATGGTTGATGCAGATATCGCATATTCCCGGAGCGGAATCGTGACGAGGTGCACGGCGTGACCCGATTCCCGCTCCGCTGCCAAGGCTGGCCGTTTGCCGTGATGGTCTTGGCGGGCTTGGCGCTGTCGAACGCCCATGCCGAGTCGTTGGTTGCATCGGACGTGCACAGCCGCCTGGTACTCGCCTTCCGGGTTGCCGACGCCCCGCTCCAGAAACGCCTGCCCCCCGGCTGGCTGCCGAACCCGGCAACCTCGGGGCCGACGAAGGATGCCAATCTCCTGGTGAGCTTCGTCGACCGCTTGAGCAATCTCGATCCGGAGGGGAAGGCGGTCGCAGGCGGGCGCGATCGCTATGCGGTGATGGCGGTGCCGGTCAAGGAATCCTCCACCGGTGCAACGGGTTCGATGGTCGTCCGCTCGTATACCGGGAACGAGAAGATCCTGCCGGGTGCGTATGGAACTACGGTGCTCGCAGATGTTCGGCACGATTCAGCCGCGGGTGGGACGAACGTGGAACCTGGCCATGCGACCGAGTCGTGGCAACTTCGTCTCGGCGACGCGGGCCGCTTGAGTCTGACACTGCGTTACGCCCGAGGCACGTTGAGCCGGATGACGACGGAGCAGAAGGTCTATTCGCCCTTGCGTCCCGACTTCCATCGTATCTACCGGTCGGACGTGATTGCCGAGGTCGTGAGGAGCGTGCCAGCCAGCGTGGACCGCGTCGAAGCACTGGATCTAAAGATCGATCTGAACGAGTTCTCCGACCTGTTCGACGGAACGCAGCAACTCGTCGGCATCACCGTCGCACCGTGGGTCGCTCGGAAGATATATCTTCCATAGATGAACCTGTCGAAACGCTTTGCCGGGTTTGTGCTATTGCTGATCGCGGGCATGCAGGCTCATGCGGCCACCGATCCTTTCCCCGGAGTTGCGCGCGCCTATCTCGTCCGGGTAGACGCCGCCGAAGTGTGGGAGCACGCCGCCGGCGACCGCGTGGCCCCGGCCAGCCTCACCAAGCTCATGACCGCGCTGCTGGTGGATGAGGCGGCGAAAGCGGACGAGGTGGTGGTGGTCAGTCCGAAAGCCGCAGGCGAGACCGGCTCGCGCATGGGGCTCAAGGGCGGAGAGAAGCTGCGCGTCAGCGATCTGATGGCGGCGGCGATGATCGCTTCGGCCAACGACGCCTGCCGCGCGCTTGCCGAATGGCGTGATGGGTCTGAGGCTGCGTTCGTGCATCGCATGAACCGCAAGGCCGCAACGCTGGGCTTGAAGGACACGCGTTTCGCGAACGCCTGCGGGCACGATGCCAAGGGTCATTATTCGACGGCGCGAGACCTCGCGACACTCTCGGATGCCGCCATGGCGCGTCCGGCAATCGCCGAGTTCGCTCGCCGGGTGGAAGCGACCATCGCCACCGTCGACGGGGCACGCAGCTATCACCTGGTGAACCGCAATGCGCTGATCGGCCGATACGACGGGGCGGTCGGGGTCAAGTCGGGCTTCACCGCGAAAGCCGGCAAGTGCGTCATCGCGCTGGCGGAGCGCGGCGGCGTGCGGGTGCTCCTGGTGATGCTGGGCGGGCGCGATCGCTGGTGGGATGCGCACGCGATGTTGAATCACGCATTTGCCTACGCCGCCGGAACACGCTGAGCGGATTCGCGTCGCGCTGATCGTGCTGGTCACGGTCGCCGCGTACGCGAACGGACTTCCCGGCGCGTTCCAGTTCGACGACTGGAACGTGATCGTCAACAACCCCGCAGTACATTCCTTCGCCGCGTGGTGGGAGACGATGCCGGGCATCCGTGCGCTCCTCAAGGCAACCTACGCGGCGAACTGGACGAGCGGTTTCGGTCCCGTCGGGTTTCACGCGGTCAACATCGCGTTGCATGCCGTCAACGCGCTACTCGTCTATGCGCTGATGAAGCGTCTCCTGCCCTCGATGGAAGTGCGAGCCGGCGCCGTGGCCAGTCTCGCGTTCTGGATCTCGATGGTGTTCGCGCTGCATCCCGCGCAGACCGAGGCGGTCACCTACATCTCCGGGCGGTCAGGCTCACTGATGGCCTCGTTCTATCTCGCTGCGATCGTTGCACACCTGCAATCGCGACGGGTGGTGTCGGCACTGCTCATGATCTGCGCACTCATGTGCAAGGAGAACGCGTGGACCTTGCCGGCTGCGTTGCTGCTGATCGAGCGGCTGGACGCGGGTTGTCGCTGGAAGAGCGCGCTGCGGCGCATTGCTCCGCAGCTGATCGTGCTCCTGGTGCTCGGCGCGGCGGTGTTGCTGATCCCGGCCTATTGGCGGCTGTTGGGGGCGAGCCTCGAAACCCGTTCGCTCGGCGACAACCTGCTCTCTCAGATCGACGGGCAGTGGTACCTCATCACGCGGCCGCTGCTGGGGCAGGTGCTCAACATCGACCCTGACCTTGCCGTTCGCACCGAATGGGCGACCGACCTGGTCGCCAAGGGCGCTGTGTTGCTGGCACTGATTGCCGCCGGAATTGCACAGTGGCGCAAGCGACCCTGGCTCGGGTTCGGACTGCTCTGGTTCTTCATCCACTTGCTGGCCACGAATTCGTTCCTGCCGCGCACCGACGTCGCCAACGATCGCGCGCTCTATCTGGCGCTGCTCGGGCCGGCGACGATCATCGTGGTTGCGGTGCACCGCACGCTGTCGAAAGGCCCGGCCCTGGCAGCCGTCGCGGTGCTCGCCGTCGCCCTGGGAGCCCACACGACGCAACGAAACGCGGACTACCGGACCGAGATCGGCCTGTGGGAAGTGACCGCGATCGCGTCACCGCACAAGAGCCGGGTCTGGAACAACCTGGGCTTCGTGCTGCACCAGGCGGGCGAAACCATCCGCGCCCGCTACGCCTACGAGGTTGCGATCGAACTGGACCCGGAAAACTACCGGGCGCAGGTGAACCTCGGGAGCCTGGAGGCCGAAGAGCGGGAAAAAGCCCGTGTCTCCGAGGAATCCGTCGACGGTTCATAATAGTCGGCGCAGGTCCAAAACAAGGAGGGGTGCGGCAATGGCGGGGATTTTCAGTGCGGAGCAGCGTGCGGCGTGGGACCGCGACGGCTACGTGATGGTGAGGAAGCTGTTCGACGACGAGGAGATCGCGATCCTGCGCGCCGCGATCGAAGGTGACGAAGCCCTGCGGGCAAGCCTTTACGACCGGCGCGACGCGTCGGGCAAGGCCACGCGGATGGCCATCTGGAATCACCCGGGTGACAGCGTCTACGGTCTGGCGGCCCGCTCGCGCCGAGTGGTCGACACCATGGAAGCAGTGCTGGGCGGCGAGGTCTACCACTATCACTCGAAGCTGACCGCCAAGGAGCCGCGCGACGGCGGTGCCTGGGAATGGCACCAGGATTACGGCTACTGGTACCACAACGGGATCATCTATCCGCACATGGCGAGCGTAATGGTGGCGCTCGATCGCGCCAACCGCGAGAACGGTTGCCTGCAGGTGGTGAAAGGTTCACACCTCTGCGGTCGCATCGAACACGGTGTGCTGCCGGGGGAACAGGTGGGGGCCGATCCGAAACGCGTCGACGAGATCCTGAAACAACTCCCGATTGAGTACGCGGAGATGGAGCCGGGTGACGGGCTGTTCTTCCACGCGAACGTGCTGCACCGGTCCGACCAGAACCGGTCCGAGCATCGCCGCTGGACGGTGCTGCACTGCTACAACGCGGCGCGCAACAACCCGTACGTCGAGCACCACCATCCGCAGTACACGCCGCTCGAGAAGGTCGATGACGACGCCATCAAGCGTGCCGGTGTGAAGTTCGCCTCGTCGCAGGGCGAGTTCCGCGAGCGCTCCGCCAACCCGCCGGAGTTGAAGAAGCGCATCGCGTGACCAAGGTGCGGTGACACGGAAGTGCCGCCTCTCGGGTTCGCGGGGCGGTCAGGTCGGCCGGACTTCGTCGGTCCAGACCTTGAAGCTCGTCAACGTGGTGGGCCCGAACGAGTTGCTGATGGCGACATCCGACGCGTCGCGCCCGCGCGCGATCAACACCCGCCCGATTCGTGGCGTGTTGTTGCGCGCGTCGAAGGTGTACCAGCGCCCTCCGAGATAGGCCTCGAACCATGCGGCGAAGTCCGGCTGGCCGTGGGGTGGCGGAACGCCGATGTCGCCAAGGTAGCCAGTGCAGTAGCGGGCCGGGATATTCATGCATCGGCACAACGCGACCGCCAGGTGCGCATAGTCGCGGCACACGCCGGTCTTGTCATAGTACGACTCGAACGCCGACCGGGTCATGCGGGCATGCTCGTAGCCGAAGGTGATATGGCCGTGGACATAGTCGCAGATTGCCTGGACGCGGGCCCATCCCGTCGGCGACTGTCCGAAGAGCTGCCAGGCTACCTCGGATAACCGGTCGGTCTCGCAGTAGCGGCTACCGAGCAGAAACAGCAGTGTCTCCTCGGGCAGGTCCTGCACCGCCAGTTGCTGCGCGTCGGGAACGATGGTGTCGGGTGCCCCGGTATCGTTGAGCAGCGCGTTGGCCGAGATGCGCATGCTGCCCTTCGGGGCGACGATGCGCGTGCACCAGTTGCCGAAGCTGTCGCGATAGGCTGCCATGGGCACGGGCGGATCCACCACCAGGTCGTCGCGGCCCACGAGGTCGGAGACTCGCGTGAAGTGGACGTTGAGGGTGAAGATCATCGGTGTCGGTTGCGGACAGTCGTAACTCATTTCGAAGCCGGCGCGAATCTGCATCATGGTTCTCCAATGGCTGCCCGTGGGCGCCGTGATGACGGGCGGCCGGTGCGGGCGTGTGTGCGGTGCCGCGTTGCCCTGCGGACGGTGTTCAGAGGAGCCGGTCCAGGGCAAGCCGCAATGAATCGATCAGCACCCGGCGCAGTGACTTCCAGGGTTGGCCTCCGGCCGTGACGATGCTCTGATTGATCTCCAGTTCGATGCCAAGGTAAGCGTCGTCCGCAAAGCGCGTGCGCAGGTACGACGGCAAGCCGTCGTCCTTTCCTTCATAGGGATAGTTGCGGCGCACGACGAGCGCCGGCGCACAGTCGGCGAGCGACAGCTTCCATGTGGTGCACAAGGCGGCCTCGCTGCGACGTTCGGGGTCGTAGAGCAATCCCACGTCCGCATGCCGGATCTTGCCGTCCAGCGCCGGGGTGAAGCTGTGCGCGGAGATGTGGATCACGCGTTGCCTTTGCGACACCGACCGGTTCACGCATTCCTCCACCCGCAGGCGATAGGGGTTGTAGTGCAACTTCACGATCTCGTCGCGAACGGCGATCGGTGCATCCCGCGTCATCACCGAGAACAGTTGCGGGTGCCCGATGGAACGATTGAGATCCACCAGCAGGCGGCTCACCGTCGAGGTGATCAGCGGCGCCCGCAAGGCGGTGGCGAGTGCGCCCGCCAGGATCAGCGCGCCGGCATCGAACCCACGATGCGAATCCAGTTGCGTCTCGCATCCTCGAAACAGGGCCCGATAGGCACCCGGGATCCGGTTGCCGCCGTGTTCGCAGGTGATCAGGAAGGCGTCGATGTCCGGGGCCCGCTACCAGCGCAACTCGGGCAACTGGCGGAACACCTGGCGCGTGCCTTCACTCCAGTCGAGGGTCAAGGCCGTGAAGTACGCATCGCCGTCGTCGAACCGGCGCCGCCACTGCACTTCGAAACTGTCGCGTTCGTAACAGATGAGGTCGATCGGCATGCCCACCGACAGGTTGCTGCGCATGGTGAGATCGAATGACACCAGCACGCACTTCGTGGCATCGGCCAGCGGCGTGGCGCGCGTGATCACGCGGTCGATGATCGGTTTGCCGTACTTGGTCTCGCCCGTCTGAAAGTAGGGTGTATCGACACCCGCCTCGATGAAATTGCCCTCCGAGTAGATGCGGAACAACCGCATCGGTTCGTCGCGGAGCTGGCCGCCCACGATGAACGAAGCGTCGAAACGGACCTCGTTCTGCTCGAGGTAGGCGCCGTCACGGCGTTCGATGTCGCGCATCGCGTCCGACACCAGCATCGCCACCTCGAACATGGTGCTGGCATTCCAGAGATTCGTGGTCAACTCGCCGGCGGCGCAGCGCTGATTGAGGACGCCGATCACGGCCTGGGTACCGGCGAGGTTGCCGGAACTGAGCAGCACGATGACGCGGTCGCCCGCGCGTTCGAACACCGTCATCTTGCAGAACTTCGCGATGTTGTCCATGCCGGCGTTCGTTCGGGAGTCCGAGGCGAGAATGATGCCCTGGTCCAGCATGACGCCGATGCAGTAGGTCATGCAACGCGCGATCTGCTCAACGGGCCCCCGATGATGATGATTCGATTGGTGTTTGCCGGATGGCAGACGCGCACGCGCTACAACGGTGCGCTGCAGTCTGACCCGGTCTGGCGGGTCCGACGCGATCGTGGGATGCCCGGGCACAGAGTACGCTCATTTGACCCGCTTTCCCTGCGACGGACCGTGCGGTCGCGCACAGAGCGCGACCGCATCACGGTTGAAGTGCCGGGCAATCAGGCGTCGCCGGCCTTCACTTTCGCGAAGTATTCGTCGATGGTGATGAGGCCCCCGGCCTTGGCGGCCTTGCCCTTGTCCCGGGGTGTCAGCGCATCCTGCACGAGATCGATGCGCTTCCAGCTCACCAGTGGCGTTTCGCATGCGGCACGCGGCACGTACTTGGAAGCCGCGTCCTTGCGATAGCGGTGCACGTAGCGCGGGCAGTTGATGAAGATCTCTTCCACCTGCACGCGGACGATCAGGTCGGCTTCCGCGTATTCCATCAGGAGCGGATCGTCGCCCGACACGGTGGCTATGCCGTGCAGCCGCAGCCGGTGCGGCGTTTCGAAGTCGATGAACAGCATGCCGATCTTGGCCTGGCCGGCGATGTTACCCATGGAGTAGAACATGCCGTTGCCGTCGTAGCTCGGGAAGGCGAGGGTGCGGCTGTCGACCACGCGGATGAATCCGGGATCGCCACCCTTGTAGGAGCACGACGGAAAGCCGCGTGCGTCCACGGTTGCGAGGTAGAACATGTCGCGGCTCTCGATGAACGCGCGATCCTCGTCGCCGATCTCGGCATGAACGGCGACCTGGTCGACCAGGTCGGCCAGCTTGCGGCTTTCAAAACGGTCCTGCAGCGCGCGATGCTGCGCGCCGAACATGTTGCTCATGGGGTGCTCCTCCGTGGGGGCGCCTCTCGAATGGGCGCTCAATCGGACTCTAGCATCCGGAGGGTGGTCTGGCTGACAGCTTGCCCCCATCCCAACCTTCCCCCACCGGAGGTGGGGGAAGGAGTGTACGGCTCCCTCCCCCGGCTTTGCCGGGGGAGGGCTGGGGTGGGGGCAACGATGCCCCCACTACCTCAAAGCGCCCTCGCTCTCGCTCCACTTCTTCATGAGCGCATTCGACGGCACGTTCTCGTCCACCAGCTTGCGCGCCGTCTCCACGCCGGCCACCGGCAGCCCCTTCGGATCCAGCTTGCCGATCTGCACCAGCACGCTCGCCTGATCCCAGTAGATGTGCTCGTTGTAGAGCTTGTCGCCACGGAACTTGACGATGGCCACCAAGGGAATCTCCACGTACTTGCCGGTGGGCGCCACGCCCGGCAGCATCCAGTCGATCTCGATGTCGTGGGTGAAGCAGAACAGCATCTCGTCCACCACGATGCCTTCGCCGATGGTGCGCGAGATCGGCACCAGCTTGGTGTCCTGCGGCGTCTTCGGGATGAAGTGGTACTTGTAGAAGCGCTTCAGTTGATCGTGGCCGACACCGCCGGTCAGCGTGGGAATGTGGTTCACGTAGGGTTGCGGCACCATGGTGGCCATGGTGGCGTTCACGTCGCGCGTGCCGAATTCGTACTCGCAGTGCTTGTCCCACAGCGTCGAATAATCGTAGTGCGGTCCCATCACGCGATGGAACAGCGCTATCGAGCGGTGATGCGCCATCAGCGCCGAGGGCTTGTGGTAGTGCGGGGAGGGCGGGCGCGCGAACGCGTGGTCGACACCCGGGTACACATAGATCTCCGCGCCCGCATGGCTTGCGAGCGCCGTCTTGATCTTGGCCACGGCTTCCGGGGGAGCGTACTTGTCGTCGGAAGCGAAATGCAGCACCAGCGGCACCTTGATGTTGCCGGCCTCGCCGAGATACTGGTCGATGGTGACACCGTAGTAGCCCACCGCACAGTCGACGCCGGAGCGCGCCGCCGCCAGGTAGGCGAGACGCCCGCCCAGGCAGAACCCAAGTGCGCCGATCTTGCCGGCGACCTGGGGCATGCCGCGCATCGTCTTCACCGTTGCCGTGATGTCGGCCATGCCCTTGTCGGTGTCGAACTTCTGGAAGAGCTCGAAGGCCTTCTGCCAGTCCTGCTCGGTGTAGGCGAGTTCGATCCCGGGCTGGATGCGCCAGAAGAGGTCCGGCGCCACCACCGTGTAGCCCTCTTCGGCGTAGTAGTCCGCCACCTCGCGGATGAAGCCGTTGATGCCGAAGATCTCCTGGCACAACACGATGCCGGGGCCCTTGCCGGCCTTGGGCACGGCGAGGTATGCCTTGAACTTGCCGCCGTCCGCGGCGGTGATCTCGATCCAGGTGCCGGCCATCTCGAAGGTCCTTTGGGTGTCTGAAGGTTCAAAAGCGGCCGGGCGCGTGGCCGGCCAGGGTGGGGCGTTGTACCGTGGCCCCGTCGGCCAAGTCAACCGCCTTGCTTGACAAGGCTCTTGGCGGCCCAATAGATTGCCGCGGCTACGCTTGGCCCGCCCCTGATTCCCATAAGAACGAGGAGATACGCATGTCCACCCAGTCCCGCCGCGACTTCCTGAAAGCTTCCGGTGCGCTCGCCGCTGCCACGGGGCTGCCGGCTTCCCTGATCGCCGGCGCGGACGCCATCGCGGCCGACGCCACCACGCTCACCATCGCCTACAACGTCGCGCTGCCGTCGTGGGATCCGACCGTCGGCGCTTCGGCGGTGAACCCGACCATCCAGTCGCTCTACAAGGCGGTGTTCGACACCTACATCGACCAGAATCCTGACCTCTCCTTCCGCCCGGGCCTGCTGACCAAATGGGGCTGGAACAAGGATCGCACCAGGATCGAGATGGAAGTGCGCAAGGATGCCTTCTGGCACGACGGCTCCCCGGTCACGCCCGACGACGTCGTCTGGTCGCTGGAACGCGCCGGCGATCCGAAGAGCGGCAATCCGATCCAGTTCGTCTGGGGCAAGATCGGCAACTTCAAGGTCGAAGGCCAGAAGATCACGGCCGACGTGAAGGAATTCGAACCGACCCTGTTCAAGTGGATGGCGTTCCTGACCGGCTACGTGCTGCCGAAGAAGGCCTACACCGCCACCGGTGCGCAGGGCTGGGAAGACAAGCCGGTCGGCAGCGGCCCGTACATGGTGGAGAAATTCGAGCGCAACGCGTTCGTGCGCCTGAAGGCGTTCCCGAAGTACTGGGGTGCCAAGCCGGCGTTCGAGACGGTGATCTTCAAGTTCGTGCCCGATGCGACCGCGCGCGTGGCCGAAGTGGAAAGCGGCGGTTCCGATCTCACGCTCGAGATCCCCTACGAGGAATACAACCGCCTCACCAAGACCAAGGGCATGGGCGGTACCGCCTCGCCGGTGTCGGACATCGGCATGATCTTCCTCACCAACAAGGATGCGATGCTGGACGAGAACGTGCGCCTGGCACTTGCCCATGCCATCGACAAGAAGGCCATCGTCGACAAGCTGCTGCTCGGCTACGGCGTGCCGATCGACACCCTGCAGGCGCCGCAGTACGCCGCCTTCGACCGGTCGATCACCGTGAAGCACGATCCCGAGGCCGCCAAGGCGCTGCTCGCGAAGTCCGGCTACTCGGCCGCGAAGCCGGTCAAGTTCACCATCCAGACCACGCGCGGTTTCAAGCCGAAGGACTACGAGATGGTGCAGGCCATCGTCGGCATGTGGCGCAAGGTGGGTGTGGAAGCGAACATCGAGATCTACGAGATCGCCAAGCACTACGAGTTGCGTTCGCGGCACGAGCTTGCGCCGGCGGCGTTCTACAACTGGGGCAACTCCATCGGCGATCCGGCCACCTCCACCGGCTTCTCGATGTTCGGCCCGAGCCCGCACAGCGCCTGGAAGACCGAGGACGTCGACAAGCAGATCGGCCCGCTGTGGGGCGAGAAGGACGAAGCCAGGCGCATCGCCGGCTACAAGTCGGTGGACAAGTACATCGCCGAGCACGGACTGGTGATTCCGCTGCTGCAGTACTACCAGCCGGTGGTCTATCGCAAGGGGCTCACGTTCACGCCGCACGTTGCAGGGTTCGTGCTGCCGCAGAACGTCAAACCGGCCTGACCGGCATGACGAACGTACTCACACGCCGCGGGTTCCTGCAGACCGCGGCGGCGTTGCCGTTGCTCGGCGGCACGATCACACATGCGCAGGACGCACGCACGCTCACCATCGCTTACCACACGGCGCTGCCTGGCCTCGATCCGACGCGCAACGCGCAGACGTCGAACCCGGCGGTGCAGTCGATCTACAAGGCGATCTTCGACACCTATGTCGATCAGAACCCGGACCTGTCGCTGAAACCGGGCATCGTCACGAAGTGGGGCTGGGGCGCCGACCGCCGCAGCATCGCGCTGACCTTGCGCCGCGGCGCCCTGTGGCACGACGGCACGCCGGTCACGCCGGAGGATCTCGTCTGGTCGCTGGAACGGGCCGCCGATCCGAAGACCGGCAACCCGATGCACTTCGTCTGGAAGAAGCTCGGTCGCGCGCGCATCGACGGCGACACCGTCACGGTGGAACTGAAGGAGCCCGAGCCCGCGATGCTGAAGTGGCTCTGCTTCCTCACCGCGTACATCCTGCCGCGCAAGGCTGTCGCGGAAGCCGGCCCGGAGGGATGGGACGACAAGCCGATCGGTAGCGGGCCGTATCGCGTGGAGAAGTTCGAGCGCAACGGCTACATTCGCCTGAAAGCGTTCCCGCAGTACTGGGGTCCGAAGCCCGCTTTCGAGACGGTGATCTTCAAGTTCGTTCCGGACCCGGCCACGCGCGTGGCGGAAGTGGAAAGCGGATCGTCCGACCTCACGCTCGAGGTGCCTTTCGAGGAATTCGATCGCCTGCGCGCCAAGCCGAACCTGGTGGGCGTGACTACGCCGGTGTCCGACGTCGGCTTGCTGCTGCTCAGCAACAAGGCACCCCTGCTCGATCGCAACGTGCGGCTGGCGGTGTCGCACGCCATCGACAAGAAGACGCTGATCGACAGATTGCTGCGCGGGTACGGCACGCCGCTGGATACGCTGCAGGCGCCGCAATATGCTGCGTACGATGCGTCGATCAAGGTCGGTTACGATCCCGAGAAGGCGAAATCCTTGCTGGCGGCATCGGGATACTCGACCGCCAAGCCGGTGCGGATGAAAGTGCAGACCACGCGTGGCTACAAGGCCAAGGACTACGAGATGGTGCAGGCCATCGTCGGCATGTGGCGCAAGGTGGGCATCGAAGCCGATATCGAAGTGGTCGAGATCGCGCGGCATTTCGAGCTGCAGTTGCGCGGCGAACTGCCGCCGGCCGCGTTCTACCACTGGGGTAATGCCATCGGCGATCCAGCGACGAGCACGGGCGCATCCATGGTCGGCCCGTTCGCCACCTGGCGTTCCCCCGACGTCGAAACGCGCGTGCTGCCGTTGCTGACCGAGATGGACGAGGGCAAGCGCATCGCGGGCTACAAGGCAGTGGATCGGTATCTGGCCGAAGAAGGCATCGCGTTGCCGCTGCTGCAGTACGTGCAGCCGGTGGTGCATCGGAAGGGACTGAAGTTCACGCCGCACGTGGCGGGTCTGGTGTTGCCGCAGAATGTGGTGAGAATCTAGGAGAGCGATGTTGGACGTCGCGACGCCATCGGCGATTCGCACTCCCTCCCCCGTCGAAGATGGGGGAGGGTTGGGGTGGGGGCGAATCGGTCGACGTCTGCCCCCATCCCAACCTTCCCCCGGCAGTGCCGGGGGAAGGCGTGCTTCTGCAGACATCGTGGCCGGTCGGATGCGTTCCGCGCGCGAACAGGGTCGTCCGGGAACAGACGTCCATCCATGTCCGCCGCCTACCTCCTGAAGCGTCTCCTGTGGGCGATCCCCACGTTGTTCGGCGTGGCGGTCATCGTGTTCGTGTTGCTGCGCGTCGTCCCCGGCGACCCCATCGCGATGATGATTCCGCCCGGCGCATCCACGGCGGATGTCGAGAACCTGCGCCGCCTGTACGGTCTCGACGAACCGATCTTCGTCCAGTTCGGCACCTGGCTGGCCGACGTGGCGCGCGGTGACTTCGGCACCTCCATCAGCATGCGGCAGAACGTGATGAAGCTGGTGTTGGGGCGATTGCCCGCGACCATCGAGTTGTGCCTGTTCGCGATGGTGGTGGCGGTCGCGTGCGGCCTGCTGCTCGGGGTTGCGGCGGTCTATTGGCGTCGGCGCTGGCCGGAAACCATGGTGGACGGTTTCGCCGGCCTCGGACTCGCGATCCCGGATTTCCTGTGGGGACTGCTGTTCATCCTCGTGCTCGGTGTGCTCTGGCCCGTGCTGCCGGTGTCGGGACGCATCGATCCGCGTACCGCCTTCGATCCGGTCACTCAGTTCTATCTCGTCGAAGCTCTCGCCACGGCGCGATTCGATGTGGTCGACGAACTGCTCCGGCACATGCTCCTGCCCGCCGTGGCACTGGCGCTGCCGCTTGCCGCCGCGCTCGCAAGGGTCGTGAAGAGCTCGCTCGCCGACACGATGAACCAGGACTACGTGATGCTCGCGCGGGTCAAGGGCTATTCACGCGCTCGCATCATCTGGCGCGTCGCGTTGCGCAATGCGCTGATTCCGGCAGTGACGCTGACCGGGGTGCAGTTCACGTTCCTGGTCGGCGGTACGGTACTGATCGAGACCATCTTCAGTTATCCGGGGATCGGCAACCTGGCGATCGGCGCCGTGGTACAGCGCGATCTGCCGTTGATTCAGGGGCTGGTGCTGACGTTCGCCGTGCTTTTCATCGGCATCAATCTCGTGGTGGACGCCACTTACGCCGCGCTCGATCCGCGCATGCGCACCGGGTAGATGTCGACGGCATCGTCGCCATCGGCGATGCCGCTCGCATGCGACAGGGCGATCGAACCGGTGTTTCACCGGCGATACAGCGACGCGCCGGCGCAAGTCGTTGAAATGCCGATCGTCGGACTTCGATGATCCGTCGAATCGGTCGCCGCGGTGTTTCAACGATGAAACACATCTAGTGTTTCGCGCAGGATCGGACATTGGTGCCCGTGGAGGTTTCGACGGCAATTCAATGCGTTCCTTCCGAATTCGGGGCCGGGCGCAACTGTTGCGATTGACAGGTTTCAGGGGGGCGGCATGGTGCCGTGTCTTCCTCATCCTTCCGGAGGGACCGTCATGAACAGAACCTTGATCGCGACCGCAGTGGCCTTGGCATTCGGGGCGCCAGGTGCCTTGTGGGCGAACCCGACCAACACGAACGAGGGCAGTACCGGAGCGGGTACCGAAGCCGGGCCCGGCGGGTCGATCACACAGAACGCGACAGCCGACTCGATTCAGAAAAGCAACAAGGGCGCGCAGGCGAACGAGGGTTCGACGGCCACCAACACCAACAGCCTGACGGACGTGCACAACGACAAGAGCGTCCTCAACAAGACCATCAACAAGACTTCGACGAAGACCGAGAACAAGACGCTCAACAAGACGTCGAGCAGCACGAAGTCCTTCAGCGCCAACGAGAACGGCGACTATCGCAACAACACGCTGACGGGCGTCTACAAGGACATCTCCAAGTCATTCAACGTCGCTGCCGTGAGCAAGCTGAGCGGCAGCGTGAGCGGCAACACCATCAGCAATATCGGTAACGTCATCCAGAACGCCGGCGTCAACAACGCCAACGGCGGCAAGGGCGGCGCCGGCGGCAAGGGTGGCACAGGTGTCGGCGGCGACGGCGGCAGCGCTTCGGCCAGCGGCACCGGCGCGGGTGGCGGCACCGGGACCAGCGGTGACGGCGCCGTGGGCGCCGCCGGCGGCGACGCGAGCAACGGCAGCGCCAGCAACGGCAGCGCATCCAACGGCAGCGCGAAGGCCGGCCACGGTGGCGACGGCGGTCACGCGGACGGCGCGACCGGCGGCAATGGTGGCCGTGCAAGTGCCAAGAACGGGGATGGCGGCAATGCGAAGACCTGGGGCGGCGATGGCGGCGGCGCGAAGAACAAGAGCGGCGATGCCGGCGCCGGTTCGGCCAAGGCCAATGGCGGTGACGCGTATGCGTCCGGCGGCGACGCTCGCGGCAAGGGCGGCGGTTCGAGCAACGACGGCGGTGGCGGCAAGGCGTGGAGCGGTGACGGTGGCAAGGGCGGCAAGGCTTCCGGCAGCGCGGACGGCGGTTCCGGCAATCACAGTGCGAACAGCACTGGCGGTGAAGGCGGCACCGGCGGCAATGCGAGCAGCAGCACCAACACGGGTGGCAATGGCGGTGGTGGTGGTTCGGCCACGGCTGGCGGCGGCACCGGCGGCGCGGGCGGTGCCAGCACCGGTGGTGCGGGCGGCGCAGGCGGTGCGGGCGGCGGTGCCACGGCGACGGCAGGTACGGGTGGTACCGCGAACGCGAACGGTGGCACGGCCACGGCGACCGGCGGTGCGGCGGGCGGCAACACATCGACGGCGGCGGCGGGCGGCGCAGCGACGGGCACCGGTGGCAACACCACCGGCGGTTCGAGCACGGGCGGTGCCGGCGGTGCGGCGGCGAACAACGGTGGCGCCGGCGGGAACGGCGGCACGGCCACCAACGGCAGTGCGACCAACGGCAGCGCCACCAACGGCAGCGCGACGGCCGGCAACGGTGGCAACGGTGGATCCTCGGGCGGTGGCAATGCCGGCGGCGCCGGCGGCCACGGCGGTACCAACACCGCCACCGGTGGTGGCGGCGGTGTGGGCAACGGCGCGGTCGGCGGTGCCGGCGGTGCCGGTGGCAACGGTGGTGCGATCACCGTTTCGGCCGGTACGTTCGACATGTCGAACACCATCAACTCGAGCTTCAACAACGCCGCGGGCATCGTGGTGAACGTTCAGAACAGCGGCATGTCGTCGCTCATCCAGCAGAGCATGAGCATCCAGAGCAATCTGACGGTGCAATGAGCGGCGGTCGGCCAAGACACGACTGAACAGGCGGCGGGGCTGCATCGCCCCGCTGCCGACACCACGAACAGGAGGCATGTCACATGAACAGGACCTTGTTGGCGACCGCGCTCGCGCTGGCCTTCAGCGCCCCCGCGGCACTGTGGGCGAATCCGACCAACACCAACACCGGCAACACCGGCGTCGGTACCGGCACGGAACCGCAGGCGGGCGGCGGCCATATCAACCAGACCGCGACCGCGATCTCGCGCCAGAAGAGCAACTCGGGCGCGCAGGCGAACGAGTTCTCGCAGGCGGACAACACCAACACGCTGAACGACGTCGGCAACGACAAGAGCCAGCGCACCATCAACGTCACCACCACGCGCGACAAGTCGCGCACCAGCAACGTGACCACGAACAAGACCGAGAGCAAGACGTCCGAAGCCAACGGCAACGGCAATTTCCGCGATAACGCGCTGTCGAGCGTGTACACCGGGCTGCGCGGCTCGTTCAATGTCGTCGCCGTGAGCAAGTTGAGCGGCACCGTCACGGACAACGCGATCACTGCCATCGGCAACGTGCTGGCCGGCGAAGGTGCGGCCAACAACGCCAACGGCGGCCGCGGTGCCGCAGCGGGCAAGGGCGGCAAGGGCGTCGGCGGCGAGGGCGGATCGTCCAGCACCTACGGCATGGGCGCAGCCGGCGGCGAAGCAACCAGCGGCAACGGCGCAGTCGGGGCGGTCGGCGGTTCCGCCGAAAACGGCAGTGCGACCAACGGCGATGCGAGCAACGGCAGCGCGAAGGCCGGGCGTGGCGGCCGCGGTGGCGATGCGAGCAACGCGGCCGGCGGTGCCGGCGGTTCCGCGCACACCAAGACCGGTGATGGCGGCAGCGCCAAGACTGCGGGCGGTGATGGCGGCAAGGCGTCGAATCGCAGCGGCGACGGCGGCGATGCGCGGGCCAAGACGAACGGCGGATCCACGACCGCCAATGGCGGCAACGGCAGTGCGCGTGGCGGCAGCACCTACAACGACGGTGACGGCGGCAAGGCCGGAGCCGGCAACGGCGGTGGCGGCGGTCGCGCGCGTACGACAGCGGACGGCGGCAGCGGCAACATGAGTGCGAACAGCACCGGTGGTGCCGGCCTCGAAGCGGGTAACGGCGGCAGTGCGAACAGCGACGCCAACCAGGGCGGCAGCGGCGGCAACGGCGGTACCGCGTCTGCTGCTACGGGCGGTGCCGGCGGCGCGGGCGGCACGGCCGGCGGTGGTCTGGGCGGCAACGGCGGTACCGGTGGTACCGGCGCCGCGACTGGCGGCAACGGTGGTGGTGCGAGTTCGGTCGGCGGCACCTCGAACGCGACCGGTGGCGACGCAGGCGGCAACATCGCTTCGGGCGGTGCAGGTGCGCAAGCAGGTGGTACCGGCGGTGCATCGCAGGGTGGCACGGCTGCAGGCGGCGCCGGCGGCGGTGCGACCAACACGGCAGGGGCCGGTGGTGCCGGCGGCAGCGCGACCAACGGCAGCGCGAGCAACGGCAGTGCGACCAACGGTAGTGCCACCGCCGGCAACGGCGGCAACGGCGGCAACTCCGGCGGCGGCAATGTCGGTGGTGCCGGCGGCGACGGCGGCACCAATACCGCGACCGGTGGTACCGGCGGTCAAGGCAACGGCGCAGCCGGCGGCGGCGGCGGCAACGGCGGCAACGGCGGGACAATCAACGTCAACGCCGGAACGCTGAGCCTGTCCGCGACGATCGCCGACAGCTTCAACAGTACCGTCGGTATCCTGAAGAACGTCCAGAACAGCGGCATCTCCACGATGCTGCAACAGAGCGTGACCATCCAGAGCAACCTCACTGTGCGCTAGCGGACGTATCACGTCCGATTTCTGTGCACCGCGGTCATGGGGCGCACTTCCCACGCCCCGTGACCGCGCTCAACCAGGGAGGCTTGCCGTGACGACGAAGACCACGAAGCTCGCTCTTGCCGGGTCGATCCTGGTGCTGTCGGCCGGGATCGGCCCGTTTTCCGCACTCTCGATAGCCGAGGACACGCGCGCGCTGCTGCGCAAACCGGTGACCACCGAAAAGCTGTCGCGCCAGCGCGGCGGCAGCGATTTCAAGACCGTCATCAACCTGAACGATGTGCGCGGCAGCGTCGACAACAACGCTGCCACCAACGTGGTGACCGGTCACAACACCATCAGTGCCTCGTTTGCCGGAGCCGCGGGCATGCCCATGGTGATCCAGAACACCGGCAACAACGTGCTCATCCAGAACGCGACTATCGTCAATGTCCAGATCCAGTAGTGCTCGCATGGCGCCCCTGGTGCTGGCGGCCATCCTCGGCATGTTGCCCGCGACGGTCACGACTCGGGCGGCGGAGGTCTTCCTGACGCCGGACATCCCGGGCGGACCGTACGCCGTGCCGGTGAAGAGCTTCCGCCAGTTGACGCTGGAGATGCGCTACCGGTCCACCATTCCGCAGCAGTTCGACTACAGCTGCGGCGCCGCAGCCATCGCGACGCTGCTCACGTTCCACTACGGGAGGCCGGTGGCGGAACGGGATGTCGTCGCCTTCATGTACGCACGCGGCGACCAGCCGAAGATCCTGAAGGAAGGCTTCTCGCTGCTCGACATGAAGAACCTTCTCGAAGCGATCGGCTACCGCGCCGACGGCTTCGAGGTCGAACCGGGACAGCTCGACCAGTTGATTGCCGAGAACGTGCCCTTCATCGCCCTCATCAAGGACGGGGGCTACAATCATTTCGTGGTCGTGAAGGGTACCAATGCGACCCACGTGCTGCTGGGCGACTCGGCCAAGGGCGGCCGGATACTGCGGCGCGAGGAGTTCGAGCGCATCTGGGATGGCCGCATCGCGTTTCTCATCCACAGCCACCAGAACGTGGCGCGCTTCAACATCCCTTCGGACTGGCACATCGCGCCGCGGGCGTCGCTGGCGGAACCGCTCGTCCGCGACCAGCACACGACCGCGCTGCTGATGCGGCCGGGCCGCAATGACTTCTGACCGGGCTACCACCATGGGCACACGCTGCACTGCTGCTCTGTGCATGCTGCTGGGCGTGCTGGCGACCCTGAACAGCGGCAGCGCCTGCGCCGATCCGGACCGCGGCCGTCATCCGACGATGTCGGTGTTCGTGGTCTGGGAGCCGCTATCGGCCACGGCGCTGGATCGCATGCGCGGTGGCTTCATCGACCTGAGCGGGCTCAAGATCTCGTTCGGGCTGGAGCGGATGGTGTTCGTCAACGGCGAGCTGGTGCAATCCCTGACGTTCACCGTTCCCGACTTGACGTCCCTCCGCAAGGGTTCGATCGGGTCGGTGAGCGTTCAGGGACCCGTGACGCCTTTCGTGCCGCCTGCACCCCCGGCGAGCGCCGGCACCTCGCCGCCGGTGGCCGAAGCGACAGTGCCCGCCGCGTCTTCGTTGCAGCAGGCGCAGGCAGCGGCGTCAACGCTGCCGACACCGGCAAGCAGCGTGGCGGCCACCACCGTGGCGCCGGGTGCCGCGGCGAGCGTCGTGCAGATCGGACCGGGCAACATCGTCATGCCGGAGGTGCTCAACAACCTCGGCCCTGGCGTGCTCACGGTCGTCCAGAACTCGCTGAACGGCCAGGCGATCCAGGGGCTGACGGTGCTCAACGCGCAGATCAGCGGCATCGGCGACTTCCTGCGCAACAGTGCCCTGATGGACCTGCGGCTCACGATCCGCGGCGCGGGGCGCTAGCTGGGATTCGATTCTGCGCGGTCTCAGAAGCGCATCGGCAGCCGCACCGTCATCTGGACGTCCGGCGCGTCCTGGGTGACGCCGATCCCGAGCGAGACGTTGAAGGTCGTCCGCTGCGACAACTTGTAGGAGTAGCCGAACAGCAACTGCCCCAACTGCACAGTCAGCGCGAGCGGCGGTGTGACGCCGTTCTGCTTCGGCTTCTGCAGGATCGTGTGGTCGTAGGCGATGCTGAAGGACGCGCGTTCGTTGAGCGCGAGGCCCATGCCGAAGTTGAACTGGGTGTAGTCGCCCGGATCGATCGTGCCGAAGCCGCCGCCGACGTTGCGCGCGAAGTTGTGCGCGTACAACAGGCTGCCGAAGAACACCGCAGGATCGCTGGGGAACAGCATGGTGACCGACGGCTGCAGCGTGTAGAAGCCCGACCCCGTCGGCAACTCGGCCTCGAGCTGCTCCGCGCCCGAGAACGGCGACACGCGCTGTACTTCGAAGGGGTCCTTCCCGGTGCGCGTCTTGAGCCGCAACCCGCCGATGAAGTACGGCCGGTCGGCACCGCCGTCGTTCAACTGGTAACGCGTGGCGAACTCCAGGTCGCCGATGCCGTTGCCGCTCGCATTGAAGATGGAATCGGTGGCGGACGGGTCGTTGAATGGCCGCGCCACCGTGGAATCGCTCCGGTAGACGTAGGGCACGCGCATCTCGACCTCGAGGCGATTGGTGAGACCGTAGCGGGCAGTGAGCGCGCCCACCCATGCGCTGCGATTGACCGTACGCACATCGATCAGTCCGATGACGACGGCCGGAATGATGGAGAACCCGATCACCGCCACGCGGGTGTTGGTGGAGTGGGCGTACTGGAGCGAGGGCTCCAGGATCAGGGTGCGCGGCGGGGTGAGCACACCCGCCTGCCGGCCGATCGGCGCGATCTCGGGCGGCCGCCGTTGCGCCTCCGGTGCCTGGCCGACGGTGGCCGGTGTTTCCTGCGCCGGCGTGCCCTGGGCTGGCGGTGCCGGTCGCTGCTCCTGCGCCTGTCCGCCGCGAAGGTCGCGCTGCGATTCATCCGGCAAGGGCGCCGACGTCGCACGCGTGCGCTCGCGCTCCAGCTTCTCGAGGGCTCGCCGTTGCTGCTCCAGCGCTCGCGATCGTTCATCCAGGGACTCGCGCAGCGCATCGAGCTTGCGCCCTTCGGCTTCGAGCTGCCGGGTGAGCGCCTCGACTTCGCGCTGACCCGCCGCGGGGTCTGCGCCGGCAGGGCTCGCCGCGGCCAGCATTGCGGCGGCGAAGACGGCGCCTGCGGGGCGCCTGCATGCGATGGGTGCTTCCATGATTCACCCCTCCTTCGCGCCCGGGCGGGCGCATCAATCGCTGCGATCGATGTCGAATTTCTCCATCAGCCGGTACAGGGTGATGCGCGATATTCCGAGCTTGCGTGCGGCTTCGGACACGTTGTTCTCGGCGCGCTTCAGCACTTCGACGATCACGTCGCGCGACGCGGCGGCCCGCGCCGAGGACAGGGTCGTGACGTTGGTGTCCCCGGGCACCGGGGGCAGCTCGAGGTCGGCCGGCGTGATGAGGCGGTTGTCGCTCATGACGACTGCGTGCTGCATGCGGTTGATCAGCTCGCGTACGTTGCCGGGCCACGAATAGGCGCTCATCGCACGGATGGCGTCCTGGCTGATCCCCCGCATGCGGTGGCCGTTGGTGCCCTCGAACTGCGTGAGCAGCATCTCGGTGAGCAGGTGCAGGTCGCCCTCGCGTGATGCCAGCGAGGGCACGTGGATGCTGAGGACGTTGAGGCGATAGAACAGGTCTTCGCGAAAGCGCCCCGCTTCCACCGCCTGCTTGAGATCGACGTGCGTGGCCGCGATGACGCGCACGTCCACATGCATGCGCTGCGTGGACCCGACCCGCACGATCGTCCGGTCCTGCAGGAAGCGCAGCAGGTTGGCCTGCCACCCGCCGCGGCCTCGATGCTGCCCACGCGGCGCTGGTGCGCGCCGGTGAAGGCGCCGCGCTCGTGCCCGAACAGTGCGGACTGGATCAGGTTCTCCGGCAACTCGGCGCAGTTCACGGCCACGAACGGCCCGCTCTTGCGCGCCGAGTGCTTGTGGATCGCGCGTGCCACCAGTTCCTTCCCGGTGCCGCTCTCACCCGTGACGAGCACCGGCGCGTCGACGCCGACCACGCGGTCGATCCGGCGGTAGAGCTGCAGCATCGCGGGACTCGCGCCGACCATCTCGTAGCGTCCCCGCCAGTCGCGACGCCGCTCGAGGTTGTGCTGCAGGTCGGCCTTGCCGAAGGCGTGCCCGAGGATCACCGCCAGGCGATTCGGATCGACCGGCAGCGTGTGGTAGTCGTAGAAGCTGTCGAGGATCAGCCTGGCACAGGCCGGGCGCAGCAGCGCCTTCGGCGAGAGCACGGCGATCCACTCCATGCCGGGGTGGGCCGTCAGCCGCTCGACGTCGGACAAGTCGAAGGCATCCGGCGGGTCCAGCACGATCAACCCGACGAGCGCCCGGCCCCTGCTGGCCACTGCCCGAGCTTCCGCGGGATCGCCGACGACCTGGATTTCCCAGCCCCACGACGCGATCAGCTCGGACAGCCGATGGTCACTGCCGTCCTGCTCGAGGAGCAGGACCTTCCGTTCCGCCACTTGAATCCCCAACCGCGGGATCGTCTCCATACCCCGCGGTGCCCACAAGCGCGGACCGCGAGGTCCGCCTGGACGTGACACCGGACTCGACCGTAGGGAACAACCCGGCCCGAACGGGTTGATCGCGACGTGTACCGTTTCGACCCGGCACTGGTCTCCGCTTGTATGCCCATGGCGTGATGCCAACGGCAAGCCACGCGACATCTCGGAAATCCACTACTCCCATAGCAAGAATTGGGCGGAGATTTCTTAGTGGATGATTTGCAGGAGATTCCGAAAACGGTCGTAACGGTAGATTTGAAACGTGTAAGCCCGATCGACATTTCGGGCCGATGCAGCCCGTTGCCGGCTGCGAAATGCGAACCGCTTCGTTTGACCGCCGTTGCGTCGGCGTCGATACTTCGGCGGCCACGGCGGGCGCATTCCGATCAACTTTTCGCCGCCGTGCGATTCATGAAAGCGTCCGTTCGTCTCCGATTCGGCCTGGTCGTCATCGTCGCGCTCGCGGCGTTTGCCCTGCTCGCCCCCTGGGTGGCGCCGCACGATCCGCTCGAACAGGATCTGCTCAACACGTTCCAGCCACCGGCCTGGGCCGAAAACGGCAACCGCGACTTCCTGCTCGGCACCGACAGTCTCGGCCGCGACATCCTGTCGCGCCTCGTCTACGGCGCGCGCGCGGCGATCACGGTCGCGGTCGTCGCCGCGGTTCTCGCCGGCGTGCTCGGTGCGATCCTCGGACTGCTCGCCGGATATCTGGGCGGCGCCGTCGATGCCGTCGTCTCGCGCCTGGTGGAGATCTGGATGGCGTTTCCCCCGGTGCTGCTGTCGATCGTGCTCGCGGCCGTGCTCGGTGCCGGACTGCATACCGTGGTCATCGCGATCGTCGTGATCGACTGGACGCGCTTTTGCCGCGTCGTGCGGGCCGAAGTTCTGGTGCAGAAGTCGCGCGACTACGTCGCCTCGGCGGTCACCATCGGCCTCGAGCCGATGCGCATCCTGCGCTCGGAGATCGTGCCGAACGTGGTCCCGCTGTTCGTGACCCTGCTGTCGCTGGAGATGGGCATTGCCATCGTGGTCGAGGCGATCCTGTCGTTCGCGGGTCTTTCGGTGGCGAATGACACGGCCACCTGGGGCAGCATGATCCAGGAAGGCCGGCAGTATGTGCGCCAGGCCTGGTGGCTGATGGCCATGCCCATGGGTTGCATCATCGTGGCCGTGCTCGCGATGAACGCATTGGGCGATGGCCTGCGCGAGGTGCTGGACCCGCTGGCACGGAGCGCACGGCGATGAGCCCTTTGCTGGAACTGCGCGATCTGCGGCTGGCCATCGGCGGCCAGGTGATCCTGCGCGGCGTGCACCTTGACGTGCACGCGGGGCAGGTCGCGGGCCTGGTCGGCGAATCGGGGGCCGGCAAGTCCATGGTCGGTCGCGTGATCCTGAGGTTGCAGCCCGAGGACGCCCACATCGACCGCGGGGAGGTGAGCTTCGAAGGGCGCGACCTGCTGTGGATGTCGGAACGCGAGCACGGCACCCTCCTGGGCCGCGAGATTGCACTCATCCCGCAGAATCCGATGACCGCGTTGAATCCGGTCGCTCGCATCGAGCCGCAGATGACCGATGTGCTGCGCATGCACCTCGGGATGGATCGCGACGCTGCTCTGGCCCGTGCGCTGGAGTTGTTGCACGACGTACAGATCCGCGAACCGGAGCAGGTGCTGCGCCGGTATCCGCACGAACTGTCCGGCGGCATGCGCCAGCGCGTGCTCATCGCCATCGCCTTCGCCTGCCGGCCGAAACTGATCATCGCCGACGAACCGACCACGGCCCTGGACGTGACGGTCCAGAAGCAGGTGCTGCGACTGCTCAAGAGGCTGCAGGAAGTACACGGCACGGCGATCCTGTTCATCACCCACGATCTCGGCGTGGTCGCGAAGCTGTGCGACACCGTTTCCGTGATCCACGCGGGGCGCATCGTCGAGTCCGGCACCACTGCGCAGGTGTTCCGGGCGCCGGGCCATCCGTACACGCGGGCGCTGCTGGCAGCCACGCCTCGTTACGATCGGCCCGGCGACGCCTTGCAACCGATCCCGGGCGCGCTCACCGAACAACTGTGGGGCGAGGCGCGCGCTCTCGATGCCGGGGCTCGATAGCATGGAACGGCTCGCACGCGCCTGTTGGTCGCTGCACCTCGCACAGAAGCTCTCAACGCGGCGGACGCGGGGGAAACCAGAACCACTGTTCCTTGGGTCTTGCTTTTCCTACGCGTCCGCCGCGTTGAGCGCCCTGAGGCCGTCGTTACCCTCCTGACATGCCGCTCCTCGCTGCCCGCAATCTCCAACTGGCACTGCCGGACCGTTCGGCCAAGCCGCTGTTTCGCCGCGCGCCGCTCACGCCGATCCTGCGCGGCATCGACCTGGAACTGGAACCGGGCGAGTCGCTCGGCATCGTGGGCGAGTCGGGATCAGGCAAGACGTCGCTCGGACGGACGCTGCTGCGCCTGTACGAACCGACCGGGGGGGTATTGTCCTTCGAAGGTCGCGACATCACTCACCTGCCCGAGACAGCGATCCGGCCGCTGCGTGAAGGCATGCAGTTCATCTTCCAGGACCCGCTGTCGTCGTTGAATCCGCGCCAGCGCATCGAGGACATCCTCGCGCAGCCGCTGCTTGCTTTTGGCCGCGTGGCGTCGCGCCAGGAGGGGCGCGTGCGAGCACGGGCCCTGCTGGAGCGAGTGCATCTGCCGGCGGCGTTCGCGACCCGGTATCCGCACGAACTGTCCGGCGGCCAGCGTCAGCGCGTCGGCATCGCACGCGCCGTCGCCCTGAAGCCGCGCGTGATCGTCGCCGACGAGATCGTTTCCGGGCTCGACGTCTCGACCCAGGCGCAGATCCTGTTGCTGCTGAAGGAACTCAAACGCGAAGACGCGCTGATCTTCATCTCGCACGACCTGTCGGTGGTGCGGGTGCTGTGCGATCGCGTCATGGTGTTGCGCCAGGGTGTGGTCGTGGAGCAGGGACCGTGCGCGCAACTCTTCGCCGATCCGAAGCACCCGTACACGCGTGCTTTGCTGGAAGCCATTCCCCTGCCGGATGTCGATCCGGGGTGGATCGACTGGAATGGCGCTGAGGGCGAACGCGCCGCGGAGGCTACGTGAACGTCAGTCGAACCGCCACTGCGCGGCGGCTGGCGGCCAGACGCCACGTTCCACCGCCTTGGCGCCTTCGAACGTGAGCCAGCTCTGCTTGCCGTAGTGCGGTAGCGGGCGGGCGAGTGCAGACAAGGCGGCCGGATCGCGGGCCGCGATGAACAGCAACACGTTGCCGTCGACACGCTCCACCCACACCTGGGCGTTGCCCGAAGGCCCAGCCTTCGGCGGAGCAGTGAGCCCGAGCCGGCTACGGTAGCCCTCGATGTCCGCCCTTGATCCGATCACGACCAGCGGCGCGGTGGTGCGGCCCGGCGTGCCTTCGACGAAGCGCGGCCCACCGTCGAGCAGCTTCGCCAGCAGATTCCGCGCAGCGTCCATCCAGGTGCTGTTCGAGGGCAGGACTACCGCCGCCGTGTCGGGATGGACCATCGCGTCGCGCAGGATCGGCGGTGCTTCGTCCGTGCTCAGCCGCCGGAACAGGCGCAGGTCCGGATCGAGAGTGATCGCACTCGGCCGCTGCGGCACATCGAATTCGGCGCTGCCGGTGCCTGCAGCGAGGTCAACGAGATGCGGGATGGAGCCTTGATCCGTTTGCACGGACACCGGCACCTGCAGCCGATACGCAGGCCCGTCCTGCGCGAGTGTGATGCGGACCTGCCATCGTCCGCCGACCTCCCTTCGATCGGCGTGTTCGATGCGTATGCGCGGGGCGCCGGCTCGCGCGGTCCATTGCGCGAAGAACCAACGAAGATCGCGCGCCGATGCCTGCTCGAATGCGATCCGCAGGTCATCCCACGAGGCGACGGTGAACTTGCGAGCCGACCAGAACGCGCGCACACCGCGATCGAACGCTTCCGTGCCGATGAGATCGCGCAGCATCGAGAACGTCATCGCTGCCTTGTGGTAGCCGACGATCTGGGAGGCACCGTGGGTCCTCGCGGTGAAGGACTCGAGGGTCTGGTCCGAGCCTTCCGGCACGGCAGCGAAATCGCGCAGCCAGCCCAGGCGCATGTCGCGTGCGGCGGTCGCGCTCTCGCGTTCCTTGTAGTGATAGTCGGCCATGAAGGTCGTGAGACCTTCGGACCAGTTGCCGCGCGCGTAGTCGGGGTAGACGCCGTTGCCCCACCAGTTGTGCAGCACTTCGTGACCGAGCGACGTGGCGCGGATGAACGGCAGCTTCAGCACATCCGCGCCGAGATAGGTGAGCGTGGGCATGCCGAACCCGGTGGGCGTCGGACTCGAGACGACGCTGAACTCGGTGTAGGGGTATGGGCCGATCCAACGCTCGTATAGACCGAGGTAGTCGGCGGTCGACGTGAGATAGCCGTCCGCCAGCCCTTCGAGTCCCGGCGCGAACCAGGTGCGCAGCCGCACGCTGCGATCCGCGAGCGTCACGGTGCGTTCGGTGATCGCGTACGGTCCCGCCATCAGATCGATTCCTTCCCCGGGGTGCGTGAACTCGAACACGGCGCGATAGCCCTGGGCGTCGTCACGCTCCTCGAGCAAGCGCCCGGGCACGAGCCCACGCTGGCCGGGTGGCAGTTCGAGCGCCACGCGCCAGGTCTCGAGCAGTCCTTCCGCGCTCGGGTACCAGTGGCTTGCCGCCGGCAGGAACGTGCCCTCGGACGCGGTGACCGGCGTGGCTGCGGCAAGCGTGTCGCGGTGGTCCATCGCAGGATCGAGGCGATCGAGCGTGCCTTGCCAGCGGATCGTGACCCGGCGCGCCGTGGTGGCTGCCGGCAGGACCCAAGCGTCGGTCCGGTCCTGGGCGCGCAGGAGCGGCTTGCCCTCGGACTGCATCTCCGCGGCGTCGAAGCGTCGGTCGAGGCGGACGCGCGTTGCTGCACCCGGGGGAACGTCCAGTGTTCCTGCGCCGTGCAGCGTGCGCCCGGTCGGGTCGATCGCGATCCGGACCTCGAGGTGGGCCGCGGTCAGTCCGGCAGCCTCGACCTGCAGCACGAGGGCGAGAAGCAGGATGCCGCAGATGCAGCGGAGCATGACCGGTACGACCGCAGCGCTCAGGACGACGGTGGAAACTTCGCGATGATCTCGAGCGTCCGCCCGTCGCGTTGCACCTTGATCGGAAGCCACGTGCCGGGCGCCTGCCGCTGTACGGCTTCGCTCACGTCGCCGGGCAGGCGCGTCGCGCGGCCGGCCACTTCGATCAGCACGTCGCCCTGCCGCAGGCCCGCGAGCTCGCCGAGTCCGCCTTTCTCGATTTCCTTGATGGCCACGCCGCCGGTCACCGGTTCGAGCCACAGGCCCAGCTTCGGACGCGAAGGCGTCGGTTCAGCGCGGGGGCCGAGGCCGAACACGGCATCGGCGTAGCCGGGGATCAGCTTGGCGCAATCGTTCTCCGGCTCCCACGGCAGCAGCACCGCGGGGTCGTGCACCGCGAGGGCTTCGAGCTGATGCGGCACCCCCCAGCCGTTCATCACGTGGCCGGAACCCATCAACGCCACCATCGTCGCATCGGGACGCGCCGCGAGCGCGGCGGCGATGCGCTCGGCCATCGCACGGTCCCAGAAGAGCTGCGCTTCGAGGAAGCGGCGGAACCTCACGTCGTCACGCGAGGGCGCCTGGCCGTCGCCGCTGCGGGCATGCTGCGCGTAGCTGTCGAACACGAAGCTCTCGTAGGCGGGCAGCGGTGCTGCCGGCTCGGAGATCCCTTCGCGGCGCGTTTCGGGGATCGCTGCCAGTCCGGCAGTGCCGATTTCGCGCGGCAGCGTCGGCTCGACATTGAGCGCGACCATCGGGATGCGATTCATGCGCGCGAAATGGAAGATGGGCAGGTACATCTGGGCGTCGTAGCCCCAGGTGCGCTTCCAGTCGGTGTCGCGCAGCAGTTCCGCTTCGGTGAGCTGACCCGCCACCCAGCGATCGAGCACCGGTTGCACCGAGCGTGGGAACATTTCGAAGCCGAGCACGAGTTGCGGGCGCTGCGCATGCAATGCCGCGATGGTCTGCAGCTGCCACCGGTGGTGCTCGGGGATGTCGTGCCCTTCACCGAGCAGGATCACGCGCCGCCGCGCGAGCGATCCGATCCATTCCACGGTGGATTTCGCGCGGTCACCCGGTGCGACCCAGCTGCCCAGCGGCACGCAGGATTCGCGCGCCGGGTCGGCCGCGGGTGCCACGCTCGCGACCGTCAGGGCGGCGATCGCGAACGCGCGAGCGATCCGGGCGGCGATCATGGGCGTGGTGCCAAAGGTCCGAAGAACCCGATGATGCGAGCGATCCTGCCGTCGGGAGCCAGCTCCGCGAAGTCGATGCCTTCGGGCAGTTCATTGCCGTCGGCCTCGATCACGCGCCATGCGAAACGGACCAGCCCGTGATGCTCGTCGATGGCGCTGGTCCGAACCACGCGAGCACCCGGACGGCGCTCGAGGATGCGATCGATGTGCGCGGACAACTGTCCGATGCCGACCGCATGGGCTCGCGGATCGGTGTAGGCAGCCCCGGGGGACCACACTGCGTCGAGGAGTGCGGCTCGTTTGGCCGCGTCGGGTTCGTTCCACGCGGCGCAATACGCGTCGATCAACCGCTCCACGGTGCTGGCATTCGCCGACATCGTCAGTACACCGAGCGGCCGCCGCTGATGTCGAAGAGCTGCCCCGTGGAAAACGAGCACTCGTCCGAGCAGAGCCACGCGACCAGGGCCGCGATCTCGGTCGCCTTGACGAAGCGGCCCTTGGGCACCTGCTCCACCATCCACTTCACCTTCTCGGGCGTGAACTGGCTCAGGATGTCGGTGTCGGCCACCGACGGCGTGACCGCGTTGACCAGCACTTCCGTGTCGGCCGTCTCGCGCGCGAGCGCCTTGGTGAGTGCGATCACCGCGGCCTTCGAAGCGCCGTAGGCGGAGAAATTGGGCGAGCCATTCTTGCCGGCGATGGAGGCGATGTTGACCACGCGCCCGAAATTGCGCTCGCGCATGCCGGGCACCAGGGCCTTGCAGCACAGGAACACCCCGGTCACATTGACATCGAGGACGCGGCGGAAGGTGGCCACGTCGTATTCCCAGGTCTGCAGGATCGGGCCGCCGATGCCGGCGTTGTTGACCAGCAGATCCACCGAGCCGAGCTGGGCCTCGGTCTCCTTTACGGCGGCTGCCACGGCGTCTTCGTCGGTCACGTCGACGACGATGGGCGCGACGGCTCCGCGCGCCCGCAGCGCAGGCGCCGTCTCGTCGAGCTGGCGGTCGTCGAAATCCCAGAGTGCCACGGCGGCGCCGCTGCCGAGCAGCCGGTCGGCGATGGCGAGCCCGATGCCGCGAGCGGCGCCGGTGACCACGGCAACCCGGCCGGACAGGTCTATCTCATTGTGTTTCATGGGATTCCTTCTGGACTATGGGTGCCAGTCTCGCAGGCTGCGGCGGTCCAGGCAATCCCGCGCGGCGGCATCGGCATATGATTAGTCTCGTATGGCGATGGCATGAGGACGGGAACACATTGCCTGCCATGCGAACCGAACCGACATCGCCAGTCGTCGTACCCCTGCCCGGGCTTGCCAACGGCATCACGCGGTTCGACGGCGCCGTGGCCGTCTACCGGGCGCCCGCGGAGCGGCTGCATCACAAGGAGAACGGGTGGCTGCCCGACTCGGCCGTCCGCATCGCCCGGCGCGACATGGCGATCGAAATCCTGTGCCTTGCGCAGATGCTGGTGCTGGCCGGCCGGCGCCAGGAGGGGCTGGACCGGCTCGACCAGGCGCTGCTGACGGCACAGCACTCCGGCGATGCCGAGCTGGTGCTGCTGCTGCAGGCGGCGCGCCTGCCGATCCTCGAAGTGCTGGCTCCCGGGGCTGTCGTTGAATCGCTGCACCGCGAGATGGTCAAGGGTGCGGCGTGCATCGACTATCTTCGCAGCCTCGCAGCGGAGGCACGGGAAGCCAACCCGCCACGATCGGGGCCGCATCTTGCCGCGTTGAGCGACGCTTCGAACCATGCCCGGGCGGTCGCACCCACGCGGCGATCGGCCCAGGTGCCTGGCGGCGCGACAAACGGCCAGGCGATCGTCCGCATTCGCACGCTCGGTTCGTTCGTGGTGGCTGTCGACGGTGAACCCCTGGTGGCCGGTCGCAAGTTGCCGCACAAGCCACTCGCGCTGCTGCAGGCCATCGTCGCGTTGGGCGGATCGCAGGTGTCGGCGTCGCTGCTGGTGGATGCGCTGTGGCCCGACGCCGATGGCGGCTGCGGCCGGCGTGCCTTCGACGTCGCCCTGTTGCGCCTGCGACGCCTGCTGAAAGTCGACCACGCCGTCGTCGTGTCGGGCGGCAAGGTGTCGCTCGACCGGTCGTTGTGCCGGGTCGATGTCTGGGACTTCGAGCAACTCGTCGACGAGATCGAACACGTCACGACCGGTGCCGGGGTTGCGGCCCTCCTCACCGAGGCCGCCGATCTGATGGCGCTCTACGGCGGGTGCTTCCTGGGCGCCGAAGAGGATCGCGCGTGGATCGTGCCGGCGCGGGATCGCCTGAGCGCCAAGTTCGCCCGCGCGGTCACGATCTGCGCACGTGCCCTGGCGGATGCCGGTGCCATCGACGAAGCGGAGCGGCTCTACCGGCGCGGCCTCGAGTTGGACAACCTGTCCGAGCCGTTGTACCGGGGACTGATCGAATGCTGCCTCGCTCAGGGGCACAAGGCGGAAGCGATCAATGCCTATCGGCGCTGCCGCGAACTGCTGTCGATCGTGCTGAACACACGGCCGTCGGAAGAGATGGAAGTACTGCACCGGCGCATGAGCGCCAGCGAGCCCTAACCTCCGGAGCACCGGCTCTGCGTGGTCGTGCCCGTGTCGGTGTCCCGCGGTTCCTGGCCCGACCGTCGTTCCCCACTGGCGCAGAGCCCGTTGCCGGGTGTCTCACACCGCTAAAGGCCGTCGACGGATCGCGGTGACCCCGCATCCGTCAGTTGCAGCTCGAGCCCGCTGTCGGCTACCGGCAGCGTGCCGCCGACGGACACGACCTCGAAACGGCCGATGCCGGTGATCTGCAGCACCGCGGCAAGATCTTGCGAGGGCGTGATCGGTTCTTCGTCGCCGAGCTGGAACGTCGCCCAGTGCATCGCGAGGGAGCGTCGTGCACCGAGTTCGACGTGCGCCTGCACTGCCTCTGCGGGGTCGAGGTGCTCGAATCGCATCCAATCGCGCGGGCGATATGCGCCGATCGGCAGTGCGGCGACGTCGATCGGTCCTGCCCGGGCGCGGATGTCGCGGAACATCGGCGCGGAGAACGCGGTGTCGCCGGCAAAGTAGAGTCGCCGCTCTTCGTGTTCGATGACCCAGCCGCCCCAGAGCGCGCGGTTCTTGTCGGTGATGCCCCGGCCGCTCGAGTGCTGCGCGGGCACGAACGTGAGTCCGAGCGTGCCCGCCCGGGTCGACTGCCACCAGTCGAAATCCTCCGAGACGACCCCGACTTCGCGCTGGAACCACCTCGACAATCCGCGGCCGGCCAGGAACCGCGGCGGCCCGCCGGCCTGACGGGCAAGCCGGCGCAGCGTCGGCAGGTCCAGATGGTCGTAGTGATCGTGCGAGATCAGGACATAGTCGATGTGCGGCAGAGCGTCCGGATCGATCGGCAACGGCGTGAGCCGCTTGGGACCGAAGGGTGGGATCGGTGTTGCGTAGTCCGAGAGCATGGGATCGGTCATGATCCAGACGTCGCCGGCCCGCACGAGCAGGGTCGCGTGGCCGATCCAGGCAACACTGAACGGCTGTGCGCCCATCTGCCCGATGTCGAGCGCGACCGTGGCGGGCAACGGCGTCGCTTCCATGTCGCGGGTGAGCTGGACCCAGGCGCGCCGCAGGAAGTAGCGCGCCGGCGCACGCAAGCCGCTGTCACCGTCGGCCGGATACGCATTCGTGAACGCCGGCTCGTGCCGCGATTCGTTCGACGCCACCAGCGATGTACACGCTGCCAGCGTCAACGTCAGCAGCAAGAGCAGGCGTGTCGACTGGCCGGAGGTGGTCCGCACAACTCTGTGGTGCATGGTGTCACGGCGCCGAGCGGCCCGTCGAACAGGAGACGGGAGAGATGCTGCCGCGTATTGTTGACATCGTCAACTTGTCTTTGCTCGAGGCCGTGGTGACCGGCCCGCAGAGCCGTTCGGGATGCAGGATGCGTCTCTATACTGGGCATCTCGCCGACTGCCCGGCCCTGCTGCGAAGGAGAAATGCCATGACCACCCCGACCACCGCCGGCCCCCAGGTCGAGTTCATCAATCCCGTTGGTCTCGCCAACTTCGGGACGTTTTCGCAGGTCGCGGCCGTGCGCGGCGGCAAGACCATCCATGTGAGCGGCCAGGTCGCGTGGAACGCGGATGGCAAGGTCGTGGGAGCCGGTGATCTGGCAGCCCAGACGGTGCAGGTTTTCGAGAATCTCAAGGTGGCCCTCGCGGCCGCCGGGGCCACGTTTTCCGACCTCGTGAAGATCGTCACCTACGTCGTGGATCTCAAGCCGGCGGATCGTGCGGTGATCTCCGAGATCCGTGCCCGCTACGTGGATCCGGCGCGCAAGCCGGCCAGCACCATGATCGGCGTCGATGCGCTGGTGATGGCGGAGTTGCGGATCGAGGTGGAGGCGGTGGCGGTGGTGGCGTAGGCGCTCTCGGCACCAGGGACGCATGTTCGACGGACGCCGGCCCCCATCCCGACCTTGTATCTTGGAAATGTGTCGGGGTAGCTTCCGACACTGGAGCGGAGACCGCGATTCCCGGCCTAGACCTCGAGTCCGTGGGGAAGATGTGGGCC
>LNDQ01000041.1 GCA_001464695.1 Betaproteobacteria bacterium Ga0077523 | reverse complement strand
CGTACCTTCGAGGCGAAGGGCAGGTCGACTTCCTCAGTCAAGGGCAGCGCGTCCATGTCGGCGCGCAGGGCAACCACCGGCCCCGGTTTGCCGCCGCGCAGGACGCCCACCACGCCGGTGACCGCCACACCGGTGCGCACTTCGTAGCCGAGCGCCTTCAGGTGTGCGGCCACGAGCGCGGCGGTGCGCGTTTCGCGGTTGCCGAGCTCCGGATTGCGGTGGATGTCGCGCCGCCACTCGATCACCTTCGGTTCGAGCTGGTCGGCGATCGCGTCGACGCGGGACTGCAGACCTTCTGCGTGGATGGGGAATGAGGCGACGGCGACGACACACGCGAAGGCAAAGCGCATTGCGAATCCCGGGCAGTGGTTCCGGGATGGAGTGTCGAACCGCAGAGTGCGGCGCGTCAAGCGCCGCAGGCCTTCGATCGAAGAAACGTTGCTCCCTCCCTGCCATGACCGCGCTTCCCGATCCGCGCCCTGCGCGCACCCTTTCCCCCGAACATCCGCTGGCCGCGAGCCTCGACGCCTGGGCGCGCGCCCAGTCCGCCGGCGAACGCGTCGAGGCTCTGACTCGTCTTGCCCATCAGGTCCGCCGTCTGCTGCTGCGTGGCGATGACGCGTCCATCCGTGCGGCCGTCGAGCACACAGCTCCGGGCGCGCAGGCGGCCGCTCTCACCACGGCCATCGACAAGGCCATCAACGGCACCGGCGGGGACAGCGATCTCGCGGTGCTCGCGCGAGTGTTCGTGCTGCCGATCCTGTTCGTAACCGGCGGCAAAACGCCGGCCCGGGTCGAGGGGGCCATTCCGGACATCGCTGCCGTGAACGCGCTGCTCCAGGAAGCGGGCGCCCTGGGGGCCATCGAGAACTTCGGCCTCGGCAATGCGCTGGGGTCGATGGAGGCAGCGGAGGCCGTGGCGCTGCCGGATCTTCTCGACGTCGTGCGCAGTCTCGACGGCGCGAAGGCGTCTGCGTTGCTGGCGCCGGCACCCATCGATGTGGCAACCGCCGACGAGCAGGTGCATCTGCGCTTCCTGGCGGGTGCCTCCATCACCCCTTCGGACCTGCCGACCTTCCTCGAGCGTGCCGGGCAGGTCGGACGCTGGGGCATGGCGCTGTCGCAACTGCTCGCGCGCCAACTGGGCGAGCCGGGCTTGAGCCTCCTGCCATTGCCGCGCGCGCCGCAACCCTGGTTCGCCGGGCTCGAAGCCGGACGCTTCGCGCGCGAAGAGATCGCTCTCAATCTGTTTGCGACCGGTGCCATCCGCCGCATCCGCAGCGAGACCGGCGATCCGTCGGCCGAGATCACCGCCACGGACGACGGCCATGTCCGCATCGATCTCGTGTCGCCGCTGGACCCTTTGCAGCGTCATGGGCACGTCTGGCAGCTCGGTCCGGCGGACGACCTCACCCGCGTCGAGCTGACGATCCGCGACCTGCTGCGCGACTGTCGTCTGGAGAAGGTCGCGGTGCACGCTGAGATCCGCCCGGCCCTGCCAACCGCCAATCCGGCCCCGTTCACCCTGCTGCGGCACTGACGCGTAGTCGCGTTTGTTCTGGATCAATGCGGCCGAGGCCTGAATGCGGTGTCATGACCTCCCGGAAGCTGGAGTCGAAGGGAGGGCGCCATGCTGACACTGGAAGACTGTATCGCGCTGTCGGAACTCACCGAGGAGGAAGTGCTCGCGATCGCGGAGCACGAACACATTCCGGAGATGGCCGCCACCGAGCTCGGCAGCTACCTCATGCTCACCGCCGACGGGCAGGCCCGGGTGAGCGCGATGATCCGTGACGACATCGAGCGCGCCCACCGCCTGCGGGACTACCGGCGGGCGGCCCTGTTGCGCTGTTGCCTGCGCCACTTTCTCCAGAACCACCCGGACGCAGCGCACCGACCCTGATCAGGGTCCCGCTTCGTCGAGGAACAGCTGCACCTCGCGGAAGAGCTGCAGGCGGTTGCGTTCCATGATGACCGTGTGGGTGCCCTCGCCGATCATGACGAGGCGCTTCCAGGGTGCTGCGGAGAGTTTTCCGAACAGCGTCTGGGCCATGTAGGGCGGCGTATCCTGGTCCCATTCCGCCACCACCAGCAGGGTGGGGGCCTGGATCTTCGATGCGTCGTAGTACGGCTTGTCGGCGAGCCAGTATTCGCGGATGTCCTTGATCACGCCGTTGGGCGCGCGCAACTGTCCGGAGGCTGCGGACTTGGGGTCGGTGGCCCACGTGGCGTCGGCCCAGGCTTCAAACCAGCCCGCAGGAATGAGATCTGCCTTCTTGTCCTCGGGCACGCCGTTCAGCCAGCGCTGTTTGGCGGCATCCTTCGCGACGGTGCGATAGGCGGGCAGGGGGCCATTGCCGGCGAGTTGCGACGGGGTGGTCCGCAACCACACCGGTGCGTAGAGCACCAGCCGATCCACCTTCTCGGGATGGGTAGCTGCGTAGCCCCCCATGATGGTCGTGCCCCAGGACCAGCCGAGCAGGTTGACCTTGTCGACGCCGGTGGCCTTGCGCACGTGTTCGACCGCGCTGCCCACGTCGCGGATCGCCACGTCGGTGGTGACGATGGGCGGGTTGTCGGCGGCGGGCTGTTCCATCTCCGGCGGGCGCGTGCTGCGGCCATAACCGCGCAGGTCCACGAGCCACACGTCCCACCCGTGCGCGGCGAGGTAGTCCATCCACGATTGCCCGTCGAGCGTCAGGTCGAACGCCGTCTCCGACGGATAGGTCGCGCCATGGACGTACAGCAGCACGCGCTCGGATCCGCCGGAAAGGGTGCATCCCCAACGCTTGTTACGCACGTAGAGATCGATGCCGTTGGTGTCGGACGGGATCATCGCTTCGTGGAACTTGATGTCGGTACGGCAGTCGGCCGCGAGGGTCGGCGTGACGGTGACGGCGGTCATGGCGAGGGCCAGGGTGAGCAACAGGCGAATCATCGAGCGACTCCGAGGGGTTCCGGGCAGGCGCGGAATCTAGCATGGCCCCGGCGAAAGCCGACTGTAGCGGGCAAGAACGTAGTGAAGCCAGGGCTTCTGCAGCCGTTACTGAAGGTGTGGCTGCGCCGCAGCATGAACGCCATGCCGTGTTGCAGCAACTTGACGCCAGTAGGGTGCGGTCGCTAGAGTCGAGCACGATCGAACCCAGAAGATGTTGTACAACAACAGGTTGCG
>LNDQ01000040.1 GCA_001464695.1 Betaproteobacteria bacterium Ga0077523 | reverse complement strand
GCCGATGAAGGCCCGCAGGATGCCTACGCCGTGACCCGCGAGGACGTTTTCTACGGCCAACCCGCCTTGCTGGAAGAAACCCTCGACCGGCTCGCGCGGCAGCGGCCGGGAGTCGAGGACCTCTACTTCGTCGCTGCGGCCGGCTACGCGTCGGAGGATGTGTTCCTGAACGAGGCCGGGCTCGCCGCGGATCTGCTGCGGGCGCGCTTCGACACGGATCATCGCTCGCTGCTGCTCGTGAACAACCCGAAGACCTTGAACGTGCTGCCGATCGCGAGTGCTACGAGCCTGCGGCGCACGCTCGACGCCATCGGCCGCACCATCGATCCGGAAGAGGACGTGGTGTTCCTGTTCATCACCACCCACGGCTCCGAGGACCATCACCTCGCGATGGAGTTCTGGCCGCTGCAGTTGGACGACATCGCGCCGGGCGACCTGAAGCGCATGCTCGACGATGCCGGCATCCGCTGGCGCGTGATCGCCATCTCGGCCTGCTATTCCGGCGGCTTCATCGAGTCGCTGAAGGACGAACGCACCCTGGTGATGACCGCGGCGGACGCGCACCACACCTCGTTCGGTTGCGGCGCCGATTCCGACCTCACGTATTTCGGCAAGGCCTACTTCGACCAGGCGCTGCGCAGCACCCATTCGTTCGCCGGAGCCTTCGAAACCGCCCGCGCGGCCATCGCGCAGCGCGAGCGCGGCCTGGGCCTGACGCCATCCAACCCTCAGATCTTCGCCGGTGAAGCCATCGCCGCGAAGCTGCAGCGGATGGAACGGCGCCTCGCTCGAATCCGGGAACGGGTGCCGGTTGCCGACTGTCCTGCGGCCGGTGGTGGCAGCGCCGCTTGTGGAGCGCCCGGGACCGGGGCAAACTGAAGCGGGTTCAACCGGGGCCGGAGGCGTCGATTCATGGCATTCCAGTGGCGGGCCGCCTCGAGGGCGGTAGTGGTGCTGAGCTTGTTCGCCGCCACCCAGCTCGCCGAGGCGGCGGGCACCTGGGGCAAGTCCATGAGCCGGGACGAGGCGCTGCGCAACACGACGGCGTCCCAGTTCGAACAGCGCCGCGCCGGGTATCTGCGTCTCGCCGAAGTGGGCACGATGGAGGACACGCCGGTCCTGCTGTCGGCGCTGCAGGACGAGGAGGCGCTGATCCGCGGCGTGGCCGAGCAGGCGCTGTGGGGCCTGTGGATGCGCGCGAACGATTCCACAGCGGATCCGATGTTCCAGGTGGCACTGGACCTGATGAGCACCAATCAGCTGCCCGAGGCGCGCGACAAGTTCACCGACGTGATCGAATTGAAGCCGGAGTTCGCCGAGGCCTGGCATCGTCGCGGCGAGGTGATGGTGTTGATGGACTCCTGGGAAGCGGCCTTCCGGGATTTCGAGCATGCACTCGAACTCAACCCCTACCACTTCGGCGCCCTGGAAGGCATGGGACACTGTCGCCTGCGGCAGGGTGATGCGGCGGCCGCGGTGGGATACTTCCGCCGCGCGCTCGAACTCAATCCGAATCTGTGGGACGTGTACCCCGCGCTCGAGCGCGCGCAGGAGGCGGCGGAGCGCAATCGGACCTGAGCGGCCAGGCAGCTACAACAACCAGAGCAGGAGGAGACCATGACCGACGAGCGCCGTCCGTGGCTCAAGAACTACCCACCCGGCGTACCGGCCGACATCGGCCCGTTGCCCCATGCAACGATCCCGGCCCTGCTGGCCGGCAGTGTCGCGAGGTTCGGCGACCGCCCGGCCTTCGAGAACTTCGGCGTGCAGATGTCCTACGCCGAACTGGATCGGCTGTCGCGCGATTTCGCGGCTTACCTCCAGTCGGGGCTCGGTCTCAGGAAGGGCGACCGGGTCGCGGTGATGATGCCCAACATCCTGCAGTATCCGATCGCGCTCTTCGGCATCCTGCGCGCCGGGCTGATCGTGGTCAGCGTCAATCCGCTGTACACCGCACGCGAACTGGAGCATCAGCTCAAGGATTCCGGCGCGGCCGCGATCGTGATCTTCGAGGGTGCGGCGGCGACGCTGCAGTCGATCCTGCGCGCCACCCCGGTCAAGCACGTGATCGTCGCCGCGGTGGGAGACATGCTGGGCTTCGTGAAAGGCATGCTCATCAACTTCGTGCTGCGCCGCGTGAAGAAGATGGTGCCCGACTGGAACATCGCCGCGGCGGTACGTTTTCCCGAGGCGCTGGCGGCAGGGCAGGGGCTGTCATTCACCGCTCCCGCGGTGGACACGGACGACCTCGCATTCCTGCAATACACCGGTGGCACCACCGGGGTCTCGAAGGGAGCGATGCTCAAGCATCGCAACGTGCTGGCCGACGTGGCGCAGGTGCAGGTGTACTTCACCGGGCACGTGAGCGAGGGCACTGAAGTGGCCGTGGCGCCGCTGCCCTTCTATCACATCCTCGCGCTGGTGCTGAACTGCATGATGCATCTGGCACTCGGGAGCCGGCAGATCCTCGTCACCATTCACCTTCTTCGTCGGCGTGAACACGCTCTACAACGCGCTCGCCCACAACGCCGAGTTCGCGAAGCTCGACTTCAGCAAGGCGCGCGTGTTCGGCGGCGGCGGAGCGCCCTTGCAGCTGGCGGTGGCGAAACGGTGGAAGGAGATCACCGGCAAGCCGCTGGTCGAGGGGTACGGCCTCACCGAGACCTCCGGTGCGGCGACGGTCAATCCGCCCAACATCAGCGAGCACACCGGGACGACCGGATTTCCGCTGCCCAGTACCGAAGTGGAAATTCGTGATCCCGACGGCAAGGTGGTGCCGATGGGCGATTCGGGCGAAGTGCATATCCGCGGACCGCAGGTCATGGCCGGTTACTGGAACCGTCCGGAAGAGACCGCCAAGGTGATCGGCAAGGACGGCTTCTTCGCCACCGGCGATATCGGCCAGTTCACGCCCGAGGGCTACCTCAGGATCGTCGATCGCCTCAAGGACATGGTGCTGGTATCGGGCTTCAACGTGTATCCGAACGAGATCGAGGACGTGCTCGCGGCACATCCGGGCATTCTCGAAGCGGCGGTCATCGGCATACCCGACGAACAGTCCGGTGAGGCCGTGAAGGCGGTGGTCGTCCGCAAGGATCCGTCGCTGACGGCCGAGCAGGTGATCGCCCATTGCCGCGCGAGCCTGACCGGCTACAAGGTGCCGCGGCAGGTGGAGTTCCGGACCACGTTGCCGAAGAGTCCGGTGGGGAAGATCCTGCGGCGGGAACTGCGCCAGTAGCGAAACGGCGGTTCTGCGGCGGGGCACGCCTGGTTTGCCGGAGCGTGCGGCATGGTTTCGGGCATCATTCGATGCCGATATCGATGTATCCTGTGCCAACTCCCTTTGGAACCGGATGAAACAATGCGAACGACAATTACGGTCGACGATGAATTGCTCGAGACTGCGCGTGCGATCAGCGGCGTCTCCGAGCGCAATGCACTCCTGCGCGAGGGGTTGAAAGCCCTGATCGAACGCGAGTCGGCGCGGCGTCTCGCTCGCCTCGGGGGCAGCGAACCCGCTGCAAAGGTGCCGCCCCGGCGGCGCTCGCCGGTGTCGGCTCGACGCAAGGACCGATGATTCTGGTGGACACCTCGGTGTGGGTGGATCACCTGCGCCGAAGTGAGGCGAGGCTGGTCACCCTGTTGGAGTCCGCGGAGGTGCTCGTGCACTCCTTCGTGATCGGCGAACTCGCCTGCGGCAGCCTGCGACACCGGAGCGAGCTGCTCGAATTGCTCTCGGCCTTGCCGGCTGCTCCAATGGCCACACACGCCGAAGCCCTCGCCTTCATCGAGCGGCATGCGCTCGGAGGGCGCGGCATCGGTTTTCTGGATGTTCATCTGCTCGCGGCGACGGTTCTGTCCCCTGGCGCGCGTCTCTGGACCAGGGACAAGCGCTTGTCGACGGTGGCGGAAGAGCTGAATCTTGCCTGGCGGTGATGGCTCCCTGATGGCAGTGGGCTTGGTGGTCGGACATCCCGGGTGTCAGGTCAGACCGCGTAGTTCGCCGCGCAATCCATCGGGTATTTCCAGCTCGAACGCCAGGACTCGCGCCGACAGCGACTTGCCGTAGTTGTCGAGGCACAGGCTGCGCGAGACGCCGCCACCGAGCGCGTCCTGCGCGACGAAGTTGAGCGCCCACAATCCATCGACCTCATAGCGCTGGACCGGACCTTTCACCACACCGGCGTAGTGCGCCTTGAAGCGCTCTGCAGTGAGCTGTTCGCGCAGGTGCGGGTAGAGCGCCTCGCTGTAGGCGATGACGCAGATGTTCGAGGTGTTGCCCTTGTCGCCGGAGCGGGCGTGGGCCACGTGTTGCAGCATCACTTTCATGGTCGTCAGACCTCGTAGAAGGACAGTGACGGCACGATCTTCTCGCGCGGCACCAGCGACGACCACACACCGATGATCTCGCGCGTGCGGTCCTGGTGCGGTACCCGTTTGCCGGTCATGCCGATACCGGACACGGCCATGCCGTCCACTTCGCGACCCACCTTGATCGCTTCCTCGCGGGTCCTGGTGCGGGCGGCGACGCGTACGGCGATCTCGTAAGGTTCGGGCGCGTCGGCCGGTGTCATCGCGCCGTGGATCGCATTGAGGCCCAGGTAGTCGATGCGGATCTCTTCCGCGTCGAGCTTCACGATCTTGAAGCGCTCCTCGAGAATGCGTTTGGCGAGCTGCGCACGCCTCAGCGCGCCCGGTCCGGCGTAGAAGAACATGTCCTCGCCGATGTAGCCCTCGGTGCAGCCGATGGAAACCTTGAGCGTGGGCGTGCGCGGCTTGCCGGAGATATGGGTCACGCGGACTCGATCCGGTCCGATCTGTTCGAGGCGCGCGGTGGTGAAGTCGACCACGACGTCCGGCGTCAGGTAGTTCGCCGGGTCGTGCACCTCGTAGAGCATCTGTTCCTTGACGGTCTGCAAGGTCACGGCGCCACCGGTGCCGGCCACCTTGGTCAGGACCGCGCTGCCATCGGGCGAAACCTCGGCGATGGGGAACGCGAAGTTCCACGGCTCGGGCACGTCCTTGAAGCCGGGGTCGGCGAAGTAGCCGCCGGTGACCTGGGCGCCGCACTCCATCAGGTGGCCGATGCCGTTGCCTGCGCCCAGCTTCGCGTGATCCAGGGCATCCCAGCCGAACTCGTACATCATCGGCGCCATGAAGATCGAAGGATCGGCAACGCGCCCGCTGACGACGATGTGGGCACCTTGCTTCAGCGCCGCGACGATGGGTTCGGCGCCCTGGTAGACCTCGGCCGACACGAGGCTGTCGCGCAAGCTCGACGTGGGCTTGCCGTTCTCGAGGATGCGGTCGGTCAGTTCGAGCACACGCTCGGTGATGAGGCTGCCGTCCACGGCCGCCACTTTCATGCCGCGCGGGGCGCCGCATTCGCGCAGCCAGTGCACGATGCGTTCCGCAGCGCCGCGCGGATTGATCCAGCCCTGGTTCGTGATGATCCTGGTGCCGCGCTTCAGGCACGCGGGCAGCACCGCACGCATGCGATCGTCGAGATAGGTGTCGTAGCCCGGGAACGACGGGTCGCGGCGTGAGCGCACCTGGGCTGCCGAGATCGTGGCCTCGGCCATGGTCTCGAAGCACAGGTAGTCCAGATCGCCGCGCTCGGCGTTGAGTTGTGCGGGTTCGACGCGATCGCCCCACCAGGCGGAGCCGGCGCCGATGCGGATGAGCGACTTCATGGGTCTCGATCCTCCGTTTGTTGTTCTGGGCGCCCTGGGATTCTCGATTGACAAGCCGCGACCGCCTCCACAAGATGCCGGGCGATCATAAGCTATCTGCAGCACCGGGGAGGAGAGAGGATGTTCGGCGTTTCGCTCAGGCGGCGCGGTCTCGCGACTGTCGCTGTCTCGCTGTTGGTGTTCCAGTCGCCACTGTCGACTGCTGCCGATCCGGTGCGCATCGGCTGGCTCTCGTCCCTGACGGGGCCGCTGTCCTCCGCCGCGATCGCGGAGAACCAGGGCGTGCAGTTTGCGGTGGAAGAGATCAACGCCGCCGGCGGCATCGACGGCCGCAAGATCGAGTTGATCACCTACGACACGCAGGGTGACCCGACCAAGGCGGTCAACTTCGCGCAGCGCCTCGCCTTCGTCGACAAGGTGCATTTCGTGATCGGCCCGGTGAACTCGGGCGAGTCGCTCGCCACCGTGCCCATCGCCGCGAAAGCCGGGCTGCCGAACCTCGTGATCGGCACCATCGACGAACTGGTGGATCCGAAGCGCTTTCCGCGCGCCTTCCGCGCCATCAACACCAACCGCCAATGGATCGTGGCGGCCAACGATTACACGCTGAAGGTCCTCAAGAAGAACAAGATCGCCATCATCGGCGACACTTCGGGCTACGGTACGTCGAGCGCGAAGACCGCCGCGCAATTGCTGGAGGCCGCGGGGGTGAAGCCCGTGTACTCGGTGCTGGTGGACCCGAACAAGACCGACCTCACCGACGAGCTCAACAAGGCGAAGGAAGCCGGCGCTGAAGTCATCATGCCCTGGTCCGCGGCCACCGGCTTGCTCGCGCGGCTGCTCAACGCGCGCGGTGACATGGGCTGGAAGGTGCCCATCGTGGGGCACTCCGCCATGATGGCCCCGGCCATTCCGAAGCTGCTCAACAAGCCCGAGTACTGGGCCGACGCCTATGCCACCGGATACGTGAGCACCACGTACACGGCTGACGGCAAGCTGCCGGCGGCCACCAAGGCGCTCCTGGACAAGATGCGCCCGCGCCTCGGCGGCAAGGAGATCGACTTCATGTTCTGGTGGGTGGCGCTCGGCTACGACACGGTGAAGATCGTCGAGCACATGGTGAAGCAGTCCGGTGGCACGGACCCGGCCGCCATCGAGAAGGCCTTCGTGACCACCACGAACCTGAAAGGCGTGTACGCCGACTATTCGTGGACGGCGGAGGACCGCAACGGCTTCCCCGATACCGGCGTGGTGGTGAATGCGGCCAACAGCCTGAAGGACGGCTGCTTCCGCGCAGCACCACGCTAGCAACAACGCTGGGAGAACGTCATGCGCTATCGCCTGCTGGGCCGTTCCGGCCTGCTCGTTTCGGAGATCTGCCTGGGCACGATGACCTACGGCGGCAAGGGCCGCTGGCAGCCGATCGGCACGCTCGGACCCGCCGAAGTCGAAGCGCAATTCCGCACCGCGTTCGATGCCGGCGTCAACTTCATCGATACCGCGGATGTCTACTCGGAAGGCGATTCCGAAACTCTGGTGGGCCAGGCGCTGAAGAAGATCAGTCGGCCGCGGGACGAAGTGGTATTGGCAAGCAAAGTGCGCATCCGCATGGGGCCGGGGCCGAACCAGGTCGGACTGTCGCGCGGGCACATCATGGACGGCGTCAATGCCAGCCTGCGTCGGCTGCAACTCGATCACATCGATCTGTACCAGATCCACGGGCAGGACGTGGCCACACCCATGGAGGAGACGCTGCGCGCGCTGGAAGACCTGGTTCGTTCCGGCAAGGTCCGCTATATCGGCATCAGCAATCACGCTGCGTGGCAGATCATGAAGGCGACGGCGATCTCGCAGCATCGCGGCTGGAACCGGTTCGAAAGCATCCAGGCGTACTACTCGCTCGCCGGTCGCGAACTCGAACGCGAGATCGTGCCGATGGCGGTGGATCAGGGCCTCGGCATCCTGGTGTGGAGCCCGCTCGCCGGTGGACTGCTGTCCGGCAAGTTCTCCGAGAACGACAAGGGGCCCGACGGCGCGCGACGCACCAGCTTCGATTTCCCGCCGGTGGATCGCCCACGCGCCTTCCGCTGCGTGGATGCGATGCGACCAATTGCCCAGGCACACGGTGTATCCGTGGCGCGGGTCGCGCTCGGGTGGCTGTTGCATCGGCCGGCGGTCGCGAGCGTCATCATCGGTGCCAAGACCACGGAACAACTCACCGACAACATCGCGGCGACCGACTTGAGGCTGTCCGATGCCGAACTCGCTGCGCTGGACGAAGCGAGCCGCCTGCCGCCCGAGTATCCGGGGTGGATGTTCGACCGGCAGAATCGCGACCGTTTTCCCGGGGGCGCGATCACCTGAGCGTGCGCGATCCTGCTGCAAGCCTGAAATCCTGAAGTGCTGACCGCTCTCGTTACCGGCATCGCCGCCGGCGCGTTGTACGCCGCTGCGGCGCTCGTCTACAACGTGATGTTCTCCACCTCCAAGGTGCTGAGCGTCACCACCGGCCATCTCGCGATGCTGGGTGGTGTGTTCGGTGCATGGCTCACCGCCGGACTTGGGTGGCCGCTCCCGGTGGCATTGCTGGGAGCGGTGGCGATCGGCGCGGCGTTCGGCATCGCCACCGAGTGGATTGCCATCCGGCGAGTGCTGTCACGCAGCGATGAACATCTCTGGCTGCTGTCGACCCTGGCGCTGGCGACGATGCTGCAGCAAGGGGTTGCGCTGTGGTGGGGCACGGAACCGAAGCCGTTTCCGCGCCTCATCCCGCAGGATTTCTCCGCCGGCCTCGCCGACCAGAAGTACTGGCTGCCGGTGGCCATCGCGCTGCTGCTGGCGCTCGGTCTCGAGGTGTTCTATCGCCGCACGTTGTACGGCAAGCTCTTCGTCGCGATGTCCGAGGACGCGTTTGCGGCCCGCGCCCGCGGCATTCCGACCGACCTGATCCGCTCGCTGTCGTTTGCGTTGGCCGGTGCGATGGGAGCGTTGGCGGGCTTCGCCGCCGGGCAGCTCACGTTCGCCTATTTCGCGCTCGGGCTCACGCTCACGCTGAATGGCTTCGTGGCGCTCGCCGTCGGGGGCCTGGGCAGCAATCTCGGCGCGCTGGTCGGTGGACTGTTGCTCGGCGTCATCGGCGCCTTCGCCACGTACTACCTGGGCGGCGAATACCAGCAGACGATCGCGGTGGGCGTGCTGATGCTCGTGTTGTTGCTGAAGCCGGCCGGCTTGTTCGGGTCGGCATCGATCCGTCCCGTCTGAAATGACATCCCCCCCGATGGGCCTGCGGCCCTTCCCCCCAAGGGGGCCAGCCCTCTTGGGGCGGCCCGGCGAGGGCTCTGATGTGACTACCCCCCCGATAGGCCTCGCGGCCTCTCCCCCCAGGGGGCCAGCCCTCTTGGGGCGGCCCGGCGAGGGCTGAGGCCGGCATGCGTGCATCCCGTGCAGTGGTGGTGGTGGGCGTACTGCTGGCGCTCGCCACCATGCCCTGGTGGGCGCGCGATCAGTATCAGTTACACCTCGCCGCGCTGATCGGCGTCTACTGGATCCTGATCGCCGGGTTGAATCTGGTGGTGGGCTACAGCGGCCAGCTTTCCATCGGCCACGTCGGCCTGCTAGCCATCGGCGCCTACGGGTTCGCGATCCTCACCGGCCGCTACGAATGGGGGCCCTGGTGGGCACTGGCGGCTTCCGGTGGCCTTGGTTCGCTCTGCGGCCTGTTGCTCGGTCTGCCGTCACTGCGGCTGCCGGGTTTCTACTTCGCGATGGCGACACTCGCTTTCGCGTTGATCGTGACCGAGATTTCGCTCGCGCAGGGCGATCTCACCGGGGGCGGCACCGGCTTGCCCGTACCCGGATTCACCGCACCCTTCGATTCGCCGGGTGGCTTCCACGCATTGGTCCTGATCGTGGCGGTGCTGATCACCTGGCTCACGTGGAATGTGGCCCGCTTCATGTGGGGTCGTGCGCTGATCGCGGTGCGCGACAGCGTGGTGACGGCGCAGGCCGTGGGCGTACCCGTGTTCCGCGCGAAGCTGCTGGTGTTCGTGCTGAGCGGGCTCACCGCCGGCGTTGCGGGAGCGCTGTTCGCTTCGCTGCAGAGTTACATCACGCCTGACACCTTCGTGTTCGAACTGGGCCTGTTCTTCTTCGTCTGCATCATCATCGGCGGGCGCGGCACCATCGTCGGGCCGCTGATCGGCACCGCGGTACTGACTGCCTTGCCCGAGATCGTGGCGCCGCTCGCGCGCTGGAGCACGTTTTTCTACGGGTTGCTGCTGCTCGCCGTGGTGCTGCTCGTCCCGGAGGGCATCGGACACATGGTCGAGATCGTGCGCGCGCGCCTGCGGCCGCGTTCGCTCGCGAGCTTCGCGGTCGCTCCTGACGCCGAACGGCTGGCGCGTTGCCTGCGCTCCGAGCCACGGCGATGAGCACGCTCGCGGCCCGCGACGTCACCAAGGCTTTCGGCGGTCTCACCGCACTGGCCGAGGTGTCGCTCGAAGTAGCCCCAAGCGAGATTCACGGGCTCATCGGCCCCAACGGCAGCGGCAAGACCACCTTGCTGAACGCCCTCTCGGGCTACTACCTCGCCGATGCCGGTCGAGTGACGCTTGGCGAAGCCGACCTCACACGGGTATCCGTGCAACGTCGCGCCTTCGCGGGGGTAGCGCGGACATTCCAGAAGCCGCGGCTGTTGCCGACACTCACGGTCGTCGACAATGTCATGCTGGGTGGCTGGCCTGCGGTGCGTTCCAGCTTCTTCGGCACTGCGCTGTCGTGGTTGCGTGCACGCCGCGAGGAGAAGGTCCTGCGCGAACGGGCTGAGGAGTTGCTGCACGGGGTGGGTCTCGCGCCGGTCATGACCCGGCGCGCGAGTCTGCTCGAGCATGCAGAGCAGCGCTTTGCCGAAATCGCACGCGGGCTGATGGCCGGTCCGCGCTTCCTGCTGCTCGACGAACCCGCCGGCGGGTTGACGCCGCACGAAATCGAGCAGCTCGGCGTCGTGATCCGTACCGTGCGCGACGCCGGCATCGGCGTGCTGCTGGTGGAACATCACACCGACTTCGTGTTCCGCCTGAGCGACCGCGTCACCGCGCTCGATCTCGGCCGCGTGATCCGGCAGGGTACGCCGGCCGAGGTGCGGCACGATGCCGAAGTCATCCGGGTGTATCTCGGCGCATGAACACGAAAGCGCCGCTGCTGGAGGTCGAAGGCCTGCACGTGGCCTACGGCAAGGCCGAAGTGGTCCACGGGGTCGATCTTCAGGTACAGGCCGGGGAGTTCGTCGTTCTGCTCGGCCGCAACGGTGCGGGCAAGAGCACGATCCTGCACGCCGTCTCGGGCCTGATTCCGAAGCGGGCCGGCCGGGTACGCTTCGGCGGCCGCGACGTTTCGCAATCGAGTCCGCGCGACATCGTTCGCGCAGGACTGGTGCAGGTGCTGGAAGGCCACCGCGTGTTCGGTACGCTGACGGTCGAGGACAACCTCGCGATCGGGACCTACGCGAGCGCACGGCGGTCGGATGCCGCGCAGCTCGAACGCATGTACGACCTGTTCCCGGAACTCGCCGCGCGGCGGTACCTTCCCGCTTCGAAGCTGTCGGGCGGCCAGCAGCAGATTCTCGCCGTGGCCCAGGGGGTGATCGCGTCGCCGAAACTGCTCATCCTTGACGAACCCTCCAGTGGCCTGGCACCGCTGGTGGTCGACCGGATACTGGCGGTGGCGGCCGAGCTCTGCGCCGGTGGCATGGCCGTGCTGCTGGTGGAGCAGCTCGTGGAGAAAGCACTGCGCCACGCGCATCGTTGTTGCCTGATCGAGACCGGCCGCATCGTGGCGGAGGGTTCGGCTCAGGAGCTGCGGGGCAGCGACGTGCTCGAGCGGGTGTACCTCGGCAGCCATACTGCAGCGTGAAGCGACAGGCAGCCCGCTCTTGGGAGGAAGGGCCGAAGGCCCGTCGGGGGGAAGCGTTAGCTACCGCGGCTGATACGCGCGTTGGATAGCGTCAGGCGGTCGGCAAGGCTGCGCAGCAACGCACGGACGAGGCGCAGTTGGCACGACATGGACAAGCCAGCGAGCGCACTCAGTTCGAACTCTGCCACCGTCACGTCCGTGGTCGCGAGAATGGTTGCACCCCGGGGCGCGTTGTCGCCGCGGATATAGGCCATCTCACCGAAGCACTCGCCGACTCCCAGGACGTTGAGCAGTCGACCGTTGGCAGTAACGGCGGCTTCGCCCTCGGTCAGGATGAACAGGCTCGTGCCGATGTCGCCTTCGCGCACGATCGCCGTCTGGGCAGGCGCTCGGCGCCACACACTCGCCCGCACCAGCTCCCAGACCTCGGCGTCCTCGAAGCCTGCCAGCAGGGGGAGGGCGCGCAGCCGCGTGTATTTCTCGCTGTCGGAAACGGTGCGCGTCTTGGCACCGAGACCGCCGACCTTCGCAAGTGCCAGGGCGAACTCGGCCCAGTCGGGGAAGCGATCCTCCGGCAACTTCGCCATCGCGCGCAGCACGATCGCGTCGAGTTCCGGCGCGATGCCCCAGCGACGGGAACTGGGTGCCGGCGGCGCTTCGGTGAGGATCTTGTGGAACAGCGCGGTCGCGTTGGTCGCTTCGAACGGGCGCGTGCCGGTGAGCAGGACGTAGAGCACGACGCCGAGCGAGTAGATGTCGCTCCGGTAGGTGAGATCGTCGCCACGGATCTGCTCGGGCGATGAGTACGATGGCGTTCCTACGTCCATCATCTGGGTGTGCTGCGCGCCGCGGATGAAAGCGGCGCCGAAGTCGGCCACCTTGATGTCCGTGCCGTGGTCCACCAGGATGTTGCTGGGCTTCAGATCCCGATGGACGATGCCCTGCCGGTAGGCGTAGTCGAGCGCGCCGCAGCACTTGAAGCCGATCTCGATCACTTCCTCGATGGGCATCAGCTTGTCCGGCTGGGCGCGCGCATACAGGCTCGTGCCCGGCACGTACTCCATGGCGACATAGGTGACGTTGCCATCGGAGAACGCATCCAGGATCGCGGCGATGTGCGGATGCTCGAGCTTGCCGACCAGCGAGGACTCGTTGAGGAACTGCGAACGCGTGAGCGATTGCGCATCGCCCATGTCGACGTCGTAGACCTTCAGCGCGATGTCGGCGTTGAAGAAGGCGTCGTAGACGAGGTACACGCGCGTGTTCTCGCCCGAGCCGAGCTCGCGCTTCACCACGTATTTGCCGATGCGGTCGGGGTGGGTCATCGCGTGGCTGATACGGGCGCGGCCCCCATCCCAACCTTCCCCCGGCAGCGCCGGGGGAAGAAGCCGTACACCCCTTCCCCCAGCTTCGCTGGGGGAAGGTTGGGATGGGGGCCGGCGTACATAGGTCCGATTCGCTTGCCCACGCCTACTTCTTCACCGGCAGCTCGATCCCCGTCAACGCCTGGAACACCTTCACCACCGCGGAGTCGTCTTCCAGCCCATGGCCATGGGCAGCCGCGGCGAGATAGAGCTGATGCGCCGACGCGGTGATCGGCAGCGGGAATGGCATCTTCTTCGCCGAATCGAGCACGATGCCCAGGTCCTTCACGAAGATGTTCACGGCCGACAGCGGCGCGTAGTCCCCGTCGAGGATGTGCGGCACGCGGTTCTGGAACATCCACGAAGCCCCGGCGCTGTTGGATATGACTTCGTACAGCGTGCGCGGATCCACGCCGGCCTTGATGCCGAGCGCCATCGCTTCGCAGGCCGCCGCGATGTGCACGCCGGCCAGCAGTTGGTTGATCATCTTCACCTTGGACCCGGGGCCGGGTACGTCGCCCAGGCGGTAGACCTTGGTCGCAATGGCATCCAGCACCGCTTTGGCCTGGTCGAAGGCCTCCGGTGCGCCCGACCCCATGATGGTCATCTCACCCTTGGCAGCGCGCGCCGCACCACCGGAAACCGGGGCATCGATCATCAGGATGCCCTTCGCGGCGAGGCGCTTGCCGAGGTCGATGGCGTATTCGGGTGCCACCGTGGCCGACGCGATGACAATGGAACCCGGCGCCATCCTGGCGACCGCCCCCTCCGGTCCGAACAGCACCTGCTCGGTCTGGTCGGCATTCACCACGAGCGTGATCGCGATCGGCACGGCAGCGCCCACGGCTGCGGGATTGGCCGCCGCTACGCCGCCGTCCTTGGCGAAGTTCTGCACCACTTCAGGGCGCACGTCACATGCGTGGACTTCGAATCCCTTCGCGACCAGCGTCCTGGCGACTCCGAGCCCCATGGACCCGAGCCCGATCACTCCCACCTTCAACTTCGTCATTCGATTTCTCCCCGATGCGATTATCGACATCAGGGGCGCGCTCCGCGCGTCCCCTGCATGTCGATCCCGATGCGACTCCGCGTATTTGAAGAACGGTGAATTATAGGGGGAGCAGGTCCTTCGCCAGCGCGATCACCGCACCCGCGGCCGGTTCCGGATGCTCGAACGGGAATAGATGTCCCCCATCCACGGCTGCGATGCGCAGATATCTCGCCGTTGTCCGCAGTCCCAGGCGCGCCACCAGATCCGACTCGGTCCCGGCGATGATGCCGCCCGGCACCTCGAGGCGCCGGCCGGCGCGCTGGATGTCGTGCGGAATGGTGCGATAGATGTTGTATTCCACCTCCGGGTCGAAACGGAGCACCACGCCGTGCCCGCCGGGTTCCGTACCGTGCCGCACGTAGTCCGCCAGGCAGCGCGGATCGAACGTGCGGAACGCGGACTTCGAAGCGAAGTGGGCGAGCGCGGCATCAGCCGAGGGCCAGGTGCTGCGCCGCCCCTTGGTCGTCCCCGCCAGCGTGACGCGGTCGATGAAGCCGACCCGCTTGGCGAAGGCGACCGCGCTGCCCTGGAAGCGCGACATGATCGGTGCGTCGAGCAGGATGATGGCCCGGAACAGGTCGGGCCGGCGGGCGGCGGCCATGAACGACAGATACCCCCCGAGGGAATGGCCGACCGCCAGCGCCGGCTTGCCGTGCCGCTCCACGTCGGCGATCAGCTCGGAGACGAGATGGGGCCAGCCATCGGTCACGGGGTAGCGCGGGTCGTGGCCGAACTGCGGGACGTAGCGGACATCGAAGCGCTTCGCGAGCGCCACCAGGAAGGCCCGATAGCACGGCGCCGGAAAGCCGTTCGCGTGGGAGAATTGCAGCAGCGGCTTCATCGCGCGTCCGTCATACCTTCCACCGGCTCCTTTTCCTTTCTCTCGAATGCGGTATCCGATCGCTGCTGCCGCCATTGTCGCACTGACGGCGTGGCACCCCGTACCCGGCATGTCCACCGAACCGACACACCACAACGAGCAAGGCTTCCGCAACAACTATCCGACCGGCTGGATCCGCGGCAGCTTCTGGAAATGGCAGTGGGAGCGCTGGCGCAAGGGCCTGCCACCGCCGTTGCCGGTGGCCTGGCACGCGGCGACAGTCACGCCCGATGTCGCCTGGCTCAAGGCCAATCGCACCGAGCGCGCCATTACCTGGGTCGGCCATGCGACGTTCCTGCTGCAGGTCGGCGGTCTCAACGTGCTGACCGATCCGCATCTCACCGAGCGCGCTTCACCGTTCGGATTCGCGGGACCGAAGCGGCTGGTGCCGCCGTTGCCGGCGCTCAGGGACCTGCCGCACATCGATGCGGTCGTCATCTCGCACAATCACTACGACCACCTCGACGAGGGCACGGTGCGGCATCTCGCGGCACAGGCCGGCGGCAGCCCGCGGTTCTTCGTGCCGCTCGGCCTCAAGGCGTGGTTCGCGGGCAAGGGTATCCACGACGTCGTCGAGCTGGACTGGTGGCAGGCCGCGGCTCATGAAGGTGTCACTTTCACGTTCGCACCGGTGCAGCACTGGAGCGCGCGTTCGCCCTGGGACCGCAACAAGACCCTGTGGGGCGGCTGGCGCGTCGAGCAGCCCGGGTTCAGTTTCTTCTTCTGTGGAGACACCGGCTACTCGGCGGATTTCGCGGACATCCAGCGTCGCCTCGGTCCGGTGGACCTGCGCTGGTTCATGCAGGTGATGCACGTGAACCCCGAGGAGGCGGTGAAGATCCATCGCGATCTCGGTGCGGCGCACTCGATCGCGATGCACTGGGGTACGTTCGTCCTGACCGACGAGCCGCTCGATGAACCGCCGCACAAACTGGCCGCGGCGTTGCGCGCAGCGGAGATTCCCCATGAGCGCTTCCGGCTCATGAAGCATGGGGAGACATGGCGGCTCGAATGACTGCCGCCGAAGGCTAGTCGCGCAGCTCCCGTATGCCCCTGCGCAGCAGCTCGGTCAAGGTCCAGAACAGCAGGAAACCGGTCAGGGGATGCAGTGCCGCCACCGCCCCGAGCGCTGGCAGGACGCGCGCGCCGGCGGTTGCGTACTGCAGGAAGATCAGCAGCACACTCGTGCCGGACAGCACCTTGAAACCCCGCGACATGTGACCAAGGAAGGCAGCGGCTGCGATGGCCACCGTGAGCCAGTCGAACCAGTGAACCGTCGCGATGTGCAGGGCCCACCACTCCGGGTTCACGAACACTGCCGCGCCGGCGCTCAGCATCTGCCAGAGCAATGAGATTGTCAGCAGGGCGGCGCCCGCGACCGCTGCCCGGCGGGCGACACGTACACGCACTGGACCGGGGAGACCCGGCTCGATACCCGGACTATTCATGGTCGGGCCGGGCAAAACTCCCGGCAGGAACGCGAGACCCTCCATGGTGCCATGGGGACGGCCGCGCGTACGCTCGGTATCGATGGCCTTTGGTCATCGTTTCGTCTGACATTCTCGATTCGGGCCGACCGTGCGTCGGCCCTTTTTTCGGGTGGTGCCAGATGCGCCGCGATCACATGCGCGCGATGACGCGCAGGTTCGCGTCGGGCGTCAGGGGCTCCTTGCCAGCGTTGGTTGCTGCGGCGTCACTGATGGGCGTCGTGCCATCGGCTTCATTTCAGCGACAGCACGTATGTGGCCAAGGCGAGGGCATCGGCATCCGACACCTGAGGTTGCGGTGGCATCACGTCCTGACCCCACACGCCAGTGCCGCCGGCCTTGATCCTGGCGGCCAGCATCGCGACGGCGTCCTGGTCGTTCGCATACTTCGCGGCCACGTCTTTCAGCTTGGGTCCGTACTTGCGCTTGTCGATGAAGTGGCACGCAGTGCAGTTGTTCTTTGTCAGCAGTTCAGTCAGCAGTTCACGATCGTCGGCGTGCACATGACCGCCAACACCAAGAAGACTGGTGAGAACGAAAAGGATGGCGCAGCTTCGCATTGACTGTCCCCAGGTGACGGATCTTTCGGCCTCGCTACCAATGTGCCGTTTGCGGTTCGGGCGGCGCTGCTGTGCCGGTGGCTGCGTCGCGCCCTGACGCTCGTCTTGATGGCGTGTCTCGCTACTTAAAAAAAACGCGCTGCCCACGGGCAGCGCGTTCGATGGCAGCGATTATTGCGGAGTCACGCGGATGATCTTGCCTTGGTCTTCCAGGGCAACATACAGATTTCCATCAGGACCCAGGACCACCGAGCGGAAGCGACCGGTTGCCGTAGGCCAGGACACCTCGGTTCGCTTCGAGGAAAGCCCGTCGGCGCTGATGCTGAGCACGTCCAGGCGGTTGCCGACAGGGGTTCCATGGATGCCGATCCCGGTGTAGCCGACCACCATATAGCCGTTCCAGTCCTTCCACTGTGCGCCTGACAGAAACGCATTGCAGAACATGCCTTGCGAGAGGCCGTTGTTGTTCCAGGCCGGCTTCATGGCATTCGGATAGGTCTTGAGGTCGGTCATCGGCATGAACGCGGCGCGTTGCTTCGGATCCATGGCGCCCATCTGGTTGGGCGAATAGCCGCAATAGTCATCCGGGCAGTCCTTCCTGCCGCCGACGTTGGGCCGCGGATCCCAGCCGCCATTGCCGCCATTCACCAACGCAGTGACCTCATCGCTGTGCCAGGGCCCGTTCTCTGCGGTGAAGGGGCGGTTGTCTCCGGGACGGAAAGCGATGCCCTGGGGATTGCGGTGTCCGTACGTGTAGATGCGAGCGTCGTACCCTGCTGGCGGTTTGTTGCCGGGTGCCGCATTGCCGTCCCTGTCGATACGAAGCACTTTGCCCCCGATGTACGTCGGACTCTGCGGGGCGATGCCCTTGTGGTTGTCCCCGGTGGTCACGTAGAGGAAACCATCGGCCGGGCTGAAGCGAATACGACCCCCGTTGTGTGCGCCAGGTCCGCCGAAGGGGTGGTTCGTGGCTTTCGGCTTGTAGCCGATGTCGGAGACGATGTCGGTGCGGTCCGATACGTTGGCGAATGAATCGTCGACCTGGAACCGCATCACGCGGTTGACGAGCTGGCCATCGAGATTCGAACTCGAATAGACGTACACGAAACGATTGCTGGAAAATTCGGGATCGATCGCAACCCCCATCACGCCGGCTTGACCATCGCAGAAGAGGTCGTCGCTGGAGGATGCGTATCCACTCGATCCACCGATGCCATGCAACTTGTTGATGGAACCCGAAGGCAGCCGAACGGACAACCCGCCGCACTTCTCCGTGAAGAACATGGTGCCGTCCTTCATGAACGCCATGTCCCACGGCGAGTCGAGTTTGGCCACCACGACCTCGGTTGAAAGGGTGGGCGCCGCTGCGAGCGAGCTGCCTGATGCCAACAGACCTGCAGCAATCAATGCGGCAGTCGTCAGATTCGTGGAACCTCCGGTTGCTTTCATACTTTCTCCTCAGTCGGTTGGGGGCATTTCTCGCATGGCGTCTCCTCCCTGCCAGCGGAGCCCGGGAGCAAAATAGAATCTCTTCCCGGTCCGCGCCTCGGAAAAACTCACGATGCGGGTGCGAAGGGCGCTCTGCCGCGCCCGGGAACGCGCCGGGAATCGATGCCCCCGAACCGCGGGAGGTCGTGACTACGCTTGCGTGCCGGGAGTTTCCAGCCCCTGCCAGCGCGTCGGCATCCCGGGATCGCCCGGAGTTTCTCCCTATCGATCGGCGGTTCCGCGAGCCCAGACTACGACGCTCTTCCGGACGTCGCGAATCGCCGACGGCACCCGGGGGACGATCGCAACGAAACGAGCCGGAGCTCGTCATTCAACGAGGAGAGAACAGCGTGTTCAAGAAAACGTGCTTGGGTCTGGCATTCGCGGCAACGGTAGCTGCCGTGCCGCTCACCGCAGGGGCGGTGGACGTGAAACTGGAGGTGGTGGCCGACGGCCTGACACACCCGATGACGATGGTTTCGCCGCCCGGCGACGACCGCAAGTTCATCGTCGAGCAGACCGGAACCATCAAGATCCTGGGCGCCAACGGCAAGCTGATGGACGGGGATTTCCTCAACATCAAGCACAAGCTGCCGCCGCTCAAGTGGGAGTTCGACGAGGAGGGCCTGCTCGGCCTCGCGTTCCCGCCGGACTTCAAGACTTCGGGCAAGTTCTACATCGCCTACACCGCGCAGTTGCGCGGCGACGCGGATCTCGGCAAGCAACTCTGGTACGCGCACACCAATGTGGTGGCGGAGTACCGCGTGTCGAAGGACGACCCGAACAAGGCCGACCAGAATTACGAGCGCATCGTGCATGCGATCGACTGGCCGCAGTTCAACCACAACGGTCACTGGATCGCCTTCGGCCCGGACGGGATGCTCTACATTTCCACCGGTGACGGCGGCTACGCCAACGACTGGGGCATCGGCCACAACGTGACCATCGGCAACGGGCAGGACACCTCGTCGCTGCTCGGCAAGATCCTGCGCATCGACGTGAAGGGTGACCCCTACACGGTGCCGAAGGACAACCCGTTCGTCGGCAACAGCAAGTACGCGCCGGAGATCTGGGCCACGGGCTTTCGCAATCCGTGGCGTTGCTCGTTCGACATGGGCGGCAACAAGGATCTGATCTGCGCCGACGTGGGCCAGAACAGCTACGAGGAGGTGGACGTGGTCAAGAAGGGCGGCAACTACGGTTGGCGCGCCATGGAAGGGGCACACTGCTTCGACTACGTGAACCCCAACACGCACCCGGCGAGCTGCAACAAGACGGGCATGACCGATCCGGTCCTCGAGTACAAGAACTGCTCGAACCCCGACTTCGCCGCCAAGGGCGATTGCGAAGGCATCTCCATCACCGGCGGTTACGTCTACCGTGGCCCGCACAAGGCCTGGGACGGCGTCTACTTCTTCGGCGACTGGAGCAAGTCCTTCATGGTGGCGGAGGGTGTACTGTTCGCGGCCAAGATGACCGGCAACAAGTGGACGAAGGAAGCGGTCAACGTGACCAACATTCCGGGCTTCAAGGACTTCATCCTCGGCTTCGGCCAGGACAACCAGGGCAACGTGTACATCATGGGCACGCGGGCTCGCGGTCCGAACGGCGAGCAGGACAAGATCTACAAGATCGTCCCCTGATCGGTAGCTGAAGTGGTGTGCGTCGGTCGCTGAACCTCGGTCGACCGGCGACCGGGACACGGAGTTCGCCCCGTGTCCCGGTGTTCTTCGACGAGAATGTGGACTCACAGTGGACAAGAAAAAGCTGCTGATCCGGACCGCGTGCGGGCTTGGCGCCCTGGTCCTGCTCGGTCCTTCGTGGGCCGATGATGCGGAGCTGCCGCCGTTCCCGAAGGAACTGCTGGACAACGCCGAATACGTCGCCGAGGGCAAGGAAGTCTTCGGCAAGATCTGCAAGTTCTGCCATGGCAAGTCGGCCTACCCCGGCAAGGCGCCGAAACTGAATCCACCGCGCTACACGCCGGAGTTCGTCTACGACCGCGTGACCAACGGGTTTCGCGGCATGCCGGCCTTCCAGGAACAGTTCTCCGAGAAGGAGCGGCAGGCCGTGGTAACCTACGTACTTAGCAAGGATTTTTCCAACTGAACTCGCCGCGCACATGACACCGACTCTGGTGTTGAATGTGGTGGGGCTGACACCGGCGCTGCTGAGCGGCGCGCCCAACCTGCAGGCTCTTGCGCAGCAGGGGGCGATGCGTCCGCTGCAGACCGTGCTGCCGGCCGTGACCACGACCGTCCAGTCCACGATGCTGACCGGGGTATTGCCGCGCGAGCACGGCATCGTCGCCAACGGCTGGTATTTCCGCGATCTGTCGGAAGTGTGGCTGTGGCGCCAGTCGAACCGGCTGGTCGGCGGCGAAAAGGTGTGGGACGCCGCGAAGCGCCGCGATCCCGCCTTCACCTGCGCGCAGTTGTTCTGGTGGTACAACATGTACTCGTCGGCGGACGTGTCGATCACGCCGCGGCCCATGTACACCGCGGACGGGCGCAAGCTGCCGGACATCTACACGCATCCCGACGCACTGCGGGACGAGCTGCAGGAACGGCTCGGACAGTTCCCCCTGTTCAAGTTCTGGGGGCCGGGTGCGAACATCGAGTCGAGCCGCTGGATCGCGCACAGCGCATTGCACGTGCTCGAGCATCAGCGCCCGACGCTGACACTCGTGTACCTGCCGCACCTCGACTACGACCTGCAGCGGTTCGGGCCGAACCACCCGGGCATCCCCGCGCAGGTCGCGCAGGTGGATGCCCTGTGCGGTCTGCTGATCGAGAAGGCTCGCAAGCTCGGTGCACACGTGGTGGTGTTGTCGGAGTACGGCATCACCGAAGTGTCGCGACCGGTGCACATCAATCGTGCCTTGCGGCAGGCGGGCTGGCTCAAGGTGCGCCTGGAGCAGGGGCGCGAGCAGCTCGATGCCGGCGCCTCGGATGCGTTCGCCGTGGCGGATCATCAACTGGCTCACGTCTACGTGGCGCGCCCGGAACTGATTCCCGAGGTGGCGGCCTGCCTGCGCAAGCTGCCCGGCGTGGAACAGGTGCTCGACGAGAACGGCAAGCGTGCCGCAGGGCTGGATCACGCGCGCTCCGGCGAACTCGTGGCGGTCGCCGCGGCCGACAGCTGGTTCACCTACTACCACTTTCTCGATGACGCGCGCGCGCCCGATTTCGCCCGCACGGTCGACATCCACCGCAAGCCGGGGTACGACCCGGTGGAGCTGCTGATCGATCCGCGCATCGCGCTGCCGAAACTTGCCGTGGCCACGCGCCTCGCGCGGAAGATGCTGGGCATGCGCTACCTGATGGACGTGATCTCGCTCGATGCGACCATCGTCAAGGGGTCCCATGGACGTCCCACCGATCGCGCCGAGGACGGGCCGCTCATCATCACCTCCGCGTCGGACCTGCTGGCCGAAGGTGCAGTGCCGGCGACTGCCGTGAAGCAGTTGCTCCTCGATCACATCTTCGCGGACCGCGCCGGCATGCGGCGCGCCGCCTGAGATTGCACACCTGACATTCGACACCATGCCTGATTCCGCCACGCCACCGTCCCAGCTGCTCCAGAAATGGATCGCGCAGAAGGTCGATGCGGCCGCGGCCGGATGGCTGCGGGAAGCGCTGGCCGGATTGGCAGGTGGCGGCTCGGACCGCGATCTGTACCGCTCGATCAGCCTGGTGTCACGCAAACTGGGCAAGGCCCCGCTGGTACTCCCGCGGGCGGAACTGTCCGCGGCCACGCGTGCCCGGCCGGGCTGGGACCCGTCCCTGTGGACTGTGGATCAGGCCGGGCGAGTGGTGCTGCTGCTGGCTGTCTCCGGCGACGTCGATGCCTTCGTGCGACGACTCGATCAGTTGTGTGCGACGGCCGATATCGACGAGCTGGTCGCGTTCTATCGCGGCCTGCCGTTGTATCCCGATCCCCCGCGCCATCGCCTGCGCGCTGCAGAGGGCGTGCGCACCAACATGAAAGTGGTGTTCGAAGCCGTTGCGCACCGCAACCCCTATCCGGCGGAGCAACTGGCCGAGGACGCCTGGAACCAGATGGTGCTGAAGGCGCTGTTCGTCGGCAGCGAACTCGACCCGATCGTCGGCCTCGATGGCCGGGCCAACGCGGCACTCGCCCGCATGCTCGGCGACTATGCCCACGAGCGCTGGGCCGCTGGCCGCCCGGTCAGCCCGGAACTGTGGCGCTGCGTTGGACCTTTCGCGCAAGGGCAGTTGCTGAGCGATCTCGAACGCGTGCTGTCGACCGGCCTGCCGCCCGAGCGGGCGGCAGGGGTGCTGGCACTGCAGCGGGCACGCGATCCGGCAGCCCGCCAGCTCCTGGAGCGGTATGCTTCGGTACGCGACGCGGTAGCGGCCCAGGGCATCGACTGGAAGTCTGCGCTGCAGTTCCAATAGAAGAACGGAGGAGCTTCACCATGCGATTCATCGACCCGCACATCCACATGGCGGCCCGCACGACCGACGACTATGAACGCATGGCTGCCGCCGGCATCGTCGCCGTCGTCGAGCCGGCCTTCTGGCTCGGCCAACCGCGTACCAACGTCGGTGCCTACATCGATTACCTGTCGAGCCTGGTGGGCTGGGAGCGCTTCCGCGCGTCGCAGTTCGGCATCCGCCATTACTGCACCATCGGCTTGAACAGCAAGGAAGCGAACAACGAGGCGCTCGCCGAAGCGGTGCTCGACGTCCTGCCGCGCTATTTGTCCAAGGAAGGCGTGGTGGCGGTGGGCGAGATCGGCTACGACGATCAGACACCCATCGAGGACAAGTACTACCGTGCCCAGTTGGCGCTCGCCAAGGAATTCGAGATGCTGGTCCAGGTGCACACCCCGCACCGCGACAAGAAGGCCGGTACCAGCCGCAGCATGGACGTCGCGATCGAGATGGGTGTCGCACCGAATCGCGTGGTGATCGACCACAACAACGAAGAAACGGTGCGCGAAGTGCTCGACCGCGGCTTCTGGGCGGCATTCACCATCTATCCCAACACCAAGATGGGCAACGAGCGCATGGTGGAGATCGTGAAGCAGTACGGCTCCGAGCGCATCTTCATCGATTCGAGCGCCGACTGGGGCGTGTCCGATCCGCTGGCCGTGCCGAAGACGGCGCGGCTCATGCTGGAGCGCGGCATCAAGGAGGCGGACGTGGTCGCCACCTGCTACGGCAACGCGCTCAAGGCATTCGGACAGAGCGGCCAGATGAAGGAGTCGGATTGGATGTCGCCGGACCCGATCGACCAGCGCACGCTGTTCGAAGGCAACTCGGTCCTGCGCGGGCAGACCCCGCGCATCGGCGAAACGCCCGCCATCGACGCCCGCATCGAGGCGACGGTATTCAAATAAGACGCGGGGCAGGGGGGAGACAGAGGGTGAGCGCCGATTTGAAGATTCTGCCGGTCGGCAACGAAGCACGGCCGGCCGCGTATCTGCAGTCCTTTGCGGTGCGCTACGAGTATCCGGTGCATTTCACGGATCACCTGTTCGCGCACGACAATCCGATCTTTGCCGAAACCATTGCCCGGCGCGAGGCGGGAAAGCGCCATCGGGTCGTGGTCTTCATCGACTCCAACGTCGCGGCTTCCTTCGCCTCGCTCGCCCACGACATCGCGGGCTATGCGGACGTGCATGGTGAAACCATGGAGCTCGTCGCGCACCCGGAGATCGTGCCCGGCGGCGAGCAGGTCAAGAACGATCCGGCGCTGGTCACGCGCCTGCAGCATCGCCTGGTGGAACTCGGCATCGATCGCCACGCATTCGTGGTCGGCATCGGCGGGGGAGCGTTCCTCGACCTCATCGGCTACGTCGCGGCGACTACGCATCGAGGCATTCGCCACATCAGGGTGCCTACCACCGTGCTCGCGCAGAACGACTCCGGCGTCGGCGTGAAGAACGGCGTCAACGCCTTCGGCATGAAGAACCTGCTGGGTGCATTCGCGCCGCCGTTCGCCGTGCTGAACGATGCGGTCTTTCTGCGCACCCTGCAGCCGCGCGACAAGATCGCCGGCATCGCCGAAGCCGTGAAGGTCGCGCTCATCCGCGACCGCGTGTTCTTCGAATGGCTCGAAGCGTCGGCCACGGTGTTGCGCGACTGCGAACCCGCTGCCATGGCGCGCATGATCCGCCGTTGCGCCGAGCTGCACATGCGCCAGATCGCCCATGGCGGCGATCCGTTCGAGAGCGGCAGCGCCCGTCCGCTCGACTACGGCCACTGGTCGGCGCACAAGCTGGAAGCCCTGACCAGTCACGAACTGCGGCACGGTGAGGCGGTGGCCATCGGCCTCGCGCTGGACGCGCGCTACTCGGCGCAGGTCGGCATGCTGCCCGCGGGCGGCGAGGACCGGGTGCACGCACTGCTGAAGCGGCTCGGGTTCCATCTCTGGCATCCGGCACTCGAATCGCGCGACAACGACGGCCATTGGCTACTGCTGCGCGGGCTCGAGGAGTTTCGCGAGCATCTCGGCGGCGAACTCACCATCACGCTGCTGCGCGATCTCGGCGTCGGCGAAGAAGTACACCACATGGACACCGGAGAGATCCTGCACGCGCTCACCTGGCTGCGGCGGCAGGAGCTCGGCGCGTGAATCTCGGCGCCGGGGGCCATCTCACCTACTGCAGCAACATCCACCCCGGCGAAACCTGGGCCGAGGTCCGCTCGAATCTGGAGCGGTACGTCACGGCGGTGCGCGACCGGCTGAGCCCAGCCGGCGATTTCGGGGTCGGACTCCGGTTGTCGGGGCGCGCGGCCGCCGAATTGGCTGCGTCCGAGGTCATGCGGGAGTTCCGCGACTTCCTCGCGCGGAACCGCATGTATGTCTTCACCATCAACGGTTTTCCGTACGGCACGTTCCATGGGACGCGCGTCAAGGAAGACGTCTATCTGCCGGACTGGCGCGACCCCGAGCGGCTGCGCTACACCAATCAGCTCGCCGACCTGATGGTGCAACTACTGCCTGAAGACGCGGCGATCGAGGGCAGCATCAGCACCGTGCCGGGGGCGTACAAGCCGGCGCTGGGTGGTGCGGGGGATGTGGCGCTCATCGTGGAGAACCTGTTGCGGCACGTCGCGTATCTGGTCGACGTGCGCCGCCGTACCGGACGTTCCATTGCGCTGGCGCTGGAACCCGAACCCCACTGCTTCCTGGAAACCATCGACGAGGTGCTCGGCTTCTTCCAGCGTGACCTGCATGGCGCCGCCGCCGTGCGGCGCCTGGGTGAACTGACCGGCCTCGAGCGTGCGCCTGCAGCGCAGGCATTGCACGACCATCTGGGCCTGTGCCTGGACCTGTGTCACGCCGCGGTGGAATTCGAGGATGCTGCGGCCTGCGTCGGCCGGCTCGATGCGGCTGGTATCCGCGTCCACAAGCTGCAGATCAGCGCCGGCCTGCGCCTACCGCAACTCGATGCCGAGGCGCTCGCGGCGTTGCGTCGGTTCGACGATCCGGTCTACCTGCACCAGGTGATCGAGCGCGGGCCCGCGGGCCTGCGCCGTTTCAGCGACCTGCCCGAAGCGTTTGCCACGGTGAACGGGGAAGCGCGCGAGCGCGAGTGGCGCGTGCATTTCCATGTGCCCATCTTCCTCGATCGCCTCGCACCGTTCGCGTCGACGCAGTCGTTCGTCCGTGAAGTGCTGGCCCAGCATCGTGCGCGTCCGTTCACTGCTCATCTCGAAGTGGAAACCTACACCTGGGATGTGCTGCCCGAACCGTTTCGCAGCGGTTCGGTGGACGAAGCCGTGGCGCGCGAGCTGGCGTGGGTGCGCTCGGAGCTTGCCGCATGACGCTGACACTCGCACTGCGGCTCGGGCGCATCTCGAACCTGCCCACGGTCTGGACCAATGTCCTCGTGGGCGTGTTGCTGACCGGCGCCGCGCTCGGCGATGCGCGGCTGCCGCTGCTGATGCTGGCGCTGTCGCTGTTCTACGTGGGCGGCATGTTCCTGAACGACGCGTTCGACCGCGAGTTCGATGCGCAGCATCGGCCCGATCGTCCGATTCCGTCGGGACAGGTGTCGGCGCAGCAGGTGTTCACGATCGGGTTCGGTCTATTGGCGGTCGGCACCGTGATCGTCATGGTGGTAAGCCGTGGCGCCGACGGGCTGCCGGCCTGGCGCGCCCTGGTGGCGGCGCTGGCGCTGTCGGCGTTCATCGTGCACTACGACGCCCACCACAAGGGCAACGTGCTGAGCCCGCTCGTCATGGGTCTGTGCCGCGTATGCGTGTATCTGACCGCGGCGTACAGCGTGGCCACGCTGCTGCCCGGCACGGTCTGGCTCGCTGCGACGGCACTGCTGTGTCACCTGATCGGCCTCACCTACATCGCCAAGCAGGAGCATCTCGATCGCATCGGCGCGCTGTGGCCGCTCGGTTTTCTCGCGGTGCCCGTCGTGTACGGCGCGCTGCTGGCCATCGCGATGCCGGTTACCTGGCTGCCGTGGGTTCTCTACGTCGGCATGATGGCATTCGCGCTGCAGCGTCTGCGGCGGCGCGCGCGGGGCGATGTACCGAAAGCGGTGGTCACCCTGATCGCCGGCATGTCGCTGCTCGATGCCGTCGTGCTGGCCGGCGACGGCAAGCTGCTGGCGGCCGGCCTCGCGGTTGCCGCGTTCGTCCTCACCATCCTGCTGCAGCGGTGGGTGTCCGGCACGTGATCGAGAGACCCCGCGTCGCATGACCGCCCCGTTGCAGCGGGGGTTTGAGGTGACATGCGCGGGCGAACCCGGTCGCGTCGTGCCAGTCATCGATCGCAATCGCTGCGAGGCGAAGGAAGCCTGCGTACAGGTCTGTCCGTTCGACGTTTTCGAGATCCGCCCGCTGGAAGCGGGCGACCGCGCCGCGCTGTCGCTGCTGGGGAAGATGAAGGCCTGGGCGCACGGCAACCGCCAGGCGTACGCGGTGCGTGCGGTGGATTGTCACGCTTGCGGTCTATGCATCAAGGCCTGTCCGGAGCACGCGATCCGGCTCGTTCCCGTGCCCGCACCCTGATACTGGGCTGCCTTACCTGTCCGGTGCGTTTTCGGCCGCTTCCTCTTCCGGATCGTTCCAGAGGATGTGCGCTTCGATGAGCAGCCGGTGGCGCGACTCCTCCGCTTCGGTGCGCGCGAGGCCTGCGGAGAGAGCCGATTCGACCGCAAGGCGCCGGGCGATCAGCACATCCGACAGCGATGCCTCCTTGAGCTGCCACGACCGCACCATGCTTTCGGCATTGCGCGACATGCCGTCGGCTGCCGCGCGGGCGCGCTGCCATGCGGCGTAGGCGCCCTTGGCCTGGCCGACCATCGCCGCGACGTCGGCGCTGATGCGCTGCAGCACGGCGACCTCCTGGTTCAGTGCGGCATCGGATTGCGCGCGTATGCCGTCGGCGAAGGCGGCGCGTGCCCGGCCCGGGATCGGCACGACGATGTAAACACCCGCGATGCGGTCCGGCACGCTGCGGTCCGATGACAGGCGTGCCCCGATGGCGGGGTCGGGTACCTGGTCGGCCGCGGCTCGATCGGCATACAGGCGGGCGCGCCGCGTGAAGGCGCGCGCGACGCGCACCTCGTCGTTGTGGATCCGCACGCGATCGAGATAGAAGTCGAGATCGCCGTCGAGCGGGCGGGGATCGCCGAGCGGCGCAATGGCCGGCACCACCAGGCCCGGGAAGGTCCGTTCGAGGGCGGCGCGCGCGCCTTCCTCGCGGCCCTGGAATGCAGCCACACTCGCTTCGGCCTGCGCCACCGAGGCTTCGGCGAGATTCACCTCGACCCGCGGAGCATCGCCGACGCGCGCACGCTTGGTCACGACGACCTGCTGCGTGCGCAGGAACTCCGCCTGCCGCTGCAGCAGTTCGAGCTGCACGCTCTCGCGGACCCACGCGAACCAGAGCTTGAGCATCGTGCGGGCCCCGTCGCACCATGCGCTGTACGCCGCGCGCCGTGCGAGCTCCACGCCCTGCGCGCCGATCGCATTGTCGACGCGCGTCTTGTTCGGCAGACGGATCGCCCGCTCGATGCCCACGTCCCATTCCGAGTAGCGGCCGCGGTCGATGCTGTGGCTCTGATAGCCGCCGCGGATCGCGAATTCGTACGGGCCGGCCTGCAGTCGCCGGTCGTTCGCCTGCTCGAATCGCACAGTGTCGCGCGCCGCCTTTACCGTAGGGTAGGCGGTGAGGGCGCGTTCCACGGCAGCGACCGGCGGCAGCGACGGATCGGCGGCGGGTTGGTCCGCGTGCACCTGCCCGATCGCAACGCTCATCGTGATGGCAAGGGCGAATCGTTTCATGGTGTGTCCTCACCAAGAGGTTCGGCGACCGGCGCAGGTGCATCGCCGAAGCGCCGGTAGAGCAGGGGCAGGATGACCAGTGTGAGTGCGGTGGAAGTAGCGAGGCCGCCGATCACGACGATGGCCAGCGGGCGCTGGATCTCCGAACCGGGGCCGGTGGCGAAGAGCAGCGGCACGAGACCGAAGGCGGCGATGCTCGCCGTCATCAATACCGGACGCAGGCGCCGCTGCGCGCCTTCGATCGCCACCTGCTCCGCCGTCAGCCCGGCTGCCCGCAACTGGTTGAACGTGCTCATCAGCACGACGCCGTTCAGGACGGCGATACCGAGCAACGCGATGAATCCGACCGACGCGGGCACGGAGAGGTACTGGCCCGACCCCCACAGCGCCACGATGCCGCCAACGAGCGCGAACGGGATGTTCGCCACCACCAGCGCGGTCTGCCGGAGCGAACCGAAGGTGGTGTAGAGCACGGCGACGATGAGCGCGAGGGCGATCGGAATCACCACCGCCAGGCGCCGCGCGGCCCGCTGCTGGTTCTCGAACTGCCCACCCCAGGTGATGGTGTAGCCGTCGGGGAGCGGCACGCGGTCGGCAATCATCCGCCGGGCGTCGTCAACGAATCCGACCAGATCGCGCCCGAGCACGCCCGACTGCACCATGGCGTAGCGCGATGCGTTCTCGCGGTCGATCTTGACCGGACCATCCACCCGGGTGAGGGTTGCGACCGTGCCCAGGGGAACGGCGCGTCCGTCCGGCATGACGATGTTCTGGTTCTGGAACAGCGTCGCGGACGAGCGCAGGTCGCCATGCCCCCGGATCACCAGTGGCGTGCGCCGGTGCCCTTCGATCACGGTGCCGACGCGGCGTCCTTCTACCTGGGCGCGCAGGTCGTCCTCGATCTCGTCGACGGTGAGCTTCTGATGCCCGGTGGCGAACCGGTTGATGTCGACGCGCAGGTACTGGAAGCCTTCGTTCGTCACGCGGAACACGTCGCGGTTGCCGGGTACGGTCTTCAGCACCGCTTCGACCTCGTGGGCGAGGCGGTCGAGGGTGGTGAGATCGGGTCCGAAGATCTTGACCGCGAGCTGACCGCGCACGCCGGTCAGCATCTCGGCCACGCGCATCTCGATCGGTTGCGTGAAGCTGTAGTCGGTGCCCGGGAACGCGCTCATCACGCGGCGCACCGATTCGACGATGTCCTGCTTGTCCGCCGTGCGCCATTCGCCGCGCGGTTTCAAGTTCATGAAGACGTCGGACTGATTGAGTCCCATGGGATCGAGCCCGAGTTCGTCGGTGCCGGTACGCGCGACGACACGCGTGACCTCGGGCACTTGCGCCAGGATCGCCTTCTGGATCGCGACGTTCTGGTTCACGCTCGCTTCGAGCCCGATGGACGGCAGGGCTTCGAGCTGCATGATGAGATCGCCCTCGTCCAGAGTGGGCATGAAGGTCTTGCCGGTCGCGAAGTACGCTACGCCGGCTACGGCCAGGAGCAGGCCTGCGACGCCGGCGACGGTCTTCTCGCGGTTCAGCGCGAACGCGAGCAACGGGCGGTAGGCCCGCGTGAGGGTGCGCATGAGCCAGGGCTCGCGATGGGCCCGGGGCCGGATGACCAGGGATGCGAGAACCGGAATCACCGTGAGCGCAAGGAGCAGTGAGCCCGAGAGCGCGAAGATGATCGCCCAGGCCACCGGCTTGAAGAGCTTGCCCTCGAGACCTTCGAGGGTGAGCAGCGGCAGGAAGACGATGACGATGATCGCGATCCCTGCGGCCACGGGTACGGCGACCTCCTGGACGGCGCGCATGACGACCCGGGTCTTCGCCGGGCCGGTGCGCTCGTTGGCCAGGCGGTTGACGATGTTCTCGACGATCACGACCGATGCGTCCACCAGCATGCCGATCGCGATCGCGAGGCCGCCCAGGCTCATCAGGTTGGCGCTCATGCCGGTCTCTCGCATCAGGATGAACGTGACGAGGGCGGCGAGCGGCAGCGTGGCCGCCACGACCACCGCCGCCCTGAGATCTCCCAGGAACAGCAGCAACAGCACCACGACCAGCATGATCGCCTCGATCAAGGCCTTCGAGACCGTGCCCACGGCGCGATCCACGAGGTGGGCGCGGTCGTAGAAGACATCGATCCGCACGCCGGGCGGCAGCGCAGGTGCCAGCTCTGCAAGACGCGCGCGGACGCCGCTCACCACCTGGCGCGCGTTGGCGCCCCGCAGGCCGAGCACAAGGCCCTGCACGGCCTCACCCTCACCATCGCGCGTGACGAAACCATACCGGGTGAGGGTCCCGATGCGCACCTCCGCCACTTCGGCCACGCGGACGGGAATCGCACTGCGCTCCCCGATCACGATGGCACGAACGTCGTCGAGAGTGCGGATGCTGCCTTCGGCGCGCACCAGCAGCGCTTCCTCGCCGTCGGCCAGGCGTCCGGCACCGTCGTTGCGGTTGTTGACGCGCAGCGCGCGCTCCAGCTCGGTCAGACGCATGCCGCGCGCGGCGAGAGCCGCGGAATCCGGGACCACTTCGAAGGTGCGCACGTAGCCGCCCAGCGAGTTCACGTCCGCCACGCCGGCTACGGTGCGCAGCCGCGGGCGGATGGTCCAGTCGAGCAGAGTGCGACGTTCCGCGAGCGACAGGTCGCCGCCTTCGATGGTGAACATGAACATCTCGCCGAGCGGCGTCGTGATGGGGGCGAGCCCGCCGGTGACGCCCTCGGGCAGATCGCCGATGACGTTGTTGAGGCGCTCGTTCACCTGCTGGCGCGCCCAGTAGATGTCGGTGCCTTCCTGGAAATCGATGGTGATGTCGGCGATGGCCACCTTCGAGACCGAGCGCAGCGTCCGCTGCTTCGGGATACCGAGCATCTCGAGTTCGATCGGCGCAACGATGCGGTTCTCCACTTCCTCCGGCGTCATGCCGGGCGCCTTCATGATGATCTCCACCTGGGTGGAGGAGACGTCCGGGAACGCGTCGATGGGCAGGTTGAAGAACGCATTGACCCCTGCGACCGATAGCAACAGGGTCGCGGCCAGCGCCAGCAGGCGCTGCGACAGACAGAGGCGGATCAGGCGTGTCATGTCAGTGTCGCCGGGCCGCCCCAAGACACTGACGCGCCCCCTCGGGGGGCAGCGAACGCAGGGAGCGTGAGGAGCGTCCTCATCTAGCCACCCATGCCCAGCAGCCGGGCCTTGAGTGCCGGGATGCCGGTGATCGCGATCTCGCTGCCGACGAGATCGCCGCTCACCAGGCTCGACTGTGGTCCTTCGTTGACCAGAACCACCGCCACGGTGCGAAAGCCTTGTCCCGTCCGCACGAAGACCAGCGGCTTGCCCTGCCGCCGCACCAGCGCGGAGTTGGGCACGCGCCATTGCGGCGTACCGCTGGCTGCGGTTGCGACGGTCGCTTCGACGTACTGCCCCGGTCGCAACCGGGACGCGTTGACCGAGATCAGCGCGCGCAGCATCACGGTCTGGCTTTCGGGCGTGACGCGCCGACCCACCGAGATGATGCGGCCCTTTGCCTCCACCGATGGCACGTGCACGGGTGCGCCGTCGTGGATGCCGGCGGCGCGCGCGAGTGGCACCTGGATCTCCAGCCACAGCGGATCGAGTCGCGCGATGCGGTAGATTGGGGTGAAGGCCTCGAGTCGTTGGCCGGCCTGGGCCATCTGCTCGATCACCACGCCGTCGACCGGAGCCGCCATCGTGACGTTGCTCGAGATCGCGGTGCCGGACTGCAGCGCCGTGATCGCGGCGTCGCTCATCCCGGCAAGCTTCAACGCGTTGCGACGCTCCGCGAGCAAGGCGACGGCCTGTACATGCATCGCCTGCGTCGACATCAGGCGCGATTCCGCGATGAGGCCCTCCGCAGCAAGCTTCTGGTCGCGATCGAGATTGGCGCGGGCGAGTTCGGTCTGGGTCCCGGCCTGCAGGAAACTGCGCTGTGCTTCGGCCAGGGCGGTGCTCTGCATGCGGGCCAGCGGCTGCCCGCGGCGGACGCGTTCGTTGACGGCGACGAGCACCGACTCGATCAGCCCCGGCAACGGCGTACTGACCACGTGCAACTGGTTGTTGGGGACCATCACCTCGGCCGCGAGGCCGTTCACCTCACCGGTGGCCTGCGCTTGCGGCGGCGCGGTGGTGATGCCCAGCGCCTTCACCTGGTCAGCCGTGAGGGCGATCTCCTGGCTCCGTGCCCAGGGCACGGCGGCAAGTGCGAACAGCAGCAGCCCCACGAGAGGGCGGGATGCAGGATCCATGGACGGCTCCGCGACCGGTCCCTGCGACAGGGCCCGGAAAAAGGCGAACGCACACGGCACCGAATGTCGGAGCCGGCACGGCGACGTGGATCAGACGCTCGCGGGAGGTGCCTGGGCGGGAGGACGAAGGTGCAGACCACCGGCGGCAGCGACGCGGCTGCGTTCGAGCAGCGGCGCTGCCGGCGCGTGACCGGCATACGGCACGGCGGCCATCGCCGTGACGGCTGGGGGATCGGCGGTGCCTGCGTCGTTGCGGCGATGCTCCGTGGGTGCAGTGACGGCGCTGGACTCTTCCAACGCCACGCCCATGGACAGCGTTGCCGATTCATGGCCATGACCTGCATGCACCACGGCAACCGGCAGATGGATGCCGCTCGCGCCGTCCGTGGCAGACGGTGCAACGTGGGCATGCAGCAGCGGCGCCACGCCCTGGACGAGCGCGAACGCCGCCACCGCCGATAGGGCGGCGGCACGGCGAACTCGGTCGAGCAGCAGGCGCAAGATGATCACAGTGGGAGTCCCAAGCCTCTCATCGTGAGTTCATTCTAAGCGCAGCCGCTGGTCGCGGTTTGATGCATCGCAACCTCTGTGCACGGGGGCCGAGGCCAGATCGCCCGCCTCGGTCACTGACGTCGGCGCATTCGCGATTCGACGGACATAGGGCAGCGACGCGCTCGTGGCCGTGATTCCGCGAGTATGAGCGACCGGTCCCGGCGCTCAGGCCGACGAGTCGGGCGCGGCAAGCCCATCGAAGCAGCTCGCCACCAGTTGTTCGATCAGCGTGTCGATCGGATAGCGGCCGGTGTCCTTCAGAAAGTCGAAGGCCGGATCGCAGGTGCGGGCGTAGATCACATGCACCATGACCTCCGCGGGCAGATCGCGCCGCAGTGACCCGTCCTGGCGCGCTTCCTCCACCAGCGCCATCACGGCAGCGTTGAGCTGCAACAGCTGGCCCACGTACCCGAGATTGGCGAGGAGCGCCTTCTGCAGGGTGGCACTGTTGGCCGGAAGCAGCGGCAGTCCACCTTCTGCACGGCGGCGCAGCGCCCACGCGAGTGCGCCTTCCAGTTTGTCCCGGGCCGGCAAGGTGCCGGGCAAGGCCGCCAGCATGGCCAGCGTTTCCTGCAGCAGTCGGACCATCGCCGCCGCGGCCAGCGATTCCTTCGACGGGAAGTGCTTGTAGATGATCCCTTTGGAGATGCCGAGCTCCGCGGCGACGTCATCCATGGTCATCAGGTCATAGCCCTTCTGGCCCATGAGCCGGTTGGCGCTGTCGATGATCGCGCGCTCCCTGGCTCTAAATTGTTGTTCTTTATAGGGAACAGATTCCATGGACTATTTCGGCTGAGGCCCAGAACTTTATCGTTTCAATCGTGACGAAGAAGTCACGTTCGTGACTCATCAGTCATGGGCGTATGAGCCGACTCGAGTAGTTCCGGGGGCGATGGTGTGGCGGAAGGTACCCGAGAGCGGTGGTCCTACCAATAGTTCCTGCAATGAAACCTCTGGAGATCCGCCCATGCTTGCTTCGATCCGAACCACCCTCGCTGGCGCCGCCACCCTGGCAGTGCTGTCCGCCGGTCTTGCCCACGCTGCCCCCGTGGCGCCGGTCGGTCCGACCGTCGTCGTCCTCACCGCCACGCCAGTCCTCACCAGTGCCGGCGTCAGCGTGGCACCGTTGGGCACCGCAACCGCCTTCGCGGATGCCTCCGGCAATCTCATCGGCGCGTTCCCGATCACCGGTGGCACGCTCACGCCGGACCTGTCCAATGCGCTGATCGAGCATGTCGGCAGCGGCCTCGCTCTGTCGCGTAACGGAACCACGGTGAATCTCGAGAACTTCCTGATCGACACCACCCTGCCCACGGACACGATCTTCGGGCGGGTCAGCGTCGGAGCCACCATCCTCAACGATGTGCCGCTTTTCACGCTCGCGGGATTGAATGTGTTTCTGTCCGATACGGCGGGCGGAGCACTCAACTCGTTCCTCGGCATTCCCAACCTGGCCGGGGCACAACTGGGTTTCGCGCTGACGAATCCCCAGCCCGTGCCGGAACCGGAAACCTACGCCATGCTGGGCGTCGGCCTCGCGATGCTGGCACTGGCCGGGCGCCGTCGCATGAAGCGGGGCGTGCAGCTCGCCGCGTAGTCGTCCGACGCGGTAGCCCCTGCTGCCGTCCGGGTGCAAATCCGGGCGGCTGCGATTGGCCGACGAGGCGCTGCACTTCCGGGGCGCTCCGGGTGGTCTCGATGGGACGCGATGCCTGGGCGCCGCGGCTTCAGACACGCGCGATGCGCAGCGCCTGCGCCTCGAGCGCGAGGGGGCAGTCGTCACGCGAGCGGCACCGGTAACATGCCGGCGTGCACGATTCGACCGGCTCCGATCCGAACCGCCTCAAGGGTGACATCCGCGCCTGGGGCGCGGCGCTGGGTTTTGACGCGATCGGGTTCAGCAATATCGACTTGACCGCCGCGGAACCCGGATTGATCGCCTGGCTCGAGGCCGGCTTCCACGGCAGCATGGACTACATGCAACGTCACGGTATCAAGCGTGCCCGGCCTGGCGAACTGGTTCCGGGCACCGCATCCGTGATCACGGCGCGCATGGATTACTTCCCGGCCGAGGCCACCGCGAGCGCTACGGTCCTCGAGGATGGCGAGCGGGCCTACGTGTCGCGCTACGCTCTGGGCCGCGACTATCACAAGGTGCTGCGTACCCGACTGCAGCAACTTGCCGATCGCATCGCCGATGCGATCGGTCCGTTCGGTCATCGCGTGTTCACCGACAGCGCGCCAGTGCTGGAGGTGGAACTCGCCCGCAAGAGCGGCCTCGGCTGGCGCGGCAAGCACACGTTGTTGCTCGATCGCAGTGCAGGCTCGTGGTTTTTCCTGGGCGAAATCTACACCGATCTCGCGCTGCCGACGGACGCTCCGGTGACCGAGCACTGCGGCACCTGTACCCGATGCATCGACGTATGCCCGACGCAGGCCATCGTTGCGCCGTATCGACTCGATGCGCGGCGCTGCATCTCGTACCTCACCATCGAGCACGCCGGGTCGATTCCGGAAGAATTGCGCGCACCCATGGGCAATCGCGTCTACGGCTGCGACGATTGCCAGCTCGTGTGTCCGTGGAACAAGTACGCGAAACCGACCGGCTTGCCCGATTTCGCGGTTCGCAACGGACTGGACGCCGCGACGCTGGTGCAGCTGTTCCGCTGGACCGAACAGGAGTTCGAGTCGCGCATGGAAGGCAGCGCCATCCGGCGTATCGGCTTCGAACGCTGGTCGCGCAATCTGGCGGTCGGACTCGGCAACGCGCCGACGACGCCGGAGGTGATCGGGGCGCTCGAAGCGCGCCGACTCGACGGTTCGCAGCTCGTGCGTGAGCACGTGGTCTGGGCACTCGAACGCCATCGACACTGACGCGAGACTGCAGCGGGCGGGTGGTCGCGAACCGTCGCTGCCCTCATACTTCTCCGGTCGAGACAGGGTTCGTTCGGGCCGGGTTTGTTCTCCCGTGCCTTCCAACAGGTGCCGAGGGTGGGACGCATGTTCAGGTTGATGTGGATGATGGCGCTGGCCCTGCTGGCCGGATGCGCGTGGGTGGCACAACGTGACATGGATCAACGCTACGGTGCACCGGAGGTCACGCGCTTCGACACGCCACTTCCCGCAAAGCCCGGCATGTCCTATCGACAGGACGTGCAGCCGATTCTCGACAAGCGCTGCGTCGTGTGCCACGCGTGTTACGACGCCCAGTGCCAGCTCAAACTCTCGTCGTGGGAAGGGGCGGCCCGGGGTGCCAGCAAGCAGAAGGTCTACGATGCCGCGCGGCTGCGCGAAGCGCCCACGACACGCCTCTTCGTCGATGCCGCGACGCCGTCGGCATGGCGGACGCGGGGTTTTCATCCGGTGCTGAACGAGCGCGCCACGACTCCCGAAGCTAACCTGTCCGGCAGCCTGCTGTTCCGGATGCTGGACCTCAAGCGCCGGCATCCGCTGCCCGACGTGCCGGTGCTGCCGAAGTCCTTCGAGTTCTCGCTGGACCGCTCCCAGCAGTGTGCCCGCATCGAGGAGTTCGACAAGTTCGAGCGCAGCTATCCGTTGTGGGGCATGCCTTTCGGGCTGCCGGCGTTGAGCGGCGCGGAACACGCCACACTGGTGCGTTGGCTTGAACTCGGTGCACCCTTCGACGAGCCCGAGGCGTTGCCGCCGGCGGTCGAACGGCAGGTACGGGAGTGGGAGACATTCCTCAACGGCGATTCCCTCAAGGAACGTCTCGCGAGTCGCTACGCCTATGAACACCTGTTCCTCGCGCACCTCTTTTTCGATGGCGATCCGCAGCGCCACTACTTCCGGATGGTGCGATCCAGCACCCCCCCGGGGCAGCCGATTCGCGATGTGGCCACGCGCCGACCCTATGACGACCCGGGTACGGATCGCGTGTACTACCGCCTCGAGCGGACCCGCGAAACGCTCGTCGCGAAGACGCACATGCCGTACGCCCTCGGACCCGAGCGGATGGCGCGATGGCGCGAACTGTTCCTGACGCCCGACTACGAAGTGGCCGCGTTACCGGGCTATGCACCCGAAGTCGCCGCCAATCCGTTCGCGACCTTCGAGGCGTTGCCCGTGGGCGCGCGCTACCGCTTCATGCTGGACCAGGCCGAATTCACCATCATGGGGTTCATCAAGGGGCCGGTATGCCGGGGCCAGGTGGCACTGGATGTGATCGAGGATCAGTTCTGGGTGTTCTTCACCAGCCCGGATGCGGTGGACCCGGAAGTCAATGCCGCATTCCTCGCGCGTGAGCGCAGCAACCTCGGCCTGCCCTCGGCGCAGGGCAGCAGCGCGCTGATCCTGTCCACCTGGCTCGACTACTCCCGGCGCGAAGACCGGTATCTCGCAGCCAAGTCGGAATTCCTGGAGCGCAACCTCGACACGTCGTCGAAGGTGACCCTGGACCTGATCTGGGATGGCGACGGCCGCAACCCGAATGCGGCGCTCACGGTGTTTCGGCACTACGACAGCGCTTCCGTCGTGCAGGGACTGGTGGGTGCGCCGCCGAAGACCGCGTGGGTGATCGGGTATCCGCTGCTGGAGCGCATCCACTATCTGCTGGTGGCCGGCTTCGATGTCTTCGGCAACACCGGGCACCAGTTGAACTCACGGCTCTACATGGACTTCCTGCGCATGGAAGGGGAGTTCAACTTTCTGGTTCTGCTGCCGAAGGCGCAGCGCGAGAGCGTGCGTGATCACTGGTATCGCGGTGCAAGCCAATCGACGAAGGACTACCTGTACGGCCGCAAGGCCCGGTTCGATCAGGAGTCTGGCATCGTCTACCAAAGCGGCGATCCGCAGCGCGAACTGTATGACCTGCTGCGCACACGCATGGCACCGGTGCTGGGCAATCGCTTCGATCTGTCCACGCTCGAGGATCCGGCGTTGCGCAGCGATCTGCAATCGCTGGCCGCTGTCGCCGGCCGCGGCCTGTCGTTCATGCCCGAAGTGAGCTTTCTGCGAGTGGACGATCCCAATGGACAAGCGCGGTACTTCACCCTGATCCGCAACACCGGCCACAGCAATGTCACGCATCTGATCCGGGAGACCGCCGCGCTGCTGCCGGACGAGAACACGCTGACGGTGGTGCCGGGATTCATCGGCGCGTACCCGAACACGCTCTACTTCGTGCCACGTGCAACGCTGCCGGAATTCATCGGCGCGGTGCGCGCCCTTGCTTCCGACAGCGACTATCGGGCGCTGGCGGATCGGTTTGCAATTCGCAGGACTCATCCGGCGTTCTGGGCGCACAGTGATGCGCTGCAGGATGCCTACGTGCGCATGGCACCCGGCGAGGCCGGACTGTTCGACTACAACCGGTTGGAGAATCGATAGGGCGTGTTCTCGTTTGGCGCGGACCCGTGGATGGGCTGGGTCTTGGCCTCGGTTGCAACGGTTTTCGGCGATAGCCGCCGCCTGGCACCGCGATGGGCACGAGCACGCAAGTCGCGCTCGCCGCGTAGTGCGCAGTCGGATGGGTGCCGTCGCGTCCAACCTTGAGCCTGCTCTGAAGTCGTGCTACGTTGAACCTTGAGACCGGTGCTTTGCGGGACCGGTGGAGGTGGCGAGGATCTTCCCAGCAGGACATGTGCGTGCACCTCCTGCTGGTCTGAGCCATTGTCCCGGTGGCGCTGGTCGGTCGTTGGTGACCAGACACGTTCCGACGCTCGCCAAGTTGACGCGACCCCGTGTGCACGACGCGGTGCTACGCGAGCGCCTGTTCGCCCGGTTGGACCAGGAGCGCTTGCGCAGGTCGGCCCTGTGCGTCGTGGGACCCCCGGGGGCCGGGAAGACCACGTTGGTCGCCAGCTGGTTGGACGCGCGCCAGCACGACGGTATCTGGTACCAGGTCGATCCAGGCGATGGTGACCTAGCCACCTTTTTCTACCACCTTCGCCTTGGCGCGGCGTCGTTTGTCCGCAAGGGGCAACGGACATTGCCCTTGCTGACCCCCGAGTACCTCCCGGACACCGAAGGATTCGCGCGCCGCTTCTTTCGCGATCTATTCGCCCGACTACCGGATGGAGCGACGCTGGTGTTGGACAACTACCAGGAAGTTCCCGCCGATCAGCGCTTCCATGCCGTCATCGCGAAGTCGGTCGATGAGGTTCCCAGCGGCATCACCGTCATCGTCATTTCGCGCCGGGATCCCCCCGACGCTTACGCTCGATTGATCGCCAACGAGCACGTGAGTTTCATCCAATGGGAAGATCTGCGTCTCACGCCGCAGGAAGCCCAGGTCATCAGTGCGAAGCGAACCTCCCTGACTGAACAGGAGTTCGACACGCTCTACCGGGCGAGTGATGGCTGGGCTGCAGGCTTGACGCTCATGCTCGAGCGGCTCAAGCGCAACGGCATCGTCCCGGAAGCGGTGGCGGCAGAAGCGCGCGAGGCCGTGTTCAACTACTTCGCCGGCGTTATTTTCGACCGGTTGCCGGCCCAGACCCAGCACGTTTGCCTGACCACGGCGCTGCTGCCCCAGATCACCGCGAGCGGTGCGGAGCTTCTCAGCGGACTATCGCAGGCTGCGCGTTTGCTGGAGACGCTCTATCGTGATCGGTTGTTCACGGATCGCCGCATGGTTGTCGCGGCCGATCGCTACGCTATTGCTGGTAGTGAGCCCCTGGTGGCGACGTATCAATACCATCCCCTGTTTCGCGCATTTCTGCTTGAGCGAGGGCGCCTCGCCTGGTCGATCGAAGTGCGCCGGAACCAGTTGTTGAAGGCGGTGTCGCTGCTGGAGGTGAGCGGTCAGTGGGCCGACGCGATCGCGATCCTGGTCGAGATCGAGCATTGGACGCGGGCCGCCGAGCTCATCGTGGTCCAAGCGCCCGGACTCATCGCTCAAGGCCGTTGGCAAACGTTGCACACGTGGCTCCAGCGCCTGCCCGATGCGCAACTACGTGAAACCCCTTGGCTGGGATACTGGTGGGGCGTCTCGCTGCTGGCTGTCGACCAGGACGACGCACGCCGGGTTCTCGAACGTTCGCATGGGCTGATGGCTGCCGCCGGGGATGTCGTCGGGCAGCTGCTGTCGGCCGCAGGCGTAATCGACAGCCTCTACTTTCGGTGGGCATCGTTCACGGAAATGGACCGCTGGATCGCGGTGATTCAGTCCCGCCTCGATTCACGGCCCGCGTTCGACTCGGTCGAGGCCGAACTCAATGTCCTTTCGAGCTTTCTCATCGCCCTGTCGTACCGTCAACCAGCAAATCCCCTACTGCCTGAATGCGTTGTGCGGGTGAAGCAGTTGCTGGATATGGACATCGATGTCAACCAGCGCGTAACGGCCGGCACCTTTCTGCTGGGCTACTGCTACTTTGCGGCGGAGTACGATCTGGCAAAGCGCGTTATCGCGACGATCGAGCCGCTGGTGGCGAATGCCGACGTCACACCGCTCAATCGAGTCTGGTGGTGTGCGCGGGTCGGCTATTACGGTTACCACGTCGCGGACTATCCCGGGGCGCTTCGGGATCTGGGCGAGGCGGCCAGTATTTCCAGAACCCATGGGCTGGCCGGGCTGCATTCCGTCGAACCGCCGCTCGCATACTTCAGCTTCCTGGTGGCGCTCGGCAATAGGGATCTGTCGGCCGCGCAGGAATCGGTCTCCACTCTGCGCCGCGTGGCGAATCCGCAACGTCGCTTCGACGTGTGGTACCTGCAGTTCATGGAAAGCGTGATGTCGCTGCGTGCTGGGGACTTGTCTCACGGCCTGGAGTTCGCGGAAGCCAGCATCCAGACCGCTGTCGAGACGGGGATGCACTACATCCGGCAGCTCAGCCTGACGCTGACATCGCATTTGCTTGCACGCATGGGGCGGTTCACGGAAGCGCTGCAGAACGCAGCAGAGGCGAAGTCACTGGCATTGGGCACCGTCATTCACAACATGGCCGCGGAACCGATGTTCGTGGAAGCCTACGTTGCGCTGCGGATAGGCGATCACGCGCAGGCTGTCGAGCGGACCGGTGCCGCTTTCGAAGCGAGCCGGCGAACACACTATGCGTACTGGTTCAGGTTTGTTCCGGAGGTGTTGCCGGAACTCTGCTCACTAGCCCTCTCCAATAGCGTCGAATGCTCGCACGTCGCCGAGGTAGTCAGGCGCTATGCGATAACGCCGCCGCGCCCGTTCGTCAGGCATTGGCCCTGGCCGCTGCAGATCTCCACGCTGGGTACGTTCACGATCGTCAAGACGGGCGTTCCGATGGACCTCACGAGGAGTGTGACGCGCAAGCCCATGGAGCTCCTGAAAGCGATCATCGCGCTGGGGGTCGAGGGCGTGTCCGTGGCGGCTCTGATTGACCACCTTTGGCCCGATGCCGAGGGGGATACCTCCCACAAGACCTTCGCCATCACATTGCATCGACTGCGGCGGCAGCTGGATGACGACCACGCCATCGTCATGAAGGCGGGGACAGTCGGCATCGACGTGCGCTCATGTTGGGTTGATGTGGCCGCATTCGAACGCCTCATACGTGATGCCGATGCGACGGGCCCGGCGAGCATGCCATCCATTGGCGCGTTGCGCGCCAACGTAAGCGACTTGAATGCGCTGTATCGAGGGCTCTTCCTTCCGAGCGAGGTCTCGCAGTCGTGGGCCATGGTGTCGCGTCAACGATGGCATACGCGATTCCTTTCAATCGTATCGAGTTGGGGTGGCGCTCTAGAGAACCTCGGCGACACGGAAGGCGCTGCGGCGCTCTACCGGCATGCCCTGGAGATCGACGGCTGCGCGGAGTCAGTCTGCCAGCCCCTGATGCGCTGCCTCGAGCGGTCGGGTAAGCCCGCGGAACTAGACGATGCCTTTCGCTTGTGCTGCAACGCATTGAAGGCTGCCGGCCGTTCCGGGCCATCGATCCAAACCGAGGCGCTGTACCGTTCCCTCCGATCGAGTACTCGCCCTTCCCATCACGCCTAAGGCGTGTAACGCGGGATGTATCCGTTTTGTAGGCGCTCGCCCATTAAGGTTGCCACCGACGGCTAAGCGTCAATCGGAAGGTCCGGCCGTCATGCCTTGCGCTGGCACGGCGCCGGCAAGGACGGGACGCGCCGACCGGCATCTGGCGCTCGAGAGCAATACGACGGGAGGGCAGTCATGAAGAAGGCCATCGCAATTGTAGTGTTCGGACTGGCGGCATCGACGTTCGGATTGTTGAGCGGCGCTCAGCAACTGCCGAAATCCGGCACGATCTCCATCAACAGCGGTTGGAAGGCGAACGGCGAGACGGCTCAGGTGGGCGAAGGCCGGATCTTCGGCTGGGGCGGGTTCTACGGCGTCACGCTCAACGCCCGTGGTAGCGGGCCACTGCATATGGGCAGTGCGGTCTGTTCCTATACACTCGATCTCACGGGCGGCGCCGGTCCCGGGCGAGGCACCTGTGCCTGGACCGATGCGGACGGCGACAAGATCTACACGGACTACAGCGGCATGCTGGCAGCCAATGGCGTGTTTGAGGGTTTGAACCAGTACTCGAGCGGAACCGGCAAGTTCAGCGGGATCACCGGCAAGGCTCCGTTCCAGTGCAAGGCGCTCAGTGCGCAGGGGCACTTTGGCTGCACCCAGCAGTTCGAGTATCGGCTGCCTTGACGGTGATCAACGGAGCCCGCCTCGTGCTCCTCACCTCCACCCGCGAGAGCCCCGAGTTCCGGTCCATGGTTTGGCACGAATGCGCCCGCACGAGGCCAGCAGCCTCGCTGCGGGACTGCCGATCGCTACGGCTTCCCGGGGGTAGCGCTCAACTCCCGCATTACGGTCGCCTTCGACACTGCGGAGGCGATCGTCTGCGCGAGCGTGCTCGAATCGCGGTGGCGATAGAGGTCGTACAGGGCCTCGAGTGCCTGCTCCAGGGTGCCGCACTCCACCGGCGTATCGTCGTGTCGATGATCTGTGCCTGATTGCATCAGTCGGATCCCGGTCCTGAGCCGCAGGCGCTCGAAGGCGGTTCGGTGCATGGGGGGTTGATAGCTCCGTTGCCTGTGGCAGCACCGGGGCGCTGCTCCGACCCTCAGAAGGTCTTGCGCAAGGCGACCACCACCGTAGTCTTGCATGCATCCGGATCGTTACGACACCGATCGTTATCGCGCGTCACGCCGACGACGCTCGCTTCCACGATCGCGAAGTCGAGATTCCAGGCAAGGCCGGCGCGCGCGTCGAACCGCTGCGTGGACTCATCGCCTGGCATCGCATCGTCCGCATGGCCGGCTGCGAACCAGCCGCCGCTCGCGAATGCGCGCACTGTGGGACCGAGCGGATGGGACACGGCGATCGAGGCGTACGACGACGCCGCGCCGGTGCCGTAGTAGGCGGGGCTCAGGTACCAGCCGGCCTGCCAGCGCTCGTTGCCCAACCGCAGAAACAGTTCCTGGTAGTCCGGACTGCCGCGCAACCCGGATGGAAACACGTAGGCGGCCACGCCGCTGCTCGCCGAGAGCCTGGGCGTCAACGTCTTTCCATAACCTGCATAACCCTGGATGAGAACGCCCGATACCTGATCGTACTGTCCGAGGCGCACCGAAGAGGCCACGGCGCCGGCGAACAGGCCGCCTGACCCGGCCCAGTCGACGCTCGCCTGCAGCGATGGATCGCCGTCGCTGAACGTGATGCCGCGATACCGATAGTCCGACAGCAGCGCGACCTCACCGGTGAAATCCGCCCACGCCGGCGTCACGCTCACGCACGCCGACGCGACGATGGCGCGCAGCAGTGTGGCGGGGGACTTCAGGGACGGTTGCCGTGCTTCGCGGATGAGGTGCACGCGGCAGCGTCACGCGGCGCCACGGCGCGCAGGACTGCGCATGGTTCGATGCGCGCAACCCCGGTGCTGCCGTCGTACGAGGCCGTCGATCGCAGCAGCGTCTTCAGATCCGACGGGCTCGTGCGTGGTGCGAGTTCCAGCACCAGGGCCGTCAGGCCGCTCACCTGGGCGGCGGAGAACGACGAGCCCGACACGAAGGCGAAGGTGCCATTGGGCGTTGCCGAAAGGATGTCGCGGCTCGGAGCCTGCAGTCCAGCCTGCACTGCCGGCGGCGGCGCGTTGCCGTAGACGGCCAACACCTGCGGATGCGTGGCCGGAAAATCCGGTCCGCCAGTATCGTCACCGGCGGCCACGACGACGGTTCGCTGCTTGAGCGCTTGATCGATCAGGGCTGACAACAGCCGGTCGGAAGGGCCGGTGACGCTCAGGTTTATCACATGGGGCGAATCGCGCAGCGCATGCTGCAGCGCCTTGGCCAGCGTGAAGGTGCTGCATTGCGCACCGTCGGCCCTTGACTCCCAGCAGGCACGCAAGGGGACGATCCGCGCCCCTGGGGACACGCCGACGAGACCGGTGGCGCTGTCGAGGCGCGCCACGGCCAATGCCGCGACGGCGGTGCCGTGCAGCTCCGCCGGAAAGCGCCCGGCGTCGACGAAATTGCGTGGGCCGGACCATTGGCCCGACAGCACCGGATGCTTAAGATCCACACCGGTGTCGATCTGCGCGATCGTGACGCGACGCCCGGTCGCGATCCGGTGCATCGCATTCAATTCGTTCCATGCCGGCGCGCCGACGTCGCTGCTCGCGACAGGCGCCGTGTTGAGTGCACGGAAGCGTTGCATCGGTTGCGCCCAGGCGATTCGTGCGTCCCCGTTGAGCGCCGAGAGGACCGCGCCCGGATCCTGACCGTCCTCGATCCGGGCGACGATGCAGTGCAGTTCGAGCGCCGGCATCGGCCAGTCGTCCAGCACGACGATACCGCGCTCGCGAGCCACCGCACGCGCGGTGCGCATGGCCTGGTTGCGCGCATGACCGGCGCCGTATTCGGTGCCGCCATAATCGTACGGGCGCAGGTCGACCCGCGGCGGGCTCGGCACCATCACCATGATCTGGCGCGCCAAGCCGTCGGCATCGATGTTCTGCGCTGCGGGGCCGGCCCGATGGGCGCAGCCGGCCATCGCGATGGCCAGTATCAGGGCAATGAGGTGCGAGCCGACGCGAGCTACGGGTGCGATCACAGGTGCATTCCGTCGGTGCCGGGCGCGGGTTGCGCGAAGCGCACACCGGGGTTGGCACGCAGCCGTTCCAGTGTCGCGGCCTGCTGTCCGGCCGGTGGCTCCAGCGTGTAGGCTCCGCGTGCATTCGGCCCGTTCACGATCCGCGCTTGCGATGCACGTAACAGGTCGTGGATACGCTGCAGCGTCATGGCGGGATCGAAGATCACGACCACCGCGTCGGGCGACAGCGCGGTGGCCGGTGAATCGGACAGCGTCCGGTACTGCGGCTCCGGGTCGGGGCGACCCGAAAGGACCAGCGCCGCGATCACGACGAACTGCATGGCCGCCAGGGGCAGCAGAATGGACGGTCGCAACCACGTGCGCCAACCCGACAGGGGCACGGCGGGCGACTGCAGTTCGTCGATCCGGGCGGCGAGGCGGTCGAAGCCGCGCACCATCGCGAACGGCGTCACGTCGAGGCGGACCGTCGCCGCGAGCGCGCGCTGCTGATCGCATTCGCGCCGGCAGGCGACACAGTCGTGAACATGCGCGTCGACCCATGCGAACTCGGCGGCGTCCAGCGTGCCGTTCACATACCACGGCAGCAATTGCATCGCCTCGCGATGCCGCGGATCGTCGTGGGTGAACAGACGCGGCTGATTCATTCGTCCGCGTCGTCCGATTCCATCGCCACGCGCAGCTTGCGGCGCGCGTGGAACATGCGCGTCTTCACCGTATCGACCGGGCATTCCATGATCTGCGCGATCTCTGCATACGCGCAGCCGTGGTAGTAGGTCAGCTCGACCACCGCGCGCTGTTCGGGCGAGAGCACGTCCAGCGCGCGTCGCACCTGGCCCTGCAATTGCGCGCGCATCGCATCGCGTTCCGGATCGTCGGGCGCGTGCGGGTCATGCAGCGGGTCGTCCCGGGGGGCAGCGCGGCGTGCGGAATGCGCAGCCTTCAGTGCCTTGCGGTAGGCGATGGCGAAGATCCACGTGGAAACCTTTGACTGGGCCTTGAAACCCTTCGCGTTCTGCCACACGGCGAGCATGGTCTCGTTCAGAACGTCGTCCACGATCTGCGGCTGACGCATCACCTGATCCAGGAAACGGACGAGCCGTGGCCAGTAGTCACGGTACAGCCGCTCGAACGAGCGGCGGTCGCCGGCGGCGACGCACTCCAGCAGCGCGCGCTCGTTGCCATCGTCGGCGAGGATCCTGCGCGCCGGATCGTGACTCGAGGTCTCCATGGCCGGGATTCTATGCCCGGCATCGGGGGATGCGGTGACCTTGCTGGTGTCCATGGCGATCGTGTGAACGGCGGTATCTCGGGAAATAGGCCGAGTTGCGCATTTTCGCGAATGAGTTGCGCTGCTTTGAACCTTTCCTTGGGGCGACCGCACCTACCGGACAGAACTCGGCGCAAGTCCCTGGTTGAACCGTCGACTCCCAAGAAGAAAGAGGCTGCCTTCACCATGTATCCCGTTCACTCCGTGGCTGTCGCGGTCTGCGCACTGTCGATCGTCTTTACATTCGGCTCGGCCATTGCCGCGATCGCGCCGGGCCAGTCGGACGATTTCCAGGGCGGCACCACTCAAGGGTGGTCGATCGGTCCGAACTCGTCGCTGCCCCCCGACGTCATCGCCTCGGGCGGGCCTGGCGGCAGCGTCGACGCCTACCTGCGCCTGCAGGCGAGTGGTTTCACCGGGCCCGGCGGCAAGCTCGTGGCGTTCAATGCCGGGTCGTGGGTGGGCGACTACCTGGATGCCGGTGTGACCGCGATCACGATGCAGGTCCGCAACTACGGAACGACGGACGTCGCGCTGAGACTGATCCTGGAGGGCGGCATCGTCGACGCGCTCGCGTCGCTGGAGGCGGTGAACGTGCCCGCCGGTAGCGACTGGACCGAGGTGACCTTCTCGCTGGCGGCCGCGGCGCTCGGCGGCGGGGATTTCCAGAGCGTCATGGGCAGCGTGACGACGCTCAACCTCGTCCACAGTCCCGCTTTCATCACCGCACGCACGCAGACGCCCTTCGTCGCCGCCGTCATCGGGGTGGACAACATCACCGCCGTGCCGGAACCGCAGGCGCTGGCCCTGACGGCCGTGGGTATTGGCGCACTGCTGCTGCGCTTCGCGCGGCGGCGCCATTGCTGAACGAGCGAAACTGCCCGAGTACGATGGAGATCGCCCCATGCACAGCACAGTGAAGTGGTTGGCCGCCGCTGCAGCGCTCGCGTGGTGCGGCGCTGTTTCCGCCCAGCAGAACACGGGCTTGCCGCTGATCCAGCGCGGCGACATCGCGATCCGTCTCGAAGCGATCGTGACGGGGATGGGGGCGCCGGACTACGCGATCAGCCCGCCGGGCGACCTCGAACGCCTGTTCGTCGTGGAACAGAAAGGGCTGCTCCAGATCGTGCGCAACGGCAGTCTGGTCGCCACGCCGGCGCTCGACATCCAGTCGCTGGTGTCGCCTCCTTTCATCCCTGCCAACGCCAACGACGAACGTGGCTTCCTCGGCCTCGCATTTCATCCGGGCTTCAACGATCAGCAGCACGCGGGCTACCGGACGCTCTACACCTATACGACGGAACCGATCCTGGTGGGGACCCCGCCCACGTACGCCGCGCCCAACAACGCCACGCAGAACTACAAGACCGTCATCACCGAATGGAAGATGTCGGCGGGCAATCCGGACGTGGTCGATCCGGCGTCGCGGCGCGAGATCATGTCGTTCGGCAAGAACGCCGGCAACCACAACGGCGGCACCATCGCCTTCGGGCACGACGGCTATCTCTACCTGGGTCTGGGTGACGGCGGCAATGCCAATGACGTCGGCGCGAGCCATCTCGAACCCGGCGGCAACGCGCAGAACCTCAGCACGCCGCTCGGCAAGATGCTGCGCATCGATCCGCTCGCCCCAGCCGCGACGATTGGAAGTGCGGATGCTGTCAGCAGCAACGGGCAGTACCGCATCCCGGTCACCAATCCGTTCCAGGGAGCGGGACAGGTCCCGGAGGTCTACGCCTTGGGACTGCGCAACCCGTACCGGTTCAGCTTCGATCGGCTCACCGGTGATCTCATCGCTGCGGACGTCGGCCAGAACAACGTCGAGGAGATCAACCTCATCACGCTCGGTGGCAACTACGGCTGGGCGGTCAAGGAGGGAGATTTCCTGTTCGATCGCTCCAACGGCACCATCGGTGTGCGCAGTCCCGGCAACCCGGCGGGCCTGATCGACCCGATCTCCGGGCCAGGCGGAACTCTCGAGTACGATCACCGGGACGGCATTTCCATCACCGGCGGCTTCGTCTATCGCGGTGACGACATCCCCGAACTGGTCGGCAAGTACGTGTTCGGCGATCTCGCGATCCGCAATGCGCCGCCCCGGGTCGATGGACGACTGTTCTACGCCGATCTCGAAGAGGGCGTCATCAAGGAGTTCCTGCTGCCGCAGTTCGCCGGCGACGCGCTGCCCGATGGCCTGACGGTGCACGGCTTCGGTGAAGACGGCAATGGCGAGCTGTATGCGCTCGTCACGAACACGCCGGCCAACGGCACGGGGGGAATCCTCTACCGCATCGCGCCCGTGCCGGAACCGGAGACGCTGGCCTTGTTCGCCATGGGCGCGCTGGTGCTGATGGTGCGCGCGCGACGGCGCTTCGCGGGAGCGGTCCGGGGATGAGGCAGATCCTGGCCGCTGCCGCGGCGGCGCTGGTCCTCTGGTTCACCGTACCCACGGTCTCCGGCGTGGCGCCGGATCGCTACGTTTCGGTCACAGCAGCGATGCTCGACCCGATGACCGTCGTGCTCCTGCTCGGCGCGCTCGGTTTGATCGTCCACTGCACGAGGCGCCGGCGCGAGAGCTTCCTGCAGTCCTTCATCCGTAGAAAGAACTGATTCCGACACCACTCCAGGAGACCGTCATGAATGCCGCTCGCATCGCTGTCGCAGCACTGTTGTTCACCGCCTGGGGCGTGGCTCACGCGCACATCCAGGTCTTTACCGGAACACTGGCGCCGGAAGCATCCGGTGCCACGGGTTCGGGCACCGTGCGGGTGGAGTACGAAGAGGAGATCCATGCGCTGACTATCGAAGCTTCGTTCTCCGGCCTCTCCGGTACGGTCACGCAGTCGCACATCCACTGCTGCACCACCGTCGCGGGTACCGGGAACGCGGGGGTCGCCGTAGGCAATCCGTCGCTGACCGGATTTCCGCTCAACGTGCAGTCCGGCACTTTCCTCAACAGCTTCGACCTTTCGACCACCGGCGTGTATGGGGCCGCGTTTCTTGCCGGCAGTGGTGGCGCCGCCCTCTCTGCGGAGGCGTTCCTGATCGCGGGTATGCTGGCAGGAAAGTCGTACCTCAACATTCACACGACGACTTTCGGTCCTGGGGAAATTCGCGCGTACCTCACCCTCACGCCGGTGCCCGAACCGGAAAGCTACGCCCTGATGATCGCCGGCCTGGGTTTGCTCGTCTGCGCTGCACGCGCTCGGCGTCGCTGAGGCGGTCGCAGGACCGCCGCCGGGCCCGACCGGTGGTGGGGCAGTCTCAGCGACGCACCCGGCGCGGGGCGCGCGCCGGGGACGGGAACGCCGCGCGCCACGCGGGCGCGTTCAATGCGAGCCGACGCGTGATCCGCAACGCTACCCAGTCGACGACGCAGTACGCCGCCGCGATGCCGCTCGGTGGATTGCCCATGCCGAGTGTGCCGGTCGGCTCGGTCGCGGCCCAGGTCCAGGTGCCGAGCGCCGTGCCGTACAGCTCCAGGAACGCGGTGATGAAGAAGGCACAGGCATACACCAGCGGTGCGCGGCCACGCAGCACGAACAGGGCGAACAGCGCGAACAGCAGCAACCCGAACAGGTCGGGGGTTGGCGAAATCCAGGCGCCCCAGATCGCCCAGGCGCCGCCGGCAGCCAAGGCGGTCGCGCAGACGGTGCGCGACCAGCGCTGCGCCAGATCGGCGCGCGCGGCGGCGATGGCGGCCAGGTAGACCAACCCGTGCCCCGGTGGAACGAAGGCCGGAACGTTGTCCAGGCGATAGGTGTAGAAGCCGAGCAGGGGGGCGGCCAGGAACTCGCCGATGGTCGCAAACACTGCCGCCACGAAGACCTGCCGGCGCACCGCGGGCGTCTCGCCGGCGAGCAGACAGGCGAGAAAGACCACGGTGATCGCCCCCAGTCCGTGCTGCTGCCAGAGGGTCGCGTTGCGGTCGAACGCCAGCGCTGCGGCGATCCAGATCGCCAGCAGCACGACGATGGTCGCGTTGCGACCGGGTGTGAATGCACGCATGCGAAACGGGTGAAGGGGGTCTTGCCTCAGCTACGCGGGGAGGTGGCCTGCCGATGCGCAACGCATCCTAGCGGATATCGGCACCCGCGCCGATATCTTCACTGGTAGCGCAAGGCCTCGATCGGTTTCAGCCAGGCGGCCTTGCGGGCCGGATAGAAGCCGAAGAACACGCCGATCAGCGTCGCCACCGCGAAGGACAGCAGCACCGACCATGCGGTGACTTCGGTGTAGATGCTGGTCAGGCGACTGGCGAGCAGGGCGCCGCCGACGCCCAGCGCGACGCCGATGACGCAGCCCAGCACCGACACGATGATGGCCTCCAGCAGGAACTGCGCGAGGATGTCGCGGCGGCGCGCGCCGATCGCCATGCGGATGCCGATCTCGCGGGTGCGCTCGGTCACCGACACCAGCATGATGTTCATGATGCCGATGCCGCCCACCACCAGCGACACGCAAGCGACGGCCCCGAGCAGCAGGGACATGACCTTGGTGGTCTGCGCCTGCACGTCGGCCACGGCGCTCAGGTTGCGCACGGTGAAGTCCGGTTCCTGGCCTTCGGGCGTGCGGCGGCGCTCGCGCAGCAGGCGGTTGATGTCTTCCTCGGCCTGCGCCATGGCGCTTTCCGACACCGCCTGCACCATGATCATGCGAACACTGTTGGGAAACTGGCTGCCGAAGACCTTGCGCTGTGCGGTGGTGAGCGGGATCAGCACCGTGTCGTCCTGGTCGCGGCCGTCGAAGCTCTGGCCTTTGCGGTCGAGCACGCCGGCGACGGTGAAGGGAATGTTCTCGAGGCGGATGGTCTTGCCCACGGCCGGTTCGTCGCCGAACAGGCGGTCGAGCACGGTCTGGCCGAGGATCGCGACCCGTGTGGCATTGCGCACGTCGGTTTCAGAGATCGGGTCGCCGTCGACGACGGCCCATTCGCGCACCGTGAAGTAGCCGGGTGTGACGCCGTACACCTGGGTGTTCCAGTTGGCGGCGCCGTAGACGATCTGGCGCGAGCCCGGCTGCATGGGGGCTACTTCCGCCACCGTGTTGAGCTCGAGCAACGCGCGGGCATCGTTGATGGTCAGGGTGGGCGCCTGGCCGGTGCCGGACCGCACCCCCGACGTGGTGGAGAAACTCGACAGCACGATGAAGAGGTTGCTGCCCATGCTGGCGATGGCCTGCTTCACCACGTACTGGGCGCCCTGGCCGATGGCGAGCATGAGGATCACGGCGCCCACGCCGATCACCATGCCGAGCATCGTGAGGAAGGTGCGGAGCTTGTTCGCACCCATCGACTTCCACGCCTCGCGCAGGATGGCGCCGATCATCGGGCGATCTCGTCCACGGCCCGCACCGGGCCGTCGTGGGTGACGATGCCGTCGACGAAGGTGACTTCGCGCTGCGCGAACCGCGCCACGTCGTGTTCGTGCGTGACCAGGACGACGGTGATGCCGGCCTCGGCGTTCAATCGGGTGAAGAGCCCCATGATCTCGTGGCTCGTCGCAGTGTCGAGATTGCCGGTCGGCTCGTCAGCGAGCAGCAGGCTGGGGCGGTTGGCGAGTGCGCGTGCAATGGCCACGCGTTGCTGCTGGCCACCCGAGATCTGGCTCGGGTGATGTTCGACGTGTCGGGAGAGACCCACGCGCTCCAGCAGTTCGCGAGCGCGCTCGCTGCGTTCGCGCCGCGGGGTGCCGGCATAGATGAGCGGCAGGGCGACGTTCTCCAGCAGGCTCGCGCGCGGCAACAGGTTGAAGCCCTGGAACACGAAGCCGATGAAGCGGTTGCGCAGGCGGGCGAGGTCGTCCGAGCCGAGCGCCGAGGTGTCGTGCCCGTCGAGCACGTAGCGCCCGCGCGTGGGCGTGTCGAGGCACCCGAGGATGTTCATGAACGTCGATTTGCCTGAGCCGGAAGGGCCCATGATCGCGACGAACTCGCCACGGCGGATCTCGAGGTTCACGTCCTTCAGCACCGGCACGGGACCGGCCGCGGTCTCGTATTGCTTGTAGAGGTGCTCGATGCCGACGACGACACCGTCGGGGGATGTCGCCATGCTGGTCAGAACGCGCGCACGCGCGGGGCCGGCTGGCCCGACCCGGACCCGCTGCCGTCGGCCACGCGGTTCTGGGTCGCCACGCGATCGCCGGCCTTGAGCTCGCCGCCGGTGACCTCGATGAATTTGCCGTCCGAAAGCCCGGTCTGGATGGTGACGGCTTCGAGTTTGTCGCCGCGTGCCAAATACACCCGTTGCCCGCCGCCGCGCTGTTTCTTGTCACCCGGTGCGGGTGCGGCCGCGGCCGTCTTCTTCGGTTCGGGCGGCAGATCGCGCGGCCGGAACCGCAACGCCGAACTCGGCACGAGCAGCACATCCTCGCGCTTGTCGACGTCGATGTAGATGTAGGCCGTCATGCCGGGCATCAGCTTGAGATCGCGGTTGTCCACCGCCACCACGACGTTGTACGTGACGACGTTCTGCTGAATGATGGGCGACAGACGGATCTGCGATACCTTGCCCTCGAACCGCCGGCCGGGGAAGGCATCCACGCTGAATCGCACCGGCTGGTCGATGCGAATCTTGCCCACGTCGGCCTCCGCGACGTTGGTGTTGATCTGCATCACCGAGAGATCCTGCGCGATCTGGAACAGCGTCGGGGTCTGGAAACTCGCCGCGACCGTCTGGCCGATGTCGACCTGCCGCGAGACCACGATGCCGGAGACGGGCGAGCGGATCACGCTGTAGTTCACGTTCGCCTCGTCGCGGGCCACCTGGCCCTTGGCGGTGCGCAGCAGCGCCTCGGCGCCCTCGCGCTGCTGCACGGCGGCGTCGAGATCCTGCTTCGAAACGTACTCCTGGCCATAGAGCTCGCGGACGCGGGCTTCGTTCGCCTGTGCGAGCTTGAGCGATGCGGTGGCGTTGGCGACATTGCCACGGCTCTGTTCCACCGCCGCGCGGAACAAGGTCGGGTCGAGTTCCAGCAGGACCTGACCGGCCTTCACGGTCGAATTGAAATCCGCATGCAGTTTGCGCACGGTCCCAGAAACCTGCGTGCCGACGTTGACCAGCACCACCGGATTCAGCGTGCCGTTGGCGGTCACCGTCTGCGTGACGTCGCCCTTGGTGAGCTCCTCGAACTGGTAGCGTTCGTCGAGCGTCTTCACGTTGGCGGTTTGCCAGTAGCGCCACCCGGCATAGGCGCCGGCTGCGACCAGCAACAGCACGAGGAGGCGGATCATCCAGTTGCGCAGGGTCTTGGTCATCGGGGTGCGGCAGCGGCAAGGTCGTTGAACAGGCCGGCGTCGAGACCGCCGATGGCCTTGGCAAGCGTGATCTTCGCGACGTTCCAGGAAAACCGCGCCTGGATGCGTTGCAGGTTGGCATTGGCGAGTGCGCTCTGGGCGTTGAGCAGATCGGTCACGGTCCCGACGCCGGCCTTGTAACGGCCCAGGGCAACGTCGTAGGACTCGCGGGCGCTCGCCACGAGGTCGCCGGCGGTGGTGAGCGACTGGTTCTGCGTGCGCAGATCCTGGAACGCCTGCCAGACGTCGAGCGAGACATCGTTGCGCAACCGGTCGCGGGTGGCTTGCTGCTGCTCGAGCAGCTCGCGGGCGGTGCGGATGCGGTAGGTGGACTGGTAGCCGGTGAACAGCGGGATGCTGATCTGGACACCGATGGTGCCGCTGCGCGATTCCAGCCCCGGATTGTTGTTGGTCCCGGCGCCGGTACCGAAGGCCGAGATGGTGGGCTTGCCGGCCGCTTCCTGCACGCGCACGTTCGACTCCGCCGCGCGCACGTTCGCTTCGGCCGACAGCAGGTCGGGGCGGCGCGCGACCGCGGTCTGCACGAGTTGCTCGATCTGCGCGTCGGCGAGACGGCGGGCTTCGAGATCCGCCGGTGCCACGATGCGCACCGGGCGATCCGACGTTATGCCGATGCGATTGGCGAGTACACCACGCGCAGATGCCGCGCCACCCTCGGCCTGCACGCGCGCGAGTTGCGATTGCGAGAGCGCGGTCTGGGATTGCAGTACGTCAGCGCGCGTGGCGGCGCCGGCCTTCTGCCGGGCGCGCGCAGCGTCGAGGCTCTTCTGCGCGGACTCTTCGGCCGCGCGCGCAGCGACGACGGCCTCCTCGTTGGCGAAGAGCTGGAAATATGCGGAGGCGGCGTCCTGCAGCACGGTCTGCAGCGTGAAGTTGTGGCTCCAGTCGGCAGCGAACAGGCTCTGGCGCGCCTGCTCGAGCGCGGCATCACGACCGCCGAAATCGAACAGCAGGTAGTTGAGGGCGATCGAGCCGGTCGCCTGGTCGCGGCGCCCCGACTGCACGGTGTTGCGCTGGTCGGTGCTCTGCAGGGCTCCGGTGACGGTCACGCTGGGGAGGTACGCTCCGCGGGCGACGCCCACCTGGGCAGCGGAGGCCTTGGCGGCAGACCAGGACTCGCGCGTGCGCGGGTTGTTGCACAACGCCAGTTCGATGGCGTCGAGCAAGGTGAGCGGATCGGGCACGACGACCGGCGCAGGGCAGGGCGGACCGGGCGGTTGCTCCCACGCCTGGTGCGGCTCCGGTGGCCGCAGCTTCGCGGTGTCGAAGGGGTCGTCCTTCGCGGCGAACCCCGGGAGCGCCAGCGCGAGCAGGGCGACGCCGACGGCGTGGCGGAGGACGGGGGGAAGGCGCATGGTGGATATTGAAACAGCCCCGTGTAAACGCTGCATATCAGGCGTCGGGAATTTTGTAACGCAGTATGTCAACTCCCGTGGGCCGCAAAGGTCCCTTACAACATGGTCACCCACGGGCCGGCCCGGACGCGGTACAAATAGGTCATGGATACGCAGGATCACATCCTCGTCGTCGACGACGACCTCGAGATCCGCTCGCTGCTGGGCGACTACCTGCGGCGCAACGGCTACCGCGCGACGGTGGTGCCGGACGGCCGCGCCATGTGGCAGACGCTCGACTCCGCGCAGGTGGACCTGGTGATCCTCGACGTGATGCTGCCGGGCGAAGATGGTTTCTCGCTGTGCCGGCAGCTCGGCGTGAAGAAGGCGCTGCCGGTCATCATGCTGACGGCCAAGGGCGAGGACACCGATCGCATCGTGGGCCTGGAGCTGGGTGCCGATGACTACCTGCCGAAGCCGTTCAATCCGCGCGAACTGCTCGCGCGCGTGAAATCGGTGCTGCGCCGCTCGCGCGCCATGCCGCCGGTGCTGGAACCGGACGACGCCAAGGCGCTCGCGTTCGCCGGGTGGACTCTCGATCTGGAAGCGCGCCACCTCGTGTCGCCGCAGCAGGTGGTGGTGGCGCTGTCGGGCGCGGAGTACCGGTTGCTGCGGGTGTTCCTGGCGTATCCGAACCGGGTGCTGTCACGCGACCAGTTGATGGACCTCACCGTCGGGCGCGAAGCCGATCCGCTCGACCGCAGCATCGACGTGCAGGTGAGCCGGTTGCGGCAGCGCCTGGGCGATGCCGGACGTGATCCGGAGATCATTCGCACGGTGCGCGGCGAGGGGTATGTACTGGCGGCGGCTGTGCGGGCGGCAGCTTGAACGGCGGCCCCCACCCTGACCCTCGCCCGCCCGCGGCGGGGGAGGGGATGTACGGATGGTTGCGGCGGCTCGTGCCCGATTCGCTGTTCGGGCGCATCGCGCTCACGTTCATCGGCGTGCTCGTGCTCACGATGGGCATCACGCTGTTCGTACAGATGCTGGATCGCGAAGCCTCGGTGTTCCGGGCGAGTGCGGGACCGGCCGCACGACGGGTGGTGGATCTCATCAAGCTGCTCGATCGCCTGCCGCCGACGCAGCGTGTGGCGCTGGCCGAGATCGCCGAAGCCCAGGGTGTGAAGATCGAGCTGCTCGCCCCGCCGCAGACGGCGGCCGAGCCCGACCCGGACGACGATGACGCTGTTGCAATGCTCGGCATGCTCAAGGACCGCATTGGCGCGCAACGTACGCTGGGGGTCGGCGTGACGCGCCGGTTCGGCGAGGCGACGGTGCCCGGCACCATGGGCGAGCGCACCGAGCGCTTCGCGTTCAACGTGCTGGCGCAGCTCGACGACGGCAGCTGGGCGCGGTTCGCGCTGGAGGAACCGCGCCGCCTGCCGCGCTGGCCCACGCGCGTGGTCCAGAATCTGGCGGTGATGCTGGTCGTGGTGGCGATCCTGTCGTTCGTCGTGGTGCGCTGGGTGACCCGGCCGCTCAAGGGCCTCGCCGAGGCCGCGGACGAACTGGGCCGCAACATCGACCAGCCGCCGGTGCCGGAGACAGGACCGCAGGAGGTGCGACGGGCGGCACGCGCGTTCAATACGATGCAGGAGCGGCTGGGCCGTTACGTGCACACGCGCACGGCGATCCTGGCGGCCATGTCGCACGATCTCAAGACGCCGATCACGCGGTTGCGCCTGCGCGCCGAGCTGCTCGAGGACACGGCGCTCCGCGAGAAATTCCTGCGCGATCTGGACGAGATGCAGCGCATGGTCGGCACGACGCTCGACTACATGCGGGGCCTGGACGATCGCGAGCCGCTGAGCCCCATCGACGTGGACGCACTGCTGGAAGCGTTGCGGGCCGATGCCGAAGAACTGGGTCATCCGGTCGTCGTCAGCGGCAGGGTCAGCACGCCGTTTGCCGGCAAGCCGCTCGGCCTGCGACGCATCCTGCAGAACCTGCTCGACAACGCGCTCCACTACGCGCGCGACGTGGAGATTGCGGTCGACGATCGGGCGGACCGACTCACCATCGCGGTGCGCGATCGCGGGCCCGGTATTCCCGGCGAGCTGCTGGACAAGGTGTTCGAGCCGTTCCACCGGCTCGAAGGGTCGCGCAATCAGGGCACCGGCGGTACCGGACTGGGCCTGTCGATCGCACGCAATCTGGCCCAGGCCATGGGTGGTGATGTGACTCTCGCCAACCGTGCCGGCGGTGGGCTCGATGCGCGCGTGATCTTGCCGCGCAGTAGCAGTGCCGGGATGCGAGTCGCCTGATCCGCATCGGAAGCAGCCACCTTCACGGTGGCTGCACATGACCGTGCCAGACGTGTTCTGCGCGGCCTCGCGTTGGAGCACGGAGGCCGCATCCGCCCGCGTTACTGCGGCAGGATCACGGTGTCGATCACGTGGATCACGCCGTTGGTCGCGACGATGTCGGCAGCCACCACCTTGGCGTTGTTGACGGTCACGCCCGAGCCATCCTTCTTGAGGGCGACAGTCTGGCCTTGAACGGTCTTCACGTTGGCCGTCGGCACGTCCTTGGCCATCACTGCGCCGGGTACGACGTGGTACGTTAGCACCTTGGTGAGCGCGGCCTTGTCCTTGAGGAGCGCGTCCACGGTGCCGGGCGGCAACTTGGCGAACGCCTCGTCGGTCGGCGCGAACACGGTGAAGGGTCCGGGGCTCTTCAAGGTATCCACGAGGCCGGCAGCCTGGACGGCGGTCACGAGCGTCTTGAAGTTCCCGGCCGCCACCGCGGTGTCCACGATATCGGACTTGGCGGCGGGGGTGGTCTTGTCGGCCTGGGACATGTTGGCGCAGGCGGAGAGGATGCCGGCAACGGCGGCAGCGATGAGGGCACGGCGAGCAATCATGGTCGAAACTCCTGAATCTACGAGTGGAATGGACGGCTCCCGGGAAGGGGCCGACGAGCTTGCGGCTGCCGGGGGACCGGGGCGCCACCGGCCTTCCGGGGGAGCTGCCGGAACCGAGCAGGCCCCGAACGACTCCAACCGCAACCAATGAGACTATAACTTGAACTGATTAGTTCACAAAAACAACCGATGGGTATTCTTGCCAGGCTGACCGTGCGTCAGCAGCAACAGAAGGTCCGCGAGGACGCCATCCTCGACGCCACCCGGGTGATGCTCGCGAAGAAGGGGTACGACCTCATGACCGTGGACGAGGTCGCCGCCGAAGCCGGGATCGCCAAGGCGAGCCTGTACAAGCACTTCAGCTCCAAGGAGTCACTCGCCGCGGCGGTGATGATCCACTTGCTGGATCAGGCGATCGCCTTCCTCGAAAGCCTGCCACCGGAGCTCGCACCGGTGGACAAGATGCGGGGCCTGTTGCGCTGGGCGCTCGACCTGCGCCTGGACGGTGGATTGCCGCTGCTGCCGTCCACCAGTTCGACCCTGCAATCGAACCTGCTGGCCAACCGCGACTACGTGAAGCGCATCCTCGCCTTGAACGAACGCATGCTGGATCTGGTCAAGGCGGCCCAGGCGCAAGGGGTGCTCGACCCGGGCCTGCCGCCGGACGTGGTGGTCTTCAGCCTGTACGCGCGCACCTGCGATCCGGCCGTCGAATACCTGCAGATGAGCGGTCGATATACCCACCAGCAGGTGACGGAGTACCTGGTCAAGGTGGCATTTGCGGGGTTGCAGGGCACCCGGTGAATCCGGGGGCGGCTGCGGGCACGACGATCGTCAGCCGCATGCCATCGTCGACATGATCCGTAGGCGCTCTTTCATCGTGGCGGTGGCGGGCGCCGCCGCCGGGATGACCGTTGCCGGTTCTGCGCGTGCCCAGTTCGCCGACGTGGAGAGGCGCACCGGCAGCCGGTTCGGGCTGCTATCCGCGGATCCCTGGCGGGCACCGCGCACGCGCGTCATCGAGGTGCCGGGTTTCGTCGATGCGAACAGCATCTGGGGCGCGACCGGACGCGACGCGACCGGGCGCATCTGGATCGGTGTGTCGGCCAAGGCGCCGGGCGGAAGCGCTCATCTGATGCAGTTCGATCCGGTAACGAACGCATGGCGCGATTTCGGCGGCGTCGTGGAGCGGCTTGCCGAGGTCGACGTGCTGCGTCCCGGTGCGGGGCAAGTGAAGATCCACTCGAAGATAGTGCCGGGCGACGATGGCCGGCTCTACTTCACCTCCATGGACGAAGAAGGTGAGGTCGAGGACGGTTCTGCGCTACCGAAGTGGGGTAGCCACCTGTGGCGCGTGGACGTCGAGTCGGGTCGATGGGAACATCTGTTCGCGGCGCCGGAGGGTCTGGTGGCAGCGGCCGGCGGTGGGCGCTGGATCTACGCGCTCGGCTATTGGGATCACGTGCTGTACCAGTTCGACAGCGTCACGCGGCAGCAACAGCGGGTCGTGGTCGGTGCGGTCGGCGGTCATGCATCGCGCAATGTAATCGCCGGCGCCGATGGCCATGCGTTCGTGCCGCGCGTCACGCGCGATGGCTATGGAACGTTACGTGCGGTGCTGGTGGAGTTCGATACCGAACTGCGCGAACGGGCGGTGACGCCGCTCGAACACTATTTCGCCGAGACTCCCGCGGCCGAGGATCACGGCATCGTCGGCCTTGCGGCGCTGGCCGATGGGCGATCGCTGTTCACGACCCACACGGGCCACCTTTACTCGATCGAACCGCGCGAGGGTGCCGCTGCACGGATCACCGCGTTGGGATGGTTCCACCCGCAGGGGGCGTCGTATGCGCCGTCGCTATTCGCCCTCGACGGTCGAACGCTGGTGGCGGGCATCGCCCGCCGCGGCGATCGCTACGAATGGATCGTGTTCGATCTCGCCTCACGCACGTCGCGGGCGTTTCCTTTCGACACGCACGAGGTGGTCGGACCCTTGCTGTATGGCTCGACCACACGCGACGATGCAGGGCGCTGCTACGTCGGAGGCTGGCAGTCGACAGCGGATGGAGGCCATCGACCACTGCTGATCCAGGTGGAACTCGGCGATTGATCGCCTCGCAGTTCAGATTGACACTCGCGGCTACCCAGGCCTACCGTCGAACGCGAGGTGTAGCGAGGAGGTGTCGGCAATGTTTACATTCAACAATATCCGCGTCACTCATCGCATTCGGGCAATCGGCTCCCTCGTGTTCGGTCTCGTGGTAGCCAGTGTCAGTACCCTGGCTGTTTCGGCAACCGTCTACGTCACTGTGGACGGCGCTATCTCGACGCACCCGACCGTGATCGCGGACAGCGTGTCCTTCGCATCCGCAAGTGCCGAACTTTCGCCTGGTCTGTTCAAGGCCAGTGGGGAGGGCACGCGCAATCAGACCTCCGGAAACGTGACCGCAGGGATTCTTGCTCCCGGGTTGCTGCTGACCAACTCAGGCCAAGCGGGGCGTCTGTATCCGTCCGTTCGCGTTGTCGGCGACTACTTGCTGGACACGTTCGACCTAGGATTCGGTGGGGGAAGTCGTGCGATAGCGTTCGCGAGGTTGTCGGTCAAACAGGGGGGTGACACCTACGTGACCCAGGCTACGCACACCGTCACCAAGGTCTTCGATGGAGACGGTACCCTCCTCAGCACGGACAACGAATTCGTGCCCGCCATTGCCGCCGGCGGCAACCTGATCGTAGCGGAATCGTCGCTCGATCGCCTGGATATGACCCTGATCGTTCCGAGCTTGACGATTGCGCCGGGTACTTCCGTGCAACTATGGTTCGAGCTGAGAGTTCACGGTTCCAGTACGGTGGGCATCGGTGCAGCCGACTTCAGTAACTCCGCCCAGCTGAGCCTCGTGCATGACCCCGGAGTCGTCCTCGGTAGTGACGCCGGTGCGCCGCTCGGATGGATTACGCCCGTACCGGAGCCCGGAATCGCATGGCTGCTCGGAGCCGGGCTCGCTTTGTTGAGCTTCGGGTACCGGATGGCGATTCCACGGGACCGGCATACCTGAGTGCAAGGGCTGGATTCCAGGGGCCCCTCTCCATCTGGTTCGTTGGCGACGCAGGACGCGGCCGCGCGTGTGCCCCGAGATTCGACCAGGCGCAACGTCGAGAGGGCGCAGTGGCGCCAAGAGCAGTCCGTCAGAAACGACGGCGACCCGGCTGATGGCCTATCGCGGGGACGTCATCTCAGTGGCGCCGGGCCACCCCAAGCCACTGAGGCGCCCCCTCGGGCGCAGCGACTGCTTGGAGCGTACGGGCGGCTTCATTTCAGCGGTCGCTCCCGACAGGCGGTGACGTGTCCGCAGGCGGCTCGAGGGAGGCGCGGAATGCGTCCAGTATCGGCTGGACGTCTGCCCGCCGTCCCTTCATCTTGTCCTGGACCTCGGCCGTGATCTTGTCGATGTGGCGGATCAGTCCACCCTGCAGCGCACCGCCCAGTAGCTTGGCGTAGCGTGGCCCCATGCATGTCGGATTCTGCGGGCTGCACGCGACGAACTGCCACGCATCGCGGTTCTTCGTGGTGAAACCGATCTCGTTGTCCTTCTCCGGGATGCGCGGCACGGCGATCTTCTGCAGCGCCTTCAATTCGCCTTCCGCCCCCTTCAGGTCGTACTGGAAGCGCCCGGTGTAGGTGTAGTTGAAGAGCGTGGTCTCGCCGATGAACCAGTCCATCATCGCCACCTGCGCCTGGCCCGACGAGGATTCGAGATGGGTCGCGATGACGTCGGCTTCCTCGCCGCCGAAGGTCTTGCCGACGTAGTCGACCCAGATGTCCTTGACCCAGGTGCCGGTCGCGACGTTCTTCATCGGTTCGACCGTCTCTTCGAGCAGCAGCGTCTCGGCCTTCTGCCAATGCTCGCCGCCTTCCTTCCAGGTGGGCCCGAGGCCGGCCTCCTTGCCCCATTGGGCGAGCAGCCCGCGCGCAACGCGGATCGATGCCTGCTTGATGATCAGGTTCGCTGCGCCGGTGACCAGTTCCTGGGTGTGGGCGTTAGCCACCCGTTCGACCGCTTCGCGCTTGTGCGATGCGAGTTCGGCGTGCTCGTCGTAGTCCTGCGCAGACGCGCTGACGGCGGCGAACAGCATCGTTCCGGCAGCGAGCCGGATGCTACTTGGGTACGCCATGACGCTATCGAAGGGGCGGAACAGGACTCTACTGAGATGCGGGTTTGACGAAGAACATCAAGTGCTGCCAGGGCAGATCGTCGAGCGTCCGTTGCCAGCGCAGCCCGGCGGCTTCCACTTCGCGAACGGCTTGGGCCTGTGACATCTTGTGCAGTGGTTTGATGGGCACCTTCGAATCCTCTGCGCGATACTCGACCAGCGCCAGCCGGCCGCCCGGCTTCAACGCTTTGGCGATGGCCCGCAGCATTTCGCAAGGCTGCGAGAACTCGTGGTAGACATCAACCATCAGGGCAAGGTCCACGGAAGCTGCTGCCAGCGCAGGGTCATCGACACGACCCTGCACCGCTTCGACGTTGGCAGCGCCCACGCGTTTGCGCTTGTCACGGATCGCGGCCAGCATCTCCGGCTGGATGTCCACGGCCAGCACTTTGCCTCGTGGCACGAGCGGGGCGATGCGAAAACTGAAATAGCCCGTGCCGGCACCGATGTCGGCGACGACGTCGGTCGGCTTCACCTCGAGCAGCCTGATCAGCGCTGTCGGGTTCTCTTCGGCTTCACGTTCGGGACGCTCGAGCCAGCCGGCACCGAGGTGGCCCATGACAGGCGAGGTTTCGCGGCCCAGATAGAAGCGACCGGTTGAATCCGGGCCGGTGGGTGTGCGGGTTTCGTAGGCTGTGGCGCAGTCGGCAGCGTGGGCCGGGAGCGCGCCTGAAAGGAGCACGACCAGGCTCGCTGCGAACCACCGCTGCCCCCATCCCAGCCTTCCCCCACGCTTCGCGCGGGGGAAGGGGTGTACTTCCCTCCCGGAGGGAGAGGGGCTTGAAGCTCCCTTCTCCCTGGTGGAGAAGGGCTGGGGATGAGGGGGAGCCAATACTCCACCGCAGGGGTTGGCGCAGCCGACCCCCAATTACTTCTCGGTCGTCTTGCGGATCTCCTTGGTGTCGCTCCACTCCTCGATGCCGGTCTGGATGTTGGTCATGCTGAGGAAGAGCTGGTAGTAGACGTCCTTGATGTTCTTGTCTTCCTTCACGATCGAAGTGATCTCGCCGCTGACGCGGAAGCCCGCACCGACCATCTTGCCCACTTCGGTGGACTTGTTCTGGTCGTAGTACTCGCTTTGCTGGCGCTGGATCTCGTCGATCTGCTTCTGCATCTCGGCCTGGTCGGTCGCGAAGCGCACCTTGCGGCTCTTCTGCAGCGTCGCGCGCATGCGGTTCGTGATTGCACGCGTATCGATGTATTCGCTGGTCTTGTTCTTCACCTCCTGCACCGTGACGATGGGCAGGTTGCCGCTCGAGATCACCGGCGCTTCCGACAGCATCGACTGCGACATCTGTTCGGCGAGCATCTGCAGGTCGGTGGAGCCGAACTGGTTGGTGACGGTTTCGACGGAACCGGCATCGCCGTACTTGGTCTTGGGGCCGCCGCAGGCGGTGAGGGCCAGCGCGGTGGCGAGTACCAGGACGGAGGGAAGGCGGAACAGCGCGAAGGAAGTAGATGTCATGTCATTCTTGCCCCATGAAAATGAACTTGAAGTCGCGAGCCTTGGCGTTCGGCGCAATCGTCGTGACGGTCTGACGGGAGTTGCCGTACAGCAGCAGCGGCTTCCACGACTCTTCGTCGGCGGCACGCATGCCCTCGGCATCCATCCAGCGGAACTTGTACTGGAGGCGCTCCACGTCGGATTCGTCGTTGTGGACCACCACGTCGATCTTCATGAGATCGCCGGTCGTGGTGCAGCGGATCTCCTCGATCTCCACGTCCGGGCTCTTGCTGCCTTCCTTGGCGACCTTGGCCTTGACCAGGTCTTCCATGGAGCTGATCTTGGATTCGCCGACCGGACAACCGAAGGCGAAGCCGGGCTTCTCGAAGCCCTTCTTGGTGCCGCAGCCGGCCGCCAGGGCGATGGCGAGCAGGGCGATGACGAGGGTGACTGCTTTCATGGGAGGGTCCTCCGGGGGGTAGAGACGGCAACAGGGTAATCGAAGTTCACGACGGAAACCTGAACGGCGTCGGCTCCGGGCGCCGCGACGGATTTCGACCCTGCGGGCAGGGGTGCGGCGGGCATGCCGGGAGACGCCGCTGGGGTGGTGAACGGGCGCCCACCGAGCAATCGTGCAGTCACCAACGCATGGGGGCCGGCGAGGTTCACATCGAAGGTCGCGCGGCCATGACCGGTGCTGATGTCGATGTTGTGCTGCCCGCGTGACAGGCGTGCGCGCGCCACCGTGACGTGGGCGGGCAGGGTGCGCCAGCCGCGCTCGTCCGCCTGTTCGGTCACGGCACCGCCCAGCTGCAGGGCCAGCAGACCGAGCGACATGCCCAGCGTGTCCTGGCCTTTCCTCTGCTGCTGGGCGATCTGCTCCTGCATCTGGTATTGCGCAACCGCGCGCGAGGATAGGCGAATGAATGCGCGCAGCATGATGCCGGGCATGTCGTCCTTCAGCGTGCGGCGTGCCATCGAGTCGAGATCGAGCACGTGTGCCGTGCGCACGTCGAGGTCCTTGTCGATCCGAACTGACGGCGGGTTATACGGGGCCACCGCCGGCATGGTGGGGAACGATGCCGAGATGAAGATCCAGCGGCCTTGCGGCCCGACCGGAATCGGCAGGTTGAAGCTTTGCGATGCGCGGCCTGGTATCACGCCGGTTTCGATAACGAACAGCACGTCGCAATAACCCTCGTCCTTCGCTGCCAGGCGCGCGTCCAATCCGCCGAGCGAGTCCTCGAGCATGCCCTGGCCGGGACGCAATTCGATGGCGGTGCGGTATCCCGGCGCTGCGAGGCTCGGCTCGCCGAGCGCCTCGTAGACGAAGCCCGCCAGGTAGTGCGACAGGGCATTCTGATAGCCATTCTTCAGCGCATTGACTTCGGGGTTGTCGATGGTCTGCACCGGGTAGCCGTTCAGCTCCTTGAAGCTCTGGCGCGCGCCTTTCTTCCTGGCCTCTTCCGTGACCTTGAGGTATTCGTCCTCGCGCAATGCCTGGATCATTGCCTCGCGTTCGTGCGTGCGCTTGATGTCCACGCGGGCGGTGTCCCAGTCGCCGAGATCCATGCGGTTCATGGCCATGAGCGTGGTGACCATGACCTTCTCGTAGTCGTGCCCCTCGTAGGTGCGCACCTTGTCGTTCACCAGGTAGCTGCCCACCGAGCCGCCGGTCCGTGCTGCGTTGAGCTTCGAGGCCTCTTCCCACGCCTGCACTTTCGCGTCGGCCGAGGTGAGCGCCACCTGGCTCCCCTGGAAGTCGCCCTTCAGTCGCCTGAGCTCGCCCGACTCCATGTCGTACAGCAGGTCCTTGTCCTTCGACTTGTTGTTGCTGTCGAGGACCTTGATGGCGCCGTCGACGTCGCCCGCGGAGGCCAGCGCGATGGTCTTGTCCATTTCCGCCTTGTAGCTGCGGAATGCGGCGCAACCCGAGCCGGCCAGGGACAGGGTCGCGACCAGCAGCCACGTCAGGAGGGACGTTGCCCCGGGCAGCGGTTTCACGGCGTCGGGCGGTGGTCAGCGGTCATGGGCTGGGTGGCCGGGCGTACACAGCCCGCCGGCCGGGAATTCTGGCATGGCGGCGACGGAGCCGCCAGCGCAGGCTGTGGCCAGGGGCGACCAGCCAGGGCAACCTCTTTCACCACGAAGGACACGAAGGGCACGAAGGAAACCCACGAAGGAAACCCGAAGGGAAAGCATGTCGGGGAATCCTTCGTGACCCTTCGAGTCCTTCGTGTCCTTCGTGGTGAAAGAAGTTGCCCTACCTGCCAGCTGCCGCGATTCAGCGTATCGCCACACCCCAGGGCATTTCCCCGACCTCGATGTCCTTCAGCTTCGCGTTGGTCTCGGTGTCGATCACCGATACCGAATTGGAGCGGCCGTTGGCCACGTACAGCTTGCGGCCGTCGGGTGTGAGCGCGAGATTCCACGGGCGCTTGCCCACGGGAATCGTGGCGACCACCGTGTTGCTGGCGGTGTCGATGACGGACACGGTCGCGTCCTTGCCGTTGGTGACGAACACGCGCTTGCCGTCGGGCCGGACCGCGACGCCGTTGGAGAACGTGCCGGTCGCGATCTCGGCGATGACGGTGAGGCTCTTCATGTCGATCGCGTAGGTCTTGCTCGCGAGTTCGCAGGCGACGTACAGGCGGCTCCCGTCCGGTACGAACGCCATGCCGCGCGGCCGGTCACCCACCATGACCGTACCGATCTGCTCGCGCTTCTCGACGTCGATGATGTCGACCTGGCGGCCTTCTTCTGCGCCGGTCACCACGAGCTTGTTGTCGGGGCTGAACACGGCGTGCTCGGGATTGTCGCCCTTCACCTTCACCGCGAAGGCGCGCTTGCCGCTGCCTGAGTCGACGAAGTAGATCGAGTTGGTCTTCTCGATGGCGACCACGATCCACTTGCCGTCGGGAGAAATTCCCACCCCTTCCGGGGATTCACCCAGGTCGATGGGTTGACCGAGCTTGCCCGACTCGACGTCGATGGTGGCCAGCGCGTTCTTGGGTTGATCGCTCACGTACAGCGTGCGTCCGTCCGTGGACGCGGCGATGCCGCGGGGCTTCTCTCCCGCGGGTATGGTGCGTACCACTTCGTCCGTAGCGGTGTCGATGACGCTGATGGTCCCCGACTTCTCGTTCGGGACATAGGCGAACGGCGCGGCGAAAGCGGCCGTCGCGACGAAAAAGCCCGCCATCGCGGCGGGCAGGATTCCTTTCATATGCGGCTCCTCTCTTCTTCTGGCTTCAGTGGTAGCCGCTTCGACAGCGTCAGCGCGGCGGACGTTCGATGAAGTATCGCACACCGATCCACGCGGCCCGCGGCGCGCCCGGGCCATAGAACGTTTCGCGTGCCCACATGTCCGAATTGGTCTGGAACACCCCGGCGGCGTTGAACGGGTTCTCCGCGAGGATCGCCGCGGTGTTGAAGCGGGTGTCGAACACGTTGTTGATGCGACCGAAGATTTCCCAGCGTGTGGCCACGCGGTAGCGCGCGGTCAGGTTGAGCACCGCATACGCGGCCGTCTTGCCGGCACCGAGGAACGTGCGCGTGTCGTTGCCGATCGGGTCGGTGACGGTGCCGGGCTCGTGCTGGTTGTTCTCGTTGCCGCGCGCGAAGTTGCCCGTCATCGCGACGACGTTCGCGCCCATGCTGAAGTCATCGGTGAAGCGGTAGTTGAAGTTGAGGCGGAACTGGTGCTGCGGGATGCCCGGAATGCGGTCGCCGGCACGCACGCGGATCTCATCATCCGCGGTTACGCCGCCGAAGCCGCGCGACGAGTTGTTCTCCGCGAGGATGGTGGCGTCGGTCTGGTAGGTGGCGTCCACCAGGCTGTAGTTGGCCGAGATCGTGGAGCGGCCCACATCCGTGGCGACGCCGAACTCCAGGCCCTGCCGGCGCGTCTTGCCGAAGTTGGTGAAGTAGCCGGCGCTGGTGGTGGTGCTGACGAACAGGATGTCGTCGTTCAGGTTGGTCTGGAACAGGGCGGCGTTCCAGCGCACGCTCGTGCCCCACAGGCCGCGGGCACCGATTTCGTAGGTGCGCGCCACGACCTGCTTCAGGAACGGATCGGCCGCCAGCGCGTTGGGCAGCGTGCAGGGGTTGGCCGGGTCCGCGCAGCCCAGTTCGATGGGGGAGGGTGCGCGGTTGCCCTGGCTTGCCGAGACGTAGGTCGTGAGGGCCGGGGTCGGCGTCCAGTTGAGGCCCAGCGCCGGGTTCACTTTCACGTAGGTGAAGTCGCCGTCGAGATTGGGCGGCGTGGAGTTCAACCGGTCGGTGTTCTTGACCGCCGTATGGTTGTAGCGGGCGGACCCCGTGAAATGCCAGTTGGGCATGAAGGTCCACGTGTCGGTGAAGAACAGGCTGCCCGTGCGCGTCCGGCCGGTCAACGCGTTGCCGAGGACATCCGCCGCGCTCTGGACGACTTGCCGTGTGGAATCGAATTCACCCGTGCCCGAGCTCTGGTCGAAGTCCGCCTTGGCGTCGTCATAGGAGGCGCCCACCGCGAGCTGGTTCGTGTCCCAGGACTGCGAGTACTGCAGCGTGCCGCCGAGGGAATGGCCTTTGGTCTTGGTGCGGTTGTTGACCCCGGTCTCGCTGTTGAAGCCCGCGCCGCCATTGGCGCCGGTTTCGCCGTCGTTCGGTCCACCCTCGAAATCGTCGTTGACGTCGCCGTTCAGCGTCTCGGTCTTGTTGTAGCGGTAGTAGACGTTGCCCGAGATCAGCCGGTACGCGTCGAGCGCGTGGCTGCCGGTGAAGTTGACCATGCCCATGGTGTTGCGGGTGTTGTCGGGCCTGGTGAAGATGCGGTTGCGGCTCTGGTTGAGGAAACTCTCCGGCGTGACGCCGTTGCCGATCAAGTCGGTGCGGGCGTAGGTGAAAGACACGTCGAAGTCCGTGTCGTCGGTCTGCACGCCGGTCTTGGCGAAGAACTGCTTCACGTCGGTGGGCGAGAAGTCGCGCCAGCCGTCCTCACGGAACCAGTTGCCGGCGATGTAGAAGTCCTTGTTGCCGGAGTAGCCGCCGTGCTCGAACTGCGCCTGGGACCGGCCCCACGAACCTCCGGACAGTTCGATGTTGGTATTGGGGAACTGGAAGCCGCTCTTGGTGCGCAGCGACAGGGCGCCGCCGAGGGTGTTCAGGCCGAACAGGGGGTTCGAGCCCGGGATCAGGTTGATCGTGGAGATGGCGTTCATGGGGATCAGGCCCCAGTTCACCGTGTCGCCGAAGGGCTCGTTGATACGCACGCCGTCCTGGAATACGGACAAGCCCTGCGGCAGGCCGAGCAGGGGCGAGGCGGTGAAGCCGCGATAGTTGAGGTCCGGCTGGTACGGATTGCCCTGGACGTCGTTCACGTTCACCGAGGGCATCTGGCTGGTCAGCAGGTCGGGCAGGCTCGTGGTCTGGCTGCGGCGGATGTCGGCGGCCGTCGCCGACTGCACGTTGCCCGGGAATTTCTGGATCGACAGCCCCAGGCCGGGAAGCGGCGTATTGCCGATCACGGTGACGCTCGGGGTTTCCAGGGTCGCTCCCGGGTTGTCAGCATGGGCCGGGAGCGCACAAGCGGCCGTGACGGCGAGCGCCAGCGCCCGCGGACGGAAGGGGGTGGGATGGCGGGACGCCATGGTTCTCTCCTCGAAATATTGTTGTCGTGGCCCCTGACACGCAGGGCGTCGGGCTCCCGGGAGGCTAATGAGTTAGCCCCCATCCAGCGACGGAATCCATCCCAGTGAAGACCGGGAAAAATTCCCGGTCCGAGGAGAACTGCGAGGAAGGATTCCCTGTTCGGCTCCGCCGGTCTTGGGTATAACCCCGCTTGTGGCGAGCTCCCTGGCGGGGCCGCACTCTTCCGACCGCGAGAGGTCACCCCATGCAAGCCGAACTTGCCGCACAACCCGCGGCCTCCCTGCCGTCGCCGGTCGCGGCGGCTCCTGCGCCCATGCGGCAAGCCTGGGCGGATCTGGGCCTGGTGGCGCTGATCACCGTCGGCACCTTTGCCATCGGTGCCGCACTCGAATTCTCCGAATGGCTAGCGGCCCACTCGAAGACCTACGAGGCTTATCAGCTCGACGAACTGCCGCTTGCCCTGGCTGCCATGCTGCTCGGGCTCACCTGGTATTCCTGGCGCCGGCACCGGCACGCCTCCCGGGAGATGGGACTGCGCCTGCGCACCCAGGCAGCCCTGGTCGAGAACGAACGTCACTACCGCATGCTGTTCACCGAAGACCTGTCGGCCAACATGCTGGCCGACGCCGAGGGCGTCGTCAGCCTGGCCAATCCCGAGGCCGCCCGGCTGCTGGGGTTGCCGTCTGCGGAAGCAGCCGTGGGCCAGCGCATCGGGGACTTCTATGCGGATCGGGAGTTGTGGCGCACCCACATGGCAGCGCTGGCAGCCGGCGGCAAGCTCGAGCCGCCCGTGCTCACGTTGCGCCGTGCCGACGGCAAGGAGTGTCGCGTGATCGCCAAGCTCACGGTGCGGCGCGATTCGACCGGCACGTCGCAGGTGCACGCGTTCTTCACCGATATCACCGCGCTCGAACAAGCGCAGACACAGCTCGCCAAGACGCTGGCCGAGAACCGGCAGCTCATCCAGCGCAGCATCCAGGTGCAGGAGGACGAACGCCGCAACATCGCGCGCGAACTGCACGACGAGATGGGGCAATGGCTGAACGCCCTCAAGCTCGACGCCGTGTCGATCCGCGATCGGGCCGACGGCGAGATCAAGGCGGCTGCCCAATCCATCGTCGAGGTGACGAATCACGTGTACGAAGTGGCGCGCAACCTGATGCGCCGCTTGCGGCCGGTAGCGCTGGACGAACTCGGATTGCCCTCGGCGCTGCAGTATCTGGTCGATCAGTGGCAACGGCGCCATCCTGGTGTCAAGTGCACATTCGCGACTGATGGCTCGCTCGAGGAGTTGGGTGAGGTGGCGAACATCACCCTGTATCGCTTCGTGCAGGAATGCCTGACCAACGTGGCCAAGCACGCCGAAGCCGGCGAAGTGAAGATTGCGTTGAAGCGCATCGACGGCACCGGGGCGGTGGAGCTGGCCGTCTCCGACGACGGGCGTGGTTTCGAACCCCGGCGGGCGACGCTCGGGATGGGTTTGCTGGGGTTGCGCGAGCGCATCGAGGTGCTGGGGGGGGCGTTTACGCTGGAGGCGGGTACGGGGCGCGGGGTGAGCGTGCGCGGCGTGCTGCCGGCGTAAAAGCGTTGCTATCGACTACTCTGATGAGCATGCGTTAGTTCTCCCTCACCCCAACCCCTCTCCCGGGGGGAGAGGGGCTTTGCATCCCGCTCCTATCGGGTGACGTGAAGGTGCGCCTCCCTCTCCCCCCGGGAGAGGGACCGAGGGTGAGGGAAATCACGCGACAAACAAGAAGGTTTCACAATGAGCAACGCCAAAACCAGAGTCCTACTCGCCGACGACCACGCGGTAGTCCGCGAGGGCTATCGCCGCCTGCTGGAGCGCACCGACGAGATCACCGTCATCGCCGAAGCCGGCAGCGGCGAGGACGCCTATCGCATGTTTGCCGAGCTCGCCCCCGACGTCGTGGTGCTCGACATCAACCTGCCGGGCATCGGCGGCATCGAGGCCGCGCGACGCATCCTGGCCCGTGACGCGCAGGCCAAGATCCTCATGTTCAGCATGCACGAGGACGTGGTGTTTCCGTCGCGCGCATTGCAGACCGGTGCCCGTGGCTACGTCACCAAGTCGAGCGCGCCCGAGGTGCTGGTGGAAGCGGTGCGTCTGGTGGCGGCCGGCAAGCTCTACATCAGCCACGACATGGCACAGGAGCTCGCCATGCAGATGCTGCCCGGCAACGAGAATCCGCTGCAGGCGCTGAGCCCGCGCGAGTTCGAGGTGTTCCGGCTGCTGGTGGCGGGGCATCCGATCGGGGAGATTGCGAAGATCCTGTCGCTCTCCTACAAGACCGTGGCGAACCACCAGTCGAATATCCGCCAGAAGCTCGACGTGTCGAACACGGCGCAGGTGGTGCGCATGGCTCTCGCCCACGGGATGTTGTCGGCGGAGCCGGTGCCCGGGGCGGCCGAAACACCCGTCGAGCCTTAGCCCGAGCGGAGGGATCGAGCCCCCGGCAGGGAAAC
>LNDQ01000039.1 GCA_001464695.1 Betaproteobacteria bacterium Ga0077523 | reverse complement strand
CGAATCCGGTCGTTCGTCGCACGCCCGTGGTCCTCCGCAGCGAGGGCACGCAACATGGCATCGCAGTCTGATGAAACGCGAGGGGCAAACGCCCCAGCGCTCGCAGACGCCAACTTCAACCCCCCAACGCTCAAGGAGAACACCATGAATGCTCGTCAATCGCTCATCGCCGTCGCCGCACTGACCCTCGTTTCCGCTTCGGCCTTCGCGGCCGGTACCCCCGTCGAACAGGACAACCGCGGCGGTCACGGCCGCGCGGCCCTGGGCACGGTGAAGGTTGCCGCGGCCGACCAGATCGGCACGCGTGACCGCTCCGGCAACGAAGTGGTGGTGAAGGCTGCCACCCGCACCGTCAGCCATGTGGCGGTCAACGTTGCCGCCCCCCGCGACGGCACCGGCTCGTAATTCCCCGCAGCACCGCGGCGCCAACCTCTCCCTCCTCCGGCGCCGCGCACTCGACCCGCCGGATGCGTCATCGGTATCCCCTCGCATCCGGCGGTTTTTTTCCCGGCCCGACGAAGATGACATCTCCCCGAGGGGTCTGCGGCCCGTCCCCAGGGGGTTGAGATGATGCGGGCATCGAGAGTGCTACCATGCAATCGACCGTTTCCGCCATGAGCCTCGCCACCACCCAGCGCCCCGCGCTGCCGCCGCTACCTGCGACCACCGGCATCTGCCTCGTCCAGTTCTCGCGCGACGTCGCGGTCTGGCTCGTGCTGAACAGCGCCATCGCCGGCGTCCTGTATCTCGGCATGGACTCCGAACGGGGCATGACCTACAGCCGCCTGTGGGTCTACTCGCAGTGCATCGGGCTCATCACGTTCTTCTCGTCGATGGTGGCGCGCCGTGTGTTCTGGCCCGGCCGCATCCCCACGCCATGGGGCATGGTGCTCGTGTACCTCGGCGCAGTGCCACTCGGCTATGTATCCGGCTATTCGCTCGCGAGCTGGATGCTGGGCTCGCCGGAAGGCTTCATCGATTTCGCGCGCGAGGTGACGCAGGCCGAAATGGCGGCGCGCGCTGGTGCGCTGACGTTGATCATCACCATGTTGGGCGGTGCCTTCGGCGTGTTTCTGCTCTGGCGCCGTGCCGAAGTGGCACATCTCGAGGCCGAGATCGCGCGCCAGGCGCTGCGTGCCGAGGAGGTGGAGCGCCGCGCTACCGAGTCGCACCTGCGCATGCTCGCCGCGCAGATCGAGCCGCACATGCTGTTCAACACGCTCGCCAACCTGCGCTGTCTGGTGACTGCCGATCCGGCGCGCGCGCAGTTCATGCTCGATCGCCTGATCCAGTTGCTGCGCCTGAGCCTTACCGTGTCGCGCGCGGACAGCGTGTCGCTCAAGGACGTGTTCTGGTTCTTGAGTGCCTACCTCGATCTGCTCGCGATCCGCATGGGCGAGCGGCTCCATTTCACGCTCGATCTGCCGCACGAACTGGAAGGCATGATGGTGGCCCCGCGACTGCTGCAGCCACTGGTGGAAAATTCCATCAAGCACGGCCTCGAACCGAAGATCGAAGGCGGTTCGGTGCACGTTGCCGCGGCGATCGACGGCGACCGGTTGCTGCTTACCGTTGCCGACACCGGTGTCGGTCGTGCCGCGGAAGTTTCGCCCACCGGCGTGGGGCTGTCACTCGTGCGCGAACGCTTGACCGCCATTTATGGCTCGGAAGCGCATGTCGACGTCGCCGACAATCATCCGAGCGGTGTGAAGATCAGCCTCAGCATTCCCCTGATCGCACTCGATGCCCAAGGCGCTGATCGCCGAGGATGAGCCGCTGCTGGCGGAAACGCTGGCGGCCGAACTGAAGGCGGTCTGGCCCGCGGTCGAGATCGTCGCGCGGGCCGGTGACGGCGTGAGTGCCGTCGAGAAAGCCCTGGCGCTGCTGCCCGACGTGTTGTTCCTCGACATCCGCATGCCGGGTCTGACCGGGCTCGACGCCGCGCAACAGGTGGCCGAACGCTGGCCCGCCGGGCGGCGGACGCCGGAGGTGGTGTTCGTGACGGCCTACGATCAGTATGCGGTCGACGCGTTCGAGCATGCCGCCGTCGATTACCTGTTGAAACCGGTGGAGCGCGGCCGGCTCGAGCGCACTGTCGAACGCCTCGAGAAGCGCCTCGCGCCCTCGACCGGCGAAGCATCGCCACCTGCCGATCTGCAACGGTTGATCGGCGAGATCCGCCAGGCGATGGGACAGGGGACCCCTGCAAGTGGCGGGTTGCGTGTTATCCGCGCGGCGGTCGGCAATGCGGTGCGCCTGATTCCGATCGAGGAAGTCTTCTACTTCCAGGCGACCGACAAGTACGTGAACGTGGTGACGGCGGACGGCGAAGCGTTGCTGCGCGCGAGCCTCAAGGAACTCACCGATCAGCTCGATCCGGAGCGTTTCTGGCAGATCCATCGCGGCACGGTGGTGAACGTGTCCGAGGTTCGAGCGGCCGTGCGCGATCGCCTCGGCCGGCTCTCCGTTCAACTCAAGTCGCGCACGGAACTGCTGCCTGTCAGCCGCCAGTACGCGGACAGATTCAAGCAGATGTAGGTGTGCCTTTTCCCTCACCCTCGGTCCCTCTCCCGGGGGGAGAGGGATGCACGGCTTTGCACGGCACAGGTTGGCGCGCTCCCTTCTCCCTCCGGGAGAAGGGCTGGGGATGAGGGAGGCGATCGATAGCCCTCGGAGCGCTCCGCGAGCTACCTGTCCGCAATCGGTGCCGGCTTGTGCTCCTTCAACAGGAGCCAACCACGCGCGATTCGGTAGATCAACCAGAGACCGGTGCCCACCGCGATAGCCCACGCGACGGGCAAGCCGATGATCGTGATCCCGATGGCGACCGCAACGACGATCCACAGCAGCGCAAACCAGAAACTGCGGATCTGCCAGCGGAAGTGCGACTCGAGAAACGTGCCGCGGGCTTCGTCGCGGTACATGTAGTTGAGGATCACCGCGACGATCGACGGCAGGCCGAAGACGAACGCGGTGACGATGAACGCCGCGCTGGAGAGGCCGATGAGGATCGATGCCGTGTGCAGCGCGTACACCGCGTGAGCGATAGTGACGGGTGGGCTTGCGGTGTCCGCGGCCATGTCAGTGGCGCCGGGCCGCCCCAAGACACTGACGCGCCCCCTCGGGGGGCAGCGACCAACGGGAGCGTGGGGGCACCTTCACTACACCCGCCCCGATACTGGAATCAGCGCACCCGTGATGTCCCGCGCCGAATCGGACAACAGGAACAAGATCGTGTCCGCGATGGATTTCGGCGCCACCCAGCGACTGAAATCTGCCTTGGGCATGTCGGCGCGGTTCGCCGGCGTGTCGATGGTGCTGGGCAGGATGGCGTTGACGGTGATGCCGCGGTCCTTGACCTCGGCGGCCAGCGCTTCGGTGAGCTTGGCCACGCCGGCCTTCGATGCGGTGTAGGCGCCCATGCCGGCTGCCGCCCTGGCTGCGGCCGCACCGGCGCCGATGTTCACGATGCTTCCGCCGCCGCGCCTGGTGAGGTGCGGCAATGCGGCGCGCGATGTGCTCACGGCGCTGCGCAGGTTCACGCGGTAGAGAAGGTCCCACGTGTCGACGCTGCCCTGCTCCAGTTCCTCCCAGCGGAAGGTGCCGGCGATATTGACGAGCGCATCGAGGCCGCCGAACTTCCGCGCCACCTCGTCGAGCGCACGGGCAGCCACGTCGGGCTCCGCCAGGTCGAGACCACCCAGCGCGAGTGCATCGCCCAGGTTGGACGCCGCAGCGGGTGCAGGCGCGCGATCCAGCGCCGCGACTTTCGCCCCGGCCGCGAGCGCGCCTTGCACCACGGCCACTCCCAGTTGTCCGAAACCGCCGGTGATTGCCACGACTTTTCCGTTCAGCATCGACGTGCCTTCCTCAATCCGACGCGAGGCAATGGGGGCCCAGTTCTTCGAGCGTGGTCCGGCCGAGGAGCGTCATGGTGATGTCGATCTCCTGGATGAGGATGTCGAGCGCCTTCGCCACACCTGTCTCACCGCCGGAGGCGAGGCCGTACAGCCAGGCGCGTCCGATCATGCAAGCGCGGGCACCGAGACACAATGCCTTCACCACGTCGGATCCGCGCCGGACACCGCCGTCGAGGATCACTTCGGCCCGGCCGGCCACGGCCGCGACCACGCCGGGCAGCGCATCGATTGCGGAAATGGCGCCGTCCAGCTGGCGGCCGCCGTGGTTGGAGACGATGATGGCATCGACCCCGTGATCCACCGCGATCTTCGCGTCCTCGGGGCTCAGCACGCCCTTCAACGCGATCGGGCCGCCCCACACCGACTTGAACCAGTCGACGTCCTTCCACGAGATCGAGAGGTCGTACTGGCCGGCGATGAACTGCGTAATGGTCACTGCGCTGCCGGATTGCGCTGCCGTGCCGTCGAAATTGCGGAACGTCACCTTCGGTCCGAGACCCACGTCGAACAGCCACTGCCAATGGCGCGCGAAGTCGATCATGGTGCCGAGGGTGAACTTGGGCGGCACCGTGAAGCCGTTGCGCATGTCGCGTTCGCGCGGCCCTTGAACTTTCGTATCGACCGTGAGAACGAGCGCCTTGCAGCCTGTGGCACGGGCCCGTTCGATCATGGTCTTGGTGAGGCCGCGGTCGCGCAACACGTACAGCTGGAACCACCGGTGCACATCCGAGGCTTGCGCAATCTGTTCGATCGAGCAGGTGGACATCGTCGAGAGACAGTAGGGCACACCTGCGGCGAACGCGGCGCGCGAAGCAGAGAGCTCGCCGCTCCGGTGCAGGATGCCGGCGAGCCCGGTCGGTGCCATGACCAGCGGGGCCGATGCCGGGGTTCCGATGATGCTGGTCGAGTGATCGCGTGTCGTGACATCGGTCAGGACGCGCGTCATGAAGCGGTGCTTCTCGAAGTCGGTGCGGTTGGCCCGCAGCGTGACTTCGTCGAAGGCGCCGCCATCGATGAATTCGAAGATGGTCTTGGGCAGGCGCTTGCGGGCAGCGTCGCGCAGGTCGGCGATGTTGTAGGCGGTCATTGTTGTTTGGGTTGATCGGCTCGTTCCACCGTCAGGGACGGGTCGGGGCGGGAGTCGGTGGCGCTGGCGGCGCCGTGGCGTGGCGGGTTGGCGCCCCAGACCATCGGGACGTCGGTCTTGCGGGCGCGGGCGAGTTCGTCGACGTAGCGGGCCGGCGCCATTTCCCACGCGTAGTCGTTGAGTCGCGCGAGCAGTTGGGCGACGAGTTCGGGGTTGCGCTCGGCGGCATTGTCCTCTTCGCCCGGGTCGTGCGGCACGTCGTAGAGTTCGAGCCGCTGCGGCAGCGATGTATACAGAATCAGCTTCCAGTCGCCGATGCGAATGGCCCCGCGCAGGTCTTCGACCGTGAGCAGCACTTCCTTGCGTCGTGACGCCTGGTGGCCGCGGATCGCGGGCCATTGGTCGAAGCCGTCCAGGGCCTTGCGCTGATCGATCTTCACGCCGGCAGCGGCGAGCAGCGTCGGGTACATGTCAGTCACGTGCATGAGCGCGGTGGTCACGCCATCGTCGACGCCCTTCGGCCATCGGATGAAAGCGGGAACACGCACGCCGCCTTCGTACACGCTGCCCTTGCCGTCGCGATAGGGGCCGTTGTCCGATGCACCGACCGCGACGTCGCCGTCGCCGGTGGGAAACCTGGTGGCGACCGCGCCGCCGTTGTCGCTGTGGAAGACGACGAGCGTGTTCTCGAGCATGCCTTTCTTGTCCAGCGCCTGGCTGATCAAGCCCACGGCATCGTCGAGCGCACTCACCATGCCGGCATAGGTGCGTCGGTCCGTATCCTTGATGTGAGCGTTGCGCTCGAGGAATTCTTTCGGTGCCTGCATCGGTGCCGCCGGCGCCGTGAACGAAACGAACAGGAACAGAGGTGTCGCAGCATCGTGCTTCGCCACGAGATTCGCCGCGTCACGCCCGAGCAGTGTGGTCACGTAGCCTGCTTCCTTCACGGGCTTGTCGTTGCGGCGCCAGTCGAGGCCGAGCGCGTTGGTCTTGCGCATGGGGTCGACCTGGCCCGCGAGCGGGCCGTAGTGATAGTCGAAGCCGCGCCGCAAAGGAGTCATCTCCGGTTTCGCGTGACCGAGCTGCCACTTGCCCACCAGGGCGGTGCGGTAGCCGGCATCCTTCAACGCCTGGGCGAGCGTGCGTTCATCCGTCGGCAACCCGTACTGGCTCGCGGGCAGCAGCGACTGGGTCTGGAAGCCATAGCGCATCGGGTAGCGACCGGTGAGCAAGGCTGCGCGCGTCTGCGAGGAATACGGTTGCACGTAGAACTGGCTCAACCGTATCGCGCCTTCGGCGAGGCGATCGATGTGGGGCGTGCGGATTTCCTTGCCGAGGTAGCCGACGTCCTGCCACCCGAGATCGTCGGCCATCAGATACACGATGTGCGGGCGATCCGCCGCCAGCGCACCGGCGCAGAGCGCGAACGTGAGGCCGGCCACGAGGCAACGGCGAAGCAGTGGGTGCGACGAACGGGGTGCCACCGGCGCATGTTACCCGACGCCCCGGATGTGGCCATCTTGCGGCGCGCAACCGGTCCATCGGTCACGGAGGGACGCTGTGCTAGCATCCGGTAGACCATGGCGGACCGTGAAATACTCCTCAACGCGCTCGATGGGGTCGAGCGCCGGCTCCGCCTCGACCGCGCCCTGAAATACGGCATCGACGCCGCCGTCGCGGTTCTCGGGCTGGCCATTGTCGCAGTCGTGCTGCATGCAGCCACGGCCCCGCGTGCGGGGCTGTTCGGATTGTCCCTGGTGGTGACGCTCTTCCTGCTGGCGTGCGTCGTCGTCGTGGCCGCCAGCGCAGTACGCGCCATGAATCGGGGCAGCCGCGAGCAAGCAGCTGGCGAAGCCGATCGGCGTGCGGGGTTGCATGACACCTTGGCCTCGGCACTGTGGTTTTCGAGCCGGAGCGAAGCGTCACCCTGGATCCCGCTCGTCATGGCGCGTGCCGCCCGGGCTGCGGCCGCACTCGATCCGGTCCGGCTGATCCCGCTGACGGCGCCGCCGCGGGTTCGGCTTGCCCTGGTGTTGGTCGTGGTGCTGGCAGCGGTGGGCTGGATGGCGCCGCGACTCGTTTCCAACGACTTGCTGTCGGTCGCCGTCGATGGGACGCCGGTTCGCGAACGAGCGAACGAAGAACTCGCGGCGCTGCGCAAACTGGCCGACGAGGCTGCACGCCGTGGCGACGAAGCCGCGAAAGCCAAACTGGAACAGGTGCTGGCAGCACTCGAGCGGCCGGGTGCCAGCGACGAGGAAAAGCGGCGCGCTCTCGACGAGGCGCGGCAGTTCGCCGAGCAACGCGGCCTCGATGCGGCCGCCGACCGCGAACGCTTGCGGCAACTGGCCGACCAGTTGAACGGTCGTGCGGAGTACGCCGATGTGGCGCAGGCGCTGCGCAGCGGCGATGCGCGCGCTGCCGCCGATGCCCTGAAGCGCATGTTGCCGGAGGGCGCGCGCGATCCTGCAATCGAGAATGCGACTCCGGATGCGAACAAGACGCCCGACGATGCGTCGAACCTGGACGTGCTGCAGGAGTCGCTGCAATCCGCCGCGCAGAATCCGGACCGCGACGTGACCGGCGAGACCCAGGGCAAGATCTCGAAGGCGGTGCAGAACCTCGAGGAGATCGCGAAGCGGCTGGACGGTGCCACCGCCTTGAACCAGGCGCGCCGCAAGTTGGACACGATGTCGATGTCCATGTCGCGCGACACGCGGTTGCGCGCCGGCCGCTTCGGCCAGCAGGAAGGCACGCCGAGCAGCGATTCGCCGGAAACGGGCGAGGCCAACATCCAGGGCGGTGCGATGTATCGCCAGGCCGCCGTCGCCAAGGAGCGTGAAGGTGAGCGCGACGGCGTGCGTGCCGGCGACGCGTCCGGCAACGCGCAGGGCGATCCGGTGCTCGGCGACGAGATGAAGCGGCCCGAGGCGAAATACAAGCTCGAGACCATCCGCGGCGAGGACCGCGCGGGCCCCGAGGGCGATGACTCGACGTTCTATGCGGCGAGCCGGCAGAATCAGGCCAAAGTGCAGTACCGCACCGAGCCGCCGCCGCAATACCGGCGCGCCGAAGAGGAAGCCATGAATCCGGAACGCATCGCGTTGCGTCACCGGCCGATCGTGAAACGCTATTTCACCCAGTTGCGGGAGCAGGACGCCAAATGACCACCGTCGAGGTCGATCGCAGGATCGAACAGTTCCAGAACAACATGCGCCTGGTGCGCACCGAGGTCGGTCGCGTGATCGTCGGCAACGACGACGTGATCGACGGCGTGATGACCTGCCTGCTCGCGCGCGGCCACGTGCTGCTCGAAGGCATCCCGGGTGTGGGCAAGACCAAGCTGGTGCAGACGCTGGCCGACGTGCTGCACCTCAAGTTCTCGCGCATCCAGTTCACGCCCGACCTGATGCCCGGCGACATCATCGGCACGTCGATCGTCCGCGAGGACGAAGGCGGCAAGAAATACTTCGAGTTCCAGCCCGGGCCGATCTTCGCGAACATGGTGCTGGCAGACGAGATCAACCGTGCGACTCCCAAGACCCAGTCCGCACTGCTGGAAGCGATGCAGGAGAACAGTGTCTCCGCCGGCAAGACCACGCATCCGCTGCAGCAGCCGTTCTTCGTGCTGGCCACCATGAACCCGCTCGAGATGGAAGGCACCTATCCGCTACCCGAAGCGCAACTCGACCGGTTCTTCTTCAAGCTGAAGATGGGGTTCCCGGGTGTCGACGAACTGCACGAAGTGCTCGATCGCACCACGCACGCGCGCGAGCCGCAGGTCGACCGGGTGCTGGCGCAAGGCGAAATCCTCGAGATGCGCGAGACCGCACGCGAAGTGCCGGTCGCCCGTCCGGTGCAGGACTACGCAATCCGGTTGACCCTGGCGACGCACCCCGAATCGAACCAGGCGCACGAACTCGCGAAGAAATACGTGCGCTTCGGCGCGAGCCCGCGCGGCACGCAAGCACTGATACTCGGTGCCAAGGTCCATGCGCTGCTCAACGATCGCGTGCACGTGGCGACCGACGACGTGCGGGCGGTGGCGCTGTCGGCGTTGCGGCATCGGTTGCTGCTCAACTTCGAAGCGGAGGCCGATCGGGTGGATACGGATGCGATCCTGTCCCGGATCGTGGAGCAGGTTGGTGTTTGACGACTGCACATTCACCGCTCTCAACACGAAGGACGCGAAGGACACGAAGGAACACGAAGGCAATGCTCGAGTTTGGCGCGGCGTCACCGCGGGGTCGATGGGACAGGTTGTGACGTCGATCTCGACGCTTGCCCGACCTGACTTTTCTTCGATGTCTTCGTGGCACTTCGTGTCCTTCGCGTCCTTCGTGTTGAAAGATTTTCCTGCTCACAGTGTCTCAGCCCCGCTCCGACCTTTTCACTGAGGATTTCCTCCGCCGCCTGGAGCATCTTCGCTTCGCGACGCGCCGACCGGTCGCGGGGCACTTGCGTGGCGTGCACCGTTCGCGGCGCACCGGCAGCGGCATGGTCTTCAGCGATTACCGGCCGTACACGCCGGGCGACGACACCCGCAACCTCGACTGGGGTATCTATCTGCGGCTCGACCGCCTCATCCTCCGTCTGTTCGAGGAGGAGGCCGATCTGCCGGTCTACTTCTTCGTCGATGCCAGCGCGTCGATGGCCTTTGGTGAGCCGTCCAAGTTCGACTTTGCCCGCCGCGTTGCCGCCGCCCTCGCTTATCTCGCGCTGCTCGACCATGACCGCGTCAGTGTCGTGGCCTGGGCCGACGGCATCGCGCGCGAGCTGCCCGTTCGCCGGGGCAACGCGCAGACCTGGCCGGTCTTTCGCTTCCTGCAAGGCCTGGCGTCGGGTGGTCGTACCGACCTGCAGGCAGCGCTGCGCAGCTACTTCGGCGGGCGGCGCCCGCGCGGCCTGGTGATCCTGTTGTCGGATTTTCTCGATGAGGGTGGTTTCGCACCGGCCGCAAATTTCCTGCGCCAGTTCCGGCACGAAGTGTTCGCGATGCAGGTGCTGTCGCCGCAGGAGGTCAAGCCGGACCTGCCGGAGGAAGTGGTGCTGGTGGACGCGGAGTCCGGTGTCGCCGACGCTGTGCGCGTCACACCCGCGCTGCTCGCGGAGTATGCCGAGGCGCAGGACGAACATTGCCGCGAGATCGAATCCGTGTGCCGCAGCGGGGGCTGGACCTACCTGCGAGCCCGCACCGATGCGCCCTTCGAAGAATTGATGCTCCAGTTGCTGCGCGAACAGGGTGTCCTCAAGTGAATCTCTTGGGTTTGTCCCCTGTCTGGGCCGCAGTGCTGCTGATCGCCGTCGCAGCAGCGGTGATCGGGCTGTATCTGCTGAAGCCTGCGCCGCGGCGGATCGTGATCGCCTCGACCCTGATCTGGGAGCGTGTCCTCCATCGCAAGCGTCGGGATGCCGAGCGCTGGCGGTGGTGGCAGTCGCTGCTCGTGTCGCTCTTGATCGCCTTGCTCATCGCGTTCGCCATCATCCGCCCGGACACCGGGCAGGAAAGTACAGACGGGAAGCGGATCGCGATCGTCGTCGACAACGGTCCGAGCATGCAGACGCTGCGCAGCGACGGCCGGACGCGTCTCGAATACGCCATGGCGGAAGCCAGGCGGCTGATCGCCGCCGGTGGTGCAGGGGGCCGGACCAAGGTGGTCGACACCATGGGCACGCTCGGCGCGCCAGTGTTCGAAGACCGGCGGCGTGCTCTGGCGGAACTCGATCGTATCGGCGCCGCTGCCCGCGGCAAGCCGCGCTTTCCCGAGACCCTGCGAGCGGATGCAAAGGGCGATGCTGCGCGAATCGTGTTCATCACCGACGGCGTCGCCGCGCTCGACATCCCCAAGGGTGTCGAGGTCGTGTCAGCTTTCGAGCCGGCCGCGAACGTGGGGCTCACCGCGTTCGACGTCCGTACGCCGCCGGGTGACCCGCGCCGGTACGAGGCGTTCGTCGCCGTGGCCAACGCTGGGGCGGCGCCGCAGCGAGTGGCGATTGCGATTGCCGGCGCCGGGCGCGCGCCCGTCGAACGCACGCTCGACGTGAAGGCGCACGACACCCGGGCGCTGACCGTGACGTTGCCGGACTTCGTCGGCGGTCCGGTGCGGGCGTCGGTCCGAGCGGATGGCGACGCGTTCGCGCTGGACGACGAAGCCTATGCGTTCCTGCCGGTGACGAAGGTCGCCAAGGTGGCGCTCGTGACGCCGGGCAATCGCGCGCTGGAGCAGGCTTTGCGCCTCGATCCGCGCGTCGTGCTGACGATCCTGAGCCCGCAACAGTATGCGACCCGGGCCGGCTTCGACGCCTACGTGTTCGACCGCTTCGCGCCACCGGCTGCGCCGGCGGCACCTGCGCTCCTGATCCGCCCGCCACACCAATCGTGGTTGCCGGCGATCGGTGCCACGCGCGCCGCACCTTTGGTGGAATCGTGGCTCGACGGCCACCCCGTGCTCGACAACGTGTCGCTGCGGGATGTGCAGATCGAGCGCAGCGTGACGTTCCGGACCGACGCGATGCCGGTTATCGCGCTGGCGCGAGATGCCGGTGGTGCAGCCATGATCGTGGCATCCGCGGCGCAGCCCCGCTGGATCGCGAGCGGATTCGCGATCGAGGATTCGAACTTCGCCGCCCAGGCGTCGTTTCCGATGTTCGTCGTGAATGCGCTCGCCTGGCTGCTGGACGAACCGCCTGCGATGGTGCGCCCGCTGGGCCTCGCGTCGGTGCCGATTGCGCGGGCACGCGTCGTAGGCCCCAGTGGTTACCAGAAGGACACGCGCTTCGTGCCGGACGCAACGTTGTTCGATGCGGACGTACCCGGTGTGTATGCCGCGGAAGGTGAGACCGGGAGGCTCCGGATCGTCGCCAACGTGCTGGACCCCGCCGTCACCGCCGTGAATGCGAGCCGGCTCGCGCCGCGGCGGTCGGCGGCGACCGATGCGCGCGCGCCGGCCAACGCCCCCGAGCCGTGGTTCGTGCTGCTGCTGGTCGCGATCCTCCTGATGATGTTCGAGTGGTGGACCTACCACCGCCGCCTCACGTTGTGAGGGCGCAACGGTGAGCGCTTTCGCCATCGAGACCTGGTGGCCGCTGGTGCTGCTGCCCGTCGGCGTGTTGTTCACGCTGTGGGTCGCCCGTCGCACCGAGACGGCCCTGTCACCCGGCCGCCGGCCGTGGGTGGCCGGGTTGCGAATTGCCGCCATCGCCGCCGCGGTGGTCGCGCTGATGCAACCGGTGTGGCTTGCGCGTACCGAAGCGATATCCGTGGTCTATGCGCTGGACGTGTCGCGGAGCGTCGATCCTGCGTTCATCGATGCCGCGATCCGCTGGATCGAGCGCACCGAGACCAAGGGCCCGTCCCACGACGCGCGCTTCGTCGCATTCGCGGCGTCGGCCCGGCTCGCGACCGATGCCGAGGCGATCCGTGCGCTTCCGGTCCGTGGTGCCGGCGGAGGCAGCGCCTCGGCGCTGGATCGGGATGGGACTGATCTCGAGACGGCGCTCGACACCGGCCGCGATGCCTTCACTCCCCATCGCGTCAAGCGCCTGGTGCTCATCAGCGATGGCGTGGCCACCAGCGGCGACACCTGGCACGCCGTGGAACGCTTGCGCCGCGATGGCGTGCGGGTCTTCACCAGCGCAGCGTCGGTGCGCTCCGGCAATGACGCATGGATCGAAGGCATCGATACGCCACGCGACTGGCGCCGCGACGAACCGGGGCTGGTCAAGGTGAGGGTACAGGCACAGACCGGCACGCGGGCCCGGGTGACTCTCGCCCGCGACGGCAAGCCGGTCGCGCAGAAGTCGGTCACCCTCGATGCTGGCGTGAACGTGGTCGTGTTCACGGTGAAGATTCAGGCTGCCGGTGCGACGGCGCTCGAAGCTTCGGTCAGCGCGGAGGGCGACGAGGCTCACGACAACGATCGCTACACGCAATCGGTATCGGTTCGTGGACGTCCCCGCGTGTGGTACGTCGAAGGCTCGGGGGAAGCCGGTGGGCCCTTGCGCGACGCTCTGGTGCGCGAGGGCATCGAAGCCGATGCCGTCGTGCCTGCGGCATTGCCCGACAAGGTGGCCGGCTACGATGGCATCGATGCCGTGATACTGAGCGACGTCGCGGCGAAGGACGTGAGCGCGGCGCGGATGCAGGCTTTGGCGAGCTGGGTGCGCGATGGCGGCGGCGGTCTCCTCTTTGCAGCGGGTGCCAGTACGTACGGTGAATCCGGGTGGCGCGAGTCGGCCGTCGAGAAGGTGCTGCCGGTGACCTTCGAGGCGCAGGAGAAGCGGCGCGAACTCGCCCTCGTGATCGCGCTCGACCGCTCCTACAGCATGAAGGGGCGCAAGCTCGATCTCGCCAAGGCCGCGACGCTGGGTGCTCTCGATTTGCTGGACGAGAACCACCGCTTCGGCGTCATCACCTTCGATTCGCAGCCCGAGCAGACGGTGCCGCTGGCGCCGGTGCGCAGCAAGCGCCGCGCGGAGGATCAGATCTCGCGCTTCACCGCGAGCGGCCAGACCAACATCTATCCGGCGCTGCAATCGGCCTATCGGCTGCTGGTCGACAACCCTTCCAAGTCGAAGCACGTGATCCTGCTGTCCGACGGCGATACGCAGCCCGCCGATTTCCAGCGGCTGGTCAAACGCATGGCGGAAGCCAACATCACCGTGAGCACGGTGGCGATCGGCGCCGAGGCCGACACGGCGTTGATGGAGAGCATCGCCAATTGGGGCAAGGGCCGCCACTACTACACGGTGAGCCCCGATCTGGTGCCGAAGATCTTCATCGACGAGACCAAGCGGATCGTCAACGAGAGTCTGGTGGAGGAACCGGTGCGCGCGGTACCGCGCCGCAAGGCCGAAGCGATCCGCGGCATCGACTTCGAGCGCGCGCCACGGCTGCGCGGCTACGCCAGCACGAAGCTGAAGGACGGTGCCGAACTCACGCTCTCGACCGAGACCGGTGCCCCCTTGCTGGCGCGCTGGCAGTATGGTCTCGGCAAGACGGCTGTGTTCACGTCGGATGCGAAGAACCGCTGGGCAGCCGACTGGCTGGGCTGGCCCGGCTACGGCAAGCTGTGGAGCCAGCTCGTGCGCGAGACGATGCGCCGCGACGCCGGGGAAGACGTGCGTTTCGAGGCAACGCGCGACGACTCGGGTGCCGTCATTCGCCTGGCCGCACTCGATGCCGGCGGTGGCTTCCGCAACGACCTGCGGCCCCAGGTGAAGGCGACGCTGCCCGACGGCGCGACGCGCGTGGTGCCCATGTCGCAGGTCGGCCCGGGGCGATACGAAGTCCGCATGCCGCTTGCTGGAACTGGCCGCGCGCCCTGGCGTTTCGAGTTGATCGAGGGCGGCGGCGTGCCTAAGGCCCTCGTGGCGCGCGCGGGGGTGCAGGCATTGCACCGGCCCTATCCTGACGAACTGCGCTTGCGGCCGCCCGACGAGGCCCTGCTGCAGGCGATCGCCGAACAGACCGGCGGCAAGTTCGCGCCGGAACCGGCGGACGTGTTCGCGCCACTCGGTGACCGCGCAACGCGACCGCTTGCCTTGTGGCCGTGGTTCGCGGCGCTGGCGCTGCTCGGCTACCTGCTCGATCTCGCCGTGCGGCGCGTCCCGCGAATCGGAAGGGCGGAGCCGGTGGCGAGGTGACGCCCCCCCGATAGGCCTGCGGCCTCTCCCCCCGAGGGGGCGAATCCTGTGGCGCTCCCGCCGCGGTCACTGACACCTCAGCCCTTCGATGCCTCTCAAGAAGGTGGGTGAGCCGGTATCATCCGATACATTCGGACACCGGCGGCCTTCACGCCGATCGATGGAGGACGACATGGACGGAACTAGGATGCGACATTGGTTGCGGTTCGCTACGCTGGCGTTGCTGCTGGCGGCCGGCGCCCCGGTACGCGCTGCCGACGATGCGAAGATGCTGTTCATCGAGTATCAGCTCGTCGCCTTCGGGCTCGCTCCCGACAGCTTCCTTGCGCAGCCCAAGAAGGTCTGGCGGGTGGGCGACACCCACCTGCGCCTCGAGGAGGTGGTCAATCCCGACAACGGCGAACAGCGCCTGGTGGTCGTGGCGCAGCCTGACATCTGGGTGATCGATCGCGTGGCCAAGCGCGGCAAGCATGAACTCGACCCGGGACCGACCTACAAGGTCAAGTTCCCCGTCTTCACCGCCGACGGCAACGACGAGATCGCCAAGCTCGAGATGGGCAGTGAAGTGGAATACTTCCGCGAGAAGGGCGCGAAGGAAGCGGGCGAAAAATCCGTGGCCGGCATCACCTGCATCGAAACCACCGTGGAGGTGGCGGGACGCAAGATGTCGCTCTTCACGCGCAAGTCCGACGGCGTACCGTTCCAGGTGGTCGTGACGGTGGGAGAGCGGGCGCTCGCGGTGCGCTACCTTCGCTACGAGCGCGGACTTGCGGTGGACAAGACGCTGTTCGTGCCGCCTGCCGGTGTGCAGATCGTGGAAGCCCCGAAGGCCGAGGCCGCGCCGAAGTCCGAAGCGTCAAAGCCCGAATCGGCAAAGCCGGAGCCTGCGCCGAAATGAGCGCGGCGTGCACAGACGCCGCGCAGTGACCGGTTCCGCGCCGCGAGGCTGGATACAGGAGGGCTGTGCACCCCCGATCAACGCGGCGGACGCGGGGTAAGGCGGAACCTGCAGATTTTGCTTCCGGGTTTCCGCCGCGTCCGCCGTGTCCGCCGCGTTGAGAGCTGCCTTCAGGCCAACCGTGAAGGTTCTCTCGGCGCAGACCGATGGCAGCGTCAGCGCTTCAAGTTGTCGCGGATCTCGCGCAGCAGCAGCACTTCCTCCGGTGTCGGCGGTGCCGGTGGTGCCGGCTCGGCGCGCTTCATCCGGTTCATCTGCTTGATCATGAGAAAGATGATGAAGGCGAGCAGGATGAAGTTGATCGAAATGGTGATGAAGTTGCCGTAGGCGAACACCGGCACGCCGGCCTTCTTCACTTCGGCGAGAGTCATGGCCGTGCCCGGCGGCACATCCTTCAAGGCGATGAAGAAGTTGCTGAAGTCGAGGCCGCCGAAGATGCGGCCCACCACCGGCATGATGAGATCGCCAACGATGGAATCGACGATCTTGCCGAACGCACCGCCGATGATCACGCCTACGGCGAGGTCGACGACGTTGCCTTTCATCGCGAATTCGCGAAATTCCGACACGAAGCTCATGCGAGGGATCTCCTGTTGATGGTGGTCATGCCGCCGGCGTGACTTCCTTGCGTGGGCAGCCGGCGCCGATGCTACGGCAAGACGCTGCTCCCGGACAACGCTGCTCGAAGTCCCGGTCAGGCGGCGGATTCGACCCGCCGGGCTTCGATGAAACGCTTCTGCCAGTGCGGCGCGTCGAAACGCTCCACGCGCACCTTGCCGCCACTCGAGGGGGCATGCACGAACTCGCCATTGCCGACCCACACGCCGACGTGCAGTCCGTTCTTGCCGCCGAATCGGAAGAACAGCAGGTCGCCGGCCGTCCAATCTTCGTCCGGTTCGAGGCGGCGGGTCACCTTGCGCTGTTCGCGCGTGTCGCGCGGCAAGGTGACTCCGACGAGGCCGTAGCTGTAGCGCACCAGCCCGCTGCAGTCGAAGCCCGCGGGCGACGTGCCGCCGTACTTGTACGGGCTGCCCAGTTGGGCCATGGCGAAGATGGCGGCGTCACCCGCGCGTGATTGCGCCGGCGACGGTTGCTGCCCGGGTTCGAGGACCGGTGTGGCCTCGTGCTCGGTGATGGGTTGCTGCGCGCAGCCGGCGAGTCCGAGAACGACCGCCGCCAGCAGCGTGCAGCGCGCGTTCATCGCCCGCGCTTCTCCAGGCCGCACCAGCGCGCGATGTAGAGCGCCAGCACCCGGGCTACCTTGAGGGTACTCGGCAACGAGACCGATTCGTCGATGCCATGGATGTGCGTGGCTTCCGGGCCGTAGCAGGTGGCGGGGGTGGCGCCGTACAGATTGAACACGCGCGCATCCGTGGTGGCGGTGCTGGCGAGCCAGCCCGGTGGCGAGCCCATCACGCGCTCGTGGGTCTGCGCGAGCAGTTGCATCATCGGCAGGTCCTTGGGCACGACGCACCCTTCGGACTGGAAACCGGCATAGCGCACGCGGTGCTGCACGCCAGCGAGTCGCGGGTCGGTCTGCAACGTGCGGGCGATGCGATCCTCGATGGCCGCACGGCCATCGGCCGCGGCCATGCCCACCGGAATGCCGCAACGGACTTCGATGGTGCACTTGGTCGGCACCGACGAGGCCCACTCGCCGCCGTGGATGCGGCCGAGATTGAAATTGATCGAGTGTTCGTGGTCCGCGTAGGCGGTGTGCCGTCGCTCCGGACGATTCCATTCGTCGCGCAACGTGGTGAGGCCCTGATACAGCGCGAACGCGGCTTCGATCGCATTGATGCCGCTCTTCACATTGAGCACGTGCGCCGGACGGCCGTACACATCCACCGCGAGCCAGATCACCCCCACCTGCGCGTGCAGGATGGCGTGATCGAACGGTTCCGGTATCAATGCCGCGTCGGCGCGATAGCCGCGATGCAGGCACGCGAGCGCGCCGTTGCCGGTGCATTCCTCTTCGACCACCGATTGCAGCCACACCGGGGCCGCCGGTTGCATGCCGATGCGCTGCAGTGCCTCGAACGCGATCACGTAGGCAGCGATACCGGCCTTCATGTCGCCGGCGCCGCGCCCGTACAGGCGTCCGTCGCGAACCACCGGTTCGAACGGCGGGGCACTCCAGAGCTCGGCGGCACCGATCGGCACGACGTCGATGTGACCGTTCAGGATGAGCGAGCGTCCGATCGTCGCGCGCGGTAGGTGTGCACCCACGACGTTGTCGTGCCGCGCCCAATGACCGGTGGGCGGCGCGTAGCCGGGCATGGCCTTCAGATCGTCGTCGCGCACTTCGAAACGATCGACCTTGAGACCCAGTCCGCGGAAGAGCCCCTCCATGTAGTCCTGTGCCGAAGTCTCCTCGCCCATGAGGCTCGGAAAGCGCACGAGGGTGGCCAGGAGCGCGACCAGGTCAGGCTCGAGTGCGTCCACCGAGGCAAGCAGCTCGGCCTCGATGGCGGCGTCCAGCGGTGCGAAGGCGGGAGCGTTCATCTGCGTGTTCCTGGCCGCAAGCACAACGGGCGCCGCGAGTTTCGCAGCGCCCGTCGTGGCTTCATGCTCGGTACCTAGTTGCCGAGCAGCCGCAGTTCGACCCGGCGATTCTGCGCACGGCCGTCATCGGATGCGTTGTCGGCGATGGGTTGATCGGGGCCGTAGCCTTTCGCGACCAGGTTCGCGGCTGGGACGCCCTTGGAGATGAGATAGGACATCACCATTTCGGCACGGCGCTGCGACAGTGCACGGTTCAGCACGTCCGTGCCGGAGTTGTCGGTGAAGCCGGCAATTTCCACCTTCGTGCCCGGACTCGCCTTGAGCTGCAGGGCCACGTTGTCGAGCGTGGGGAAGGAATCCCGTGTGATCGTCGCCGAGCCCGATTCGAAATTGACACCCTTCAGGACCATCTTGTCCTTGATCGGAGCGACGGGCGGAGATGCGGACTTGGACGAGAGCATTTCGCAGCCGGCCGTATCGACCTTCACTGCGGGCTTGGTGTCGGGGCAGCGATCGAGCACGTCCGGAACGCCGTCGGCATCGGTATCGAGCGCGCATCCGTCGGACCCCACCTTGACTTCGCGCGGGGTGCCGGCGCAGCGGTCAGACGTGTCGGGAACACCATCGCCGTCCGTGTCTTCCTCGCAGCCGTTGGCAAGGACCTTCGCGCCGGCGGGCGTGTTGATGCACATGTCGAGGTCGTCCGGCACGCCGTCGCCGTCGGCATCCTTGTTCACCGGGCAGCCGGTCGAGTCCACTTCCAGGCCCTTCAGCGTGGCAGCGCACTTGTCGTTGCGATCGGGAATTCCATCACCATCCGTGTCGATGTTCACGTCGCAGCCGTTCGGCGTGACCTGCGAACCCGACGGCGTGTCGGGGCACATGTCGACCTTGTCGGGTACGCCGTCCTTGTCGGCATCCGGCAGCGGCTTTTCCATGCTGCGGCAGGCCCACCAGCCCAGACCGCCACCCACGGCGGCACCGATCAGCGCCGATTCCTTGTTCTCGGTCGATGCGAGTCCGCCCGCCACCAGTGCGCCGGCGATGGCGCAGATCCACGGCTGGGCGATCTTCGAATCCTGATTCCTGCATGGAATTGTTCGTGGAGGCGCAGCCGGTCACGAAGGCGATCAACAGACCGGCGGCGGTGAGTTGGAACAGGGATTTCACGAAGTCGTCCTTTCTGGCGGATCCGGGCCGGGCCACCCGGGGATCGGGAAAACGCTTAGCGGGCGAGGTGCCGCGATGGACCCGGATTGTACCTTGGCAGCGAGCGCTGGCTCCGGGCTGCATGTCCGCGTCGGAGTCAGTCGGCCTGGCTGCCGCGCCCCCGGGTCTCCTCGAGCTTCTGCTCGAGGCTGGCGATCTGGGCGCGCAAGGAGTCGATCATGACCTCCACCTGCTGCCTCGAATACCGTTGCGTGATGTGTTGCGGGCAGTTCCAGTCGAAGGCTGCCACGTCGATCATGGCAATCCGCTCGACCACGGCGGAGTAGCCGGATGGCGACACCTTGCGCACCACCTCCGCATCGGCCTCGTTCACGTCCACGAAGTGCAGATGGCCGAGCAGCTTGAGGCGGTTGCGATGCACGTAGTCCATCACGATGAGTGCGACGCGATCGTTGCCGGCCGCATTCCCGGCGCTGACGTACTGGAGATTGCCGCGGAAGTCCGCGAACGCGATCCGCTCAGGCGACAGCACGGTGAGGAAGCCCTTGGGTCCGCCGCGGTGCTGGACGTAGGGCCACCCCGTCTCGCTCACCGTGGCGAGGTAGCAGCTGTCGGCCTCTTCGAGGAACCCGGCTTCGTCGGGTCCCAGGCGATCGGGTGGCCCGTCCGCGCCCTGCATGCGGGCGTATTGCGTGCGCGACCCGCGGCGTGCCTGTTGTGCACACACGTTCGGCGTGAAAGCGAGTTCGGCGAAACGTCGGGTCATGGTCCGGTCCTTCTGCGTGCGCGGCGGACGTTGCGCGGTGGAACTGGGTCAGGTGCCACGCGGCGTCAGCGGCCCCACTCCTTGTCCTGCAGGGTCCGCCACTGGATCTTGCCGGTGCCCGAGCGCGGCAGGGCGTCGGTGAACTCCACCTGCCGCGGCACCTTGTAGGCCGCCATGTGCTGGCGCGACCAGGCCACGATGTCGTCGGCCTGCACCTTGCCCCGCGCGCCGTCCTTCAGCACGACGTAGGCCTTCACCGTTTCGCCGCGCCGGCCGTCGGGGGCGGAGACGATCGCGACTTCCTTGATGTCGGGGTGCTTGTACAGCGTCGCCTCGAGCTCCGCCGGCCACACCTTGTAACCCGAGGCGTTGATCATCCGCTTCAGCCGGTCGGCGATGTAGAAGAAGCCGTCCTCGTCCATGCGGCCGAGATCGCCGGTGCGCAGATAGGTGCGACCCTCGAACTCGAGGAACGTGGCGCGCGTCGCCTCCGGGTTGTTCCAGTAGCCCTGCATCAGTTGCGGGCCGGCCGAGACGATCTCGCCCACTTCGCCCGGCGGCAGGGGCTTCAGCGTCTCCGGGTCGATCACGAACGAGTCCGTGTCGAAGGTCGGGATGCCGAGGCATTGCTTGCGCAACTGCTGCGGCGGATTCACGTGCGTCTGCGAGATGGTCTCGGTCATGCCGTAGGCTTCCATGTACTCGATGCCGCAGCGCGCCTGGAGTTGTGCCGCGACGGCCTCGGGCATCGAGGCGCCGCCGCCGAACACGTTCTGCAGCGAGGAAAGGTCGCGGTCGGCGGTGGACGGGTGCGCGAGCAGGTCCACCACCATCGTCGGCACGTTGGCCCAGTGCGTCACGTGATAGCGCTCGATCAGGTAGCCCGCCGCGGCTGGATCCCAGCGTGGCAGGAACGCGATGGTCGCGCCCGCGTACAGGCCGGCGTTCATGCTGTGCTGCATGCCGGTCACGTGGAACATCGGCGCAGTCGCGAGCACCACCGAGTCCTGCATCATGCCTTCCCAGAGCGCGCCGCCGACGGCGGTGCACATGAGCGTGCGATGCGTGTGCATGCAACCCTTCGGCTTGCCGGTGGTGCCGGAGGTGTAGAGGATTGCGGCAAGGTCGTCGGGACCCGCGGTGGGTGCGCGCGGCGCGCGGCCGATGGCGATCGCGTCGGTCCATGCGATCGCGCCGGCGTCGGTGACGGGCTCGCGCGGCGCGCGGATGAATTCCGGGACGTTGAGTTCCGTCGCGGCGGTGAGATGGTCCGAGTACGCGGCCACTATGGCGCGTTTGACGCGCGTGCCCATGAGTGGCTTCAAGTGTCGGAACAGCTCCTGTCCCAGGATCGCGACGGACGCACCGCTGTCGTCGAAGTAGTGCTCCAGTTCGTCGGTGACGTTCATCGGTGAAACCGGAACGACCACTGCATCGGCCCGCAGGATCGCGTAGTAGGCGAGCACGAACTGCGGCGAGTTCTGCATGTCGAGCAGCACGCGGTCGCCGCGTGCGATGCCGCAGTCGTGCTGGAGGTAGCCCGCGAGCGCCTCGGCCTCGGCGACGAAATGCTGGTACGTGAGGCGCGTGTCGAAGAACACCGATACCGCCTTGTGTGGATAGCGTTGCCCGGATATCGCGAGATTGGTCCAGAGGCTGGTGTCGGGCAGCGTGAGGTGTTGCGGAAGCTGCTTGGGCCAGTGCTTCAAGTGCGGTGCGGGCATGGGGGACGGCGGCTTGCGGTGCTTGCAGGATCGGAAGGTCGATCGGGACACAGAGTGTATTTCATCGACGGGATCGGATCAGGATTCCGGTGGGCGAGCGCAATGGAAACGGGCACCGCGCGGGGTGCCCGTCCTGGTTGCAGCGGCGAGGGGATGAGTCAGGTCATGCGGCCGCAGCGACGAACATCGAGTCGATCCGTGAGCGCGCATCCGCCATCGCCTGGGCGCGAACTTCGGGGCCCATGCCCAGTCCGGCGGCGCGGATGACCTCGACGTCCGTGATGCCGACGAAGCCGAGCAGCGTTTTCAGGTAACCGACGTGCATCGTGTCCACGGGCGAACCGCCGTGTACGCCGCCACTGGTGGCAACGACGATGGCTCTCTTGCCCTTCAGCAGGCCTTCGGGGCCCTGCGCCGTGTAGCGGAAGGTCTTGCCGGCGATCGTGACGCGGTCGATCCACGCTTTCAGGCCGGTGGGGATCGTGAAGTTGTAGAGCGGCGCTCCGATCACCAGCACGTCGGCCCAGTCGAGTTCGCGCAGCAGGTCGGCATCCAGCCGGGCTTCGCGGTCCTGCACGTCGTTCAGGAGATCGGCGGGAGTGCCGCGGGTGGCCAGCACCTGTGGCGTCAGATGTGCGATGGGTGCAGTGCCCAGGTCGCGCTGTACCACGTTCACTTGACGGTCCACGGTGCGCAGACCGTCGACGACCGATCGGGTCAATGCGCGCGATGCCGAAGCGTCGCCCAGGATGCTCGAGTCGAGATGCAGCACGTTCATGAGAATTCCTTTCTTCGGTGGGTTCGGCCGCCGGTCGGCGGTCGTCTTCCATGGGATTCATCATGCTGGTGCTATCAAACATGGAGTAGTGGGTGAAACTGCGATACATTGTCCTGCAAATAGGACAATCGAGGCTGCGATGCAGGATCTGAACGACCTCTATTACTTCGCCAAGGTGGTCGAGAAGGGCAGTTTCGCGGCGGCGGCGCGCAGCCTGGGTCTGCCCAAGTCGCGCCTGTCGCGCCGGGTTGCGCTCCTGGAGTCCGTGCTGGGCGTCCGCCTGCTGCAGCGGACCACACGGCGGCTCGCCCTGACCGACGTCGGCCGGCTGTACTACCAGCACGCGCAGAACGTGATGGCCGAGGCCGATGCCGCCGCCGAGGCGGTCGATCGGGTGCGACGCGTCCCGAGCGGCCTGTTGCGCGTGAGTTGCCTGGTGGGGCTTGCCCAGAGCGAGGTGGGGACGATGGTGCCGGAGTTCCTGACGGCCTATCCCGAGGTGAACCTCGACCTGATCGTGACCAACCGCAGAGTCCAGTTGATCGAAGAGGGGGTCGATATCGCACTGCGGGTCCGCGCGGCCGACGACGAGGAGCCCGGGCTGGTAGTCCGGCGCTTGCAGCCGGCACCGCTGATGCTGGTCGTGCATCCGGAAGTGCTCGAAGACCGTGGCCCCATCGATGACCCCGACGATCTCGACCGGTTGCCGATGATGGGGTTCGGCAGCCCCGATGGCACGACCCGCCTCGCACTGGTGGGGCCGGGTGGCGCGCGGCGCGACGTCGCGCTGCCGGCACGCCTCATGACCGACAGCTTCGAGGTGCTGCGCAACTCCGCGCTCGCGGGGCTCGGCGCGACGATGTTGCCGGCCGCCTTCTGTCTGGACGACATCCGGGCCGGCCGGCTGGTACCGCTGCTCGCCGATTGGAGCCAGCCACCGGCGACCCTGCAGGCGGTCTACGTCAGCCGGCGCGGGATGGTGCCGGCGGTCCGCGCGTTTCTCGATATGCTGATGACGAAATTTGCGGCGGCGGAAGCTGGTTAGGAGACAGCCTCTGTTCGCGACGAGCGCTGCCCCCATCCCGACCTTCCCCCCGGCTTCGCCGGGGGAGGGCTGGGGTGGGGGCCACCCCCTCTCAAACCTTCGCGAACTCCTTCTCCTGCAGCAGCCGCCACTGCACCTTGCCGGTCGCGGACTTCGGCAGCGTGTCGGCGAACTCAATCACGCGCGGAATCTTGTACGCGGCCATGTGTTCGCGTGCCCAGGCGATGATGTCTTCCGAGCCCACGCTGCCCTTGCGCCCGGACTTGAGGACGATGAAGGCCTTCACGGTTTCGCCGCGACTCGCGTCCGGCGTGCCGACGATGCACGCTTCCTGCACGTCCGGATGGCGGTACAGCATCGTCTCGACTTCCGCCGGCCAGACCTTGTAGCCGGCGGCGTTGATCATTCGCTTCAGACGGTCGACGATGAAGAAGTAGCCCTCCTCGTCGCGGCGGCCCAGATCGCCGGTGCGGAAGAAGCGCTTGCCGTCGCGCTCGAAGAACGCGGCGGCGGTGGCTTGCGGATTCTTCCAGTATCCCTTGAAGATCTGGCCGCCCGCGGACACGATCTCGCCCACCTCGTTCACGCCGAGTTCCTCGAGCGTGTCGGGGTTCACCACGCGCACGTCGGTGTCGAAGATGGGGATGCCGAGGCATTGCTTCTTCGGTCGCTCGGGCGGATTGATGTGCGTCGGCGCAATGGTCTCGGAGAGCCCGTAGCCTTCGATGTAGTCGAGCCCGATCAGGTCCTTCAAGCGCTGTGCCACCGCCTCGGGCATCGCGGCACCGCCACCGCCTATGCGCTGCAGGCTCGACAGGTCGTACCGGCCGAGCTCCGGGTTCGAGAGGAAGTCGATCGCCATCGTCGAGATGTTGGTCCACCCCTGCACGCGATGGCGCTCGATCAGCTTCGCGGCGGTCTCGCGATCCCAGCGCTGCATCATCACGATGGTGCAGCCGCCGTAGATCGGGCTGTTCATGCTGCCCTGCATCCCCGTGACGTGGAAGTAGGGCAGGGTCGCGAGGATCGACGAGTCCGGAATCATCCGGAACCAGAGCGCGCCGGCGACGATGGTGTTCATCACCGTGCCGTGGGTGTGGATGCAGCCCTTGGGGAGCCCCGTGGTGCCCGAGGTGTACGGCATCACGCACAGGTCGTCGGGGCCGGCCTCGGTGGCGCCCGGGGCGAGTTTCGCGTCGAGCGCATCGCGCCACAGCGTGATACCGGGCCCGGAGATCGAGGCCCGTGGTGCAGCGCAATGCTCGGGCACCTTGAGATCGGTGGGCTGCGTGATGTAATCGGAATAGGCCGCGACGATCGCGTGTTGCAGCCCGCCGGCGCCCAGCAGAGGCTGCACCTGGGCGAACAGCTCCTGGCCTACGATCGCGGTCGTGGCGTCGGCATCCTCGACGTAGTGTCGGAGCTCGTCGGTGAGGTTCATCGGGTTGACCGGCACGACCATCGCGTCCGCTCGCAGGATCGCGTAGTAGCTCAGGAGGAACTGCGGGCTGTTCTGCATGAAGAGCAGCACGCGATCGCCGCGTTTCACGCCGCAGCGTGCGCGCAGGAAACCCGCGAGTTCGAGCACTTCGATCCACGCCTGCCGATATGCAAGCGGCGAGTCGTAGAAGATGCAAAGCGGCTTGTCCGGATAGCGGTGCGCCGACACTTCGAGGTTGTAGTGCACCGACGTGCGCGGTTGCTCGATGTGGCGCGGCAACTCCCGCGGCCAGTACGGGACCTGCGTCGAATCCATATTCGTCCTCTCCTCGAGATGTGCAGTGCGCACCCGCTATCCGTAGTGTGCGCGGATTATTCGGCAAAGCGCGCAGCGAACACAATGCGGGCCCTGCCGCATTGCGCGCGAATTTTCCGTGTGTCAGTATCGCCGCGGCATTCGGTTCCGGGTTGCGCACCGCAACATCGACAACGACAAGAGACCATGGCCTCCCTGCTCGGCGTGCGCAACGTCACCGTCCGCTTCGGCGGCATCGTCGCCCTCGACGATGTCAGCTTCGACGTGGACACCGGTCAGATCTGCGGGCTGATCGGCCCCAACGGCGCCGGCAAGACCACCCTCTTCAACTGCCTCTCGCGCCTGTATCGATTCGAGAAGGGCTCGATCGAGTTCGACGGGCGATCGATCGCTGCGGTGCCGAGGCACCGGATCGCCGACCTGGGTATCGGCCGCACCTTCCAGAACCTGGCGCTGTTCCGCACCCTGTCGGTGCTCGAGAACGTAATGCTCGGTGCGCATGCGGCGAGTCGCGGCGGGTTCGTCGCGAATGCGTTGCGCTTGCCCTTGGTGCGCCGCGAAGAAGGGCGCGTGCTGGCTCGTGCGCGCGAACTGATCGCGCTGCTGGAACTCGACGCCGTGGCCGCCACGCTCGTGTCGGACCTGCCCTTCGGTACGCAGAAGCGCGTCGAGCTCGCACGCGCTATGGCGGCAAACCCGAAGCTGCTGCTGCTGGACGAGCCCGCAGCCGGTCTCAACCACGAAGAGGTCGAGACACTGATGTCGCTGATCCGCCGCCTGCGCGACGAGGTGAAGCTCACCGTGCTGCTGGTGGAACACCACATGAACCTGGTCATGCGCGTGTCGGACAAGGTGGTGGCGCTGGACTTCGGTCGCAAGATCGCCGACGGCTTGCCGGCCGAAGTGCAGCGCGACCCGGAAGTGATCCGCGCCTACCTCGGGGCTGAGGCATGAGTGATACCCCCCCGAAGGGGCCAGCCCTCTTGGAGCGGCCCGGCGAGGGCTGGGCCCGATGAGCGCCCTGCTCGAGGTCACCGACCTGCATGCAGGCTACGGACCCACCAACGTGCTGAGCGGTATCTCGTTCACGGTGGAAGAGGGCGGCATCACGGCGTTGCTCGGGGCCAACGGTGCGGGCAAGACGACGACACTGCGCGCGGTCTGCGGCATGATCCGCCGCCGCGGCAGCGTGAGCTTCGCGGGCGAGCGCATCGACACGCGCGCCACGGAAGACATCGTGCGCCTCGGCCTGGCACACGTGCCCGACGGCCGCGGCACCTTCGTCCAGCTCACGACCGACGAGAACCTGCGCGTCGGTGCGCTGACCCGGCGGGACCGCAAGGCCGTCGCTGCTGACATGGATCGCATGTACGGCTACTTCCCGCGCTTGCGCGAGCGCGGCTCGCAGCAGGCCGGCACCTTGTCGGGCGGCGAACAACAGATGCTCGCGATCGCCCGCGCGCTGATGTTGCGGCCCAAGTTGCTGGTCCTCGACGAACCGTCGTTCGGCCTGGCACCTCTGGTGGTGCAGGATATCTTCCGCATCATGCGTACCGTCAATCGCGAGGAGAAGGTGAGCATCCTGCTGGTCGAACAGAATGCCAAGCTCGCGCTCGAACTCGCCGACCAGGCGCACCTGCTGGAGACCGGCAAGGTGGTGCTGGGCGGCCCGGCAGCGCAAATCCGCGACGACGAGACCGTGCGTCGTGCTTACCTGGGCTACTGAGGCGCGCCATGGACTCCGAGTACGAACAGTTCGACGCCGTGGCCCTCGCCGCGCAGGTGGCCCGCGGTGACGTGTCGCCGGCGGAGTTGCTCGACGCGGCGCTCGAACGCCTCGATGAAGTGAACCCTGCGATCAACGCGGTGACGCAGGACCACCGCGAACTCGCGCGCCGCTTCGTGACCGATGGCCTGCCGCGTGGCCCGATGCACGGCGTGCCCTTTCTCATCAAGGATCTCTACGCGACCATCACGGGGACGGTGACCAGCAACGGGTCGCGCTTCTTCGACGACAACGTGGCCGATCACGACACGGAGATGGTCGGGCGGTATCGGCGCGCCGGTCTCGTCCTGTTCGGCAAGACCAACACGCCGGAGTTCGGTCTCACGGTGACGACCGAACCGCGCGCGTTCGGTGCGGCGCGCAATCCGTGGAACGTCGCGTTCTCCACCGGGGGTTCGAGCGGCGGCAGCGCCGCGGCGGTCGCGGCCGGCATCGTGCCGGTCGCCCACGCGAGCGACGGCGGCGGGTCGATCCGCATTCCGGCGTCGTGCTGCGGCCTGTTCGGCTTGAAGCCGACGCGAGCGCGCAATCCGGCCGGCCCGGATCGGGGCGATGGCTGGTCCGGCATGTCCACGGAACACGTCGTGTCCCGCAGCGTGCGCGACAGTGCGGCGCTGCTCGACATCACTCGCGGGCCCGATATCGGGGCGCCATATTACGCAGCCCATCCGCGCCGTTCGTTCCTGGATGAAGTGGGTGCCGAACCCGGCCGGCTGCGCATCGGCGTGATGGATGCCACCGCCGACGGCGTGCCGGTGCATCCGGAAGTGGCGCAGGCTCTGCGTGCGGCGGCAGCACTCGCCGAGAATGCCGGGCATGCCGTCGAGGAAGTGGCGCCGCGCTTCGCGGACGAAAGCTACGGCGAGGCGTTCCGCACGATCATCGGCGGCAACGTCGCGATGACGATGCACAAGCACGCGGCGCGCATGAGGAAGCCGTTGGCAGCGGAGGGTTTCGAGACCATTACCTGGTTGCTCGCCACGCTGGGTCAACAGAAATCGGCCATGGAGTACGCGACAGCCGTGCAGACGATGCAGCGGGTGGGTCGCAGCGTCGGTGCGTTCTTCACGGAGTTCGACGTGCTGATGACGCCGACGATGCCGGACCCGCCGGTGCCGCTTGGGCATTTCCGCATGACCACCGACGATCCGGGCGCCGAAGGCCCGAAGCTCGCGCGCGCGACCATGTTCACCAGCGTGTTCAATGCGAGCGGCAACCCGGCGGCGTCGCTGCCGCTGCACTGGACCGCGGACGGACTGCCGGTGGGCGTGCAGATTGTCGGTCGCTACGGCGATGAGGCGACGCTGTTCCGGCTGGCGGCGCAGTTCGAGGCGGCGCAGCCGTGGTTTCGGCGGAGGCCTGCGTTGTAGTGCGTAAAGACAAGACTCTTTCAACACGAAGGACGCGAAGGACACGAAGGTGCACGAAGGAAAGCGAATGGCGGGAGCGAGTCGGGCGCCGGCGGGTTGCGGCGCTTCCGCGGGCATTCAACGGCGTTTCCCTTTACGGGTTTCCTTCGTGCTCTTCGCGTCCTTCGTGGTGAATGCAGTTGCCTTGGACGTCCGCTGGAGCGCGTGATGGAAGCCTTCCTTCACCAGATCCTCTCCGGCCTCGCTGCAGGCGGCATCTACGCCAGTCTCGCGCTGGCGCTGGTCATGATTTACCAGTCCACGCACCACATCAATTTCGCCCAGGGCGAGATGGCGATGTTTTCCACCTACCTCGCCTGGACGTTCATCAACGCCGGCTTTCCCTACTGGATCGCCTTCGTCGCGACACTCGGTGTCTCCTTCGTCGCCGGCATCCTGATCGAGCGCATCGTCATCCGCCCGGTGGAGCGGGCGCCGGTGCTGTCGGTGGTGATCGTCTTCATCGCGTTGCTGGTGATCTTCAACAGCCTCGCCGGCTGGATCTACACGTACACCATCAAGTCGTTTCCGTCACCGTTCGGCGGCAGCTTCTTTCCGCAGAACCCGTACATGTCGCCGCACGAGATGGGAACCATCGGCGTCACGTTCGTCGTGCTGATCCTGCTCTACGCGTTCTTCCGCTTCACCCCGCTCGGGCTCGCGATGCGCGCGGCCGCGCAGAACCCGGTGTCGAGTCGCCTCGCGGGGATCCGCGTGGGCTGGATGCTCGCTCTCGGCTGGGGGCTGGCGGCCACCATCGGGGCGATCGCGGGCATGATGGTCGCGCCGGTGGTCTACCTCGATCCGAACATGATGGCGGGCGTGCTGTTGTACGCCTTCGCCGCGGCGTTGCTGGGCGGTATCGACAACCCCTTCGGCGCGGTGCTCGGCGGATTCATCGTCGGTGTCGCGGAGAACCTGCTCGGTGCATACGTGATCGGTACCGAACTCAAGCTCACCGTGGCCCTCGTGCTGATCGTCGCTGTCCTGCTGTTCAAGCCGTCCGGGTTCTTCGGGCGCGTCATCGTGACTCGCGTATGAGGCGCATGACGTGAGAACGGACGGAGGGCTCGACGGTCGGCGAATGATCGGCATGCTGCTGGTCGTGCTCGCGCTGGCCGTCCTGCCGTTCTTCCTGTCCGACTACCGTACCTTCCAGTTCACGCAGGCGATAGTCTACGCGATCGTGCTGCTGGGGCTCAACATCCTGACCGGCTACAACGGCCAGATCTCGCTCGGTCACGGGGCGTTCTTCGCGATCGGGGCGTACACCGCCGCGATTCTCATGGATCGCTTTGGCGTGCCGTATTGGGCCACGTTGCCGGCGGCCGGCTTCATCTGCTTCGTATTCGGCTTCCTGTTCGGGCTGCCGGCGCTGCGACTGCAGGGGCATTACCTTGCGCTGGCGACCTTCGCGCTGGCCGTGGCCACACCGCAGTTGCTGAAGTACAAGCGCCTCGAGGAATGGACCGGCGGCGTCCAGGGTATCGTGATCATGAAGCCCGATCCGCCCTTCGGCCTGCCGCTGTCCCAGGATCGCTGGCTGTACCTCTTCACGCTGTTCGTGGCGGTCGTGCTGTTCGTCGTCGCGTGGAACATCCTGCGCGGCAGGACCGGCCGCGCGTTGATCGCGCTACGGGACCAACCCATCGCCGCGGAAGCCATGGGCGTGAACGGTGCCGTCTACAAGAGCACCGCCTTCGGCATCAGCGCGCTCTACACCGGCATCGGCGGCGCTCTCGGCGCGATCGCCGTGCAGTTCGTGGCGCCCGACAGCTTTACCGCGTTCCTGTCGATCAGCTTCGTCGTCGGCATCGTGGTGGGCGGGCTGGCCACCTTGTCGGGGGCCATCTGGGGGGCACTCTTCATCCAGTTCGTGCCGAATTTCGCCGATCAGATCTCGAAAGCCGCGCCCTGGGCAATCTACGGCGCCGTGCTGCTGGTGTTCATCTATCTGATGCCGGGAGGGGTCGCGTGGATGTTGCGCGGCGTCACGGCAAAGATCCTGAGACGCTAGGGCTTCCGCCAGGCCGCGAACGGCAACAGCGTCGGGGGACTTCACCCCGGGCCCCAGGTACGGGGCGGATTGGCCAATCCGTAGGTCAACCGTAAGCCCGGGCGTCGCACAGTGCAGTTGCCCGAGGCCGGTCGAGACCGACCCGATCGCGGTCGTCCATGCCTCGAAGGTTCCGGGCCCAACCAACCGTGGAGGGGACGCCATGACACAGTTCTCCGCGCCGGCCGCCTGGACGGCATCGGCATTGTTGTTGTCCCTGGTCGCTGCACCGGCGGTCGCGATGGATTTCCTCGAAGCCGCCCCGAAGCAGACCAAGGTATTGATCGATAACGACAAGGTCAGGATCATCGAAGTGAAGATGAACAAGGGCGACAAGATCCCGATGCACACGCATCCGGCCTCGGTCGTCTACGTGATCAAGAGCGGGAAGGTGCGCTGGACAGCCGAAGACGGCAAGATTTCCGAGACCCAGGGCAAGGACGGCGACACGCTGTACCGGCCGGCGGTCACTCATGCCCACGAACACCTCGAACCGAGCGATGCGATCTTGATCGAGCTCAAGCAATAGCGGGTTACTGCGGGGTGGCCCCGCCGGGCTGTCCCGCGCTTGCGGCCAGCCGCGGTAGCATGGAAACACGACGATCGCATGCGAGGCGTCATGCCTGAGGCTCGTTTCGCAAAGTTCACCCGACCCGGAACCGATGGCCTGCTCCGGCGCGATCGCTTGTTCGCCCGGATGGACGAGGCGCGCGGCCAGCCGCTGGTCTGGATCGCCGCTCCGCCCGGCGCCGGCAAGACGTCGCTGGTCTCGAGCTGGATTGAAGCGCGGCAGTTGCCGTGCCTCTGGTACCAGGTCGATGCCGGGGACGCCGATCCTGCCGCATTCTTCTATTACTTCGGCGTCGCCGTCACCGGCCTGCTCGGAGCCAAGCTGACGCCTCCACTCTTCACGCTCGATGCACGCGATCTGGGGGCCTTCGCGCGGCGCTGGTTTCGCGATCTGTTCAGCCAGTTGCCGGACGCATTCGTCGTCGTGTTCGACAATCTTCACGAAGCGGCGGAGAACACCGCCATGCAGGAGATCGTCATCGAGGCCACGGCCCAGGCGCCGGCCGGCGTGCAGATCATCGCGATCAGCCGCTTCGAACCGCCGCCGCGTTTCGCCGGGCAGTCAGCGATGCGCCGGCTGGCGAAGCTCGAGTGGTCGCATCTCCAGTTCACGCGCGAGGAAGCCGCTCAACTCGCGGCGGCTCTCGGCGTGCCGCCATCGGTCGACCTGCAGGCGGTCCAGGACCAGGTGGACGGTTGGGCCGCGGGGATCGTGCTCATGTCCGAGAGCCTGCGGCGCGCGCCGGTCGCGAACGCAGTGTCCTCGCCGACACACTTGGAGACCATCTTCGAGTATTTCGCGACGCTGCTGTTCGACGATGCGCCGGCGGAGGCGCGCGACATGCTGATGCGGATGTCGATGTTGCCGTGCATGACGGCGGCGATGGGACAGGTGATCAGCGGCAATCCCGATGCAGCCAAGGTGCTGGCAACCATGGCGCGGCGCAACCTGTTCGTGAGCCGGCGCGCCGGGGTCGAGACGATCTACGAGTTTCACGCACTGGTGCGGACGTTCCTGCGGGCGCGTGCCCGCGACGAACTGTCGACCAGGGAGCACCAGCGCCTCACCGCCAGCGCTGCCGCCCTGCTGCAGACGACCGGTCAGGTCCAGGACGCACTCGCGCTGTTCGCTGAAACCGGCAGCTGGGATGCTTACACGGAGTTGTTGTGCAAGGTGGCGCCCCAGCTCATCCGGCAGGGACGGCGCCAGACGCTCGAGGGCTGGATCGTCCCGATGCCGCAGGCGCTGGTCGATGCCGAGCCGCGGTTGCTCTTCTGGCTCGGCGTCACCCGTACGGCGGGCAATCCGCTCGCAGCTCGCCAGCTCCTTTCGCGTGCGTTCGACGGTTACACCGAGGAAGCTGAGCCAGCCGGGCAGTTGCTCGCCGCGGCGCAGATCGCCGACAGCTTCTACAGCGACGGCGAGAACTGGCGACCCCTCGATGCCTGGATCGATCGGATCGAGGCGCTGGTTGCGAAGGACGGGTGGAATCTCGCGGCCGAGCCGGCGGCACGCGCGGCCGCGAGCCTGCTGCGGGCCGAACTGCACCGCCGTCCCCACGACGTTGCGATGCTGGAGCACATGCAGCGTGTCGCCGAGAATCTCGAGACGATCAGCGATCCGGACCTGCTGCTCGACGTCGGCACCGCGCTGATGGCCTGTCTGTGGTGGCGCGGCGATGCCGACGGCGTGGAGCGCCTCATCGCTCGACTCGAGCCGGTGATGGAATCGGGCAAGCCCGAACCGCGCACCCGCAGCATTCACCTGTGGTGGAGCGGGTTGCACGCCGTGCACCTGACCGAGAGCGAACGCGCCATGGCGATATTCGAGCGCGGCCGCTCGCTGGTCGACGATTCCGGCCTGGCGCCGTTGAGCTGCGAGTTCGAGCGCGGTCAGGTCGCGCCGCTGGTGCAGGCAGGCAAGTACGCGGCGGCGCTCACGCAACTCGAGCAGCGGATCCGGCCGCACCTGGAAGGTCCGTCGCTGCACCTGCGTTTCGGCTACTACCTGCATTCGGCACAGTGCCATCTCGGCCTCGGCGATGCGGAACGAGCCCTCGATCTCATCAAGCGCGTCGAAGCGCTGTGCGAATCGTCCGGCCACACGCTGTATCGAATCATCTGCGCCCCGGTACTGGGTCGCATCCTGATCGCGCTGCATCGACCTGCCGAAGCCTGTACGGTCTTCGAACGCGCGCTGGTCTGGATCGGCGAGCATGGCAGCCCCTGGTTGCGCGGCACCGCGCGCATTGGACTCGCCCACGCGCTCCTCGCGGACGGCAACCGGGTGCGTGCCTTCGAGGTGATGCAGGCCGGGTTCGCCGACTTGCGACAGACGCGCTATTTCTGGGGGGCCAGCTGGTACTCCACTTTCGATCCCGCGGTCCTGATCGAAGCGCTGAGGTATCGCATCGAGTCCGAATACGTGCGCCATCTCATCCGGCATCGCGGCATCGGTTGTCCCGAGCCGGATTTCGAGGATTGGCCCTGGTCCGTGCGCGTGCGCGCGCTAGGCGCCTGGGGCGTCGACGTGCACGGATCCCCCGTGCGCGGCAACGGCGGCAAGTCCGGGCACCGGCTGTCGGATCTCCTGAAAGCGCTCATCGCGTATGGCCCCGACCCCATCGACGCGCGCTTGCTGGCGGACACGTTGTGGCCGGATTCGGAGGCCGACGCGGGCGTGAATTCTCTTCAGGTCGCCGTGTACCGCTTGCGGAAATGGTTGCGGCGCGAGGACGCGCTGGTCGTGACCGACGGTACGTTGCGACTGGATGCGGCTTATTGCTGGGTGGACGTCTGGGCGTTCGATCGTGGCATAGAACGGCTGCGCAGCATCCATGCGACGGAAGCCGAATGGGAACCGCTCGCGTGGCGGGTGCTGGCGCTGTACCGCGGGCCGCTGTTCGCGCACGAAGCGACGCAGAGCTGGATGCTCGGCCCCCGCGATCAACGGCATCGGTCGCTCCTGTGGCTCACGCGCCGGCTCGGCGATCAGCTGGAGCGACGTGGTGCGGTGAGCGACGCGATCCAGCTGTACCAGCGTGTCCTCGACATCGATCCGGTCACCGAGGAACTCTATCGCCGGTTGATGGCCTGTCAGAGCCGCGCCGGTGATCGCACCGAGGCGCTCGATACCTACCGGCGTTGTCGCGAGCAATTGGCGGCGTCGCTGGCGGTGGCGCCATCCGGGGAAACTGAAAGACTGCATCTTGCGCTGCGCGCGGATGGTTGAATCCACGCCGCGCGACCGCTCGGCACTTGCGGTAAGTCATTTGTAAGCGACGCGCGCGCACACTGCCTCTGCAGTCTCTCAAGGGGGGTGAGCCATGAATCGAGTCTTCTCGAAAGTCGTGCCTGTGGTTGCCGGGATGCTGGTCGCGCTGGCCTTGGCGGGAGCCACCGCCCATGCCGGTGACATCGAAGGCACATGGCGGCTGGTGAAGCGCGTGCTGCCCGATGGTACGGTGCTTGTCCCGCCGGCCGTGTACGGCATGGGAACGGCCATCAACGGCACCCGTCATCTCAACGTGTTCTGGCAAACGCCCGACGGCAAGGCCGCTTCCTACGGAGTCATCTCGAAGTATCGGTTGACCGCCAACATCTACACGGAGACGACCCTTGCTTCGGCGTTCGACGACGGCAGTGGCGGTCCGGTCGCCCGTGGGGTCAATGGCGAGACGAAGAGCGTGCCGGTCAACCGTGAAGGCGGGCGCATCTCCTACAAGTTGCCGTTCGATCCACCCGCGGTGGCCTATGAAGGCGACTCACTGACCGCGACGATGGAAGGCGTGCTCGTCGATCACTGGGAGCGGGTCAGGTAATGCGCCAAGGCCGACCTCGTGCTGCCCGCCGAGCCCTCACGGGCTGAGGCTCTGGCACTGGCAGTTCCGTACAGCCCGGACATCCGACGGAGGACACAACGATGAAGACCGGCTTCTGGATGCTGTGGGGAAGTGCTTTGACCGCAGGTGCGATCCTGAGCGGCGCGGCGATGGCAAAGGAGTGTACCGGGCGATGGACCAACGTCGGCCAATCCGCCGAGACGATCGATCTGGGCAAGGGGCATACCCTCACCATCTTCTCGGCGCGCGGCAGCGGGACGAGCGAGAACTCGCCCATGACGGGCATCGGCCAATGTGGCGGCTACGTGCTGACCACGCCAGACGGCAAGACCCATCTGAGCTACGCCTGCGTTCGAAAGACCAAGGATGGCGATTCGTGGAGCGATGCCGGTGGCATCGAGCCCGGCGCCGATCATGGGACGTGGACGCAGATCGGTGGCACGGGCGTATTCGCGGGCAAGAACAACTCGGGGACCTGGAAGGTCGTCGTGGATGACGGCAAGGTGACCACGGGCACATGGACCGGCAACTGCCAGTAGCGTGGCGCCGGATGGTCTTCCGCCGTGCCTGCCCGTGGACGATTCCGCGGGCGCGCGGCCCCAACCAAGGAGACAGATCATGAGTCGAACCATCGGTGCTGCACTCGTTCTGCTGTTCCTGCAATCCATCGGCATGGCCTGGGCCGGACCCGTGGAGGAGGTCACCCAGATCGCCGCGGGTCGCGGCCAGGCGCTCCAGGACGGAAACGTCGAAGCCTATGCTGCCGCGTTCGCCGACAACGCGACGTTCCTCTCGTCGTTCTCGCCCTACCGCATCGAGGGCAAGGAGGCCATCAAGGCGTACTTCACCGAGTTGTTTCTCATGTATCCGCGTCGCCACCTGTTCATCCGGCAGTCCGCCATCCGTGCCTACAACGACGACCTGGTGATCCAGAACGGTTACGCGGTGCTGAACACCTTGAACGAGCGCGGCGAACCGAAGGCACTGGACACCCGCTACAGCCTCGTCTGGTCGAAGATCGGAGGCAAATGGCAGATCGTGGACCAGCATGTGTCGCGATTGCCCGTGGCTCCGTAGGCGACATTCAGGCGGCTCGTCGATGACACCGACTGGAAAACGGGTGTCGTGAATCGCGAGGCGTTCGGAGCATTGCCAATGCGCTGCCTCGGCTTGCTGATGGCCGTGGCAGCGATGGCGTGCGCGCCTTCGAGTGCTGGCGCCGAGGATGCGTATCCCACCCGTCCCGTAACGATCGTCGTTCCCTACCCGGCGGGCGGCGTCGTGGACGTACGCGTTCGCGAAGTGGCGGCTGACCTCGAGAAGCGCTTGGCCCAGCAGGTGCTGGTCGAGAATCGGCCGGGTGCCATGGGACTCATTGGCGCCGATCGGGTCGCGAAATCGAAACCCGATGGCTACACGATCTTCGCCGGCTCGGTCAGTGACCTGGCGGTCGCTCCTGCCGTTGGCGTCAAGATGCCCTTCGACATCGACAAGGACCTCACGCCGATCACTCAGTACGTGCAGGGTGAAGCGCTGCTCGTGGTGCCAGCAAGCATGGGTGTGGAGTCGGTCGCTGATCTTCAGAAGCTCATCCGAAAGAAGCCGGGCGAGTTGACCTATCCGACTGTCGGCCAGGGCTCCCTGCTGCACTTTCTCGGGCGAGTGTTCGTGAAGGCCACCGGTGCCGAGGCCGTGGACGTGCCCTATAAAGGTGGCTCCTCTTTTCTGCCTGATCTGGTGAGTGGCCGCCTCCAGTTCGCATTCGACTTCGTCCCCACGAGCCTGCCGTTCATCGAGGGTGGCAGACTGCGCGCGTTGCTCACCACGGGAGCACGCCGCATACCGGTCCTGCCGCAGGTACCCACGGCCCGCGAAGCCGGATTGCCGGAACTCGAGATCGCGACCTGGGCCGGTTTCTTCGCGCCCGCGGGTACACCGCGTCCGGTGATCGACCGCCTGAACGCCGCATTCGCGGAGGTGTTGTCGCAACCCGCCCTGCGGGCGCGGTGGCAAGCGCAGGGTGCCGAACCCAGGCCGTCGTCTCCGGAGGATTTTCTTGCGTACTGGCGAGCAGAGCGGGCGAGGTGGAAGCGATGGGCGGATGCCGCCGGCATCAAGCTCGAATGAAAGCTCGGGGTCGAGCCGTTGCCAGGTCCTTCCGGTTTTCCTGGTGGCATCAGGTTTGGCGGCAACATTGTCGACTGCAACGATTGGGGAGGACTTGGCTCGTGACAGAGCTGCCACGACCCGGATCCGGCCATGCGGCAAGCATGTTCATTGCCATTGCGGGGCTCTGCGTTTCGACACAAGCGTTCGCGCAGACAACCCCCGCCGAGATTGTCAAAGCCTTCTACAAGGCCTGCAACGACGGCAAATACTTGAAGGCCGAGCGCCTCGTGACCAAGGATTCGCTCGAACGCCTGGCAGACGTGGGGCTCGCGGGCAGCCTCAGCGCGTATTGCGAGGATCTCACCGAGAGGGGCACCCTGAAGAAGCTCTACGTGTTGAGCGAGAAAGTACGCGGGGAGGGGGCCGTCGTCCGCTTCAAGTTCCTGTACGAGAACGGGTCCGACGACGAGGGGCGAGAGGCGCTCGTCAAGCGCGGGGGTGTGTGGAAGATCGAATTGCTGCAGACGGGGGATGCGCGGTTCTGATTCTCCCTGGAGAAATGATCGGGTCTCGCGCCGTCGCGGCCACTTCGTAGGCCGAAGTGGAGAACACGAAATCCACGCGAATGCCGGTCGCGGAGGCCTCGCAGGGCAGGACCATGATTTCGGCTGCGAACTTCTCGGGGTCGGTCGAGCGGGGTGTCAAGCCAGTCCGGTGCGCGACGGCAAGTACTTGGGTCAGCGCCGACACGTCGGTTCCCACCGTGACGCCCACGTCGCGGGTCAATCGCGGTTCCCCGTACAGCAACACAGCCTGTCCGCCGATGAACATGCAGCGGAGCCCTTCGGCTTCGAACGCCTCAGCGAGGCTGCGCGAGCAGCGACTCGAACATTGAGGGCGCGGGCGAGCGCGATCTTGTGATTGAGCGAATCCTCTTCGGGTCCGAGCGCGCCGAGGTTCCTGGCGAGCCGGTAGAGCCCCTCGAAATGCTTGCGGTTGTGAACGACATCCACAGGCTCCCGCCGCTGGGCTTTCTCCCGCTCGTGCAAGTGTTCCGCATTCTTGATCATCGTCATCGAAATGCAGACAAGGGTTTCCGGGAGTGCACCGCAATTCGCGATCGGCGGAGCGTGCGGCATAATCCGACGCCAGCGCCGAAGAGAGCGCCAAGGGAGGGAACATGAAGCTATTGAAGCCATACGCAGCCGCTGCCCTGATCGCGAGCACGGCGATTGCCGCGTTGCCGGCCCACGCCGAAAAGCGCTACGGACCGGGCGCGACCGACACCGAAATCAAGATCGGCCAGACCATGCCCTACAGCGGTCCGGCCTCCGCCTACGGCACCATCGGCAAGGCGCAGGCCGCATACTTCCAGTGGATCAACGATCAGGGCGGGGTCAACGGTCGCAAGATCAACTTCATCTCGCTCGACGACGGCTACAACCCGGCCAAGACGGTCGAGCAGACCCGCAAGCTGGTGGAACAGGACGAAGTCCTGCTGCTGTTCCAGAGTCTCGGGACTCCGACGAACTCGGCCATCCACAAGTACGTGAACGCGAAGAAGGTGCCGCACATCCTGCTCGCGACGGGCGCCACGAAGTGGAGCGACCCGAAGAACTTCCCCTGGACCATGGGCTTCAACCCGACCTATCAGGCGGAAGGACGGATCTACGCACAGTACCTCCTCAAGAACTACCCGAACGCGAAGCTGGCACTGCTGTATCAGAACGACGATTTCGGCAAGGACTACGTCGTCGGCCTGAAAAGCATGCTGGGTGACAAGGCGGCCTCGATGATCGTGAAGGAAGCCTCGTACGAGGTGACGGACCCGACGATCGACTCGCAGATCGTCGGGCTCAAGGCGAGCGGTGCCGATACCCTGCTCACCTTCGCCACGCCCAAGTTCGCGGCCCAGACCATCCGCAAGGTGGCGGAGATCGGGTGGAAGCCGATGCACATCCTGACCAACGTGTCGGCTTCGGTCGGGGCGGTGCTCACGCCTGCGGGCCTCGACAAGGCGAAGGACATCGTGACGGCTGCGTACCTCGCCGACCCGTCCGAGCCCGAGCTGCGGAAGGAAGCCGCATTCAAGGTGTGGGAGAACTGGATGAAGAAGTACCTTCCGGCCGGTGATCCTAACGACCAGTTGAACTTGTATGGGTATGCGAGCGCGGCAGCGATGGTTCACGTTCTCAAGGCGTGCGGCGACGATCTGACGCGCGACAACGTGATGAAGGTTGTCGCGAACCTGAAGGACGTCGAGATTCCGATGCTGTTGCCCGGAATCCGGCTCAACACCAGCGCGACGGACTTCGGTCCCATCGCGGAGATGCGGTTGGCGAAATTCGACGGCACTCGCTGGGTGCTGTTCGGTGATTTGCTGAGCGGACGATAGGAACGACAACATCAAGGGGTATGGCATGAACGCAAAGTTTCTCGAAGGCCGCGTGGCGGTCATCACCGGTGCCAGCCGTGGCATTGGCCGCGCCACCGCATTGGCGCTGGCAGGGGCGGGCGCGAGGATCGCACTGGTGGGGCGTGACCAGGCGAAGCTCGCCGAGAGTCTCGAACTCGTGAAGAAGGCCGGTGCCGATGCCGCATCCTTCGTGTGCGACGTCAAGGACGAAGCGCAAGTGAAGCAATGTGCCGCCGACGTGGCCAAGCGCTTCGGCGCGGTGCACATTCTCGTCAACAACGCCGGGACCGCGATCCGCAAGAACGTGATCGACTTCACGTTCGACGAGTGGCGCAATCTGACCGACACCAACATCACGGGCCTGTGGCTGTGCTGCAAATACTTCGTGCCACACATGAAGGGCAAGGGCTACGGGCGCATCATCAACCTGACCTCCATCATGGCGCACATATCGAGCACCGGGCGCGGCGTGTACTCCGCCACCAAGCATGCGGTCGCCGGGCTGACCAAGGCGCTCGCGCTGGAGTTGGTCGACGACAAGATCACCTGTGTGGCGATCAGCCCGGGCTTCATCGCCACCGACCTTACCGCCCCGCTGCGTGCGAACGCCGAGAAGAATGCGGAGCTGATGGCGCAGACGCCCATGCATCGCTGGGGCACGCCGGAAGAGATCGCGTCACTCGCGCTCTACATCTGCTCGGATGCCGCCGCGTTCATGACGGGCAACGACGTGCTGATGGATGGGGGGTGGTGCGCGCAGTAGCCGCAGCCTTCAGGAGAACAGGCGCTGGTCGAGCGTGAAGAGCTCGGGCGCCTGCAAGAGCAGGCTCCGAAAGCGGGGATGCGCGGGATTGAGGAGGACATTGAACTCGGCCGGCACGACGATCGACGGCACCTGAAGCGCCACAGATGCCTCCTCGTCCAGCCAGGCATCGCCGAAGCGTCGCGCCGAGGTACTCCAGGGCAAGGCGTCCCAACCGGCCGGTGGGGTCGTGGTGGCTCGAACCAGACGGTCTGGAATCTCGATAGGGACGAAGACGAGATCCTGCGGTACCGATGACGCCGTGGTGTGGACGAGCATTTCGAGCACTGCGAGGCTGCGATGCGAGGATGCATAGGCCATACGGCGGCCCGGCGAATTCCAGCGACCGCCGACCAGGGCCGCGCCGCGGCCTGACAATGGATCGGCGACATGGGTGGCTCTCGTGAGGCGCCATGCCCGCATCAGGTGAAATCGCCGTAGTCGATTCGGGTCAGTTCGTCCGTGACAGCTTTCGCGCCTGCGTCGGAATCGAGCAGGTCGAGCGGTGTCTGCTGCCAAAGCAGCGGATGCGGCGATCGCAGCCAATGGGCGGCCTTGTCTTCCGATGCGAAGACGCGAATGGCCTCATCGAGGACTCGTGTGATCCGGAAGAGGCGATCGGCCTCGGCGGCTTTCAGGGTCCGCTCCTGCCTGCGGCGGGCAGCAGTGCGAGGAGCAACGCCCATGACCCCCAGGATCGCCTCGGGTTCGACGGCGAGTTTGCGCGCAATTTCCTCGACAGCGTCGTAGGGCACCTGTCCATCGCTGAAGTCCGCCAGCGTGTCCTCGGCGGCGGCCGATGAACGCGAAGCGCGATAGCGAGCCTTGGGTTCCATTGCCGCGAGACCCAGGCGGGAGAGCGTGGAGATACGCACTTTCATGAAGAACAGGGTACTGCCATGTGGCATTGGATTCAAGCCATTCGGCATTCCCGATCGCCGCGGACCATCGGTGCCCTATCCGTAAGTGACTTGGTCGTAGCCTGTCCGCGCGCCCCTGGAGAGTTGCGGATTTCCTTGCCGCTTGCGGGACCGGGGCGGATCGAGGCGTCCATCGTCGTTCAACCCGATTCAGGGAGGATGCAACATGAAGCGCGCGTTCGGATGGGTTGGAGTCGCTGTCGCAGCAGCGGTCGTGGTGCCGGCCTGGGCCGGCAAGGTGAACATGCCGAAGGAGGGGGCGTTCGAATTCGACTTCTGCGCGACCGGCGTGGGAGAAGGCTTCGCGTCCGGTGACAAGGTGACGGTGAGTCACTACCGCAATGTCGCCAACATTCGAACCGAGCCGGCCGGTAAGCCGTTCGACCGCACTGGCGCCACCTGCCTGGGAACCTTTGCCAACCTCAACGGCAAGATGCAGGACTTCGGCGTGTGCGAGGCCACCGACCAGGATGGCGACAAGTGGTATCTCGAGTATCACGGGAACCCGGACGGAGTGGGCGGCACCTACACCGCGCCCCATGGGACCGGGAAGTACGAGGGCATGTCGCTCAAGGGCCAATACGAGCTCGAGTTCTGGCCGGCGGCCCTCAAGGACGGCTTCCAGGGATGCTTCCACAACAAGGGCACCTACAAGCTGAAGTGATCGCGTGCGACTGGTTCGATCCGGTCGCATGTCGTTGCACCGGTGCCATGTCGGCGCTGTGATGCGATGCGGACGAATTACCGATCGACGACTGCCTGCGAGGCCTCTGGCCTCGCAGCCGTCTACCCGTGCTCGCGTATCAGCGTATTGAGCAGCTTCTTCAGTTGGTCCGCGCGCCGGTCGCCGATGCTGTCGAACAGCGATTCCTGGTAGGTCTCGACGCGTTCACGCAAGCGCGCGACGAATTCCAGGCCCTCGTCGGTGATGAAGACGACGACCCGGCGGCTGTCGGCTTCGTCCGCGGCGCGATGGACCCAGCCGCGGCTCACCATGCGGTCCATCATCTTGGTGAGCGCGGGGTGATTCATCAGCACGAGTTGCGCGAGTTCGCCCATCGAGCGGCCTTGCTCGTTGGAGAGCACCTCCAGGATGCGCCAGTGCTCGACCTGGGCACCTTCAGCGGCCAGCGAACGCTCCAGTGCGCCGCTCACTACGCGGTTGGCCTGGGCCAGCAGGTACGTGAGCGAAGACGTGATCGGTGGTTGGTCCACGCTGATTGTCGTTGAGCCGTCTTGTCTGAGTTCCTGGAAGTTAGCCTATCATGCTCACTCGTCGATTTCACGTCCGGCGCGTGCGGCAATGCGCTGCCATGCCCGGATCGGCATCCCGCAGGCACTCATGATCGGACAATTGGCATGGTCTGGCGGCAGACAACGCGGCCGACCGAAGGCAGGGTTTGCGCCCGGGTGGCCCTGGCAGGGTCCCGCGGCAGACGCACAGCCGCCCATCAATGTCGGCTTGCTGGTACCCACCAGCGGCGCGGCAGGCATCTGGGGCCCTTCGTGCATCGCCTGCGCCCGACTGGCCGCCGACGAGCTGAACGCTGAGGGCGGTGTCCGCGGCCGCGAGGTCCGGTTGCGGGTCGTCGACGGCGCCAGCGAGAACGTGGCGCTGGCCGCCCAGGTCGACGAGCTGCTGCATGCCGGCGAGATCGATGCCGTCGTCGGCATGCACATTTCCAGTGTGCGCAACGCGCTGGCACCGGTGCTCGGCGGCGAGATTCCGTATGTCTACACGCCGCTGTACGAGGGTGGCGAGCGGCATCCGGGCGTCTTCACGCTGGGCGAGACGCCCGGCAACCAGTTGGTGCCAGCCCTGGCCGCGTTGAGTGAAGGCCGGTCGCCCCGGCGCTGGGCCCTGGTCGGGAACGACTACGTCTGGCCGCGCGAATCCCACCGCTGGGCCCGCGGTGTGCTGGGGCGTCTCGGTTGCGAGGTGGTCCACGAAGCGCTGCTGCCTCTCGGATGCGACGATTTCGAGGCCGAGATCGCGGCGCTCGCTGCCAGCGGCGCACAGGCAGTCCTGCTGTCGCTGATCGGGCAGGATGCCGTCGCGTTCAACCGCGCCTTTGCCGCGCAAGGGTTGAGCGGCGCCATCCGCCGCCTGTCGTGCGCGATCGAAGAGAACGAGCTGCTCGCGATCGGCGCCGACTGTACCGACGAGCTCTACGTGGCGGGTTCCTATTTCGCGAGCTTGCCCACCGACGCCAACCTCGCCTTCCGCGAGCGCTATCACGCCACCTGCGGCCCGCGGGCGCCGACACTGAACGCGCTCGGGCAGTCCACCTACGAGGGGGTGCATTTTCTCGGTGCGATGCTCGTGCGCGGCGCCCACCCCATGGCTCCGGGCGAGACGCTGCACTACCGCAGCGCCCGCGGAGCGGTCTGGCGCGGCAACGATCGACCGAGCTGCCCGGTGTATCTCGCCCGGGCGGACGGACACGCGCTCCAGGTGATGCGCACCCTGAGTACCGTAGACCACTGACGTCGCACCATGACCACGACCCTCGCCACTGACCTGCACGATCTCGATCTCACCGAAGTCGCGCACCTCATCCAGACCCGCAAGGTCTCTCCCGTCGAAGTCACCGAGGCGGTGCTCGATCGTATCGCGCGCCTCGATGGCAGACTCCATGCCTACGCCCTCGTGACCGCCGAGCTCGCCATGGAACAGGCACGGCGTGCCGAGGACGAGATCGGCAAACGCCGCTACCGCGGTGCCTTGCATGGGGTGCCGATCGGGCTCAAGGATCTTTGCTACACGAAGGGCATCACGACCGCCGCGGGCATGCCGATTCACCGCGACTTCCGGCCGACCTTCGACGGCACGGTGGTGAAGCGACTCTACGACGCGGGCGCAGTGTGCGTCGGCAAGCTCCAGCTGACCGAAGGCGCCTTCGCGGATCATCATCCGGACGTCGTCGTGCCGGTGAATCCGTGGCATCCGGATCACTGGTCGGGTGCATCGTCGAGCGGTTCCGGCGTGGCCACCGCTGCCGGGCTGTGCTTCGGTTCCATCGGTTCCGATACCGGAGGATCCATCCGCTTTCCCTGTACCGCCAACGGGGTCACCGGCCTGAAGCCTACGTGGGGACGCGTATCCCGCTACGGCGCCTTCGAGCTGGCAGCGTCGCTGGATCATCTCGGTCCCATGTGCCGCTCGGCGGCCGACACCGGCGTGATGCTGGGTGCGATGGCCGGAGCCGATCCCAACGACCCGACCGCGAGTCAGAAGCCGGTGCCGGATTTCCTCGCCGGGGACGATCGCGATCTGACCGGCGTGCGCATCGGCGTCGACGACCGCTACAACGGCGACGGCGTGGACTCCTTGATGGTGCGCACCACGCAGGAGGCGATCCGGGTCCTGACCGGGCTCGGCGCGCAGATCGTGCAAGTGCGGTTTCCCGACGTGGACCAGATCCTGCGCGACTGGTTGCCGCTGTGCGCCGTGGAAACGGCGGTCGCCCATGAAGCGACATTCCCTGCGCGCCGGGCGGAGTACGGTCCGGGGCTGGCGGGGTTGATCGATCTGGCGCGCGGTGTCAGCGCCACCGCGCTGCAGAAGATCTGGTTGCGCCGGCGCGATTTCACCGGTCGCGTGGCAGCACTGTTCCAGTCCATCGACCTGCTGGCGATTCCAGGGCAGTACGTCGCATCCCCGACCATCGCGCAGATGGCGACCCTGGGACAGGATCCGAACGCGTTCGTCGCGCTCACGCGCTTCTCGTCTCCCTACGACATGGCCGGGGTTCCGGTGATCACACTGCCGTCGGGTTTCACGCCGAAGAATACGCCGGTCGCATTTCAGCTCGTGGGCCGGCACTGGGAAGAAGCGTTGCTGGTGCGAGCCGGCCGTGCCTACCAGCGCGAGACCACCTGGCATCGCCAGCGACCGAAGGACCACTAGGAATCTCCATGACCATATCCATGTACCTGTCGACCGTGCCGCGCTTCACCAACACGCTCGGCAATCTCTCGAACATTCTCGACAAGGCCAGGGCCCACGTCGAAGCGAAGAAGATCGACGCTGCTGTGCTGCCCGCGTATCGCCTGTTCCCCGACATGCTGCCCATGAGTTCACAGGTGCAGATCGCGTGCGACTCGGCCAAGGGTGCGGTGGCGCGGCTGGCCGGGGTCGAGATTCCTAAATTCGAGGATACCGAGAAGACCCTGGATGATCTCAAGGCGCGCATCGCCAAGACTGTCGCGTTCATCCAGACCGTGCAGGCGGGGCAGATCGACGGCACGGAAGACAAGGAGATCGTCCTGAAGCGCGGCGACAAGGAAGTGCGCTACACCGGCATGCAGTTCCTGCTGGGGCATGCGCTGCCGAACTTCTATTTCCACGTCACCACGACGTACAACATCCTGCGTCACAACGGCGTGGAGATCGGCAAGCGCGACTACCTGGGCACTCCTTGATCGGGGTCCAGGGCTGGAGCCGCCGGAAGTTCTACGCGGTCCTGACGCCGACGCTGCCCAGCACGCGCAGGTAGCCGTCGGGTTCGATCGTCGCGAGATCGCCGGTACGCAGCCAGCCGGCAGGATCGATGATCGACCGCGTTGCTTCACGGTTCTTCCAGTAGAAGGGCATCGTGAGATACCCGCGCACGCACAGTTCGCCGCGATGGCCGACTGGGACCGTGCGTCCGTCGCCGTCGACGATCTTCGCTTCCACGTGCGGATGCACCCGACCGATTCCGCTGGCCCGAAGCGCCGGCGGGTCGCCGGCCGAAGACTGGAAAGCCAGCGGACTCATCTCACTCTTGCCATAGGCCGTCGTGAGTTCGGGCAGATGCAATTCACTCGCGATGCGTCGGAACGTTTCTGCCCCCATCGGACCTCCGCCGGTGACGCCACCGCGCAGATGGTTCACGTCGGTACCGCGCAAGGTCGGATGATCGAGCAGGGCGCTCAGCATCGAGGGCGTGGCATGCAGGGCAGTGCAGCGCTGCTCGCCGATGACCGACAGAGTCTTCGTGGCATCGAAGCTCGGTGCCGGGAAGATCATGGTGGCTCCCGCTGCGACGCCGGCCAGCATGCCCGGACCGAGGCCGAACCAGCGATGCAGTGGCCCGGCGACACAGAATCGATCGTGGGCAGACAATCGCATTGCCGTCGCGGCGAAGATCGCGTTGTTGACCAGGCCCCTATGCGTCAGGGTGGCACCGCGCGAGGGTTCACCAGCGCTGCTGGTGAACTGGATGACTGCGGCGCCGTCGGGGTCCAGTGCAGCACTCGTGCCGGCGAGCCGAGCGCCCTGTGCCGGACCGGCGAGGCGTCGCAGTGCCTTGAACGTCAGCGTTCCGGGCGGTGTCGTGCCCTCGCCGAGCAGCACCACGTAACGCAACCGCGGCAGGCGCTCGCTGCGCAGCTTTCCCTCGGGCCAGCTGCGGTCGATCTCCGGCGTGAGGCCGCGCAAGGTCGCCACGTTATCGCGATTGCCGGCGTAGCGTGACAGCACGAGTACGCGGCACTCGGCGGTGCTCAACGCGTGCTCGAGTGCCGTTTCGCTCCATGCCGGATCGAGCGGAACGACGATCGCACCGATGCGGGCGGCACCGAAGAATGTGCCGAGCCATTCCTCGCAGGTGGGCGCCCAGAGCCCCACGCGGTTGCCGCGCTCGATGCCCAGTGCGAGCAAGCCGGCCGCGACTTCGTCGGCACGCGAGCGTACGTCGTACCACGACCAGCGTCGGCCGGATGCAGCGAAATATGCGGCCTCACGTCCGCCGTGGAGGTCGACGGTTTCGTCGAGCAATCCGGTTAGGGTGATGTAACGCAGCGGTTCCGCGGTGGATCCGGCGACGTAGGACAGTCCGCGTTGCGGGCGCCCGGTGCCGTCGACTTCAGCTTTGAGCCAGTCGGAGCGGAAGGGGTTGGTCGTCATGGAGCAGCCACGTTGTGGTCACTGCCGCGAACTTCGAACTGGCTGTACATTCCCTCCCCCGGCAAAGCCGGGGGAGGGTTAGGGAGGGGGCTTGCGGTCACCATCATCGAGCAGCTGCCCCCATCCCAGCCTTCCCCCAACAAAGTTGGGGGAAGGGGTGTACATCCCCTCCCCCGGCGTCGCCGGGGGAGGGCTAGGGCGGGGGCAACGGCGCACGTCGCCACGCCTTACATATTCCGCCAGTCGCCCAGCTGCTCGAACGCGTGCGCAGCGCGGTAGATCGTCGACTCGTTGTAGTGCCGCGCGATCAGCATCAGGCCGATTGGCAGGCCCTGGCTCATGCCGCACGGGATGCTCATGGCCGGATGGCCCGTGACGTCGAACGGGCAGGTGTTGTTGACCATGCCCAGCCCGCTCTGGACGTACAGCGCCAACGGCGCGTTGGTGGGCGGAATCGGCATCGCCTTCATCGGCAGCGTGGGCATGAGCAGCAAGTCGAAACGTCCGAAGGCGTCGTCGTAGGCCTTCGTCAGCAAGCGCCCGAGGTTCTGGGCTTTCGCATAGAAATGGCCGCGGTACTGCTTCATGAAGTACTCGCCGACCATCATGGAGAGCTTCAGGGTCTGGGACAGCTCGTTGGCGCGTGCGCGCCAGTTGGCGTGGGCGTCCAGCAGGCTGGTGGTGTAGAGCCCCTTCCAGTTGAAGCCCATGCCGTTGCCGTTCATCATCTGGGCCTGCAGGCCTTCGAGAGCGATCGGCGTCCAGATGGCCGGTCCGTCGAGGTGCATCGGGATCGAGACTTCCTCGACGGTGGCTCCGAGCGCACGATAGCGATCGGCAGCGGCGCGCACTTTCTGGTCCACGTCGCTTTCGCTCTCCGGCCGGTTGAAGCCTTCGGTGACGATGCCGATGCGCAGTCCTGCCACACCGCGACCGAGTGCCGTGGTGTACTTGTCCACCCGCACGTCGTACTGGCGCGGATCGAGGCCATCGGGCCCGGCGAGCACCTCGAGAACCAGCGCGTTGTCGGCGACCGTCGTGGTCATCGGCCCGGTGTGATCGATCGTCGCCTCGATGGGCATGACACCGGTGTAGGGCACGAGACCGTGAGTGGGCTTCATGCCGTAGCAGCCGGACCAACCGGCCGGCATGCGGATGGAACCGCCCTGGTCACCGCCGATCGCGATCTCCACCTCGCCCGCACCCACCAGTGCACCGGAACCGCTCGAAGAACCACCGGCCATGTAGCCGTACTTGAACGGGTTGTGCACCGGCCCTGCCGCACAAGTGTGGCTGCCGCCCGAGAGGCAGAAGTATTCGCAGTGCGCCTTGCCCACGATGGTTGCGCCCGCATCGAGCAGGCGCGTCACCACGGTGGCGTCGATGTCGGGAACGTAGCCTTCGAGCGTGGACGCACCGTTCATCATCGGCACGCCGGCGAGGCACACGTTGTCCTTCAGCACCACGCGCTTGCCCGACAGCGGGCCGTAGGGTGCCCCGCGCACTTCGCTCTTCACCGCCCACGCGTTCATCGGGTTCTCCGCCGCGCCGGGCCGGTAGCCCGGCGTGCGCGGGTAGCGCACCGCGGGGAGGTTGTCCGGCAGTTGCGCGATGCGATCGTAGGCCTGCATCGCACCTTCCATGACCTCCATGTAGTCCGCCACTTCGCGATCCGACATGCTCATGTGGAGCGAGGCGACGACCTCCTTCATCTGTGCGAGGGTGGGACGTTTGACGGTTGCCATGGTGACCCCTGACGAATGGACGGCGGGTGCGGCCGCCGCGGGCGGCGGACTGGTCGGACCCGATGACTGTGGAAGCGGGCGTACGTCGACGCGTGGCGTGTCGGCGCGAGGAGGTGCAGCCGCGGGACGCTGCGGCAGCGCAGGTGCTCGAGCGGGAGCAAGCGCGGCACGTGCCGTGCCGCGCGTGATGCGTGCCGCGCCCATGCCCAGGACCGTGGCAAGCTCGCCGCCGACGAGCTTGTCGGTGTCGAGCACGCGTTCGATGCGCCCTTTCTCCAGCACGGCGATGCGATTCGCGACATCGAGCACCAGATCGAGGTTCTGTTCCACCACGATCATGGTGAGTCCCGCTTCGTGTCGCAGACGCGACAGCGTCTGGCCGATCTCCTGCACGATGGATGGCTGGATGCCTTCCGACGGCTCGTCGAGCAGCAGCATCCACGGGCTCGCCATGAGTGCACGGGCGAGCGCCAGCAATTGTTGTTCGCCACCCGACAGGCTGCCGCCGCGCCGGTCGAGCAGTTGCGTGAGTCGAGGAAACAACGCGAGCACGCGATCGAGCGATTCCTGTTCGGTCTCTTCGGTGTCGCGGCTCCATGCGAGGCGCAGGTTGTCGAGTGCGGTCAGGGCCGGGAGGATGCCACGGCCTTGCGGCACGTAGGCGATGCCGAGACGGCTGCGGGCGTAGGCGGGTTCGCGCGTGATGTCGACGCCGTCCAGCGTGATCACGCCCGAGGTGACGGGCAGCAGCCCCATCAGCGCTTTCAGCAGCGTGGTCTTGCCCATGCCGTTGTGGCCGACGATGCCCAGGGCGTCGCCGGCGGCAAGGGCGAGGGAGACACCGTGCAGGACCGGCACGTGGCCGTAACCGGCGCGTACGTCGTTGACTTCGAAGACGTCGGCGGCTTCGGGGTTGGAGGTGGCTTCTGCTTGCGTTGTCATGTCGATGAGTCCGCTGGCCCCCATCCCAACCTTCCCCCAGCAAAGCTGGGGGAAGGGGCGTACACCCCTTCCCCCGCCGAAGGCAGGAGAAGGTTGGGATGGGGGCAACGCCTCATGCCCGATTCCCGATGTAGACCTCGCGCACCCGCGCGTCGGCCAGGACTTCGTCCACGTGCCCTTCCATCAACACCGCACCCTGATAGAACACTGTGATGTCGGTACCCAGCATGCGCACGAATTCCATGTCGTGATCGACCACGATCACGGAAGCGGTCTGGTTGATCTGCCGGATGAGACTCACGAGCCGTTCCACTTCGGCGCCCGTGATGCCGGCCGCGGGTTCGTCGAGCAGCACGAGCCACGGCTCCTGCGCGAGCACGATGCCGATCTCCACCATCTGTCGCTGGCCATGGGCCAGTTCGCCCACCGTGCGGCGGGCGATGTCGCCGAGGCCCACTTCGTCCACGACGCGCTGGACTTCGGACCCGCAGCGGTCCCAGCCGTGGGTGCGGCGCGCGGCGAGCCACAGGTTCTCCATCACGGTGAGTCCGTTCATCACCGACGGCACCTGGGTCTTGATGCCCACACCCATGCGGACGATGTGGTGCGGCCGCAGGCCGCCGACGTCGTTGCCGCGGATCAGGATGCGTCCGCTGCCGTGATCGAGGGGATACTGACCGGTGAGGCACTTGAAGAACGTGCTCTTGCCCGCACCGTTCGGGCCGATCAGGCAGCGCAGTTCGCGCTCGCCGAGGCGGAAGTTCACGCGATCCACCGCGGTCACCCCGCCGAAGCGTTTGGTGAGCTCGATGGTCTCGACGACGGCTTCGCTCACGGTGTTCGTCCCGGAGCGGGTGCGGCGACCCGGCGTCGCGCTCGCACGTGCACTGCACGTTGCGTGCGGATCCGGGTGCGCTTTCCGAACCAGCCCTGTAGCGCCGGTACGACGCCGCGCGGGATTGCCAGCACCACGACCACGAGGATGAAGCCGAGGATGAGCGAGTTATCGATGACGGTCTGTTCGCTCAGCAGCAGTTTCAACATGCCCAGCACCATCGCGCCGAGGATCGGTCCGACCAGCGTGCCGAGGCCGCCGACGATCACCCAGATGATGACCTCAGCGGCGGAGCGCAGGCTGAACACGCTCGGCGTCACGATCTCCGCCCAGTTCGCGAACAGGCAGCCGGCGAGCCCGGCCATCGCGGCACTGATCGAGAAGATCGCCGTCTTGTATGCCGGGACGCTGTAGCCGAGCAGTTCGCAACGTGCTTCGTTCTCGCGGATGCCCACCAGCACGCGCCCGAAGGAGCGGGCGAGGAGCCAGCGGCTGATGAGATAGCAGCCGAGCAGCGCCACAGCGGCGACGTAGTACATCGGCACGCCGAACAGCGAAACGTCGGGCAGCCCGGGGACGTTCAGCACCGGGAAACCGGGAATGCCATTGAAGCCACCGAGGCGTGCATCGCCGATCGCGTACTTGTCGCCGGCGGTGGCGCTCATGAACTTGAACAGGATGAGACTCACCACCAGCGTGATCACACCCATGTAGACGTCGCTGATGCGCCCGTAGAACATCATCGCGCCGATGATCGCGGCGACGATGGCGGGGACCAGCATGGCCAGGAGCAACGGTACGGTGCTCTCGCCGATGTTGACGACCGCAATCGCGTAGACGTATGCACCGAGTCCGAAGTAGGCGGTGTGACCGAACGACAGCAGGCCGGCGTAGCCCCACATGAGTCCGAGCGAAAGTGCAAAGAGCGCCCACACGAGCAGGATCGTCGGGGTGTGCGTGTCGAAGAACACGGGCCATAGCAGGATCACGGCTGCGCCGAGCAGGAACCAGCCCCAGCGCATCTGGCCGATGGAAGGCCAGATCTTCACTGGCTGTTCCGGAAGAAGCGGCCGCTGATGCCGGTGGGCATCAAGCGCAGCAGCACGATGGCGAGCCCCAGCATGACGATGTCGCCCAGCACCGGTCCGGAGGCGAAGGACACGATCTGACTGATGGCGCCGAACAGGACCGAGCTTGCGAGCGTGCCTGAAATGACGGCGCCGGCCCCGCCGGTGATCACGGCGATGAACGATTGCGCGATGTAGCCGCCGCCCGATGCAGGGAGCAAACCGGTAAGCGGCGCGAGCACGCCGCCGGCGAAGCCGGACAGCGCTGCGCCGATGGTGAAGGTCACCATGTATACCGTGCGCGGGTTGTAGCCGAGCGACGCGGCGATGTCGGCGTTCTGCATGGCACCGCGCGCGATCAGCCCGAGGCGCGTATAGCGCAGCACCAGCCACATGCCGATGTAGAGCGCGACCGTGACGCCGATGATGAACAGGTTGTAGCCGCCCATCTGGTACGCCCCGAGCTGGTAGCCCGGGATGGGTGTGGGCACATTCACCGCCGAGCTGCCGAAGATCAGAGTGACGATGCCGATCAGCAGCAGCGACAGCCCCCAGGTCGCGAGCATGGTGTCGATCATGCGACCGTACAGGAAGCGGATGACCAGCCGCTCCACGATGAGACCCACCAGGCCCACCACGAGGGGGGCCAGGATGAGCATGGAAAACCACAGATCGATGCCGGCGCGCTGGCAGGCAAGAGTCGTGTAGCCGCCCAGCATCACGAATTCGCCGTGGGCGAGATTGATGACCCGCATCATCCCGAACACCACCGCCAGTCCGGCGCTCACCAGCGCGATGAACGAGATCATGTAGAGGATCTCGAGGATGACGACGGCGGCGTAGTCCACGGCTTCGCGTGAGGGGCTAGGGGCTGGGGATGAGGGGTGGGGGCGACGAATGCCGCCCCCGCACTGCCACAGCTATCAGATCTTTACTTCGTACTGCTTGTTGTCGTTCGGGTTCTTGAGGAGATCGCAGAACTGCGCCGTATCGGACGGCGGACGCTGCTTCACCGTGTTGATGATGGTGAGCTTCTGGTTCTTCACTTCCATCAGGTGGATGTCCAGTGCGGCGTGGTGCGTCTTGGGATCGATGCTCACCGTGCCCGCCGGTCCGGTGATCGTGATGCCGGACTCGACCGCCTTCAGCATCGCTTCGCGCTCGAGCGTGCCGGCCTTCTTCACCGTCTCGGCCCAGGCGTAGATGCCCTGGTACTGCGACACGGCGATCTCGTGCACGATCTTGGTGTCGCCGAAGCGCTTCTTCCAGCGCGCGAGGAACTCCTGGTTCGCCGGCGTCTGCGCTTCCTGGCTGTAGTTGCCCGCGATGACGATGCCGTCGCCCTCGGCGGGTGACAGCGCCAGGTGTTCGTTACCCACGCCGAAGGTGGTGGAGGTGAGCGGAATCTTCTTGTTCATGCCGGAAGCGGCCCACTGGCGGAAGAACGCCATGTGCGCGCCGCCCACCAGTGCCGCCACCACGAAGTTCGGGCTGGCCTGCTGGATCTTGGCGATGGTCGAACCGAAGTCGGCGACGTCGAGCGGGAAGAAGTCGGTGGAAGCCACCGTGCCACTGCGCTCCTTGATGTAGTGCTGCAGCCACTTGGCGGTGATCTGGCCGTAGTTGTAGTCGGCCGCCAGGATCACGACCTTGTTGCCCCACTTCTTCATGGCGTACTCGACGATCGGCTCCACCGCCTGAGCCGGCGTCGTGCCGGTCACCACGCAGTTGCGGTCGCACACCCCCCCTTCGTACAGCACGTTGTAGAAGTACAGGGTGTTGGCCCGCTTGAAGGTCTGGCGGATCGCTTCGCGCGAGGCCGAGGTGATGCCGCCATGTACGACATCCACCTTGTCGGTGCGCGCGAGCTGTTGTGCGAATTTGGTGTAGAGCGCGATGTCCGACTGGGTGTCGTACTGGATCGCCTTGATCTTGCGGCCGAGCAGTCCGCCGGCGGCATTCAATTCCTCGACCGCCATGGTCGTGGCCATGACCATCGGCTTGCCGTAGATGTCGAGATTGCCGGAATTGTCGAGCACCGACCCCAGCAGAATGTCTTTGCCCTGGGCGAACGCCCCGACGGACCCGAGACTGCTCGATACCGCAAGGGCGCCGGTGGCGCCCAGAAAGTCCCGCCTAGAAACCCTCATGTTCTGCTCCCTGTGGTTGTTCCGACGATGCATGCGGAACGATTCAACGCCGTCGGCGCGATGAACGGGCCTGCACTCACTCCTTGCTGGTGCCGCCTTCGGACTTGGGCAACGCGCCGGAGAAGTCGTAGCCGATGGATTCGCCGATGCTCTTCAGGGCCGGCAGTTGCAGCGCCATGCCGAGGATGCTGTCCATGACCTGGTTGATCGGCGGGCGCGCAGCGCCGGCATCTCCGGCCGTGGTCGTGCCCGGTTGACCCGGAGCGCCGTTGAAGCCGCTCACCTGGTGGATGCGGATGCTGTCGATCTTTTCCGCCGGCTTCATCATCTGCTCGACGATCTCGGGCAGCTTGTCAAGACGGTAGCGCTCCAGCTCGAGGTGCATGAGGCTCTCGGTGCGCGAGTTCTCGGCCTTGATGCGAGCGGCGGCACCTTCCGATTCCGCCAGCAGGCGCGCGCGCTCGGCTTCCGCGCGGGCGCGCGTCGCCTGCGATTCGGCCTGCGCGCGCTTGATCAGCACGCCGGCCTCGGTCTCGGCGTTGGCGGCGGCGGTTTCGCCCTCCTCGAGTACACGCTTGGCGGCGATCTCGCGTGACCGGTCGGCGACTGCGCGCTCGCGCTCGGTCTGCACGTGCTCCTGGGCGAGCACGATCTCGGTGCGGGCGATCTCGGCCTGGGCTTGCGCTTTCGCCTCTTCCACGTGCTTGTTGGCGAGCTGGATCGAACTGTCGACCTTGCGCAGCTCGGAGTTCAACTGGGATTCGATCTCGAGCTTGCGCAGCTCGCGCTGCTTGGTGATCTCGAGCGCCTTGGTCTCCCGCTCGCGCTCGATCCGGGCGTTCTCGGTGGCAACCATGGCCTGCTCGCGCGCCTTGGCGGACTCGGCTTCCGTGGATGCCTTCACCTTCTCGATCTCGAGACGCTGGCCGAGTTGTGCCTGCTCTTCTTCCTGCGCGAGCAGCAGCCGCCGCTTGGTGGCGTCGAGCTGTGTCTGGCGCACCGCGATTTCGGCCTCGGCTTCGATCTCCGTGCGCTTCTTGCGGTTGCTCGAGATGATCTCGGCCAGTTTGCGCATTCCGACCGCGTTGAACGCGTTGTTCTCGTCGAGCGCGGCGAAGGAGGCCTGGTCCAACCGGGTGAGCGAGACGGAGTCGAGCAGCACGCCGTTGTGCTGCAGGTTCTCCCGCAGCATGTCGGCCACGTGACGCACGAACTCGCCGCGCTTCTCGTGCAGGCTGTCCATGGTTTCGGCCGCGGCCACGGACTGCAGCGCGTCCACGAACCGGCCTTCGAGGAGATTGCGGATGCCTTCGGGATTGAACGAACGCGAACCGATCGCCTGGGCGGCGGTGGCGATGCCCTCGATCGACGGCAGCACGCGCACGTAGAACTCCAGTTCCACGTCGACGCGGATGCGGTCGGTGGTGATGAGCGACTTGTCGCCGGTGCGCTTCACCTCCACGCGGATGGTGCGCATGTTGATCTCGTCGACCTTGTGCAGGAACGGCAATGCGAGGCAGCCGCCCGAGATCACGATGCGCTGACCGCCGAAACCGGTGCGCACAAGTGCTATGTCGCGCGAGGACTTCCGGTAGAAGCGATTCAGGAATACGACGATGACCGCGATCGCGATGATCGCGATGACGACACCGAGCAGCCAACCGAGCACGACCATCGCGACGCTCTCCCTCTCACCGGATACCAGCGCGGGGAGTATGAGCGCGGGATATTTTCCATGTCAAGAAACGAGCCGACACGGTGCAGCGGGCGCCGGAACGGTGCGCCGAAGCCCGAATACGACGGGGGGTACCGCCTGCGCGGTACCCCCCCGTATGACTCGGAGGAACCCCTTAACCGAGCGGTACCGGGATGAAGATCCGGGCGTCGTCTCGTTGCACGAGCAGCGCCACGTGCTTGCCGGCCTTGGCGACGATGGTGCGCAACTGGTCCACCGACTTCACCGGTGTGCCGTTCGCTGCCACGATGACGTCGCCTTGCTGGATGCCGGCCCGCGCCGCGGCCCCGTCGACGTCCTGCACCACCAGCCCGCCGGAGAGGCCGACCTGGCTGCGCTCGGTGGGCGACAGCGGGCGAACGTCCAGACCGAGCTTGCCGCCGCCGGCCGCTTCCCCTTTGCCGATCGCCAGCCGGTCGGTCGGGAGCGAAGCGATCGTCACATCCACCGACCGCACGTCGCCCTTGCGCCAGACCTTCAGCGTCGTGCGGGAGCCGGGTTGCATCCGCGCGATCTGCGCCGGCAGTTCGGTCGACGTCGTCACCGGATCGTTGCCGACCTGCAGGATCACGTCGCCGGTTTCCACGCCTGCCTTCTGGGCCGGACTGCCGGCCGAGACGTCACTCACGAGTGCGCCCTCCGGACGCTTCAGGCCGAAGGAGTCGGCCAGACCCTGCGTGACGTCCTGCACCGTGACGCCGAGGAACCCCCGGGTCACCTTGCCGGTCGCGAGAATCTGGTCCTTGACCTGGTTCGCCACCTCGATGGGAATCGCGAACGACAAGCCCTGGTAGCCACCGGTGCGGCTGAAGATCTGCGAATTGATCCCGATCACTTCGCCGGCCGTATTGAACAATGGGCCGCCGGAGTTGCCGGGGTTGACCGCCACGTCGGTTTGCAGGAACGGGACGTAGGTCTCGTTCGGCAACGCACGGCTCTTGGCGCTGACGATGCCGGCGGTCACGGTGTTGGCGAGGCCGTAAGGGGACCCGATCGCGAGTACCCAGTCACCGACGCGCGCGTTGCGGGCGTCACCGAGCTTCACGGTCGGCAGATCGCCTGCGTCGATGCGCAGGACCGCGACGTCAGTCTGCTTGTCGGTGCCGACGACCTTGGCCGTGAACTCGCGCCGATCGGTGAGGCGTACCGTGACTTCCTGCGCACCCTCCACGACATGCGCGTTGGTGAGGATCACGCCGTCGCTGCTGACGATGAACCCCGAGCCGAGGCCCTGGCGGGGTTGCTGCGGACCAGGGGCGAAGCGACGGAAGAAGGGCGGCAGACCATTGTCATCATCATCGCTCGCTGCGCTGGCCTTGCCGACGACGCTCACGTTGACGACGGCCGGACCGTGCTGCGCGACAATGCTGGCGAAGTCGGGCAACGCGACCGGATTGGATGCGATGGCCGTGGCGGCCGCACGGGCGGGTTCGACGAGCTGAACGTCGTGCGATTCCGACGCGACGAGCTGGTAGCCCCCGCCGATGACACCGGCGAGAGCCAGGGCAGTGACGATACGTTTCAGGTTGGTCTTCATTCGTAGGACTCCGTTTGTTGAGATGCGGATAGCCGCACGAATGGGAATATGGCGGTCCGGCAAAGCCGGGGGAGGGGACGTACACCCCTTCCCCCAACTTCGTGGGGGGAAGGTTGGGATGGGGGCCTGCTTCTTAAGCATCCCCTAAGCTTCCGCGCGCAAGCTGGATGCCGTGCAAGAGGGCGATCGTCGCCCGATCGCATCCAACCAGAGGAGTCGCAACATGAAAAGCACCTACGGCGCCATCAACGCGTTGCTCGTCGCATCCGCCCTCGCCGGGTCGGCGCTCGCCGCCGATCCGACATCGGGTCCGGCCACGACCCCGGGGGCCACGCCATCGCAGCCCGCGGCCGCTGCGACGCAGGCGAACCCGAAGCACAAGCATCATTCGGGCATGCAGCACGAGAAGGCGAAGAAGCCCGACGTCAACGGCTGATCCGGTCCAGCGTGCGGCGCGGCGGCGTGCGAGCGTCGTCGCGCCATTCGCTATCATCGGATTCCGATTGAACGGAGGTCCGATTGCGGTTACTGCTCGTGGAAGACGATCCGATGATCGGCAAGAGCGTCCAGACCTGGCTCAAGGCCCAGGGCTACGCCGTCGATTGGGTTCGCGACGGCGTGGCGGCCGAACTCTCCGCGCGCGACACCGGATACGATCTCGTGTTGCTCGACCTGGGGTTGCCGCGCCGGGACGGACAGGAGGTGCTCGCCGCCTTGCGTGCGCAGCATCGCGACATGCCCGTGCTCGTGCTCACTGCGCGCGATGCGGTGCGCGATCGGGTGCGCAGTCTCGACGCCGGTGCCGACGACTATCTGGTGAAGCCCTTCGATCTCGACGAATTGTCGGCGCGCGTGCGCGCCCTCCTGCGGCGGCGGTCGGGTCGGGCCGAACCCGTCATCGAGCATGGCGAACTCAGGGTCGATCCCGTCAGTCGCGCCGTGACAGTCGGCGGCGCAGCGATTGCGGTTACGGCGCGCGAGTACGCCTTGCTGCTTGCTCTGCTGGACTCGACGGGTGTCCCGTTGTCGCGCACGCAACTGGAGGAGAAGGTCTACGGTTGGGGTGAAGAGGTGGAGAGCAATGCGATCGAAGTGCACGTGCACGCGTTGCGCCGCAAGCTCGGCGCCGACCTGATACGGACGGTGCGAGGGGTGGGCTACATGATCGCGCGGCCGGACTCGGCGTGACCTCGATCCGTCGCACCTTGCTGGTGCTGCTGCTGGGGGTCGTGACGGTCGCCGTTGCGATGGGCGCCGTGGCCACCTATCGAGTCGCCCTGTCCGAGGCCGACGCGATGTTCGACTATCACCTGAGGCAGCTGGCACTGTCGCTGCGCGACCAGGCGTTTGCGAACGCGTTTCAGCCCAATCCCGCGCTCGATCCCGACGAGTTCGACTTCGTGGTGCAGGTGCGCGATGCGGCCGGTGTGCGCCTGTACCTTTCCCATCCGCACAAAGTGCTGCCGCTCGACGTGCAGCTCGGTTTCTCCACCATCGCCACGCCCGAAGGCCGTTTTCGCGTGTACGCGCAGATCGTTCGCGGTCAGGTGGTGGAAGTGGCGCAACCGCTGGCAGTGCGCAGCCGAATGGCGCTCGGGGCGGCGCTGAAATCCGTCTGGCCGTTCGTGGCCGTGTTGCCGCTGCTCGGACTGGCGGTGTGGTGGGTCGTGGGGCGCGGGCTCTCGCCGCTCGATCGCCTGGCGCATGGTGTGGCCGCGCGCTCGCCGAGTGCGCTGGAGCCGTTGTCCCAGGCGAACGTTCCGGTGGAAACGCAGCCGCTGGTGCATTCGCTCAACGATCTGCTCGAACGGCTGCGCCTGGCCCTCGATGCCCAGCGTGCCTTCACGGCCGATGCAGCCCACGAGCTGCGTACACCGATAGCCGCGCTCAAGCTGCAGGCGCAGCTCGCGGCGCGCGCGCCCGACGAGGCGACTCGGCGGGCGGCCGCGGCAGATCTCGAGGCGGGTGTCGAACGTGCCGCGCACGTGGTCGAGCAACTGCTCGCACTCGCACGCGTCGAGCCCGGCGCAGCGGAGCGCCCGTTCGAGCGCGTGGCCCTCGACGAACTTGCTGCCAGCGTCGTGATGGACCGGACGCAGTTCGCCATTGCCAAAAGCATCGACCTGGGAATTGCGCAGTCGCGTCGCGTGGCCGTCGACGGCGATCCGGACGCGTTGCGGACGATGCTCGCCAATCTCATCGACAACGCATTGCGCTATACGCCGGCGAGCGGACAGGTCAACGTGCTCGTGGGTGAAGCGCAGTCCCGACCGTGGATCGAAGTGGTGGACAACGGTCCCGGCATTCCCGCCGAGGAACGCACGCGCGTCTTCGATCGCTTCTACCGGGTGCCGGGCGCTGCCGATTCAGGCAGTGGACTGGGTCTCGCGATCGTTGCGGTCATCGCGAAACGCCATCGTGCGGAGGTCACGCTCGACGATGCGCCGGGTGGCGGTCTGCGCGTTCGCGTGGTTTTTTCGGGATCGATTGCATAGGGAATTTCGCGAACTGTCAGGTTCACGCATGCGCTGCGTGCGAGCGCATGAATCCGTGAACGATCGGTAACTCCGCCGTGGCTACGGTACAGCGGCGACGCGCGAAGTGCGCTGTCGCCTCTCGTCCCACGACAAGGAGTTCATCATGAATATGAGCAATGTCGTATACCGGTTGCTGTTCGTCACGGCGGCGATCACGGTGCCGGCGCACGCGCAGATCGTGTTGCCAGCGGCTACGGTTTCGTCGAATGCAGGCGGCACTCTCACCTACGACGACGGGATCGACGCATGGTCGTCGTCGGAATCGCGGGCTTCGCGTCGCGGCGATGCGGTGCACGTCGAGCAGTCGACCGGTTCCGTTTCGTACGAAGCGGGCGCTCGAGCGGCATACGGTTCCATGGAGGCCTACGCGGCGACCGAATGGGTTCCCGGCGGCGAGTGGCCGTACGGCAATCAGGCGTCGGCGAGTGCATCGGCGCAGACCAACGATTTCTTTGTGATCACCGGCGGTTCGGGTGTCGCCGCGGCGGGCGTCAATGCGTCGATCGAAGGCGCGCTCACGCGTGATCCGGCGGTGGTTTCCAGCGCTGCGTCGGGGTACGAGTTCAGGTTGACCTACGAAGTGGTGCAGTATCCGCAGCCGTGCTGGTTCGAGCCGAACACCTGCACGCCGGCGGACAACACGCAGTGGATCGTCACCGAGTCCCGTCAGATGTCCGGCTCGTCGCGTCCGATCCGGGTCGATACCGACATCGAGACCGATTTCCTGTTCCGCTACGATCAGCCGTTCCGACTGAATGCGTACCTCTCCGCTTCCGGTGGTCAGGGCGGCGACGCTGAAGTGGCGGCTGCGGTGAGCTACTTCCTCGACCTTCCCGCTGGCGCGGTGCTCACCAGCGCTTCCGGCATCGGCTACATCGCCGCAGTCCCCGAACCTGGTACCTACGCGCTGTTGCTGCTCGGTCTCGCGGGCCTGGGCCTGGACCACCGACGCCGCGCGCGCCGGAATCATCGCTAGTCGCGCCGGCGCCGGGCAAGGGCATTCCCCGGAATACCCCGGGGAATGCCACAATCACGCACTGGTCCGTAGAAGGGGGAAGTGTCGTGATTAGGGTTCTCAAGCAGGGCATCAGTGCCGCGGACGACGCGGCTGAACAGGCGAAGGTCCGCTCGACCGTCGAGACGGTCATCGCCGACATCGAGCGCCGCGGCGACGCCGCCGTGCGCGAGTATTCGGAGCGTTTCGACAAGTGGTCGCCGGCCAGCTTCCGGTTGTCGCAGGCCGAGATCGAAGCCTGCGTCGCGCAGATGGCGCCGCGCGACGTGGAGGACATCAAGTTCGCCCAGACGCAGATCCGCAACTTCGCGCAGATCCAGCGCGACGCCCTGCGCGACGTCGAGGTGGAGACGCTGCCGGGCGTGATCCTCGGCCACCGCAACATTCCGGTGAACTCGGTGGGCTGCTACGTCCCCGGCGGGAAGTATCCGTTGGTGGCATCGGCCCACATGACGATCCTCACGGCGAAGGTCGCCGGGGTCCCGCGAGTGATCGCGTGCGCGCCGCCGTTCCAGGGGAAGCCCGCGCCGGCAATCGTCACCGCGATGCACCTTGCGGGTGCGGATGAGATCTACGTCCTGGGTGGGGTCCAGGCGATCGCGGCCATGGCTGTGGGAACCGAGACGATCCGGGCCAACGACATGGTGGCCGGCCCCGGCAATGCGTATGTGGCGGAAGCGAAGCGCCAACTCGCCGGTCGCGTCGGCATCGATCTGTTCGCCGGTCCGACCGAGACGCTCGTCATCGCCGACGACACGGTCGATGGCGAAGTGTGCGCGACCGATCTGCTGGGGCAGGCCGAACACGGCCCGAATTCGCCGGCGATCCTGCTCACCAACTCCGAGAAGCTGGCGCGCGATACCGTCGCGCAGATCGAGATCCAGTTGCAGACGCTACCGACGGCTGCGGTGGCGGGGCAGGCGTGGCGCGACTACGGCCAGGTGATCGTATGCGACACCTACGACGAGATGGTAGCCGAGGCCGATCGCATCGCCTCCGAGCACGTGCAGGTGATGACGCGCGACCCCGACTACTTCCTGAAGAACATGACCAACTACGGCGCGCTGTTCCTCGGGCCCGAGACCAACGTGAGTTTCGGCGACAAGGTGATCGGCACCAACCACACACTGCCCACGCGCAAGGCGGCGCGCTATACCGGCGGCCTGTGGGTCGGCAAGTTCATCAAGACCTGCACTTATCAGAAGGTGAAGCCGGAGGCCTCGGCGATGATCGGCGAGGTTTGCTCGCGTCTTTGCGCCATCGAAGGCTTCGCGGGGCACAAGGCCCAGGCTGACATCCGTGTCGCCCGCTACGGGCATCTCAAGGCGGCCGTACACCGCTAGCGGGTACGGACGGCTTTCCGAACAACACTTATTCGATGGCGGAGCGGGTCGGTGGGCATCCGACCTTAGAATCCGGTCACGTTCGCAGATGCAACGGCTCCGCAGGGAGCCGTCCTTCAAGAGGAGACGGCAGCACATGGCAAAAGTCGCATTCCTGGGTCTCGGCGTCATGGGTTACCCCATGGCCGGGCACCTGCTCAAGAAGGGTGGTCACGACGTGACCGTGTACAACCGTTCGGCCGCCAAGGCGCAGCAGTGGGTCGGGGAGTTCGGCGGCAAGTCGGCCGCGACTCCGCGTGCAGCGGCCCAGGGGGCTGAACTGGTCGCCATGTGCCTCGGTAACGACGATGACGTGCGTTCGGTCGTCTACGGCAACGATGGCGCGCTCGCCGGCATGGGCAAGGGGACGATCCTCGTGGATCACACCACGGCGTCGGCAGATCTCGCGCGCGAGTTGCACGCCAAGTGCAAGGAGGCTGGCGTTGGCTTCGTCGATGCGCCGGTGTCGGGCGGCCAGGCCGGCGCGGTCAACGGGCAGCTCGGCATCATGTGCGGTGGTGAGGATCCGGTCTTCGCCAAGGCGAAGCCGGTGCTCGACATCTACGCCAAGAGCTGCGTGCAGATCGGCGGGCCCGGCGCCGGCCAGCTTTGCAAGATGGTGAACCAGATCGCAATCGCGGGCTTGCTGCAGGGTCTGTCGGAGGCGATCAACTTCGGCAAGAAATCGGGCCTCGACATCGAGAAGGTGATCTCGGTCATCTCCAAGGGTGCCGCGCAGTCGTGGCAGATGGAGAACCGCTGGAAGACGATGAACGAGATCAAGTTCGACGGCTTCGGCTTCGCGGTGGACTGGATGCGCAAGGACCTCGGGATCTGCCTCGACGAGGCGCAGCGCAACGGCGCGCGCCTGCCGGCCACGGCGCTGATCGACCAGTTCTACGCCCAGGTGCAGGCGCGAGGCGGCGGGCGCTGGGATACCTCGTCGCTGCTGAATCTGCTCGCGAAGGACTGAGCTCGAGCAAGGCGCGGCATCCGGCTCGAGCCGGATGCCACCCACCGACGGTAGGGGGAATCTCGCGTGAGCGCGATGCAGGGCAAGGTGGCGGTCGTGACGGGCGGTGCCGGCGGGATCGGTGCTGCAATCTGCCGGCAGTTCGCGGAGGCCGGTGCCCGCGTGCTGTTCACCTGGCGCTCGCACGAAGCGGCTGCGCAGCGCCTGCTTGAGGCCTTGCCGGGGTCGGGTCATCAGGCGCGCCGGCTCGCGGTGGAGGACACCGCAGGCTTGACGGCGTGGGCTGCGGACGTCGGTCGCGATGCAGGGCGTTGCGACGTGCTGGTGAATTGCGCAGGCATCACGCGCTTCGTGCCGCACGCGGATCTCGATGCACTGGACGATGCGTTGATCGATGACATCTTCCGCACCAACTGGCGCGGAGCCTTCGCGGCGGTGCGCGCCTTCCGCCCGTTGCTGGCGGCCTCCGGCGATGGCCTGGTGGTCAACATTTCCTCCATCGCGGGAGTGACCGGGATGGGCAGCAACGTGGCCTATTGCGCGTCCAAGGCGGCACTCGACTCCATGACGAAGTCATTGGCCCGCGCGCTCGCGCCGGAGATTCGCGTGCTATCGGTGTCTCCTGGCCTGGTCGACACCGACTTCGTGAAAGGGCTGGATCAGAAGTGGCGCGATGAACAGGCGCTGCGCACCCCCCTGCGTCGCCTGGCGAGGCCCGACGAGATCGCTGCGGCGGTGGTGAGCGTGGCCACCGTGCTGCGCTATTCGAACGGCTGCATCATTCCGGTCGACGGCGGGCGGCCTCTCACGTAGGCTCGGGGCCGCGCGGCAATCCCGCCGGCTTCCCGCCTCGACCCATGAGTGACACCTACGACATCGCCCTGCGCGACGGCTCCCGGATCACGGTGCCGGCCGACCTCAAGGTTCTCACCACGTTCGTGGTGCTCGAACAGGAACAGTGGTTCGAGCCGGATCTCGATTTCGTCCTGCGGTTTCTTCAGCCCGGCATGAGCGTCCTCGACGTGGGGGCGAGCTACGGTGCGTATGCAGTTCCCATGGCGCGCCGCATCGGTGCCGGCGGCAAGCTCCGCGCGTTCGAGCCGACACCCGATGTGGCCGCGTTTCTCGAGCGCAACCTGAGCACGACCGGCGCCGACGCGCAGGTGCTGCGAACCGCGCTCTCCGATCACGGCGGCGAGGCGCGCCTCGCGCGCGGCAAGTTCGACGAGATCAATCGCATCGTGCCGCCGCACGTGGCGCGCAGCGACGCGATCGCGGTGGTCGCGGATACGCTGGACTCCCAGGCGCACGCCGTCGGTGTGCCGACGCCGGACTTCGTGAAGATCGACGTCGAAGGCCATTGCATGCAGGTGGTTCGCGGCGGTGACCGGTTGTTCCGCGAGAGCACCCCGCTCGTCATGTTCGAGATTCGCGACGGCGCCGGTGTGGTGGACCGCTCGAGCGGGAAGAGCCTGATTGCCGCGGGCTACGCCACCTACCGCCTGCTGCCGGGCCCCGGCGTCCTGGTGCCGTTCGACATCGAAGGGCCGGCCGACCCCTTCCTGCTCAACTTGTATGCCGCCAAGCCGACGACCCTGGCGGCGCTGCGCGACCGCGGTCTGCTGGTGGACCCGATGCCCGGTGCCAAGGCTGCGTCGCGGTCTTGGCGCAAATGGGCGGCACCTCTGGCCTATGCGGGTCAGGCCATGCGGCAGTGGAAGGGTTCACCGGGATGGTTCGCGGGTGCGGGGCGCAAGGCCTTGTACGCCGCACTGGACTATTTTGCGGCATCACGGGCGGAGGATGGGCGCGTCACCTGGGCGCACATCGACGCGCTACTCGATGCGCGTGACCAGGCGATTGCGGCTGCTGAAAGCGAGCCGTCCCTGGCCGCCCTTTTCACTCTGGCCCGCATCGAGCAGGAACTGGGCAACCGCGGGTTCGCGGTGCAGGCACTGGAACGGGCGATCGGCCTGACCGGCAACGCTCGCCCGGTGGTGCCGGCCGTGCCGTTTCTGCCGCCACTGGCGCGCTACGACGCAGTGGCGTGGGACGGGCGCGATCCCGACTGGCTCGACGCCGCACTGCACGAGGCTTCGATCCGCCTCGAGTCGTTCTCGAGCTACTACGACTACGGCAATCGCGGCCGCGTCCTCGAGCGGATCGCGAAACTCCCGTTCACTTCTCCCGAAATGGAGCGGCGCCGGCAATTGTTGCGTATTCGTGCTGCACTGCAGTCCGGATCCGAGGCGACCGCGCCGGTCACTACGGCAGGGCCGGAGAATCTGAACGCGGACCTGTGGCGCAACGCGGGCGCGATGCGTTAGCCACAGTGTCCCGGTGGCGCCGGGGGAACGCTCGCACGGCGCTTCGATGCTGCGCTGCGGAATGATTGCTCGACCGCCGGCGGATCCGGACTTCATACAATTGCGGCGATGTTCATACCACAACCCACTGAATTTTTGGGAGAAAGTCGCCGGTCCCACCTTTACAAGGGCCATGCCGATCTCCTATTCTCCTCAATGTTGTTCGGTAATGAGCTTCGCCGCGGTCTTCTGCACGGGTCCGGCAAGAAAACAACATCCGCCAAAGAGGAGAGAGCAATGAGAAAGACAGGATTGGTCGCCGGTGTTCTCGGCGCACTGTGTATTGCCGCGTCATCGGCCGCGTTCGCCCAGGCGAAGGTTTACTGGACCACCAGCGGCATGTTCGGACCGTTCGACATTCGCGGCCTGATCCCCGCTCTGCCGACGGACAAGTCGCGCCAGATCACGATCCCGGTCAGCATGTGGGTCATCGACCATCCGAAGGGCCTGGTCGTGTTCGACACCGGCAACAACGTGGCGGTGGGCGAGGATTGCAAGGCCTACTGGGCGCCGGGCAACTGCGACTTCCTGAAGCCGAGCCAGAAGCGCGGCGACGTGATCGACGAGCAGCTGAAGAAGCTCGGTTACTCCGCTGACAAGGTCAAGGTGGTCGTCACCTCGCACTCGCACCTGGACCATATCGGCAACATCGAGATGTTCCCGAAGGCGATCCACGTCCTGCAGAAGAAAGAGCTGTATCAGGCCTGGTGGCCGGAGAAGTTCCAGGGCCGTACCACCCCCGGCAGCTTCGTCATGGCCGATATCGACAACGCGCGTGAGTTCAACTACCTCGAACTGAACGGCGACTACGATCTGTTCGGCGACGGCACGGTCTGGATCCTCTCGACGCCTGGCCACACCATTGGCCACCAGTCGATGAAGGTCAAGGTGGGCAGCGGCCAGACGATCATCATCTCGCAGGACGCGATCTGGATGCAGGAAAACCTCGACGGGTATCCCGCCGGCCTGAACTACAGCGTGAAGGACTACACGGACTCCGTGAACCGCCTCAAGTTCATGCGTGACCTCGAAGGCGCCGACATCTTCATGGCGCACGACGGCGACCAGTTCAAGGCCAAGGGCCTGAAGTGGTACAAATAAGCCGTACGTAGCAGCGCTGCTGTCTCGGAAGGCCCCCCACCGGGGGCCTTCTGTTTGTATGGCTCCGATCTGTGCTCGACTTGCGCAATAATCCGAGCTTGCTTTTCCTCCGCGTCCTGCGCGTCCGCCGCGTTGAGCGCTTTCGATCTGACCTGGTAGTGCTCAACCCGTGTCCGCAGCAATAGCCCTCGAGTCCGTTTCCAAGCGCTACGGACCGAAGACCATCATCCACGACGTTTCCTTCACCGTGGAGAAGGGCGAGATCGTCGGTTTCCTCGGCCCCAACGGCGCCGGCAAGACCACGACCATGCGGATGATCGCCGGCTTCACCACGGCGAGCGCCGGCACGGTGCGCGTGGCCGGATTCGACATGGCCACGCAGAACGAGGAGGCGGCACGTCGCATCGGCTACCTGCCCGAGACGCCGCCGTTGTACGACACGCTGGACGTGTCCGACTACCTGCGCTTCGTGGCGAAGGTGAAGGGCGTGACTCGCACCGCGATGCGCGGCGAACTCGATCGCGTGATCACGGCGTGCCGTCTGGAAGCGGTCGTGACGCGCGAGGTCTACAAACTCTCGAAGGGATACCGCCAGCGTCTGGGGCTCGCGCAGGCCCTGCTCGGCAAGCCCGAGGTGCTGCTGCTGGATGAGCCGACAGCGGGCCTCGACCCCGGGCAGATCCAGGAGACGCGCGAAGTGATTCGCTCGTTCGGCGCCGACCATGCGGTGCTGTTGAGCACCCACATCCTGCCCGAGGTCACCTTGATCTGCCGGCGCGTTGCGATCATCAACCACGGCCGCCTGCTCGCGATCGATTCGCCGGCGGGCCTGCAGCGCGCCTCCGAGCAGACCAATCGCGTGTCGCTCACGGTGACAGGGCCGGCTGACGCCGTGCGTGCGGCCATCACCGGCATCGACGGTGTCGACGAGGTGACCGTGCACGCCACCGGCAGCGCCGATAGCCTGCTGGCGGTCGACTGCCGCACCGACGCTCGCGAGGGCATCGAAGCCGACATCGCGCGCGTGGTGGCGTCCCGCTGGTCGTTGCATCGCCTGCAGCGCGAGCAACCCACTCTCGAGAACGTTTTCCTGCGTTACGTCGGAGGTCAGTCCTCATGACCGGGACACTTGCGGTCTACCGCAAGGAACTGCTGACCTACTTCCGGTCGCCGATCGCCTATTTCGTGGTGGCGGTGTACCTCATCGGCACGGGCTACTTCTTCACTTACAACGTGTTCCTCACCGGCACGGCAACCATGACCGAGACCTTCAGGAACATGAGTATCCTGCTGGTCACCCTGCTGCCCATCGTGTCGATGCGGCTGTTCTCGGCGGAGTACAACGCACGGACCATCGAACTGCTGATGACGCTGCCGCTGAAGGCCTGGGAGATCGTGATCGGCAAGTACCTGGGGGCCGTCACGATCCTGCTGGCGATGACCGTCGGGTCGATGATCAACCTGATACCGCTCTACCTCTACGGCAATCCGGAGACCTCGACCATCGTTGCCGGCTACGTCGGCTTCTTCCTGCTCGGCATGGCCTGCCTGGCGGTGGGCCAGTTCTTTTCCGCGCTTACGCAGAACCAGATTGTCGCCGCGCTCATCACCGTGTCCGTGCTGCTCGGTTTCTGGTTCGTCGGGCACCTGCAGGGTCTGCAGAATTCCGAGGCACTGCGCAGCCTGTTCGGTTACCTGTCGTTCGCCCTGCACTTCGCCGATTTCGTGCGCGGTCTGATCCGCAGCGAAGGCATCGTGTTCTTCCTGGTGGTGTGCGGCATCGCACTCATCCTCAATACCTCCTACCTGCGCTGGAAGCGCTAGCATGACGGCCCGCCACGCTCGCATCGTTCGTTGCCCCCAACGGGGCGCATCGGCGCCGACATGATGCGCTCCGGTGTGACTCTGTTCGTCGGCATCGCGCTGCTCGCCGCAGCGCTGGTGGTCCATCTGATCCTGCTCGATCCCGGCTTCTGGACCTGGCTTCCCCTGGGTGTCGGGCTGGCGCTCACGGCCTACGGGGCATACTCGATACGGGGCGAGCTCGCGGGGCTCCTGCGGCGGCGTCGTGGCGAGATCGCGTTGTACACGGCCGGACTGATCGGCATTCTCGTGGCGATCGCCTGGTTGTCGACGCGTTTTCCGCTGCGCTACGACATGACGGAGCAGGGCATGTATTCCCTGTCCGACGCGACCGTGAAGATGCTCGATCGCATCGAGGAGCCGGTGCGCATCACGTTCTTCCACGACCCGATGATGCGCGAGACCGTCGAGTTGTACGAACTGATGGCGGCGCGCAGTCCGAAGGTGACGGTGCAGTTCTTCGACCCCATGGCCAATCCGGCGCAGGCGCGGATGATGGGCGTGCAGTTCCCCGGAACAGCGGTGATGGAGAGTCAGGGTCGCAAGGTTCTGGTGAACGGCCCCACCGAGACCGACATCGCCAATGGCATCCTGCGGGTTTCGCGCGGCGCGACCCAGACCATCTGTTTCCTCGACGGTCACGGCGAACCCGATCCGTTCAGCATCGAATCCCACGATCACACCGAAGGCGACGCGGGTCATGCTCACGGACTCGGCGGCAAGTTCGTCGTGCACGAGCGCCACGGCATGGCGAAGGCGCGCAACTCGCTCGAGTCGATGAACTACAGCGTCGAGAAGGTGGCGCTGTCGCGCACTGGCGCGACGTTGACCAAGTGCACCGTGCTGGTGGTGGCGGGGCCGCAGAGCCCGTTGCTGCCGCCCGAGGTCGAGGCGGTGCGCAAGTACATCGAGGGTGGCGGCAATGCGCTGTTCATGGTCGATCCCTTCGTGACCACGGGCCTCGAGCCGGTACTGCGCGGCGTGGGCATCGTTCTCGATGACGACATGGTGATCGACGATGCCAGCCATTTCTGGTCCGATCCGTCCGCGCCGGCAGTGACGGACTACAACCGGCACCAGATCACCCGCGAATTGCCGCTGTCGTTCTTTCCCGGCGCTCGCTCGCTGTCGCCCACTCCGCAGCGCGTGCCCAACACCTACGTGATGCCGCTCGCGAATTCGTCCAAGCGCAGCTACGGCGAGACGACGCGGGACCGGGCCGAGTTCACCGCGGGCAAGGACATGGAAGGTCCTTTGACGATCATGGCCGTCGTGTCGCGTCGCCTCGACGTGCACGACATCGGCGACGACAGTGCGCCCAAGGAAGGCGGAGAGGAAGGCAGCAAGCGCCGCTCGCGCATCGTCGTGGTGGGCGACGCGGATTTCGCCACCAATTCGTTCTTCCACATCATGGGCAACGGCAAGCTGTTCCTGAACACGATCAACTTCCTCGCGGCCCAGGAGAACCTGATCGGGATCGAACCGCGCACCTTCGATCTGCCGCGGGTCAATCTGACCAACCGCCAGATGAAGGGCACCTTCTTCCTGTCGGTGATCTTCATCCCGGCGTTGCTTGCGCTGATCGGCACCATCGTATGGTGGAGGCAGCGGTGACCGCTTCCCGGCCCCGGCGCAAAGTCGTCGCGGTCTGGGCGGTGTTGTTCATCCTGGTGGGGATCATCATCGCGGTTCAACTGGCCGACCGTTCCGCTGAACGAGCCGATGCCACGTACGAAGCTCAGGGCGGCGATCGCTCGCGCATGGTGGTGCCGGTGCTCATGGAAGACATCGGGGCCGTGGAGATTGCCCACGCGGGTGCCTTGCACCGGTTCGAGCGTGACCCTGCTGGCTTGTGGCTCTACCACGGTCCGCATGCCCCCGCGGCCGAACCGGCCCGAGGCCACCAGGCCGACCCGGTGCTCGCCGAAAAGATTGCGAAGGCGTTCGGCGGATTGGGTCGCGCCAAGTTCGAGCGCAATTTTCCGTTCGACCCGAAAGGACAGGATTATGGCGTGCAGAACCCCGCGACTCTCGTCCTGCTCTATCGCAAGGGCGAGCAGCAGCCGCTCGTCCAGTACGCGATCGGCGACATGGCACCGGACGGCGTGAGCCGCTACGTCCTGAAGATCGGGGCGAAGCAGGTCGACACCCTACCCGAGTACCATGTCCAGAATCTGGTGTCGCTGGTACAGGCAATGACGGCACCGGCCGGAGCGCTCGACTCCACCCTCGGCGGGGTTCGCAGCCTGACCGGCGCGCCCGCGGGAGGGCCGTCGAAGTAGTTGGCGATCATGGACTGCCGGCTTACGGGTGTGCCGGACGAGTGAGAGGTGCCATATGCAACCACCTGCAAGGCCCAGGGACGAAGCCGCGAGAATCGCCGCATTGCGAGCATTGCTGGTGCTCGACACCGAGCCCGAGGAGCACTTCGACGCGATGACGGCCTATTGCGCCTCGCGCTTCGACGTCGAGATCGCGCTGGTCACCCTGGTGGACACCGACCGGCAATGGTTCAAGTCGGCCTGCGGCTTGGCCTCGCGCGAGACCTCGCGTGACGTGAGTTTCTGCGGGCATGCGATTCTCGAGGATCGGATCATGGTCATCCCGGATGCCCGCGCCGACGATCGATTCCACGACAATCCGCTGGTCATCGGGCCGCCGTGGATTCGCTTCTACGCCGGTGCGCCGCTCAAACTCTCCAGTGGTCACCGCGTCGGGACGCTGTGCCTCATCGACGCTGCACCGAAGCGGCTGGCGAGCGAGGACCTCTCGCACCTCTCGGAACTCGCAGCCGCCGTGTCGGAAGAACTCGAGCGACGCGCAGCACTCCTCGAACGCGGTCCCGCCGATACCTGAACGTCAGGTGTGCCGTTTCGGGTCTGCCGGGCTGGGACCGTGAGCGAGTGCATGCCCTCGTCCGCGCGCGATGAGCCAACGGTTGACGGGAAACACCACCAGCGCCGCGATGCCGAGCGAACCGGCGAGACTGAGCCAGAACAGCGCCGTCGCGAGCGATGCATCCATGGCGCCGGGGATCACCATCATCACGGCGTTGTCCACGACCTCCATGACCGTGATCGACACCGCGTCCGCCGCCACCGCGACACGCGCGGCGGTCCCGGGAGCGAGACCTGCACGCAGGAGCGGCAGCGCCGTCAGCGCGAATCCCGATAGGAACGCCAGCACGACCGCGAGGCCGATGGTGGCGGCATTGCTCCAGCCCAATGCGGTCCCGATGACCATGCCGGCGATCTCGCCGATCGCACAACCTGCGAGGCAGTGCAGGGTGGCCATGAAGGCCATCCGATTGAGCGAAGTCGATCCGCCATGCTGGTGGGGCGAGCCGGCAGGGTGGTGATGAGCGTGTTCCATGGTGACCTCCGCAATCGTTGATAGAGGCAACCGATGCTGAACCTTCCCATCGCGGTAAGGTCAAGCGCGATGTTCCTAACCGGACGCGAGTTCGGGGACGATGGCCGGTCAGTACACGATCGACTGCACGTAGACGTGCACGACCCAGTCGCGGGGTGCGTTGCCACGCTCGGCCAGCGGCAGGCCCAACATGACCCGGCCACTGAGATAGCGGGAGAAGTTGTAGAGCACGCCACCGCCCGTGCTGGTGAGCGTATCGCTCCAGTCGAAGCTCTGCCCGTTCACGCCGCCCGGGACTACGCCGCCGTGGTCCAGGAACAGAACGGCACGCAGCCGATCGCCGGTGGGAACGCCGGCCCCCGCCAGTTGCGTCGACAGGATCGGCATCTGCAGTTCGCCGCTCACGAAGTAGCCGCGCGCGCCGATGAGCAGGCCTTCGGGATAGCCGCGCACCGTGGCCATGCCGCCGATGAAGAACTGCTCGAAGGTGGGCAGCCGCGGCTCGTTGGCCAGCTGGAACGACCCGCGGACGACGCTGGTGAGTCCGTTGCGGTAGGTGTTGGTCCAGAGGCCATCGGCGTTGTATTTGACGAAACTGAGGTCGCCGCCCCAATTGCTGCTGCCCTGAGTGAGGAACTGACGCGTGTACCAGAACCCGCTCGCGGTGAAACGCTGTGCGTCGAACCCGAGGGTGAAGGTGCGCGTGTCGGCACGCGTCAGGGGCACGTCGGAGAACTTCGTGATCGAGTCCTTGGTGTTGTAGCCGACGAACACGTTGGCGCGTTGCTGGTTCTCTGCGATCACGGGCTGCGTCAGGTTGAATCCCAGGTTCGAGGCGGTACCGGTCACGTCGAGCGGTTCGAATGGTCCGGACTTGATCTCGATCGCGCTCGTGTCGTACTGCACGCCGGCGCGCGTGCCCCAGCGGGTGAACGGAATGCTGTAGGCCACGGAGCCGGCTTTCGTGCCGTCGGCGCCGCTCGCGGTGACCGTCAGCGGGTCGCTCAGTCCGAAGACGCTCTTCGCGTTGAAGATGAGTCCCAGGCGGTTGCGGCCGATTTCGTCGCGTCCCGCGTTGTCGCCGAAGACGGTCAGGTTGAAGCGTTGAGGTTCCTGGGCGCGGATCACGGCATCCACGGTACCGAAGGTCGAACCCGGTTTCAGCCGCGCGGCGGTCTTCACGTCGTTGGTGTTGTTGATGAAGGCGAGATCCTTCTCGAGGCGCTGCACGTCCAGCACTTCGCCGGCTTTGGCCTGGATGCGCTCGAGGAAAAAACGATCCCGGATGTACGTGGCACCCTCGATGGTGACGTTGCCGAGCTTGCCTTCGACCAGGCGGATCTCGACGGTACCGCCTTCCACCTTCTGTGGCGGCAGGAACGCCTGGCAAGTGACGCAACCCTTCGCCTTGTACTGGGCGTTGAGCGCACCGATCACGTCGAACAGCTCCTGGATCGTGACCTCCCGGCCGGTGACCTTGGAGGTGATCGTTTCGATCTCACCCGGGGTCAACACCTCGGACGGATTGGTCACGACGCGGTTGATCAGCACGCGAGCGGTCGTCTCCGGTGCCTTCGGTACACCCGGTTTGCCGGTCTGATCGTCGATCAGGTCGTCGTCGGCAGGGCGTTCCTGCAGGCGCTTCTGGAGTTGGTAGTACTCCAGCGTGCGTTGCTGTTCCTGCTGGATGCCGCCGGCATCGGTGGGTGTCTGCGCCTTGAGCGCGGCCGGCAGGGCGGCGAGAACGACGAAAGCGAGCAGCGAAGAGCGATTCGTGCGCATGGTCTCGTGCAGGATCGATGGGATTCGGGTAGGCCGCAGCGTTCGATCGCGGCCCCCCAAACGGTAGAGATTACTGTGCATTGACCTGGGTGTCTGCCGCGCTGCCGATCGCGTCCGGGTTCGGGCCCAACGGATCAGCCGGTGTCTCGACCAGACCCTCCGGCTCGTCGAGGCGACCATTGCCGCCCGGCGAGTACGCCACTTCACCCGGCGGCACCAGCGACGGATGCGTGAGCGTGAGCAGCTTCGGTCCGAAGGTGGCGAGGCTGGTCTCGCTGCCGCCGCCGTTCACCTCGAAGCCATCGGCGAAGTACACCACGATCGCGTTGGTCTCGAACTTCCTGTCCGCCTGGAAGTACAGGTAGAACGGCGGAATCGAGTAGATCTGCATGTCGTAGCCGGGGATCATGCCGCTCGGCGTGTTGTCGAGCACGACCCGGTAGAAGCGGTTGGCGAAGGTCGCGTCCTGCCCGATCAGGGTCTCCATGAAGCGCAGGTTAGCGATGTCGCCGTGGAACGCCGCGGTCTGGGCGCGCAGCAGGTCGACTCGAATCGCATCCGAGGCGAAGGCATTGATGTCGACCGCCTGGGCGAGACTGCCGTTGCGGCCGGCGAGATCGAGAACCAGGGTGGAGGCGCCGAACGGACGCACGTCGTCGATCTCGATGCGGTCAGACCGCACGTGCAGGCCGTCGGCGATCACCGTGGTGATGCCGCCAGAGGACAGATCGCTCAGGTACAGCGTGCCGAAGGGGTTGCGCAGGTGGATGTCGCCGGCTGCGACCGCATCGAGCGACCCGCCATCGTCCATCCGCACATCGAGCGGAGTTCCCGCCGCTCCGATCGATCCGCCGGCGGTGAGGGAACCGTCGCGTGCGCGCAGGTTGATGCCCTCGTCGCCGATGCCGTCGGTGATGCTGCCTGCGGTGGCCTTCAGGTGCACCGATCCTGGCGAGTAGACCGTGTCGAGATTCATGTCGCCGCTGTCGGCCTCGAGCCAGATGCCGTCCTGGGCACGTGCGGTGAGCTTCGCCGCGTTCCTGAGCTGCAGGCGCACCGGGTTGCCGTCGGCACCGATGGCACCGCGCGCAGCTTCGAGGATCATGTCGCCGCCGCGGATGAAGGCCCCCGTCAGCGGATTGCCGCTCGCGTCCACGTGCCCGATGAAGCCCTTGGCCTTGATGCGCACCGCGTCCTCGGTCGCCACGTTGGCGATGCGAAGGTCGCCGCGCGACCCGAGGAAGATCTCGGCGGGCGTGGTGGGTGCGGCAGCCTGGGCCGACAGCGATACGACGCCGGTAGCATCGATGTTGAAATCTTCTGGATTCGCGATGACGATGCGGTTGCCGACGATGGTGATGTCCCGCCGCTCGGCCGCCGCCAGCGCGAGAATCTGTGCCTCGCTCAGGTTAAGCGGCTGCCCCGCTGCCGGAATGATGATCTCCACTTCGCGACCGGCACCGGGGCTGCCGATGCCGCCGTTGCCGGTCGCCACGGTCACGTTGCGGCCGGCGATGTTCGGATCCTCCAGGCGCACGTTGGTATCGGTGACTTCCTTGAGTGCGCCGGCGCTGATCGAGTAGCGCAGTTCGGCTTCGGTCCACGCCGCACCGTTGGTGAGCTTGGCCGGGTCGTTGGCGACGTCGTACACGTACTGGAAGTTCGGGTTGAACGCACTGCTGCCGTATTCGTGTGCACGGTCGCGTTCGAGCTGCGCGATCTGTGCCTCGCTCCAACCGAGGTTGACCCGGTAGTAGTCGCGTTCGTTCGCGCTCAGCGCAAAGCCCTGGTTCGGATCGAAGGCGCTCGCCGTATAGCTCTTGTTGCCGCTGGCGTCGGTGGATTCCTGCAGGTTGCGCACCGTGCGCCAGTAGGTCTGGTACTCGCGTTCCTTCAGCGCTTCATGGCTCTTGATGGTGGAGTCGGCGAGCGTCTTCTGGTCGCCGATCAGCCGCATGTCGCTCCAGAGGTTCTGCAGCTGGGCGACGGTGCGCTCGTCGCGCGTTTCCACCGGATTCACGTCGCGGATGCCGCCGTTGGGTACTTCGATGCGGACATCGCCGGCGCGGGACAGTACCTTCTCCACCCACAGGTCGCCGGTCGCCTGGCGCAAACCGATGTCGCCCGCCGCCGTGGCCTTGAGGCCATCACCGTCGGTGGTGCTGCCCACTTGAATACCGAGCGGGTCGACCAGGCTGCCGATGGCACCGGCGTTGGCGACGAGTTCGACGTGGTTGCCCTTCACCAGCGCGTTGGCGTTCAGGGCCGTGATGCCGCCGTCGCTCAACAGGCGGGCGTCGCCCAACTGGGACGTGAACTTGTCGACCCGCGCCTGGCCCTCGATCTGGGTGAGATACACGCCGCCGGCCCGCGTTTCGAGCTTGAGGGTGGTCGCGCCGGCGAGCGTGCCGGTGACGTCCACGCCGCTGTCGGCCTGGAAGCCTGAGCGGATCGCGCGGTCGGAGGTGCCGACGCCCAGATCGGCCTTGAGGTTGAGCGCCGAGGTGTAGGCGATGGCCGTGGGCGAGAGCTGCTGGATCGAACCCTGGGTGCTCGTGATCGACGTGGCGCCATCGCGGTTGATGATGTTGTCGCCGATATGGACGCTCTTCACCGAGTTCACGTTGATGGCGCCGGCGTCGAAGCCGAAGAACTCGATGCCGATCGGGACGTCCGCCTTGATGCTGTGGCGGTAGGTCTGAGTGACGGCCGTGTGGTAGGTCTCCGTGCTTTGGTAGATCCGCGAAAAGCACAGATCGCCCAGACAGTCGGTACCCCACGAGGTCTGTGCCGGTTCGCCGATCTGCACACGCGCATTGCGATTCTGGAAGCGGTTGTACTCGAACTCGTACTGCTGCATCGACGCAGCGGCGGCGGGGCCCACATCCTCGAGGAACTCGCCCTTCATCAGCGCGATGGGGTCCACCACCTCGACGTCGCGGCGGGTGGGCTGTTGCCCCGGGTCCTTGCCGAGGCCGTCGATGCCGATGGTGGACTTGCTCTGGTAGATCTCCTTCTCCACCAGGGTGGAGCGGCGACCCGTGACCCACACGTAGCGCCGGAACTCGTCGGGCTGGTAGGTGGTCGAGCGTACGCGCTGCCCGTTGCCGTCGATCGCTCCTGGTGCATTGACCGTGGCGACGACGTTGGTCGGATTGCCGGCACCGTCCACCGTGCGGTTGTCGGTCTGGACGATGGTGTCGCCGACCCGCGTGTAGAGGGTGGTGAGCGGCGTGTCGGCGTCGATGCGCTTGTCCGGTGCGGTGTCGGTGATCTTGATCGTGCCCGCGATGCCGGGCCCCACGTCGAGACGGTTGAGCGCCATCTCGTAGTTGGTCTGGTTGTCGATCGAGATGCGCCCGTAGCCGTCGATGGTGCGCAGCTTGCCGGAGCCGGTGCTGAAGATGTTGCCGTAGATCTCGAGGTAGCCGCCCTGGACCTTGACCGGATTCACCTCGATCCTCTGGGTGTCCGGATTCCAGAACGCCGCGATCTCACCCGTTCCGGGGCTCAGCGTGTTCAGTGCGAGCTTCGATGTACCGGTGTAGCTGGCGATGGTCGAATTGAGCGCTGCCGCGAGAGTCAGCGTGCGCATCGGCAGGCCGCTCTGGATGGTGCCGTTGATGTTGAGCTTCTCGGCCGCGATGAACACGTTGTTGCCGGCGATGATGGCCGGGTTCGGCAGGTCGGGATCGACTTCGCGCGTTGTCGGCAGGGCGGCATCGGCCGTCGCCGTCGGGGTCGTGTTGAACGGGTCACTGGTGATCCGGTTGGTGCCGTACAGATTCTCGTAGCTGCGCGCGAAGGTGTTGTAGTGCGCACGCGGGGCGCCGCCCTGGTGACTGAAGCCCCAGATGAACTGCTGAATGAAATCGCCGTCGGTGCGGATATCGACCGTCTGCGCCTCGATGCGGGCACCCACCACGATGCTGCCGGTGCTCGCCACAGCCACCGTGCCGCGGATGTTGTTGATCTCGCCGTTGAGATAGATCTCGGGATCGGGACGTGAATCGCCGGCTGGCGCGGTGAACGTGTTCTTGACCGAAATCAGCGGCCGCTCGGGGGCGAACGTCGTTTCCAGCGTCTGGAGATTGACGGCGCTGCCGGGCGCCTGGCGCACGTTGATGTCGTCGTTGTTGGCGACGGCCACACCGTTGAAGGTCACGAAGCCGCCGGCTTCTTCCGGGATGGTCAGCTTGCCCATCCGCAGGAAGCGGTCGGAGGCGTTGTCGACGATGATCTTCACGTCGCCCGGCGCCCGGATCACGCCGTTGCCGACGAAGCTGTCGGCGGTGACGTTGACGTTGCCGGAGCGCGCCAGGATGTCGGCTACGTCGATGAAGCTCACCGAAATGTTCTCGCCACCCAGTCGCGCGAGCTTGCCTTCCAGGAACGCCTTCTCGGCCAGGAAAGCGCCGGCCACGTCGGTGTCGGAGGCATACTGCGCGGCAAGTTGCTGCAGCAGGACGATGCGCTTCTGGATTTCGCGCTGCAGCGACTGGTTGCCCACCAGGCTCGCACTGATGCCTTCGCTACGCAGCACGATGTTGCCGAGCGCGTCGATGGTGAGGTACTGCTCGTGATAGATGCCGGAGTCGACCGTGCCGTTGACGATCACGCGGTTCTGGGCGGTGACGGTGGTGGAGCCGCCGTGGATGTCCAGGTTCACGTCGCCGCCGCCGAAGGCGTTGCTGATGGCACTGCCCACGGCAGCCAGGGCTTCGCGGTACAGATCCTTGCCGATGCCGTAGCCTACCGCCTTGGTGAGTCCGCCGTCCGCGACCAGATTCACGTCCTTGACGCTGCGGACCGTCGCGCCCGTGCGCACGTCGACCGTGTTGTGCTGGATGATTTCGCCGTCGGCCTCGGGCGAGGTCTCGATCGGGAACACGGTCTTGTTCCAGAGATCGGTGCGCGCCGAGACGTAGATGTCGTTCTCGGCACCGCCGGTGCTGCGGCCCGCGTTGAGGTTGATGTCGTTCTGCGATTCGAGAGTGGCGCCGCTGCCGACGATGATGGTGTCGGCGGTGTGGGCGCGGGCGATCGAGTGCCCTTGCGCCGCGCCGGCGAGGCCGTAGGTCTTGGCATTGGCGTTGGTGTCGATACCCGCCGTACGTTCGCCGTTGCCGTCGGTGCCGCGGATCAGCGTGCGGGCACCGAGGTTGATGTCGCCCACGCTCGTGAGCGTGGAGCCGTCACCGACCACGACCCGCGCCTGGTTGGCCTGCGGCGAGTTCGGATTCTCGACGTTCTCGTAGCGGATGATCGACTGGGCGCTGGCGATGGCGATGGCACCACCGGCATCCAGCTTGGCGCGGTCGCGCGCTTCCACGTCGTTCAGGGCATTCAGGTCGAAGCGGCCGGGCGCATCGCGGGTTCCTGACACCGTGATGTCCACGTTGAGGCCGAGGGTGGCGGCGGTGTCGTTCGCGATGTTGGTTTCGCTCTTCGCCGCGGCACCGTTGAAGAAGCCGCCCGAACCCGATTCGACGTTGTAGTCCGACAGCAGCGGTTTGCGAGTCCGGTTGTTGGCGTTGACGGTAAGGTCCTTGGTGTCCACCAGCGCGTTGTCGCCAATGGCCGCTTCCACCTGGGAGTTGACGCGGTTCGTGGCCCAGGCCCCGCTCACGCCCACGGCGGCCGCGTTGATGCTGTTGGCGCGGCTGTTGACCGTGGCGGTGTGGTCGGCGGTGATGGCGAGGCTCTGGACGTCGACCAGCTTGCGATTGCCGGCATCGTTGCCTTCGATCCACGAACGGGTGGTCGTCCGGCTCACGACGTCGGCGCTGGCGGCGGCACCGGAGATCAGGCCGCCGCTGCCCGATTCGGCCTGCGCATAGTCGTTGTCGAGGCCGACAGCTTCGACCCTCAGGGATCCGCCGGTTACCGTGACGCCCTTGCCGAGATGGGCCTCGGTGCGAGTGGTGGCCGTGGCAGTGGATTCGTTGGAACCGATGGCGAGCAGCAGCGAGACGCTGATGCCGGAGACCGAGGCCGACTGCTTGGAGTCGCTTGCGGCGCCCACGCGCGTACCGGCGCTCGGGTCGTGCAAGGTGTAGTCCGGCGCGCCCGGATCGGTGCCGGCCAGGGAGATCGGCACGATGCTGGGCGTATTGGCCGTGCGGATCGCGTCGTCACGCGTGGCGGCGAGCTGGATTGTGTTCGCGTCGCGCACCACCACGAAGTATGCGGTGTCGTTGTTCAGGTTCTGGATGCCGCTGCCGTTGAACGTCACCTCGGTACCGGTGGTAAGCCCGTGGTTGCTGCCGAAAACCAGCGAGTTGTTGGCGCCAAGGCTGACGGTGCTGTAGCCGGCCGCGGCGGGATCGATGGCGTTGGAGATGGACGGTCCCGTGCCGGAGTTGTCGGTGAGGGTCAGCACGACCGGCTGCGTGCCGGCCGGCGTCGGTGTCAGCGCCACGTCGGTCCGCGACAGGCTCGAGGCCAGTCTGAGAGTCTTCGAGTCGACCACCAGCGCGTAGTAGTTGGCGGTGTCGGCAAGACCGGTGATGCCGCTGCCCTTGAACTGGATCTGCTGACCGAACGCGAAGCCGTGGTCGTTGGCGAATGCGATGGTGTCGCCGGTGCCGTTGACGGTCGCGGTTGCACCGATCACCGCGGGGCGGAAGGCATCCACCAGGCTGATGCCGCCCACGACGGCAGCGCCGGTCGGTGCAATCGTGACATCGGTGCGGACGATGCTGGTGGTCAACTGGACGGTGCGGCCGTCGACCACGCGTACGAAGTAGTCGGTGCCGCCCACCAGGCCCGGGATGCCAGCTGCACCGGAGGGCTGGGTATAGCGGATCTGCTGACCGTCGGCGAACCCGTGGTCGACGTTGAAGCCGAGCAGCTGGGCGCTGTTGCCGGTGCCGCCCGCGATCACGCCGATCTGCGAGAGCAGGGGGGCGCCGACGGTGGTCGTGAAGGTGGCCGTGGTGGACGCGGGTGTACCACCGTAGTTCACGTAGGTGCTGGCGTCCGACTGCAGCTGGATCGCCGTCGCGCTGATACGTTCGACGTAGTAGGTGGTGCCGGCGGTGAGGCCGGTGATGCCGGTGCCGGTGTAGACCACGCGGTCGCCGGTCTGGAACGGGTGGGCGGAGCTGAAGGTCAGCGTGTCGGCTGCGTTGTCGACGGTGACGATGCCGTTCACCACCGACTTGGCCACCGCGCCGACGTCGAGGAAGCTCACGTTGTTGACGGTGGTGCCGCTCGGCAGGCTGATGTCGAGCGCCGTACTGTTGTCGGTCTGCAACTTGATGCTGTTCGCGTCCACCACCTTAACGTAGTAGGTGGCGTTCTGCGTGAGTCCGCTCACGCCCGATCCGGTGGAGGAATACTCGATCGCATCGCCATCCTTGAACGCATGCGGAGTGGCGAACACCAGTGCGCCGGTGCTGTCGACCGACGTCGAGCCGCGCAGCAGAACGTCGTTGGTGACCGGGTTGGCGAGCGTGATGCCGGCCACGACGCCGGCGCCCGGCAGGGCGGCGATGCTCACGGCGACAGGGTCGGGCGAGGTGAGCGAGCTCGCGAGACGAATGGTCTTCGCGTCCACGACCTGCACGAAGTAGGTCGCACCCGTGGTGAGGCCGTCGATACCGACTCCGCGATAGGTGATGCGCTGGCCGTTGGTGAGGTTGTGGTTGTTGGAGAAAGACAGCGTCTCGGCCGAGCCGTCCACCACCACGTTCACGTTGGAGAGCGAACTGCCGGTGCCGCTCGCGTCGGTCAGATTGACGCCCGGCACCGTGACGGAATTCAGGTTGCGGGCGATGTCGATCGCCTGACCAGCCAGGGCCAGATTGCGGGTGGACGCCAGCTTGATCGTGTTCGCATCCACGACGATCACGTAGTACTCCTGCTGATCGGTGAGGCCGGTGATCAGCGCGCCGCCCTGGCTGTCGAAGAAGACCACGTCACCGGTCTTGAAGCGGTGCTTCGCAGCAAACGTGATGGTGTTGGCGCCGTCGTTGATGGCGCTCTGGCCGAAGGTCTTGCGGTCCATCACCGACAAGCTGGAGCCGTCGCCGACCCAGGCGCGGACGTCGCCGTCGCTGCGGGTGTCGCTGCGGGTGGCCACGGCGCCGAACAGCGCACCGCCGGCGCTCGCCTGTGCATTCGACGTGGCAGAGTTGCGCCCACCCAGCCGCACCTGCGAGGCGCTGACGGCGATGTTGCGCGCGTCGACCACGTTGTCAGCGCCGATGTTGGCCGTCACGGTCGGCGCCGCACTGGCGCTCGAGATCGACGCACCGATACCGGCACCAGCGCTGACGCTGACGCCGACGGCCGAGGCATTGGCGGACGCGGCGCCGGTCGCACTGGTCGTCATGGCTTCATTGACGTCGATGGCCACGCCTGACCCGGTCCGCGCGGTGACGGTCGGATCGGAGATGGCGTCGGCGAGGGCACCGCTGCCGGAGAAGAACAGGCCGGCAGCGCCGGCACGCGCCTTGGCTTCAGTCTGATCATCGCTGTCGGCCAGGATCGTCAGGCTGCCCACGGTCGTGGTGGCGGCCTTGCCGACCTGCGCGTCGGCGCCCAGTTCCGCCGTGGTCGTGCCATTGGACTTCGCGCGGGCGTAGGAGCCACCCACCGCGACCGCGCCGACCGCGCCGCCCCAGGCCTCGGAGGCGAGGTCGGTATTGGTTTCGGCCTTGATGACGACCGCGTCAGCTTGTTCGATGCGGGTTGGCGCGGTCGAATCGCTGAGGACGCGGGCCGTCGCGTTGTTCTGCGCGTCCAGGTATGCAACTGCGGCACCGAGGCCGACGGCACCGGCCGCGCCAGCATAGGCTTCGATGTCGCTGCTGTTCACGTTGCCGGTCGCGGAAATCGTGATGTCGTCGCCGGCCTTGAGCACGCTGCCGGCGCCCACTTCGGCGATGGCGTTGTTGCGCACGTTGGCGAAGCCGACGGCGCCGCCGATGCCGACGACACCGCCCGCTGCTGCGCCGGCGATGATGTCGATTTCCGCGGTATCGGTCGCACTCACGACGATGTCGCCGCTGATCGCCGTGACGGTGGCGTTGGCGCCGATCGAGGCCTTGGTGGCGTTGTCGACCGTCGCCGTCGTGCTGAACTCACCCGAGACCGACAGCGTGTTGGTCTTGGCGTCGCTTGCCGACTTCGCGCGGGAGGCCTGGGACGAATTGCCGAGCACATCCTTCAGCTTGCTGCCCGAGATCTGGCTGGTGACGGCGGAACTGGTGTTCTTCGACTCCGAGGCCGCGTCACCCGAGATGGTGGCGCCAAGGTTGATCACCGACACGGCACCCTGCACGCCGACGATACCTCCGCCGACGGCCGCGACGATGGAATCGGCGGACTTGGTGGCGGTGGCCGAGACGCTGATGTCGCGACCGGCGCTTACGGTGACACCGTCGCCGATGGCTGCAGCCGTCGTGTTGCGCACGGTGGTGACGTCGATGGAGGCGCCGACGCCGGCTAGGGCGCCGACCGAAACGGCTCCGAGCTTCGCCTCCGTCGTGACGGCGTCGGTGGCGCTCACCGCGACATCCTGGGTCGTCGTGCTGAACGTCGCGTCCTGGTTGATCGAGGTGGTACCGCCGTTGCGCTCGTCGATGAGCGCCTGGGTCGAGTTCTTCACCGTATTGACGGTGACTGCACCGCCCGCACCGAGGTAGCCGCCGAGATTGCCGCTCGCGGCATAGGTGATGAGGTCGGTCATGCTGTCGGCGCGGACCGTGGTCGTGCCGCGAGCCGCGGCATCGACGTTGCTCATGCGCGCGGTGGTCTCGTTCGAGACCGAGGTCACCACCACCGAGCCGCCGACGCCGGCCACACCGCCGACGGAGACGTTGCCCGCCAGCGCACCGACGCGCGTGCCGTCGTCCATGATCCCGAGACGAACCTCGTCGTCCGCAACGACGCGCAGGTCGCCTTCCGAGCGGAGCGTGGAGGCCTCGATGAACGCCTCGTTCTCGTTGTCGATGATCAGCACGCCGACCGAACCGGCCACGCTGACGGTCCCGGCGGCCGCGCCGCTGATGACGATCGAGCTGACTCGCTCGCGCGAGAGTGACTCGACGGCGATGGCGTCGCGCGCCTTCACGTCCGAGGAATCGAGGATGTAGGCCTTGGTCGTGTTGGTGAGAATGGTGGTGTCGAGCGTCGCGCCGACGCCGGCGGCGCCGCCGAAGGCCAGCCCCCCGGCCTTCACGTCCACGCTGGTGCTGTTGAGTGCCTTCACCTGCACCGTCTGCAGGGCATCGGCACCGGTGTTGTTCGCGTTGATGGTGGCGCCGTCGATATAGGCGAGAGTCTCGGACTCGGTCGTCGTCACCGAGACTGTGGCGGCGAGACCCACGGCGCCGCCACCGGAGGCGTTGGCGGAGATGACGTCCACGTCATCGGACGAACGGGCGATGACACCGACGCCACGCAACGTTGTGGTGCCGGTGCCGGTTGCGTTCGGCACGGTGACCGAGCCTTTGCCGAGGCCGGTGACCGCAGCGCCATCGGCGATGTAGGCCTGCGTGGTGCCGGTCAGCACGTTGACGGCGGCCGAACCGCCCAGACCCACGGCACCGCCGCCGGAAATGGTGCCGCCGTAGATGTCGGTGTTGTTGTTCGAATCGGCCGTCACCGCGACGGTGTCGTCGGCCGTCGCGGAGCCGCCCGAGATGAACGACTCCACGGTATTGTCGATCAGGTTGATCGCGGCCGAACCGGCGATGCCGGCGACGCCGCCGCCGGACCCGCCGGCGGCGATGGTGGAAATGGTGGAGGCCGACTCCGAGGCGAGTCTTACGCTGCCCAGCGACGAGGTGAGCGTCGAACCCGTGCTGGCGGCGCGGATCGTGTTGGCGATGTCGTTGTAGGCGGCGGAGGCGCCGACGCCGACGTCACCGGCGACGGAAACCTGCCCTGCCAGCGATTCGATGGTGGACGTGTCGTCTCCGGTGAGGGAAACACCGTCGCGGCCGGACACTTGGGCGCCGCCGTTCACGACTGCTTCGGTCGTGTTGCGGATGAAGTTGACCGAGGCGCCGCCGGCGATGGCCGTACTCCCGGACGCGGCGATGCCCGCAGCCAGGCTCTGGATCGATGCGGTGGAGAGCGCGGACAGGTCGACCAGACCGGCACTGGAAGTGGCGTTCGCGCCCGCGACCGTCGCGCGCGTGACGTTGCCGATCTCGTTGGTGGCGACCGCAGCACCGAACGCACCGCTGCCGGAGGCGGCGACCGAACCGGCGATCGACTGGATCGTGGAGCCGTCGGTGGCGGTGAGGTTGATCGCACCCGTCGCGGTGGCTTGCGCGCCGTTGCCGATGCGCGCTTCGGTCACGGTGTCGATGTCGTTCAGCGTGACGGAGCCGCCCAACGCGAACGTGCCCGCACCAGCCCCGGCCGCCGCGATCGATTCGATCGTCGAGCTCGAGGTGGCAGTCAAGGCGACGCCGCCGGCCGTGGCGGTGGCACCCGACCCGGTGCCGTCCAGATAGGCGGCGACCCCCTTGGTGCCGTCACCGATGTCGTTCTTCGCCACGGACGCACCGGCCGAGGCCGTGCCGGCTCCGGAGACTGCGCCGGCCAGTGACTTGATCGTCGAGGTGTCCGTCGCTGCGAGACCGACGCCGGTGCTGGCCTTCAGCGTGCCGGCGCGCGTGTTGTCGATGCTGCGCGCGGCGTAGGCTTCGACCGTGTTGTCGATGGTGTTGACCGACGCTGCACCGGCCAGCGCCGCATTGCCGGCCCCTGCGCCGGCCGCCGATGCGGAACGGACGGTACCGGTGGACGCTGCCGTGAGGTCGACGCGATTGGCGGTGGACTCGACCGATGCGCCGCGCACATAGGCACTGATGGTGTTTGAGATCGTATTGACCGCAGCGGCGGCGCCGGCGGAAACCTTGCCGCCGCCGGCGACCGCACCGGCGAGGGAGTCGATGGCGGACGTGTCGGACGCGGCGATCTTGATCGCGCCGTCGGACGTGACCACGGCACCTTCGTCGACCCGGGCCGACGTGGTGTTGTCGATCTCGTTCAGCGTTCCGGTCGCGGCGACGCCGACCTTGGCGGCACCGGCGCCGCCCACCGCGATGGCCTGGATGGTGGCGTTGGAGATGGCGGAGATGTCGACAGTCGCATCGCCGTCGAGCGGGGCGCCGCTCACGTACGCGAGCACCTGGTTGTCGGTGGTGTTCCACGCGAACGACGCGCCGAAGCCTGCATTGCCGGTGGCGATACCCACGCCGCCGGTGATTGACTGGATGAGCGAAGTATCGGCGGCCGAGATGGTGATAGCCCCATCGGCAGTGCTGCCCGCGACGGTCTTCTTCCCGCTGAGATAAGCCTGGGTGTCGGCGCCGATGTCGTTCATCGAGAAGGCGGCCGCGGCGGCCATGTTGCCGCTGCTGGCGCCGATGGCGGCGGTTACCGCGAAGATGTCGTTGTTGCTGGTAGCGTTGAGACCCAGTGCACCGGTCAGTTCGAGGTCGGAATTGGTGATGCGCGCGTAGGTCCGGTTGTCGATGGTGTTGATACCTACCGACGCACCGAAACCTGCTTTGCCGCCGAAGCTCAATGCGCCGGCCACGGCAGTGATCGAGCGCTCGTTGGTGGCGGAGACGCCGAGGCTCGCGCCCTCGATTTCCGAGTTGTTCACGTAGGCTGAAGTTTCGTCGTCGATCGTGTTGAGCGAGACCGAACCCGCCACGCCGATGCGGCCGGCGCCGGCACCGCCGGCAGTGATCGCGAGAATGCTGCCGTTGGACTTCGCATCGATGATGGTGGTGACCGTGCCACCCGTGGGCCGCACCACGGTGACGCCGTCGAGATAGGCGCGCGTGTTGTTCGCGAAATCGTTCATGCCGAACGAACCCGCGATGCCGTTCGATTGTTGGCTGGTGGAGATGGCAACGGCGCCCGAAACGGCGCGCAGGGTGGCCGTGTTGTCCGCGGTGACCGTCAGCAGGGTGCCGGGTTCGAGCCGGACGCCGCCGTCGGCATAGGCAAGCGTGTCGCCCTGGATGCGGTTGACCGAGGCATCGCCGGCGAACTGGATGCCCGACTTGCTCTGCTGTCCGGTGTCCTCGCCGGCGGCCTTCGGCTCTTCCTTGCCCTTCAGTGCTGCCGCGAGGGAATAGGCGCCGATCTCGTTTTCCGACTTGGCGCTGATCAGGATGCCGCTGGCGCCGCCTGCGGTGCCGTTGGCGGCATCCGTCGTGGTCGGCGAATTGCCGATGAAGGCCTTGGTATCGGCATCCACCGTGTTGAGCGAGACGGTGAAACCGACGCCGATGTTCGCACCCTTCACCACGCCGCCCGCAACATTGAGGTCGCGTACCTTGCCCGTGGACTTGACCGTGAGCGCTCCGCCGGCCTTGACCGTTGCACCCTCATCGATGAACGACACCGTGTCGCTTTCGAGCGTGGTCATCGAGAATGCGCCCGACACGCCGAACTTCTCCGCGGAGCCGCCGGAGATGGTCATGTTGAAGAGCTTCTGCGTGCTCTCGGATTCCACCGTGATGTTGCCCGCGGCTTCGGCATCCGCCCCGTCGGCAATCCACGCGGCGGTATCCGAGATGGACTTGATCCCGCTGTAGGAACCGCCGAGGCCGGCCTTGCCGCCACCGGTGCCGCCGCTGATCGGCGTCGTCGACAGGATGTCGAGGGAGAGGACACCAACGATGTTGATGGTCTCGAGGATGTTTTCGGCCTTCACGTTCAGGACCTGGCCCGCATTGCGGTATGCGGCGTCCTTGTTGATGCGGGCGGTGCCGCCGATCCAGGCGTGCGGGCTGTTGTTGACCGTCAGGATGTTGACGCTGCCGGCGATGGCGAGCTTGCCGCCTTCCTCCGCGGCACTCGAAGCGGAGCGCACGTAGGACGTGAACAGCTCCTGCACGATGCCTTCGAAGTCGGTGGCGTAGTTCTTGATGCCCTCCCAAACCGAGTCGGGCACGAACGAATCGAGGTCGAACGGGTTCGGAATCTCGGTCTTCGCGTGCACGTCCACCAGGTTTCCGGCAGAGACATCGCCGTCGATCCACGCGTTGGCGCGGTTGCGGAAGTCGCCCACCGAGACAGCACCGGCGATGGTGGCTTTCGCATCCTCGGCTTCTGCGCCGGCGCGCACGCGGAAATCGTCCTCGATGGTGGCGTGTACTCGGACAGCGTCGTTGGCGCGGACGATCGCTCCCGGAGCGATGGAGGCGTTGACCGTGTTCGTGGCGTCGGCGTAGACGACAGCGGCGGAGACGTCGATGGACGAGGCTTCGGATTCCTGGCTCTTGTCCTTGCTGTTGAGCGCGTTCTTGATGGGGTCGATCAGACCGGAGATCGCGCTCTTCGGTTCGGCGGCGGCGGAAGTCTGGTTGTCGGTCTTCGTCTCGGCCAGCACCGAGATGCTGCCGGGGATGGTCGTGGAGGCGGCGAGCGTGGCCGTTGCGGTCGACGTGAGCCAGGAAAGCGAAATGGCCGCGCCCTTCGAATCGCCCACCAGCTCCAGCGGTTCGGCGGCGGTTTCGATGGTGTTGGTGTTCAGCGCCCCCACCTTCAGGTTCCCGCCGTTGACGATCGCACCCGAGGCGATCCGCGCCTCGGACGTGGTGGTGGTTTCGCTGATCGCGATGTTGGCGCCGGGGAGCGATTGCCCCAGGCCGACGGCCTTCGCTTCGACGGTGCTCTCGGCGTTCGCCAGCACCGAAAGGGTGCCGCCGGCGGTGACGGATGCACCGCTCTCCACCACGGCCTTCGCGTCCGACTCGGTCCTCGCGTAGGTGATGGTGGCGATGATGCCGCCGGCCGTGATCTTGTTTTCCGCCTTGGACGTGGCGCTGATGGTGACGTCGCCGGTGCCGTTGATGCTGGTGCCGCTGCCGACCTTGATCTCGGCCTTGGTATCGACGAACGAGAAGCCCGCGAGCCCGGACAACTTGAGTACGCCCATGTCGGACAGCGTTTCCGTGAACGGCGTGTCGTTGAGAGTCGTGGCCTTGGAGGTATCGGCCGAGGCGGTGATGTCGATCTTGCCGCCGCGGATGGTGGCGCCTAGCAGTTCGATCCTGGCGGCCGCGTTGTTGTCGCGATAGGGCAGCAGATCGATCGGGGTGAACGAAGCGCTCGATGTGGCGGTCAGGGCCACATCACCGGCGAGGAAGCTCGTGCCACCGGCGTTGACCGCATGCGCGAGCAGCATCGAACCGTTCTGCAGCGTGATGGTGGGCGCTTCGAGCGTGAGCGAGCCGGAATTGCCGGTGGACGCCGCGCCGAGGTGGTTGGCACCGGTGTCGGGGCCCGCCACGGCACGGGTCGACAACACCACGTTGGACCCGATGGTGATCGAACCCGTGGCGAGGATCTTCAGGTTGCCGCCCTGGGTGAAGACGTTCAGGGTCTGCGTCTTGTCGGCGGGGGTGGTGCCGATGTCGAGGTATTCCGGATCGATCAGGATGCTGCCAGCCACGCCGTGGGTCGCCGTGACGAGGAAGCTGCCGCCGTCGATCGCCACGCGCGTGCGACCGCTGAAGTCGATGAACCCGCCGTCGCCCGAAATCTCGCCGCCGCGCGCATCGAGCTTCGCGTTGCCGCGCAACAAGGCTTCCTGGGTGGCCCATGTGAGGATCTCGCCGCCGCGCGAATTGCTGCCGCGGCCACGAGCGGAGATCACCGCGTCATCGGAGACGTCCAGCCGGTTGCCGGCGCGCATCACCACCTTGCCACCCGCGACGTTGTTCGCGCCTTCCGAGGCAACGGTGCCGGTGTGGGTGATGTCGTTGGAGGCGAGAATCTCGATCACGCCGTTCTCGACGCGGATCGTGTCGGCGTTCTGGAGGCCCGCGACGTTCACCACGTCGCTGAAGTCCACTTTCGCGTGTTCGTACACTGCGCCGGAGAGAATCGCCCCGGCATTGATCACGTTCCCGGCCTGGATGCGCACGTCGGTGCTGGCGTTGATCCTGCCTTGCACCCATACGAGTCCGTTGGCGTTGATCGGCACCTGGCCCGCCAGCACTTGCGCGGTGGCGGCGCCATTGGGCAGGCCGTTGGTGTCGAAGAACGAATCCGTGAAGCCCTTGGTCGGCGTGATGAGCGTAAGCGCACCGGCGTTGATGACACCTTCGCGGCCGACGATGATGCCGTGCGGGTTCAGGAAGAAGACGTTGCCGCCGATGTTGCCGCCCTGGACGGCGTTCAGGATGCCGTCGATGCGGGTGGTCTCGCCGTGGACCAGGTTGATCAGGTTCGAGGCGGCCTGCGGCACATGGAGATTGACCGTGTTGCCGCTCCAGACGTCGAAGCGCTGGAAGGAATTGAAGGCATTCGGCCCTATGACCGATGCGGTCGTGACGTCGGTGACATGGCCCTGGACCGAGATGCTGGTCGCTGTCTGGCCGTCGGGGACGATCTGCTGGCCAGCTGCACCAAGGGGTTGGAGGGCGAAAGCGGTGGCGATCGCTGCGGCACAAGGGTTGAGACGCAGCCCGCTGAAGCTCAAGGTTTCCATGTCTGGCTCCGACCGCGCCAGCTCCCCGGCCTCCATTGACCGGGTACACCGAACTGCGGCTTGTTGTTGTTGACGCCGGTTCGGGTGTCGGCGCCATCCAGGCGAACGGCGTCCACCCGGCACGGCTTCCCCCGAAACTACGAGCGGACCGCGTTGCGATTCGCAGTGGGCATCCCGTCCATGTCGAGGCCCTTATGGAAATGCACTATAGCTGCCGTGTCGCCTCCGGGCAACATTAAATTCTCCCGATGTAGAAAGGATGTGAAAATCTCAATAGACGATTGTTTTATATGCTTTATGATGATTTCTGCAAGGGTCGGAAAGTTGTTCGAAGTGTTAGATTTTCTGACGTTTGGCCGACGTGTGAGCGCCTTGGCCGCACGGGGCCTTGCAGTGGCTCCCGGTGCAGGCATCATGGCGGCATATGTTTCGTCCTTCGTTGATCGTCGTCAAAATGAGGGGATTCGAATGCGCGCTTCCGGATGGATAGCCTGGCTTCTCGTTGGCATTGCCGTGGCCAACGCCCATGCCGAAGACTGGGATCACGACGCCAACATCGAGGCGGCGGTCGGCGTGCTGGTTTCGGCCTACCGCCAGGACGGGATGGCGGGGCTGGAACAGCTGGTCTCGGGCTGTTACGAGTACGTCGACGATGCCGGCGACACCGACGCCCAACTGCGCCAGTTCGAGACGTGCGCCACCATGGATTTCGCCGCCTGGCGCGTGGACCGGCTGAAGGCACCGGCCGAAGGGCGCGAACCGACCGCTTACTTCAGCGCAGAACGAGTGGTGACGCGCATGGAGCGTCTATCCACGTTCGTGACGGCGCCCGGTGTCGAGGATCAGGTGCTTCGGGCGTGGGCCAAGGCGGCAGCCGAGGCGCTGGAGCGCGCCGGGCTCTAGCCTCTGAACAAGCGAGGAAATCTTTCGCATGATCGCGTCGGCGTCCAGCGTCGACTCGCCTGTCTGTCGATCCCCGTTCTGCGAACGAGGCGGAGCACGGGCCCCACGTAGTGGGGATGCGACCCGCGTCCCGACGCACGGGGGATCGCCGCCCCGATGATCGCTTCCGCGGTCGGATCCCCATCTAGCGATAGGGCCCTTCCTCCGCGCTTCAGCGATCCCCTCGCCAGGTGGCTCACGCCGCTAAACGCAAGGCGCGTCGCCGGGGGAGGGTGGTGGTGCCATGGCGGCCTTGAGCGCTGCCCGGCGCAGACTGTCGCAGCGCTGGCACCAGCGGCCCTCGATGGCCGAGTCGATGCCGTAGAAATTTGGCGGGATCTGAGTGGCCGTCACCTGGGCGCCGCATAGCGCGCTGTCAGGGCGGGTGCTGGCTGCGAAGTGGAACTCGTAACCCTGCGGCAGCGACTTCACGCCGACGATCATTTCCGGACGGATCATGGAGGCACAGTGAAAACGGATACCGACGTTAGTCTACCGGGCTTCGCGTTGGTTTCCGCCTGCAACCGCAGCGCATGAGCGGGCCACGCATCGTCATTCTCGGAGCCGGCATGTCCGGCTTGTGCATGGGAGTGCAGCTCGTACGTGCCGGCATCCGCTCCTTCGTAATCCTCGAGAAATCCAGCCAACTCGGCGGCACCTGGTGGGACAACACCTATCCCGGCGCGCAATGCGACGTGCGCTCGCACCTCTACGCGTTCTCGTTCGCACCTAACCCCGACTGGTCGCGCGTGTTCGCGCCACAGCGCGAGATTCTCGCTTACATGGAACGGGTCGCCGACCGCTGGTCCTTGCGACCCCACATGCGCTTCGACACCGCACTCGCCGCGGCGCACTTCGATGCAGCGCGCGGTTGCTGGAACCTCACCACCGCTCGCGGTGAGCCACTCGAAGCCGACGTCCTCGTGTGCAGCACCGGCCCGCTCAGTCAGCCGCGGTGGCCCGACATTCCGGGCCTCGTCGCGTTCGGCGGCAAGCTCATGCATACCGCGCGATGGGATCGCACGTTCGACGCGAGCGGCAAGGCGGTCGCGGTGATCGGCACGGCGGCGAGCGCGGTCCAACTCGTGCCGGAGATCGCATCGCAGGTCCGGCAGTTGCACATTTTCCAGCGCACGCCCAACTGGATCGTGCCGCGGCCGGATCGAGGCTATCGTTCTTGGGAGAAGTTGCTTTCGCGCATTCCACCGTTCGGGCGTCTGCGCCGCTGGATCCACTACTGGTTGCACGAACGCAATCGTCTCGGCTTCAATCAAGGCACGAGGATGGCGCAACTTGCCGAAGGCTTCGCGAAGCATCACCTGCACAAGCAGATCGCGGACCCCGCCCTGGCTGCGAAACTGCTGCCGGACTACCCGCTCGGCTGCAAGCGGGTGCTGCTGTCGAACGACTACTACCCGACCTTGACCCGACCCAACGTCGAACTGGTCACGACACCTATCGTGCGCATCGAGCGCGATGGCGTGGTCACTGCGGACGGTGCGACACGCCGCGTCGATGCGGTCGTGTGCGCAACGGGTTTCGACACGTTGCACCTGCTCGGCTCGGTGGACGTGCGCGGTCTCGGCGGCACGGCACTCGCGGACGTCTGGAGCGGTGCACCCCACGCGTACCAAGGCGTCACCGTCGCGGGTTTTCCGAACCTGTTCCTGCTGCTCGGCCCCAACACCGGGACCGGACACACCTCCACCTTGCTCTACGTCGAGCCGCAGGTCGACTACGTTCTCAGGGCGCTGCGCGAACTGCGCCGCCGCGGCAGCCGATGGCTCACCGTGCAACCCGCAACCATGGCTGCACACAATCTCGACTTGCAGGCGCGACTCGCATCCACGGTGTGGGCCGGTCCGTGCTCGAGCTGGTACAAGACTGCCGGCGGCCGCATCGCCGCGATCTTCCCCGGCTACTCGTTCCAGTACAGCCGGACCATGCGCAAGCTGGGCTTCGAGGGCTACGACTTCGGGTGACCGTGGAGCGCTCCGACACTCCTGTCGGGTCGGGCAACTGCAACGCCTCCGAGCATCAGCAAGCCCGCGGCGAGCAGCGTCCACGTTTGCGGCTCCGGCACCAGCGTCACCGCGAGTTGCGGTTTCACGGTACTGCCCAGGTCAGTCCACTGCGTGAAGTTCGTCGAAATGTTGATGGTTCCGCCGTTGAAGGGCGCGATGTAGGCCTCTTCGATCGGGAAGCGCAGTACGAAGCCCGCGAACGAAGCGCCCGACGCGAGCAGGCTCGACACGAAGCTGCTCACATCGAGACTGCGCGGCCCGTTGCCGGCATTCGACGGGGGCAACTGCCCCAGGAGGATCGTTCCCGCCGTCGCGTCGTCCAGCGTGACGATGCCATCGCCGCTGTACCCGTAGACGATCGCGCCCTGGGTCGACGCTGACCCGAAACTCACCTGAACCAACTCCAGGGCCGCGACCGCGCTCGTGCCGCCCGCGAATGACGACAGCGCGAACTCGAGCACACCCCGCGCGACTTCCCGGGCAGTGGTATCGAGGAAACTCGCGTACAGAGCCGACGCGTTGATGCTGTCGAATCCGTCGGCACCGTTGTCGACGATCGTGTTGGCGAACGTGGCGGTCACCTTCGCAGCCGGTGCCGAGACCGGCATGATGGCCAACACCGCAGCAAGCATCCAGGAGGAACGACGGTCCATGGGAGCCTCCGACTAGGGCGACGGACCGATCATAGATCCGGGGCCGCCCGGCATTCAATGGTGCGCAGCGATCACGGCGCGAACGACTGGCCCGGTGCCAGCGGTCGCACGTCGACCGCGAACGTCAGGATGTCGGGAATCGATCCGCTGACGGTGAATTCCACCGGTGGGTGGGAACGGCTGCGCTCGCGAATGCCGAGCAACGCGGCCTCGGTGGCCCACCCGGAATCGAGCCACGTCCGGAATGGCACGAACGTGGCGCCCCCGCGTGTTGCCGGGCGACGACGCGCGTTCCCCGTATTGAACGGCGTGAGCGCGACGCGATCGGCATAGGTTTCGGCGAGTCGCAGCGCATCCACGGTCAGCACCACCTGCGGGCGCGACGAGCAGGCGGCGCGCTGGCGGTTCAACCGCGCGGGATCGAACCAGAAGAACACCTTGCCGTTGATCAGGGCGTACCACTGCGCCGGGGTCATGTCCACGAGGCAGCGCGCGAGGGCATCCGGCGGCATCGGCCGCTGGTCGCGTATCCATGCGCCGTTGGGCAGCGCTGCGTGCTCCGGACGTTGCTCTTGCTCCCAGCGCCGCCGCGCCTTGCCGACGATGCCGGCACGATCGAGCAAGGTGCTCGCGCAGTGCAATCCCTCGCGTTGTATCGCGGGCCAGTTCGACGCCTCGGCCAGGTGATACACCCTCGCGGGCAACCGGCAAAACGGGTGTGACGTTCCCCCCGATGGGCCCGTGGCGCTTCCCCCCAGGGGGGCAGGCCTCTTGGGGCGGCCCTGCGAGGGCTGAGGTTTCACTTGCTGCTGCGCGAACCGGAGATGGCCGTGAAGATTCCCAGCCCGATGAACGCGCCACCGGTGACGTAGCGGCCCAGTGTTCGGATACCGTGCGCCCGCCCGAGCAGCGGAGCTACCGCGCCAGCCGCGAACGCATAGGCGGTGTCGGTCGTTGCGGCGATCGCCACGAAGATCAAACCCAGAGTCATGCTCTGTGCCACGCTGACCGATTCGGCGCTCATGAACTGCGGCAGGAACGCGGCGAAGAACACCGCGGTCTTCGGGTTCAGCAGGGCGACCACGAATCCGTCGCGAAAGATTCGCCCGAGCCGGGCAGGTTCCGGCGTTGCCGCGGATCGGGGCGGCGCTGCGCTGCGCAGCGCCTGGACGCCCAGATACACGAGGTACAACGCGCCCGCGAACTTGACGACGGTGAAAGCCAGCGACGAAACGGCGAACAGGGCAGCGAGACCGATCGAAGCACCGAAGGCGTTGCCGAGATTGCCGAGCGCGACGCCGGCAACCGATGCCAGCCCATAGCGCCGCCCCTGCAGGAGACTGCGCGTCACGATATAGAGCACGCCCGGACCGGGCGTGATCGCGAGCACGACGCTCGCGATCAGGAACGCGGACAGGAGCGGCCAGGGGGGCAGGAGATCAGGCATGCAAGGGGGCCTCGTTCATCGGAACATCTCGTGTACGGCGCCGCGGAAGTCGGTGGGTGCAGGCAGCCCCTTGCGGGCTGCGGTTTCGAGCGCCCTCGAGTGATTCATGTCCGCCGCGATGAAGCGCACGTCCTTGCCCAGGCGCTTCGCTTCCAGAATCTCGTCGCGGGCCACGGCACCACCGCCGATGGCGACCATGACATCGCTCACTGCCACCATCGCACTCGACGTGGGCGACAGCTCGCGGGAGCCCTCCAGGTAGCCGCCCCACGTCGCGTCCTCCACGTAGAAGACCCGATCGACCTGAGGCGACGCGGCATACTGCCGCGCCTGGGTCGATACGATGCCCGTGGTCTCAAAGCCCTTGCGCTTCGCGAGTGCATAGACCGCACCGATCCCGTCCGGCGTGGCACCGATGTTCACGATCGTTTTCTTCGGGTCGAAATCGTCGAGGACGCGGTCGGCGGCGGCCAGCATAGCCGCTTCGTTCTCGTAGCCGGAACCGGAATAGCCCGCGAACGTCAGCACTTTCCGGCCGGTGTTGCTGAAGTAGGCATGAATCTCCGCCGGCGCTGCCGTCACGAGCACAGGGGTGTTCGCGACCGGCGTGGTGCTGCAGGCGGCAAGGCCGACCGCGATCGGCCAGAGCCACGATAGCCCAGCATGCCGTACGCCTTGGGTCCGGGCATGAGCCATCCCGCGGGCGTGGGGACGATGATCCACGGCGACCGGGGTCAACCGGCGAAGCAATAGGTGCAGCCTTTCCGCTGCGCACCGTTGATAGCTAGCACACCGGAGGGCACGACTTGCACGCCCGGGATGACGCCAGCGAGGAAGTCACCCTTCACGACTTCATGGGCGACACCGGCTTCCTTCGCGATGCGCATGCTCTGGAAGTGAATGGCGGTGTTGCATACCGCAACGCGCACACCGCGGGCGATCAACTGGTCCAGCGCGGCTTCGGGGAAAGGCAGATCGCCCGGCTTGGTGAACGCAAACGGGTTGCGAACGGCGGGGGCTTTGGTCGCGAGGTCGTTGATCTTGTAGAACTCGCCCAGCTTGTACTTCGCCCACACGTCGCTCTGCAGCGCGAGGGGAACTGCCGTGAGGCGCAACACCACGACCACGCCGAGTTCGGACTCCGGGACGTCGTAGCCCTCCACACCGGTGGTGAGATACACGTGCGACCAGGCAAGTGCATAGCCGTTGTTCGGTGCCGTGGCGTCATAGACCTGGCGGTATTTGCCGTGAATGCTCTCGAGCCACGCCTGGAAGGCTGTTCCGCCCCCCGACTCTGCGGCGGCCGTTGCCGGGACAGGCTTCGCTAATCCCACCGCCGCGGCTGCTGCGGCGAACGTGGCGATGAAGCTGCGGCGCGCGGGGGCGACTGTGGAATCCGACATGACGTTCTCCTCGTGGGTGGATGCGGTGGGGTGGGGCACAGGCATATCTTAAGCGCGTCGACGGCCTTACCAGTCGGCTGCTCCGCGACGGTGTTCGAGCGAGCGGTGCGGCTACGCTTCGATGGCTCGATGCTGCGTGTCCTCACCGGGCGTGATGAACAACATGCTGGAGGGCTCGTGCACCTTGGCGGTGTGCCACGTTCCCCTGGGGACGATCGCGAAAGCGTTGGCCCGGTCGAGCAGGATCTCGCGGTTGCCATGCAGTTCCTCAAGCACGAACGTGACCGATCCCGACAGCAGGCAAACGATCTCGTCGCCCTTCGGGTGCATCTCCCAGGAAGTCCAGTTGGCGTCGAAGGCGTAGCAGGAGACCAGATGCTCGTCGCGGAAAGTGCCGAGCTGGCCCCTCGCGAGCCGCTGCCAGAACGAATCGTCGACCGGAAGCGGTTCCGCGCTGCCGTCGCTGCGCAGCCGTACGAAGGTGGAAGTCAGGTCAGGCGGGTCGCTGGCTGCCACGGCTCTGTCTCAAGCCGCCTGCGACACGATGCGCTGCAGTCGCTGCAGCTTCGGTGTCACCACCGGCACCGTCAGCATCGTGCTCGCCACGGCCATCAGCAGCAGCGCGTAGTCGTCGGTCTTGGCGATGCGCCAAGTCTGGTACGGGATCGTAAAGATGATTGCAAGTGCGATCAGGAAGATCTCAGTGACGGTGAGGTTCGAATGCATCGGCGGTAGAGGAGAGAGTCTGCGATGGTGGTCGACGTCGTGACTCACGGCCGATGTTAACTGCCGTAGCGGAACAATGGGAATCCGCTCGGCCCCCATCCCGACCTCCCCCGGCTATGCCGGGGGAGGGCGGAGGGAGGGGGCAGCGCAGCGCCGGCTATGCCGGGGGAGGGCGGAGGGAGGGGGCAGCGCAGCGCCGGCTATGCCGGGGGTGGGTCAGGGCGGGGGCGCATTGGTCTTGTCCAATAAATCCGTCACGTCGACCGACTGCATCGCACTCACCGCAGCTTCCCACCGTCCCTCCGCGCACAGCCCCTGGATGCCGGCATCCTCGTAGGCTTGCAGTGCTGCTGTGACGAACGCATCACGGATCTTCGTGGCGATGTGTTCCCGTTTCATGTATGTCATCTGACCATCCTGGTTGTTCACGCCTCGAAACGTGCGAGGCGATGTCGATCTCGGCAGTCGTCGGGACGAGGATGTTCTGTCCCTGCTCGCGCAATCTGCGCCGATGCGCCGCCTGCCCGCTAGCTCTGGAAGATGAGCAGGATGTACGCAGCGAACAGCACCAGATGGACCGCGCCCTGCAAGATGTTGGTTCGCCCGCTGGCGAAAGTGATCATGCTGACCACGATGGTGAGCACCAACAGGACGAGTTCGGCGTGCTGCACCCCGAGGATCATGGTGTGCCCGGACATCTCGCTGATCAACACCATTGCGGGGACCGTGAGCCCGATGGTCGCGAGCACCGAACCCAGGAAGATGTTCACCGAGCGCTGCAGCTGATTGGCGAGCGCGGCGCGCACCGCGCCCAGCGCTTCGGGAGTGGCCACCAGGGCGGCCACGATGACACCACCCACGGCTGCCGGCGCAAGGAGTGTCTCGATCAGATGGTCGATGGGGCGGGAAAGTTGCTCGGCCAGGAACAGCGCCGGCAGCAGGTTGGCCGCGAGGCAGAACGAAGGCCAGGCGATCCGTCGGCCCGTGGCCGGTGTCGATGTCGCAGTGGACCGGGACCTGACGTCCGGCACCACCGAGAAGTAGCCGCTGTGCCGGCCGGTCTGAACGACCAGGAACGTCCCATAGAGGCCGATCGATACGAACACGAGAAACACCTGCTGCGCGAACGACAGCGTCGCCCCCGGTGTGGTCTGGGTGAAGTTGGGCAGGACGAGGCTCAGGACGATGAGGGGGACGATGGCGCCCAGATAGATGTTGGCGCCCTGCAGGTTGTGATGCTGTTCGCGGTGACACCAGCCGCCGACCAGCAGCGACAGGCCCACCATTCCGTTGAGGATGATCATGACCACGGCGAACAGCGTGTCGCGGGCCAGTGTCGGGTTGGATTCGCCATGCAGCATGACGGCGGAAATGCTGGTTACCTCGATGACGGTCACCGACAGCGTGAGGATCAACGTGCCATAGGGTTCACCGAGTTGCTCCGCCAGTCGATCGGCGTGACGAACGACCGCGAGCGCGGACCCGAGGATCGCCGCGAAGAGCCACGCGAACAGGACGATCAGCAGCGGCCAGCTCGCTAGCTGCGTCCACAGCGTGCCGCCCCAGAAGTAGAGAATCGCGCACGTGGGGATGCTGATCGCGAGAAACCATTCCTGCCGGATGCGTGCCGCCAACGTGGGGTTGGTGGTGTCCATGGCCTAGAGGTGCGCGAAGAATGCCGGCGCACTTTGCCACTGGTCGCTCCGGCCATCCACGTACGTGATGGGGATGCGGGCGAGTTCTTCCTCGGAGACGTTCGTCAGGCAACCCAGATTGACCCCGACCATCTTGCCGATCGGTGTTTCGGTGCCGATGCCGAAGGCGCGTACGCCGCAATGCCTGCAGAAGTAGTGCTGGTTCTTGCGGGTGTTGAACAGGTATTGGGTCAACTGATCCGAGCCCTTCAGCAGGCGGAAGGCGTCTTCCTTCGCCACCGCCGCCCAGAAGCGGGTTCTCCGGCAGATCGAACAGTTGCAGCGGAAAGTGCTCTGCGTGAGATCGAGGTCTGCTTCGAACTGCACTGCGCCGCAGTGGCAACTACCCGTGTAGGTCTTCAGCATGAGTCCGCCTGGAGAATTCGGTGTGCCGATGGTTCCCGATCGGGCCGTGATGCGCGCTCAGCCCGTGAACAGCGTGGCCAGCGGCTTGTCCTCCGGCACCACGGGCGAAAACTCCCTGGCGTCGGCGAACGCGCTCGCGAAGGCGGGTCGCTTGGAAACCGTGCTGAGGTAACGCCGGAAGATCTCGTCGCGGCAAAGGCCGTAGCCGCGAGCCCAGAACACGTCATAGGCGACCAGGCAATCCGCCGCCGTGAACGCGTCGCCGCAGATGTAGGGGTTTTCCTCGAGGCGGCGGGCCAACTGCGGCTCTGCCTCCTGCGCGAACTTGCTGCGGTAGCGTGCGACCGTGCGCGCGTCGCGTTGCGCCGCGGGCAACATGTGTTCGTGGATCCGCACTTGCGAGAGCATCACGTCCATCGACGTGGCACCGAAATGCAACATCTGGAGGTAGTCGGCGCGTTGCGGTGACGCGCCGGGCGGTGGAGCCAGACCCTTCTCCGGATACGCATCGGCGAGGAACGCGACCATCGCCGCACTCTCGATCATCCGCTGCACCTCGCCGCCTTCCCAGGTGATCTCGAGCACCGGCACGCAATGGTTGGGATTGAGCGCCAGAAAGTCCGCGCCGTACTGCACGCCATCGTAGAGCGCGACCTTCTCGACCTCGAACGCGTCACCGACCACCTCGTGCAGCATCCATTTGACCCGTGCACTGCGCGTGGCGGGGTGGTGATACAGCTTGAGGTGAGCAATCTTCATCACGTTTCAAGACACCTTCGGGTTATCCCGCTACTCCAGGACGGAGCATGGGACGAACGTGAGCGTCCGCTCGATCGCTTCCGTCTCGGCGCGGAAGCGCGCCACCGAAGCGCCGTTGCGATGAGCCTGGAACGCGGCCTCGTTTTCGTACACTTCGTACAGCATCAGGTTCTTCTCGGGCCGCAAGATGTCGAAGCGGAGCGTACCCGGTTCGTCTGTCAGGCAGCGGTCACGATGCGCGAGCAGGAACGGCAGGAAGGCGTCGATCTTCTCCGGCGCGATCTCATAGGTGGCCACGACTGCGTACTTGCCCAATCCATTCCCCCGTCATTTGTTGCCTATGGCTGCTTTGGTTTGACGATCAGCTGGTACTGCAACGCGTTGCCGGCCGCCGTGACTTTCCCGATCGGTGTCACGTCACCAACACCCGCATCGGCGATCAGTGTATTCGTCACCTCCCGCACGTGCCCGGGCGAAGGACTGCGCAAGACCAGCAGCACGCCCTCGGGTGTGGCGACGATGGACTCGAGCGTCGTCCCGGCCGGCAGTTTATCGGGAAGACGCTCGAAGAGGATCGTGGCGAGCCTGGACATTTCGGCGGGCGGCGGCCGGTCCTCGGGCGCGGGAGTGGGCGGCTGGCGGGGAAGCGAGCGGTCCTCCTGTGCCGGGGCCGCTGCGCTCACTGGCATGGGCAGATCGCCGGCATTTGCCACCCATTTCTCCGGCCATGTCGCGGGAGCCATGCGTGCGAACGATGTCGCGCCACCCGGGCAGAACTCGATGTTCATGATCTGGGCGCTTTTCAGTTCGCAGCGGGTGGTGCGTACCAGCAGGCCGTGCTCCACGTCGGGGGTGAGGTCCACCTGCACGAACTCGGAAGCACGCAACCCGCTCGGCTTCTCGATCAAGCGGGTGGCGCGATGCATCGTCATCCATCCTGCCTCGCATGCCAGGCCGTGGACCAGGCCCTGCTGGTCCTGCGTTAGCCACGGCTTCAATCGGTCGTCCCGGTTGGCGTAGGTCCGATCGAGACGCTGCTTCCCGGCGTTGTAGAGCATGTCCGCGCGCCAGTGGACGTAACGGTCCGGGGCCGAATCCCGCAGGTGCATCGCCGCAGCGAGGAAATCATCACGTGTCATCGTGCGGGTGACGCGATACTGCCCCTCGGACTGCGATTGCAGACGCACGGCCGACCACTGGCCGAACTCGGGTGGATACATGCCTTCACCGGCGGGCAGGAACCCGTTGCCGTCGCTCGCCAGGAACTGGTATTCCCCATCGAGGCGCGGGCACGTCTTGCCATTCGGGCCCCAGTTGCCCTTCACCTGCTTCGGCAGGTGCTTCGGCGGTTCATCCCCGAGGGGATTGCAGCCGGCCAGCGCCAGCAACGCGGCCGTTGCGGAAAGCAGGGCGAGCCCCATCGTCGGTCGGCAGGGTCTCGCGCCTAGCGTGACTGGATAGCCGACTGTCATGGCACGTCACGAGATCGCGCCGCCAGGATCAGGGCGACCAGTGCGGCGAGCCACAGCACGGCAAACGTCCAAGGGTAATGGCCTGCCAAGGCGAGGACGCGGAACAAGGGTTCCACCGCCTTTCCTCCCGACGAGGAATGTTGCCCGGCGGTCATCATGGTCCACGCGATCAGGAAGGTCATGCCGAACGGCACGATCAAGCCGGCTGCGGCGAGCGACAGGGTGCCGCGCCATCGCACGAACAAGACCCAGCAAGCGATGAGGATCGCGATCGGCATGGCCACGAGTGCCAGCAGGAAGGCGACGAACGGACTCCATTCAAGTCCCTTGCCGCCGATCACGATGAACATCAGCAGCAGGACGAATGCCATCGCGTGGGGCAACGCGACGCCGAGCCAGAATCGGGTGGAGACGGGAACAGGCGTGCCGGCAATGAGCGTGGCCACGGATCGGCCGATTCAGTCGGCAGTCCGACCGTCCGCTTCGACTGGGCGAGTCGATTCTGCAATCCGTGCCGGCGCGAGCGCCGCGTTCACCGGAGCGGGTTCCTGGTCGCCGGATTCCAGGCGCGAGAGCTTCGACCATCTCCAGATGATCCTGTCGGGCATGGGGATGCTCCCGACGCTGACGTCGCCCCACCCGAAGATGGGGCTGGTGCGCCCATGAACGACGGTGTTCACGCCCACGGCCAGGGAGCCGTCCTTCAGGGTCGCCAGCTTGAAACCACGCCGGATGCCGGCGCCGCCGTAGTCCTCGGTCGTTTCCACGTCGACCGCCTTGACCTCCAGCAGCCCTCGAATGCACGAATAACTGCTCCGGGGATACTCGGCATAGCTCCATTCCTTGAGCGAGCGGTCGCGAAGCCCTGCCAGCCGGCGCGCGGAACGCGAGCGAAAGACCATGCCGGTCATGGACTGCGTCACCCAGATCTGCATCGCCCCCCTGCGCGCCGGGACCGGTATGCCGCCTTCCCAAGGCTCACGATTCGTCGCGATGTGCTCGGAATAGGTGCCGGCTGCCGGTGGCCAGGCGTAGACACCCTGGACCGTGGGGCAGCCGAGCAGGGGCTTCGAAACCGCGCCGAACTCGGCCGGTGGAGTCGGCGACCCGGACACCTCGGCCTTGCAGGCGACGAGGAGAGCGCAGGTGGCGGCGACAGCGAAGTGGTGCCCGAGGGGAGGCGTCATGCAAGGGGCATAGACAAGGGTGTCAGCTACGTATCGGCCGTCATGCCCTTCTCTGAAGAGCTTGGCGCAGCCGTTGGCACTTTGACTTTCTCGCGTCAGGAAGGGCTACTCGACCGCGGCGGCTTCGTCCTGCGTCCAGCCGCTGACCTTCGGGCAAGTTCGCCACCTGGCGTGCCGCGACTTCATTTGGCGACCTTCGCAGCGGTGTCCGGACCGGAGCAGTAGGCTACCGGGTCCGGCACTGCCCTGACGGCACCCGTCGCGTGGTTCGGTACGCAGGCGACGATCTCGTCTGGTGCCACCGCGCGACGTACCGTGCGAGGACACTGCGGCTTGCGACCGGATTCGAGCGACACCGCGTGCGTGCGGCCCGCCCCAGGTTGATCCAGATCGGCTTCGGTCCACTCGGCCCAGAACAACGCGGGACCCTCCGGCAGACGCATCGCGACCCGTCGAGGCGGCTGCCCGTCGCCGGGCACGGATTGCTGCAGGGCGATCTCCAGATCGCCGTCCGGCAGCGGGATCGGCCGCCATCGGTTTGCGTCGCCGTCGAACCGGCACGCCCGCGCGATGCGCACGCGCTGGGGCCGGCCATGTCCCGCCAGCCACGATTCGTTCACCACCAGCAAGGCACGGCCGAGCGGTTGCCCTTCGTTGTCGGGCACAAGCGCCTCCAGCTCCGCCGCGGAGGGCGGGACACGCCGGCGCAGTTCCTTGCCCGGCGGCGCCATAGCTTCGTCCACGGTGTTCGGGTCGGGCTCGGGAGCAGCGGCGATGCGGGCGGCGGGCACGGCAGCCACGAGCTGCCCGCAGCCTTCGATCTGCACCCATCGGTCGGTATGCAGCCCGCTCGGAATCGGCACGATTGCGAACGGAAAGAACTCGAGATGCGTTGCGGCCCCGGCGCGAAGCCGACCGTTGCAGGCCTCGACCATCGTGACTCGCAAGGGTGCGAGCGGGATGGAATAGGGCGCCGCCGCCTGGAAGTCCCGTACCGTCAGAGACCGCTTTCCCAGAGGGAAGGGCTGACCGACGGGCATCCGCAGTACCCACTCGTCGGCGAGGCCGGGCTGCCCGGTGCGATCGATCAGCGTGGCCTGGGCAGCCGTGCGGTGCTGCTGGCACGCCTGCGGGCATCCGGTCGTGCCGAACGGTGCCGCGGGTGCATCGGCGCCAAAGTACGGGAGCGCAGGCACGATAGCTCGCACGTCGACGGTATCCGCGACCCCGCCGGCGTCGTCGAGAACCTCGTAGCGCAGCCGCACGAGTGTACCGATCGGGTGAAGCCGCCGCCCCGCAGGCATGCCCTCTGGCGCTTCGCCTTCCGCCATGGCGTTGGCGAGCAGCAATCGTTCATGTTCGGCTGCGTTCGGGGATCGATGCAGTTCGGCGGCATCGAGGGCGACATAGGCATCCGACCATACGATCCGGTCGCCGCTCCAGTAGGTACGCACGAAGAAGACTGCGGCAACGCCGAGCGCGATCACCGCGACTGCAGTGACGGTGATTCCACGAATCATCGACATGCCGCCCTCCTCGCAGTGACCGTCATGGCGATTCTTCCGCGGTTGCGTTCACGATGGCGGGTGCCCGGTCGCCAGATTCCGTGCAAGCCGCCTTCGAACAGCCTGACTCCTCGGCCTGGAAGGTGAGGGGGGAGGGACAGTTATCGGCGACGTCGAAGAGTTGACCGCGTATTGGGGTCATGCGAGGCGCATGGTCGGGGGAGTCAGGTCTGTATCGGCCGACACACCCGCCCCTGAAGGGTCCGCAGTGCCGGCGACCCGCAGTCGCAACTTCACTACTTCAGCGAAAGCACCTCGCCCTCGGGGGCCGCACCCGTGGCGCAGCGCCACTGGGTCTTCCACTGCGTCATGCCCGACTCGCAGTTGTCCGGCGTGCTCGGGCGGCGGTAGCAGAGCGGCCCGGGCTTGGTGATCGACCACCCTCGCGACACGTCGGAGTGGTGCTCCACCGGTGTGTCGTTCGGGGCCTCCGGCCCCCAGGTCACCTCCACGCCGCAGACGTTGTCCCAGGTGTCGGAGACGAGCTTGACGTCACCCGCCCGGCCAGGCGCCGACGCGCAAAGCATGAGGATGCAAAGTACACAGGGAAGATGTCCTGCCTTCGTGCGCATGGTCGGTTCCTCGCTCGACTTCTATGGTGACTGGGGCCCGGCAAATCTCCTGGCCTCTTCCAGCGTGTCGAAGCGGTGACACCGGTGAGGCGAGGCGCCCAGATTGTTGAAGGCATCGATCAACGCGTGAACGACCGCGTGATCTCCGACGAAAGCGATCTTCACCTTCGGGTTCTTCAGCAGGGCGATGCTGGCGCGGACCGCCATGAACTCGATGTCTCCCTGCGACACGACAATATCGGTGGCGCCGGTGAAGTCGTGAATGATGTAGCGAACGTCGTCGACCCGCGCATTTCCCTGCAGCTGGCTGGCAGACGAGTCCAGCTCCTCCAGCGTGACGTGCCCCGTCATCCGCCTCAGGACACCGGACTGTTCCCAGATCAATTCGACCATGGTCCAACTCGATTCGTGTCGCCTGTCGGGGCAGGCTGCAGCCAGCCAACAGAGCGGTAACGGCTACTGCGTCAGTATCTCATGCGGGCACTCGAGGCGCGTCCCTGGCGGTCGGCTCCGGCAGCTCATAGCGAAGCTCAGCAAGCCCTGCGCCGATCTGGCGAACGGACACCAGTTTCCAGGGTGGATTCGTCACCCGCCGAGGAAAGAGCGGCTTGCCCTTGCCCAGCGTGACCGAAGCCACCGTGATGATCGCTTCGGTCAGCAGGACGGCGTCGTGAAACTGAGCGGCGAGGTCACCGCCGCCGACGATCCACAGATTCTTGGAGCCCGCGGCGCGAGCCATCTCCGCGTGGACCGGGCGCACGTCACCCTGAACGAAGCGCACATCGGCGTTGGGTACTTGCGGCAAGGTGCGATGGGTGAAGACCCAGGTGGGTTGAGAGTACGGCCAAGGCGAACCGGTCTCCGCAGCCACCTGCTCCGCGTGATCCATCAGCCACAGATACGTGGAGGCCCCCATGGCCAGCGCGCCGACATTCGCGATGAAATCCGAGTAACCCGTGTCGTTCAGATCTCCGAGGGTAAACAGCCATTCGATGGAGTCGTCCTCGGTGGCGAGGAAACCGTCGAGGCTGGTGGCGGTGTAGTACTGGGTTTTCATGCGAGGGTAGGCGCTGCCGGGTGGAGTACTCCTGCAGGGTGCAGAGATACGCGGGTGCGTGATTGCGACACTTGATCCGGCTACTCGAGATTGCCTCAAGTCGCGATTGTCGCCTCGCACACAGAACTAGTGACAGGCCCGGTCAGAGTGAGCTCATCAATGCCTTCGCGACGATTCTTCATCGGGAAAGGGTCGAGAAGTATCGGGACTCCAGCGTCCCAACGATGTCGTGGAGGAAACGTCCACGACAGGCACTCCTTCCCCCGGCTACGCCGGGGGAAGGTTGGGATGGGGGCCAAAGACATACGTCATCCCTCCGCCCTAAATTGCATCGAGAAACGTCAACAACGCCTCCCGCTCGCCCGCCGTCAGCCTGGTAAACGCCTGCCGTGCTGCAGCCGCTTCACCCCCGTGCCACAGAATCGCCTCAGTGACATTGCGCGCCCGACCATCGTGCAACATCGTCGTGTTGCCGTTCACGACGCGCGACAACCCCAGGCCCCAGAGCGGCGGCGTGCGCCAGTCGCGCCCGCCCGCTGCGAAGTCCGGCCGATGATCGGCCAGTTCGTCTCCCATGTCGTGCAGCAGGAGGTCCGTATAGGGGTGGATCGTCTGCCGGGCGAGCTGCGGCACCCGCGGGAAACTGTCTGCGGTGCGCAGCGTCGGAACGTGGCACACGGCGCACTGCAGCCGCTCGAACAGCACTGCGCCCCGTTGCACGTTCTCGTCGCTCCAGTTGCGTCGAGCCGGCACGCCCAGGCCCAGGGCAAGGAGTTCGAGATCGTCCCAGGCCGCGTCGCTCAGCTCAGGTTCGTTGCCAGGCACCTCGCCCAGGCATACCGTCTGAACGTCCGGGCAGTTCTGTTTCGGAAACAGGCTCGAGGTCACACCCATGTCGGCGATCGCCGCAGTGGCGATCTGCTGCCGCATGCCCGGCTGGGTCGCCTTCCATCCGAAGCGCCCGAGCGACATGCGCTGCTCGATCGCGTTCCAGACGAGGTTGGGCCGGCCGCCGAAGCCGATCTGCCGCTGCGCCGCGGCAAGTTCATGCAGTGCATCTTCCGGCACCGCTTCGAGCAGGCCGAGACCGAACACCGGGGGCGCGACGCGCAGCGACGTGGTGGCGTCGGCGCCGAGGTCGCCAAAGGCAAGTTGCTCGAAACGGACGCGCGGCCTGCGCAGCGGGACCTCGGTACCGTCCGCCAATGTGACCGTGTGTTCGTCCCACTCGATCCGGATATCGGCCTCGTGCGGCACCGGCACGGTGCGAAAAAGAAGTTCCGGCCGCTGGCCTTGCAGCGCACGGTTCTGCAATTGATCTCCGTAGCGCTCGTGTGGGCGCGGCCCGCCGTGTGAATCGGTGCCCGGCACGCTGAGGCGTACGACGACGGACACCGGTGGTTCGTCGGGCGTTTCAGGCGGGCTGCCACGGCCGGCGCGCATGTGGCACGCACCGCAGCTATCCGCGACGAACGTGGGACCCAATCCCCAGTCCCCGGTGCTGACAGCGAACACCACCCACGGCCGGTTGAAGCCGGCTCGCCCGCGCAGGAACGCCTCGCGTTGCCGTTCCGAAAGCGCAGGGCCGGGTTGCATGTAGGCCACCTTGTCGGTGGTCGGCACCGTGAAGGCACCGGCGGACTGAGTGTCGTCAACGCCGTCCGCGGTGGAAATGAGGCTCAACGTCGCAATGGCGACGAAAAGCAGTACTTGGCGGAACTTCGTGCGCATGGAATCGGATGACGAAGGAAGGGGGCACGTCAGACCGAGTGTTCCCGGAGGACCTCGGCGCCTCGGGTGCAATGGTGCCACGCCGGAACGTCCTCACCCAACGCCATCGGGCCCGTGAGCGGACGTGCGTAGCCGTGGAGGTTTCCATGGCGAAGCCGAGGGTGCGTCCCTTCGGCGGCCGGAGCTACCGCTCCAGGAGAGATGTCAACCCAGAATCTTGTCGAGCCAGTTGAACACGCGAAGTTCTCGCAGTCCGAACGCTTTCGGCTCGCAGTGCAGATCCGCCCCGTCGGATTCCGAGAACGGGACCAAGACCTTCGGGCATGTGAGAAGGTCATGCAGTCGACGCGACTGACCAGGCCAGAACGCCTCGTTCACCGGCTCGGTGATCAGCATCGGGCACTCGATCCTTCCGGCGATATCCGTGAGGTCGTAAGCCATCGTCGCAGTGAACGCATCGAAATACGATGTCGTCCCGAAGGGTCGCATGCGGAAGGCCAGGGAATGTTTCATGGCAGGATCAAGCATCTTGGTCATGTAGCCATCGAACTCTTCCTTGCGGCCGGCCTTCAGGAGCTCGATCATAGGGGCGGGGGGAGGGGGTCAGGCTTGCATAACTGCAAAGATCCCGAGAGCGAGGCCGCGTGATCATTCCGTCCTGATCTTATCCGGACCTTCTGTATTGTCGGCATCCCGGCGCCACATGCCAAAGTTCGATGGCTATGCAGCTATACAAGCCTGACCCCTTCGCCTGCTTCGCCTGCTAGCGCCGTGCAGCCGCTGACTTGCAACCAATAGTGCTGCGCCGAGAGCGAACATGGCTACGCTATTCGGCTCCGGTACTGCAGCCAAGAGGATTCCACTTTCGCTTGTCCACGTTACGCCATCTGGGGTGACTATCGACAAAGTCGCTGTGTTGTAGAGGTCCACGTCGAATCCACCCGCACCAGCACCGGATCGAAGCAGTAACTGCGAAGTGAACGTTGCCGGTATCACCGCCCCAGGTGCAGCCGGGAGAAACACGTCTGCCGTTAGCGTTTCAAGGAACGTCCCGGGTGTTGTCCAACGCCTCGAAGTCGTCGGGCCTCCGGCATCAACTCGAGCCTCTGCAAACGTGGGGTCGGAGAGCGTTGTGCGCGAGGCCGCCGCGGCGAGCGATCCATCGACCGTCCACACGAACGATGCAGTTCCGCCGGAGAAGTTCGAAGGAAGTTGGAAGTACACGGTGTCCTGAAGCGACGCAGCAACTTCGGCACCGCTTACCTCAAAGAAAGACTGAGGGGGCAAAAGCGCTTCAAAGCCGTCAATCCTCGCGCGGATCTGTCCCAACCACAGGTCGACGTTTGCGGAGGAGTTCGCGAACACCGAGCCATCGCTTGTCGCGGAAAAAGTTTCGCCGAAAACTGACTCGCTCCCACGGACCCGCAAATCCGCTTGAAGTTTAGTTTCGGACTCGACGACAGTAGGTAGGTGGTCCCCATAGGATCCACCTATTGCGTAGTTGAAATTGGACTTGCCAGAACGGGGAAAGGCGAGCTCGACTGTTGTGTTGAGCCGCGCAAACGTCCGGGAACACTCTACTTGAGTAGGCGAGCAAGGGAGTTGGGCTAGCGACAACCCAGAGACGACGAACAACGCAAGCGCTAACAGAAGACGATGCATATCTAAGCCTCAGTAGTCGTAAACAATAGATGAGGAGTTTTGCTGAAGTGCTCGAGACTGGCAAAGGATGGGGGTGGATCGGACGCCTAACGTGAAAGCTGTGCGGCCGGACGCCGCAGGCGGACGGTCCGAACGAGCTTGGGGTTAGGCTGATTGTTTGACTGCGCAACAGTCGGCATAGGGCTTTCCGCTCTTGCAGGGACACGGCTCATCGGGCGATATCGCGCGAGTTGGAGTGTATATGTCGAAGCCGATCTCAATTCCACGGGCGGATAGCAACGCAAGGGTAGAGGTTGAGAGCGAAAAGCCTTCATTTGATTCGTTCATGAACAGACCGCAGAACAGATCGACTGCGTACTCGCTCGACAAGCGTGTCCAAACGCCTTCATCGGTCGTTAGCCCTGCGAGTAACTCTGCAACCTGAGAGTCTAGGGCCTCGGGTTCGCGGTCCTTTGCGTTCAGGAGCCACATTCCGGTCTTTCGGACGATCTCTCTTCCGCTCTTGGTTCGTTCGATGTCTCCTTTGCGGTGGCACTTAGTCGGCGACGACTTCAGTAGCGCAGAAACATCTTCCGGGACAAGGTTGTCCCCGAAGATGCGGAGGGCGGCAACGGATCGCGAAACTGCTGCCATCGGGGCCTAACGTGTAGTTAAGCGGAAGACGTGCACGGCAATCGACAGTGAGGCGATGGTCATACGTCACTCCGCTTCAACGGAAGGTTGGACGGGCACCGCTT
>LNDQ01000038.1 GCA_001464695.1 Betaproteobacteria bacterium Ga0077523 | reverse complement strand
GGAGACATGAAGATGGGGATGATGGGCGGCGGGGCGAGAAGGGGCGGACCGTTACCGGAAGGGGAGAAGCTGCGGCAGCATCTGCTGGAAAAGCGAATCGACATGATGGACATGATGATGGACCAGATGATGAAGTCGCAGGACTTGATGAAGTCGACGCAGTGAGTGCATGCGGGTCTGCGGATCGAGACCACGCAGTTTCGACGCTCATGACACGGATTATCACGGTGCTTTGTGCTGCGGCAATCGCCGTTTTGGCAAGCTGCTCGGCCGCCGCGCCGGGGGATCCGAAGGTCGTGGACGGCATCACCGTGTATCTCGGGGTGGTGCCCACCGAGTTGATTCGGGGGTACTCCCTGGGGCACGAGGAGACCACGATGCACGGCGGTGTGCCTTCAGGTGCAGGTTTTCATCATGTGGTGGTTTTTTTTGTGGATACCCGACCGCATCACTCGGAGAACATGCAGGTGCGGGCGACCGTGAGGCCGCTGGGGCTCGCTCCAGAGGTGAAAGTCCTGCAGCCCATGCGCGTGGGAAACACCGACACCTACGGGAACTATTTCTCGATGCCAGGCGGAAATCCATTCGGAATCGCGGTCGAGCTGCGTCGCCCCGGCGAGCGGAATTGGCACCGGGTGGATTTCGAGTATCGGCATCCCCGGTAGATCGAATCGGGAAGAATCATGGACACGGATGACGGACATCGGCACCAACGACTTCGCGGGTCGTGGTTGCTCTCCAGGAACAGTTGGATGTGGCTCGGATTCCTGGGCGTGGCGGGTTTCTTTCTGGTCACGGAGCATCGGGCACACCTGCTCGGGTTCCTTCCCTTTGTCCTTGTACTTGCCTGCCCGCTCATGCACCTGTTTCATCACCGCGGCCACGGGGTGCATACCCTGGAGGATGGCGAGGCTGGACAACGCGAGGATCAAGTGCAAGGGGAGCGTCGATGAGCGATTCGATCCCGCCGGCCTACGGGCTTTGGTCGCTCGTGGTCCTCAATTCGGCGGTATTCATCGCATTTGCGTTCAGCTTCGCCAAACCACTGACGAGCCGGGACTGGCGCTCCTTTAGCGCGTTCTCGGCGTTCATCGTGGCATTGTTCGCGGAGATGTACGGCTTCCCGGTAACCATCTATCTGCTTTCGGGCTGGCTGGTGCATCAGTATCCCGGCATCGATTTCCTGACTCACGATGCCGGCCACCTGCTGGAAACCCTGTTCGGCTGGCGAGCCAACCCGCATTTTGGCCCATTCCACATCCTCAGCTTCGCGTTGATTGGCGGCGGCTTCTGGGTGCTGGCGCGCGCTTGGCCGGTGCTGTATCACGCCCAGCAAGCTGACCGGCTCGCGGTAGAAGGCCCCTACGCGCGCATCCGACATCCTCAGTACGTGGGATTCGTGCTCATTCTGCTGGGCTTCCTGTTTCAGTGGCCCACGCTGCTCACGATCGCCATGTTCCCGATCCTCGTGTTCATGTATTGGCGGCTGGCACGGACGGAGGAGAGTGAGGCGCAGCAGCGTTTCGGCGCGACGTATGAGCGCTACGCGATGCAGACACCCGCATTCGTTCCACGGAACTGGTTCAGTAGTGCCAGACGCCAAGGAGGCTGACGCCCCATTTCATGCTGCAACGTTACACGACAAACGCGCGTTGCATTCGATGATCGGAAGGAATCCGCGGCGTAGCACAACTCGAGTGGGATTCGGCTTTTTTGATGGAGATAGACATAGAGAGGACGAACATGGAAAACGTCGTTCCACAGGAAACGTCCGGGGGAAACGCCGAGCGGCACGTACCGCGGCGCGCGTTGCTGCAAATGGCGCTTGCGGTCACCGCCAGCGGAGGTTTCCAGGCCATGGCTTGGGCGGACGCACGCACCGCCACGTCGGAGCGAGGAGCGGTAGTGGCGTCGCGGGAATCATCTGCTTCGATCCGCAGCGGAACGGACTCGCCCATGAAAGACGCTATCGAAGCGTGTCTCGGTTGCCACGCCATGTGTGTTCGCATGGCGATGGGCTACTGCCTTGAACGGGGTGGGCGCCACGTAGAGCCACGACACATTCGCTTGATGCTCAACTGCGCCGAACTCTGCCAGACGTCTGCCAACTACATGCTGAGCGATTCACCGTTGCACGGCCAGGTCTGCTCCGTCTGTGCCGAGGCGTGCGATGCGTGCGCTAAGAGCTGTGAGGATCTCGGAGACATGCGCGAGTGCGCCGAAGAGTGTCGGCGCTGCGCCAAGAGTTGCAGGTCGATGACATGAATCCGCGACCACGCTATCGGAATAGAAGTGCCGCTCAAGGCACGAAATCGAAACGCGGGTTTGGTCGATACCTTCTTTCCGGTCGGCGCTGTTAATCATCAAGATAGGAGTAAGCAATGAAGACGCTGAGAATGGTTGCGCTGTCGAGCGCGGTAATCTTTGGAATCGTCGTCGGCGTGGCGGGCTGTGCAACAACAGTCCTGGTGCCGTCTCCGCTGGAGAAGGCTGTCGCGAGCGCCAAGACCAAGGCCGACCACGAGGCTGTCGCGCAGACTTACGACCAATCCGCGGCAACGGCGAAGAGGGAAGCTCAGAAACATCTCGACCTCGCGGCGGTCTATCACCGCAAACCGGTCGGACGCGGCGAAGGCACGCATGATGGGGCGACATCCCATTGCGAGGGTCTTGCGAACCTCTACGACAAGGCGGCTGAGGAATACATGGAGCTGGCGAAAGCACACAGGGACACTGCCGCCGACATGAAGTGATCGGTAGTGAGGAAGTGATCGGTAGTGAGATCCTTAACCCGATGATGGAGGGCGAATCATCATCGGGGGCGTATCACAGCCGGGGACGGTCGTGTGTCGTGGTTAGCCTCTTCTGACTTCCCAAGTTCGCGTCTCGCGGGGCCTTGGTTGGCCCGAATCCTTCACAAGACTTCGATCTCAAGCGAGTACGCAGGTGCATTCCTAAGGGTGCAACCAACCGGTGAGTGGGCATCAGCCCATTTCACGATGTCTCTCAGTTCGTCTTCCGATGCGGTGGGCGCACTGACCTTGACCGTAGCCCGAATCGTTTCGAGACCAGCGGAGACATCTTCGTCAAGACCGAGAATGCCGCGGTTATCGGATGCGCTTTCGACGGTCACTTCCAGACGACTTAGTTCCACACCCAACCTGGCGGCTCGCATCGCAATGACCGTGGCCGTGCAAGAAGCGAGGGCGCCTCGCAGCAGCCATCCCGGATTGGGGCCTGACGCAGCGCCGCCCATCGCTGGGGGCATGTCGGTGATCAACCGTTCACCATGTGGCCCGCCAATCTCGCACTGAAGGCGCTCGGTGATACGCGCGGTCGCCCAGGCGTTCTTGGCGCGAGCCGTCTCGGGTTGGGTGGAAATCGTGACGGACAGGCGTTCAATCGCTTCCCGAATGGCTGAAATGCTCATTGCGTAATCCATGATGTTGTGTCGCACTTGTCCTTCTGTACATGGTGCTATTCGAGTTGACTTGGCCGGAGGGTGTTCCGGCGCCGGGGGTCTTGACGGGCTCGATCGCGGTCGGTGTGAACTGGCTCTTTGTCGGACGATCGATACTGATTGTAACGGCCCCGACGTCGTGAAGAGTCGGTGCCTCAGGGCGAACGCGGTTCTTCATGATCGGCATGGATGTCCCGAATGCCTCGAGGGTGCCAAGTCCCACAGACGAAAGCCACCGACAAACGCGTCCTCGTTGTCTCCGCGCCTGCATCCCGGCGGAAGTTCCTCCAACCTGCCGGCATTTCCGCCGCCGATCAGAATGTCTTCCGGTTGGACGGCGGCCCTCAGGCGCGCAATCATGTCCACGACGTAGCGTCGCCATCTGGCCTTGCCGAATCGATCGAGTCCGCGAACGCCTATGTAGTCTTCGAATGTTCCTTTTCGATAGGGCAAGTGGCCGAGTTCCATCGGTTCCACGATACCGTCGGCGATCAGCGCGGAACCGAGTCCGGTGCCAAGCCCGAGAAAGAGCATCTTTCCGCCTCGGTAGCCGCCGAGGGCCTGCATCGCGGCATCATTGACGAGTTTCACTGGCCGTCCAAGCGCGGCTTCGAAGTCAAACCCGACCCAGCCGCGACCGAGGTTGTGGGGTTCGGCGACCGGCCGACCCAACAGGACCGGCCCGGGATATCCGATCGAGGCAGCGTCATACCGCCATTCCGCCGTGAGACGCCGCACGCGGGACATCATCGCCTTGGCTGTAAGCTTCGAGCCAGATGCGAACTTCGTCGGTGTCGTCTGCCCGCTTGCCTGAAGCTTGACGTGCGTCCCGCCCACATCGATGACCAGGACGCGCATGGGGGATTCCTTCATGGACACCACGAGGCAGTCAAAAAGTCGGTCCTTCAATCACTGATCGAACGATGATCGCACTCCGTCCCGGTCGAACTCCTCGCCACACGCACATGCCGAAGATGCGCCAGCCACGCTACTTGATCATCGCCTTGATCGACTGGAACAGAACACTCACGTCGTGGTGCCCTTTGTAGATCGGCGAGACCTTCATGTCGAGGCCCAGCAGCGAATAGACCGCCGTCTGAGCGGATCTGACCGAGTACTCCACCGTGAAGACCACGTCCTCCGGCATCTCGCAGAATTGCCCGATGAATGCGAAATTTGTCGAGCCGTGAGGCACCACTGCCGGGCGATCGCCTTTCGACCGCAGCATGAATTGACTGGTGATGTACGGCATCATGCACGGGATGCATACCGAGCGCTCCAGAATATGCCTCGCGTGGCCATCGAACTGGAGATGCGCGCACAGTTCGGCGAGAATCTCCGCGCCGGTGCATTCCATCATCTTCTTGTGCACGTAGTTGCCGGGCTTGTCGGGAAACAACCCATAGCCCCAGCAGACCATGACGTCGGCGGGTTGGTCGAGAAAATGCGGCTGACGGGGCAGCACGACGGACATGAGCCAGTTCGAGTCCTTGAAGGTCACCAGTCCTCCGGTCCCTGCCTCGTTGCCAGTGAACGCCTGCATCAACCGGAAAAAAAGGGGGTCGTGCAGCGTCGCCGTGAAGGACATCCAGCGGGACTGCTCGACGTGATCGGCGAACACCGCAGGTCGGCCGAACTCGGGCCGGTCCTGCGCGATAGTCTTCCAGAGAGCCCAAGACCCATCCGCCGATGTCGAGGCGTCGGGTGCCGGCGAATCCATGGTCCCGAGGGTGGAGCCCGCGGTCATCGAACCCAACGTCGCGAATACGCGGTCGCGCTCGTCCACCTCGACCGCGTGTCCGCCCAAGTTTCCGCTGCGGGTGCACGAGATGCGGTCGAGGCGGGTCTTGTCCCCATGTTGCCGGAAGCCGAGATCCGTCACCCGGCAGTTCATCTCGAAGCGCACCCCTTGCGCGTTCAGCCACTTCGCCAAGGGGCGGACGATGGAGTCGTATTGGTTGAACGGGGTGCGCCGCACGCCCGCCAGTGTTTCTATGCGGGGGAACTCCTGGATGAATCTCAGCATGTAGCGCCTGAACTCCGCGGCGCTGTGCCACGGCTGGAAGGCGAACGTCGTGCACCACATGTACCAGAAGTTCGTGTCGAAGAACGCCGGCCGGAAGCACTCGTCGATCCGCCGGGTGCCGAGCGAGTCTTCCGTATGGATCATGAGTTCGATCAGGTCGAGGCGGTCGCGGTTCGAGAAGCCGTGGGAGGAGACGTCCACGGGCCGTCCATTCGCGACCAGCCGGCTGCGCGAATGTGACCGGAAGGTCTCGTTGAAGTCGAGGAACTCCTGCCGCACGGTTTTCGCCGGGTCGCTCATCGAAGGGATGAAGGCGAGCAGATCGAAGGTGCAGGTGTAGGCCTCTTCGTCGAACATCCTGCCCCCGCGCATCACGTAGCCGTGTTCGGGATTGCCGTGGGCGTCGAGGCTGCCGCCGACCTGGTCCGATTCCTCGAAGACGGTGATCGCATGGCCGGGCAACCGTCCGTCCCGGATGAGGTAGGCAGCAGCCGCCAGCGATGCGATGCCGCCGCCGACCAGATAGGCTTGCGATACAGAAGGATCGAATTTGGGCGACATGATCTCAGTGCGGCGTAGCAAGCTTGGCACCCTTCGCAGCAAGCACCGCCATCAAATCGGACCAGGACTTCGCGAATGCGGCCGTGCCCTGCGTCTGGAGCTGGCTGGCGACGCTTTGGACATCGATCCCCGAGTCGCGGAACCGGCTCAGTACTCCCTCGAAATCGCCGCGCAAGCCCACTTTGGGAGCAGCCGCCGGTCCGCGCTGGACAAGCGCGCGGAGCGTATTTTCAGGCATGGTGATGACCGTTCGCGGCAAGTTCAGGGCTTCCACGTACAGGAGTTCGGACGCCCCCGGGCTCTTGGTTCCGGTGCTGGCGAACAGGAGGCGTTGCGGTCGTGCGCCGCGCTCGAGCAGGTTCGTCCACCTCGCCGACGCGAGCAAGTCCCAGTAGGCGCGATAGACTCGTTGGCCTATCGCAATTCCAAGGCGGTCTTCGAGCGCGCGAGGTATTCTGCCTCGCACCGCAGTGTCCCAGCGGCTCACGAACAAGGAAGCCACGGATCGGACGTCGGGCGAGAGGCCGGCTGCGATCCGGCGTTCGATGCCCTTCAAGTAGGCTTCCGCAGCCGCGAGGTAGTGCTCACGAGAGAAGAGCAGCGTGACGTTGACCGGTATACCCGCGAAGATCGCTTCTTCGACCGCGACAAGTCCGGCTGGCGTGCCTGGAATCTTGATCATCGCGTTGGTTCGCTTGATCCGCGAGCGCAAATCCTTCGCTGCGGCGAGCGTGGCTCCACCGTCATGAGCCAGCAGGGGTGATACCTCGAGGGAAACCCAGCCGTCAGTTCCGGACGTCCGGTTCCAGACCGGGAGGAACAGATCAGCCGCGGCGGCGATGTCCTCGATAGCGAGATCGAAGAAGAGATCCTCGCCCGTTCTTCCGCCGCGAAGCGCCGCCCGGATGGCTTCATCGTAGGCGTCGCTCCCTCTGATGGCGTGGTCGTAGATCGTCGGGTTCGACGTCAACCCGGTCACGTGCCAGGTGTCGACGTACCGCGCGATCGTCCCGTCAGCGAGGCGGCCGCGCGAGATGTCGTCGAGCCAGATGCTTTGGGCCGATTCTTCACCGGTCGCCGTGCTCATCGAATCGCCGTGCGTCGCGGCTGGCCCTCAATGATGCCTTCGATCCATGGCGTTGGATCGGTGCCACACTTCGGCTCCGCCGCTCGCAGCCTCGCCCGACGAACCGCTCCCGCGGGCCCGAACGGAGAGGCCGCGGGGAACCGGATCCATGCCTGGCAAACGGTGATCATCGTTCCATCGGCCTCGATGCGGGCACCTCTCCTGAGAGGTGCCATCCGTGCCACTCGAACACGACGATCCTCGAGCGCATCCCAACGCGACAAGGGAGCCGAATACTCACTTCTTCTCGTGCGCCTCCGAATGACCTTCGCGCCCCGGCATGTCGGTAGTGTGCCCGGGTGTGGACACGGCAGGACCCTTGGCTTCGCCCGGAGTCTCCTTGTGGCCTTCGCGACCGGGCATGTCGACGGTGTGGGCGGACTCCGAGGTGATCGGCTTGCCCTTCGCCTTCTTCTTCTTGTCCTTCATGTGCTCGGGACCGTGTCCTTCGCGCCCCGGCATGTCGACGGTGTGGCCGGGTGAGGTGATCTCCTTCTTCTGACCATCCGTCTGTGCCTGGGTGAGTGGAGCCATTACGGTGCCGACCAGGCCGGCCACCATGACGACCGCGGTTCGAGTGACGAGTGCCTTCATGATCTTCTCTCCATATCGGTTGACTGAACTGAAATCCAATGTTGACGATCGACGTCGGAGAAAATGATCCGCCGCAGATGTCACGATTGGGTCACGTCGATGCGGCGGGTCGGGGTTCGATGCATGCGCTTTGATCCACGTCAAACGGAGACAGGGGGGCGCAGTGGCACGGGGAACACCGGACGTTCACGTCGGCCGCGCAGACTCGCCATCCGGCGTCGCGATCGTGATCGTGTGGTCCACCGAATCCCATATGCCATCTTCTTGCGACATGAAGGTGAAGTTGACCGTTTGGCCGGGCCGCAGGCCGCTCGTGGGCAGGTCGGCGACATGCATGCAGAGCAATCCGGGAGCAGTGCGGATGTCGGTGGGCCCGTTCCATCCATCCACTCCCCAATGCACGAGAACAGACTTATCCCGCAAGATACGCAGGCGTTGCCCTTCGCGGATCGTTGCCACCGGCATTCGCGGGGTCCAGTGCGCAACGTCCACGCGAGGGGCCTCGCCGGCGTACCGCAACCAGAGGGCCTCCGGGCGATCGATCGGAACGTCCATGGCGATACTGACCGCGAGCTTGACGAATTCGGCGTGGGCCCAGACCAGGGGCATCGCCGATCCGGTCGGGCGCCCCGAAGTCGGTGTGCCCCCGAGTGGCGCGGTGTCGTCCCACACCTGCTCGGGAATCAGCCCGGATCGGCCGCTCATCCGGCTCATCGCCCGCAGGTAAGGCCGCGCATCTTCTCCCGCGACCAGCGCGAAGTGCCCCCGTTCACCCGCGAGGAGCGGCCACAATCGCCCGCGACCGGTGCCGTCGTAGGGCCGTCCGTCGGCGTGCTCCCCGTATCCATCGCCGTTGTACCGGTACCACGCCGGTCCTTGCGGCGTATCGCGGCGAAGCAGCCGGTCGACGATTTCCATCGTGCCGCTTACGATCGGGTCGTCGTGGCGGCGCAGACCGAATCGCACGAGTTGCAGGAAGTCGGTCGAGAGATGCTCGAACGCAGGCAAGCGAAGGCCGTCGTCGCGATTGCGGATGGCAATCATCTCGCGCAGTGCGTCCCGACTGCGGATCACCCCGGCCGGCGCGCCTCGGACATAGTAGGACGGGACGCCGAACCGATCGGAGAGCGGCGTGCCGGATGCAGCGCACCAGGTTTCGATGTGCGCATTCCAGTCGTCCGCGAGCAGCAGCAGATCGTGGCGTACCTCCGTCTCGAGGAGTTCGGCGCCGCACACCAGCGCCGCGATGGCGACGGCCAGCGTGAATGCATTGAGGCCCGAGTTTTCCTCCCATCGATCCTGATCCGAGGAAGGTCCGTGGCGGACGATGAAACCCAATGCGCGTCCGACGGTATCCGCCACCTCGATTCCGTCCAGCGCGTCGCGGCGCCACAGCTCGTAGGCGAGCAGCACCGGGAATGCCACCTCGTCGAGCTGAATTCCGACCCAGCGGGGTGTGCCGCCGAGCCACTGGTTCTGGGCCCAGCGGCCGTCCTCCAGTTGCGTGGCGATCAGGTATCGCAGCGTGTCCCGCGCTTCGTCCAGGGCACCCAGCGCAAGCAGAGCGCCGGCGGACTGGACCAGGTCGCGAGGCCAGATCAGGTGGTAACCGCCGACGTCGTCCGTGCGGTTTCCCCAGGGAATGCTGAGGCTCGCGACCATGGCACCCGGGTAGGCCTTGTCCTGGTGGGCTTTCAGCACCATGGCCGAAAGGTGCATCCGATCGGCGAACTCCGCGTCGATGGCATGTGCGTGAGCCTCGTGGAAGTGCCAATCGCGCCAGGACTCGGCGTGCGCACGCCAGATGGTCTCGAAACGCTGCGCGAGCGCGCTGATCGCGAGCGTCGCGGCCGCCTGCATCCCGGGCGCGAAAGCCAGGGCCAGCACGGCGTAGTTGGGCAGCTTCCCGAGCAACGCGACGTTTCCGGGCCCGGCCTCGGCGAAGGTCCAGCGCATCCGCCCGTTGCGCGCGAAGTCCTGCCAGCCGTCGCTCGCGCCGACGTAACCGGCGCTCGCCGCTTCCCACGCGTCCGTCTGCATCCGGTCGACCGCGGCCAGTGCCAGGGCGAAAGGCGCTTTCTCCGCAGCCAGGACGACGCGACTTCGATCGGCGAAGACGCGGGCTCGATTGTCGTGGCCGCTACCGCCTAGATGCGGCGCCAGCAACGCATAGGGCCGAAGACCTTCGTCCCCGGCCAGGTTCACTTCGATCAGCAGCGCGTCGCGCTTCGGGTCCGGCGCGATCCGAAGCGTCAACTCGAAGCGAGCATGCCGGTGGACGATCTGTACCGCAGGAATTCCGGCGGCCGGCGTCGACACCGTCCACGCAGCGGCACGCTTCACCTCGATCCAGAAGCCCTGACCGTCTGCGACGATGAAACCCAGGTCCCGGATCTGCGGAATGTCGACGCGCGGGAAATACACTTCGTTGACGATGCCGTGGCCTACGGTAAACCACACGCGGGACGGCCCCAGCGACGTGCCGATCATGTCCTTGTCGCTGCTGGTCCAGGTCGGTTCGATGCCGGGTGCTCCGAAAGCTTCCATGGTCTACCCTGCTGAAGAATCGTGAAGCATCGTCGCCGGTACGGGATGGGCAAGGTCTGCCCGTCGAGGCGCCGACGCGTGCTAGAACCACATCCGCACGCCGACGATGAACTGCACCTCGTTCGGCCCGAAGCTTTGCCGATACGCGACGCCGACGTAGGGCGCGAATTCCCGACTGATCTCGTAGCGCAGCCGCAACCCCAGTTCGGCATCGCTCACCCCGGGTTCGACGCCGAACTCCTCGTCTGCCTGCGCGGCGAGTTCGGTCTCGAAACGCGGCTGCCAGATCAGCCGTTGCGTTTGATACAAGTCCATCGACGCCGTGAAACGGCCCGACCATTTCCCCTTGTTGCTCAGGAACAGAGCCGGTTCCACCTCGAAGCGGCCGGGCGCCAGTCCCTGAAGTCCGACGACGGCGAAGATGCGGTTCGGGCTTGCATCGCGCTCCTCGTGTCTCTCCACGCGCACGCCCGCCTGGAAATCGAAGAATGGCGCGATCAGCTTGCCGTAGAGCACCTGAAGGTCGGCCTGACCGCCCACGCGCCCCGCAGGATAGAGCGTGCCTTCGCTCTTGACCCACAGTCGGTGCCGGTCGCCGCCGCGCCAGCCGAGAAAGTCCCAGCGCAGCGCATCCACGCCGCCGATGCGCTGGTACTCCAGCAGATCGAGCAGCGCGAACGTGTAGGGAGCACTGTCGCCGACGGGTTCGGGCCAACCTGCCTTCCGGGCTGGGTTGGATGAAGACTTCGTGGTCGGCTTCGGTCCCGCTCCGGGCGTGTCCATCCCGCCCATTCCCTCATGGGCGGGTGGTTTCGGCGCGGGTGACGGCGATACGGGTGGCGAGGACATTTCCATTTCCGGCATCGACGTCTTGTCGGTCGCCTGGCCCCACGCCGAAGGGGCCGTGATGCCGGCGATCCACAGCAGGGCGGCGACGCGGCGCGCGATAGCCCCATGCCTGTTCATGAGTTCACCTCATCGGCCCGGGCGGATACCTCGACGACGCGGAACATGCCCAATTCCATGTGCAGGAGGAGGTGGCAATGCATCGCCCAGGACCCCGGTGCGTCCGCCGTGATGGCGACCGAGATCCGCTCTGCCGGCTTGACACTCACCGTATGCAGGGGTGGTTGTTTCACGCCTTGGCCGTTTTCGAGGACCATCCACATGCCGTGCAGGTGGATCGGGTGTTCCATCATCGTATCGTTGACGAGGATCAGCCGGACTCGTTCACCATGGCGCAACCGGATCGGCTCCTTCGCTTCGGAGTATTTTCTGCCGTCGAAGGACCACATGTATCGGTCCATATTCCCCGTGATGTGGAGTTCGATCTCCCGCTCCGGCACCCGTTGGTCGGGGAATGGTTGGACGCTGCGCAGATCCGCGTACGTCAACACCCGACCTTCCGCCTGCTCGAAGCCGGAGCCGGGATCGTCCAGGCGGCTGCGCGATGCCATCGCCACCGTGTCGGCTCCAGGCCCGTGGGTGTCGGGTCCATGCATCACCGGAGGACTGCCGGGCAGAGCCGGGCCCATGAGGGCCTTCCTGCCCGCGACACCCATCTTCATTGCGCCCGGATCCTCCGCCTTCTTCGCGGCGTCGTAGGTCGCTTCGCGTCGTTCGTTCAGGTGGGCGCGGATCTTCTCGGCCTCGTCCATGCCCTGCATGTCGTGTCCCGCCAGGTCCATGGCGGGTCCGTTGCCGGCGTTCTTGCGCGCCGTGCCCATGTCCATGCCGCCCATTGCGTCCTTGCCTTCCGCGCCGGACATGTCCATGCCCATGTCGGCCATCGTGCGCAGCGGGCGTGGCCGGCGTTGCGGTACGGGGGCGACCATACCCGCACGCGGCGTCAGCGTGCCGCGCGTGAATCCGCTACGATCGAGTGCCTCGGCGAACACCGTATAGGCGCGATCCTCCGGGCGGACGATCACGTCGAAAGTCTCGCCCGGACCGATGCGAAACTCGTTCACTTCGACCGGCTCCACGTTCTGCCCGTGCGCCTGCACCACCGTCATGCTCAGGCCGGGGATGCGGATGTCGAAGAACGTCGCTGCACCGGCGTCGATGAACCGCAGCCGTACGCGCTCGCCTCGCTTGAACAGCCCCGACCAGTTCGCTTCGGGCGGAAGTCCGTTCATGAGGTAGGTATAGGTGTAACCCGTTACATCGGCGAAGTCGGTCGGGTCCATGCGCATCTTCGACCAGCTCCAACGTTCCTTCACGGTCGCCGAATAGCCGTTGCGACGTGCGTCGCGGAAAAAGTCGGCGATCGTGCGACGCTGAAAGTTGTAGTACCCCGATCGCTTCTTGAGCTTGGAGACGATCGCTTCCGGCGACTCGAAACTCCAGTCGGACAACATCACCACATAGTCGCGGTCGTATAGGAAAGGATCCGGCTCCGCCGGGTCGATGATCAGCGGAAAGTACAGCCCGAGCAGTTCCTGGCCGCCCGAATGGCTATGCGCCCAATAGGTGCCGCTTTGCCGGACGGGGAAACGGTACGTGAACGTAGAACGCGGCGCGATGCCCGCAAAACTCACGCCGGGAACGCCGTCCATGTTCGGGGGAAGAATCAATCCGTGCCAGTGAATCGAGCTGGTCTCGTCCAGGCGGTTATTGACGCGAATCACCGCTTCCTGGCCTTCACGCAGGCGCAGGAGCGGTCCCGGCACCGAACCATTCAGGGCGATGGCACTCCCTGTTCGTCCGCCGACCTCGAAGGACAGACGATCGATCTCGAGATCGATGGTCCCTGGCCCCGCCTCGTCTGCACGACCGCCAGAGGAGGGGGTGCCCGCTGCGCGCTCCGTATCCGCCCATGCGTACAAGGGGGCGAGCTGTTCAGCCAATGCGAAGGTGGTCAGCGCACCAGCGTGCTGAAGCAACCGACGTCGAGGATGCATGGGTATGTTCACGGAGCGACCTCCAGATGTTGACGATGAGCGCGGCTGCCATTTGCGGCGGGCGATGGGGATACCGACGCGGAAGCCGACAACCCGAGCGCTAAGTGCATCGCGAGGTGTGCAGAGGCGATAGCACTCGCAACACTTACCGAACCTCGGTTCGAGGCTATCGGGATGTACTTCATGCAATGTCCTCCTCTGCGAGCGGTCGCCAGGCGCGCCCATCGCGGGCGAGCAGGGCGTCCGCCTCGGCCGGACCTTGGCTGCCGGCAGGGTAGGGATACGGACCCTGCGCGCCCGATCCGACCCAGCCATCGGTGAACGGAGCGACCGCGCGCCACCCGGCTTCCACCATTTCGGCGCTCTGAAAAAGTGTCGAGTCGCCCGACATGCAGTCATGAATGAGCTTCTCGTACCCGACCGCCCGGACGGCGTCGAAGTAGTCGCGGAACTGGAATTTCATGTTCACACCGCCGATGTCGAGCAACGGATTCGGTGACTTCGCATTGAGCCGCAGGCCCACCCCTTCCTCGGGAGCGATCTCCAGGACCAGTACGTTGGCCGTCAGCCGTTCGGCCTGCTGCTCCGAGAACATCATGGGTGGTGATCGTTTGAACGTGATCGCCACTTCAGCGCGGTGTCGTTTCAGGGCCTTGCCGGTCCGCAGGTAGAACGGCACTTCGGACCATCGCGGTGTGTCGACCCTGAGGTTCAGCGCAACGTAGGTTTCGGTCGCGCTCGATGAGGCGACGTACGGCGTATCGCGATATGCGTTGACGTTGACGCCATCGATCGCTCCCGCGGTGTACTGGCCCCGGACCAAGGCGTCGGAGCGTTCGCCATATCCGCCGGGTCGGACGGCGCCGAGAACAGCGGCCTTGGCTTCGTGCACGGACCTGGCGTCGAAGTGCGAAGGGGGCTCCATGGTCACAGCGGCCAGTATCTGGAACAGATGATTGGGCACCATGTCGCGCAAGGCGCCGGTGGCGTCGTAGAAGCGGCCGCGACGCTCCGCAGTCACGGTTTCGGCGACGGTGATCTGGACGTGATCGATGTACTCCCGGTTCCAGATCGGCTCGAAGATACCGTTGCCGAAGCGCAGCGTCTGGATGTTCTGTACGCTCGCCTTGCCCAGGTAGTGATCGATGCGATAGAGCTGGCGTTCGCCCAGCGTGTCGGCGAGTGCGCGATTCAGTGCCATCGCGGAATCCAGGCTGACGCCGAACGGTTTCTCGACGATCACGCGCCGCCATCCCGTGCCCTCCCGCTCGGTGGTCAGGTCGAACCGGGCGAGGTTATTCACGACCGTCGCGAAGGTCATCGGCGGGAGCGCGAGGTAGAACAGTCGGTTCGCGGACGCGACGCGATGTTCCTCCATTGCGGTGAGCGCGGCCGCGAGGTTGGCGTAGGTTCCGGGGTAGTCGATGTCGCCGCGGACGTAGCGCGCCGATGCGAGCAGTCTGGTCGCCACCTGAAGATCGAACCTCCCCGACAGATGCTCCCGTAGCGCGTCCAAGAGGCTCTGCCGGAACGCCTCGCTCGATTGTTGTTCACGGGCAACACCAATCAGAGCGCATCGTTCCGGCAGCAATCCGGTCGCCGCCAGGTTATAGAGCGCCGGCAGCAGGAGCCGGCGCACCAGGTCCCCGGTGGCTCCGAAGATGACGAGCCTGCACGAACTCATGGCGAATCAATTCCCCAGTTTCGCTCGACGGCGCGAAGGCGTTCGCGGAAACGCAGGTCCGAATCGATGCCCGATCGTGGGGGGGCGTCAACCAGCGCGGCCATCGACGCCTGCCACGGAAGCGTTTTCTGCAAGGCGCCGATCGATCTCCGCTTCCGCGGCCAGCCAATCGTCCTCCGAGCACCCGGGTGCGAAACAGCGCCTCTCCGCGATGAAGTAGGCGGCCACCGCAATCATCTCGGCGCGTCGTTCGGGTGTCACGGCCGTACCGGATTCGGACGAGGCCGCCCGAGAGGATCTCGATTCGTGGTGCTCGCCGTCGTGCCGCTTCGATTCCGTCTTGACTCGTTGCATTTAATCCCCCGTTACTGGTGTGATGAAACTGCTTCCCCATGCCAGCGGTCTCGCCCCGATCGGCGCTGTACCGTCCGGCGCCCTCTGCTACCCCGAAGTCGGCCCCAGTCCGCTCGTCATGGAAGCGGCCGGGGTCCGCTGCCAGGGCCATCGCCCGTGCAGTTCCCATTGCAGTGCGAAACTTAGAAACGTGCGGATCAGCACCACCAGGCTGAGAACGATCACGTTCTCGAGACTCGGCGCCACGACCACCGAGCGGATGATGTCTCCGGCCACCAGGAACTCGAGGCCGAGGACGATCGCGCCGCCGAGATCCCGGCGAAAGTCGCGGTACCGGTCGGTCGGCTCCAGCGCGTTCCGACGCAGAGCCCGAAACGCGGCGAGCACGGCGCCCAAGGCGATCACGGCAACCCCCAGGGCGTCGAAACCGGCACCGACGACGACCATGATCCGGTGGTAGGTGTCGTTCACGATCGCGCTCGCTGAATCGGCCGAGTCGAGGGTTTTGCGTACATGCCGGGCCTTCTCTTCCTCGATCGGTCAATGGTGCTTGTAGTAGCCGACCGAGCGGATGTCGTTCCACGCGGTCGTCTGGTGGCACAGGTAACACTGCTCGACGCGGGCGGAGTGCTCGCCGGCGATGCGCATCGAGATCATGCGGAAGTGCTCCATGTAGTGGCTCGGTGGCGCCTGGTGGCATTGCGCGCACTCGAGCGAGCGCGGTGAGGGATGCCTGAACTCGGGCAGGGTCCACTGAGCGGTCGCGTGGCACTGCGCGCAGTCGCGTCCGAACAAGCCCGCGTGTAAATCGCGCGTGGCATGACATGTGCGGCAGTCGAGAGCGGTCTCGGCCCGGGTGAGACGAGGGTTCGCGGCGGCGGGCAATGCCGGCATGCCGAGCCGGTGCTGCCACGACAGGAACCGTTCCCGCAACGTCTCCGGTGTACCCGCGGCCGAAGCTCGGTGCGCACGGCGCTCTCCGATGGCCGCCAGCGCCTCGTGGTTCATCGCCGTCCGGATCGTCACCGGTCCGCGATGCTCACGGTGACAGTCGGCGCACGCGCCGATGTTCGCGTGGAACGAGGTCGGCTGCCTGCCGAGGAGGGCTCGATCGTTCGCGTGACACGAGATGCACTTGACCGGGTCCGGCCCGGCGATCGGCGTGTGACATTGCGCGCAGTCGGAGGCCAGGAACGAATGACCCGCCGACAGGGCACCCGGACTCACCTGTTTCCGCCAGAGCGCGGCCGCACGCAATTCCGGCACGCCGAACAGCAGGACAGCGGCACCCGCGACGGTCGTGAAGACGAGCGCGATGATGACGAGGGGGCGGGTGCGCATTCCGGTCACCGGAACCATCGCAGTCCGAACTCGATGCCGGCCCACACATGCAGTGCGAGCAACGTGTAGAGCGCGATGGACAGCGCGATGTGGGCCACGACCCAGCGTTTGAGCAGCATCCGCAGGCGTTCTTCCATCGCGAGCGCGTGATCGAGGTCGGCCATGGCGCCGATCGCACGGAGCATGAAGTGCGCGCGATCGGCAGGTTCGCCCGGCAGGCCGTTTGTGCCGGCCGTGGCCGGCACCGTCAATCGCGATCGCATGCCGGCGAGCAGGTCGCGGTTCGCGCGGGCGTCCTCGCCGAGAGTTGCAATGAGGTAGCGGCCCACGTAGCCGGTCAGGACTACCAGCAGCATCGTGGCGGTCAGGGCCATGCCGAGGACGCTGTCGAACTTGTGCCCCGAGTGGACAAGCGCGAGGAGGACGCCGGCTAGGCCCAGGTACACATGGACGCCGAGCAGGGTGCGCATCGACAGATGCCGCGTGGTGGTCCGCCGCAGGGACGGAATGCGCCGAACCAGCGAGTAGGGCAGAGCGGCGAGGACCATCAGCACCGCACCCGCCACGCCGAAGAAGCCGCCCGCCGTGCTGCCCGCGAAATCCGGTGCGCGATGCACGAGAAAGCCGCCCCACAGCACTGCCAGCACCAGCACAATGCTGGTGACCAGAGCGCGATCGCCCGGATTCACGCTCAGGCCTCCACCGCGATGTCGGAAGCCGACTTCGCCTGGCAGGCGAGGATGTAGCCGGCCGCCTTGTCCTGCGCGGACAGGCCATCCTCCACGGCCATGGTGACTCGTCCCGACACCAGTAGGGTCCGGCACACACCGCAGAATCCCTGGCGGCACGAGTAGTCGATGGCGACGCCGATCTCCTCCGCCGCTTCAAGTACGGTCTGGTCCGGCGTGAGCGGTGCCTTCTTGCCGGAGCGCGTGAAGGTGCACACCGCAGCCCCAGCCGCGGGCGCAGAAGGCGACTCGGCCGGCGCCGGCGCGGCAGGGCGCTCCGGCGCGAGAAACAGCTCCGTGCGCACCGCTTCCGCAGGGACTCCGAGGGTCACCAACGCCGCCTTGACCGCGTCCATCATCGGCGGCGGTCCGCACACGTGAGTGCGACGGGAGGGCAGGTCGGGCACCACCCGTGCGAGCAGCTCGGCACTCACGCGGCCGCGCTCGCCCGTCCAGGAAGATGCCGGTTCGTCACTGAGGACCACGACGCTGTGCAGGTTCGGGTGACGACTGCTCAGATAGTCAAGCTCATCGCGGAAGATGACCTTGTCCAGGCTGGCGCACGCGTAGACGAGATAGATATCTCCGCCCCAGCTCTGGTCGGTCAGGTAGCGGATCGAACTCATCATCGGCGTGATGCCGACGCCACCGGCGATCATCACCACGCTCGGTGTTTCTCCCCGAAACGTGAAGCGGCCATAGGGGCCTGCGACCGAAACCCGGTCCCCGACGGCAGTCTGCTCGTGCAGATAGGCGGAGACGGCACCGCTCGGTGCGTGCTTCACGGTGATCTCGCACCATCCGCGACAGCATGGCGAAGACGCGATCGAGTAGGAGCGCTTCACGGTCTTGCCGTCGATGGCTGCCGCTATCGTCAGGAACTGGCCGGGCTCGAAGGAGAACGGCAGGTCCTCGCCGGTGATCGGTGCCAGCCGGAACGTCTTCACGTCCGCCGTTTCCTGGAAGATCCTGGCCACCCTCAGCTCGCCCGACCAGCTCCCCTGAGTGCTTGGAGAGGGCGGCGTTCGCGGAGCCGGCGGTGGTGGAGGTGTCGACGCCGGGCCAGGTGCTATCGTCGCGGGCCGCTCCGAAATCAACTCGGTGACCAGCGCCCGGGCTCGCCGCAAACGCGAAAAGTAGATCATCGTCATGACCAGCGCGAAGGCGGCGATCAGCCCCATCGAGATCGCGTGGAAGACGGGAACGCCGAACCACGTGCGCGCTGATGCGCCGGCGGCGGGCTGCGCGAGGTTCATCTCCGTCTTGAACCATCGCAAGGCAACCTCGGGCGGTGACGCGCCCTCCGCGAGCGCCCGGTGGGCCGCGAGGCCGCTCTCGAACTGCGCGAGCCCCTGCCGCATCCGCTCGGTGGCGGACTGCAATGCGGGGTAGTCCTTGCGCGAGGCGGTCTCCGACATCGGACCCAGTGCCTCGACCATGATCCGAGCCCCGGCCGTCATCCTTGCATGCGCCTGCTGTTCGACCGTATCCCGTTGCCGCGGCGACAGCGCCGGCAGATCCATGAGCGACGGATAGAACGCCTTGCGCGGCGCCTTGCCCATCTCCTTCATCATTTCGCCCATCTCGCCGCCCGCCATGCCGGCCCCCCCGGCCGGCGCCATCGAAGGCGCCGCGCCCCCGGCGGGGTGGTGCTTCGCGTGTTCCTCGGGGCTTTGGGAACTCGCGAAGTCCGGCGATACGGCCGCGACGATCGCGAGCGTCACGAGGCGCACTCGAGCTCCTGCGAGCCTCTGCGACGGTGAAGCGTGTCGTGCCATGACGGTCGTGGGAGGTCAGGATGTTGGCTTTCTGCCGAGCAGCGCGTCACGCTGCGAATCCGTCAGCACTTCGGCAGCCTCGCCGACGGCACGGATGAACGCGGCCCGTTGCTCCGCGCGCAGGTCCGCGATGACTCGCAGTTGCTCATGAATCTTGACGGTGTCCGGCAGGTCCGCACCCGTGAGCACGAAGAGCGCTTGTTCCGCTTCCGCGGCCTGTCGTTCGTAAGTCGCATTGGTCAGCAGCGCTTGTTCGCGTATCCGGTTCAGGCGGACCTGCTGATCTACGCCAAGAGCGATGTGCTGGGGGTGATTCAGGAAGAAGCCTTCGGCACCGATGTGGTACAGGTGCGAGCGGCCGGGGAATCCCGGCAGGCTCGTCATGGGGCGCGTGGTGCCGGCCGTTCCACCCATCCTATTCATCCCGGCCATGCAGCAACCCATGGCCTTCATGCCGCTTGCCGCCATTTGACCACCCGGCATGGGTCCGCCGCCGGAACTCATGCCGCCCATCTCGCTGGAATCCATGGCCATCCCGCCCGAGGACCCGGCGTCGGGCGCGGGCATCATGTCCATGTCGTCGTCCATCGCCATGGGTGCCATTGAATTCGCCCCGGACATTCCGTCGGCGCCCATCTTCGAAGCGGCGTTCGATGGGTTCGTGCCCATGGCGCCCATCTCGCCAGAGTCCATGTCCATGTCCATGCCGCCGGAAGCGCCGGTCTTGCGGCCTCCCCTCGCTGGCATCGAGCCCGACATGTTCGAGTCGTCGTCCATCGCCATCGCGGGTGCGGAACCCATCATCGCGGCGCTGCTGTTTCCGGGCATCGCACCTGCGGCGCCGGCCATACGACGGGGCTTGGTCCGCTTCGGTGCAACCTTGTCGCGCTCCAGCGCCGAACGAAGGTCCGTCACCTGTTTGCGCAGGGCTCGCAGTTCATTCGCCAGGGCATCCTTGTTGGCGCCCGAAGTCTTGCCGGCCATGCCGCTACCCGGCGTGCGCATCATGTCGTCTTCCGCGTGGACGATGCCATCCGCGCCAAACGTTCCCAGACCGATGGCCAGCATTGCGGTGCAAACGAGGTGCCGCACGCTGGCGTCGTGCCTTCCGGAGAAAAACCTCGTTGTCGATTGAACGTATCTCATCTCTATGCTCCTGTGGATTGAAGGAGACAGCCGTCCCCGCGCCCGTGCGCCGTTGCGAAGCGGCGCTAAAGGGCGATGCGCTATCGGTCGTGACGCGCTCGCGCCGGGACCGTCAACGTTCGCAGCGCCGGCTTACGGTGGGACCGCCGGCCTCTACCGCCGCGATGTCGTCCATGCATGGACCACACCGCGGCATCGGTTCACCCGATCACTTCAGATCAGCGGCTGCCTCTCTGTGCGCTTTGGCGAGGTCGAGGTATTCCGCGGCCGCCTGGTCGGAGAGCTTCGCGAGATTCTCGCAATGGGAGGCCGTCCCGTGTCCTCCCTCCCCGCGCCCGACCGGCATGCCGTGATAGAACCTCGCGAGGTTGCGGTGCTTCTGAGCTTCGACCTTCGCGGCGGCGGCGGCCTTGTCGTAGTCAGCGGCGATGGCTTCGTGATCGGCCTTCGTCTTGGCGCTTGCCACCGCTTTCTCCGTAGGAGAGGGCATCTGGGCAGTCGCGACTTGCGCCTGGCTCGCGGCCGCTGCGAAGGCGATGGCGCAGAAGAGGGAACGGAATACGGCTTTGCTCATTTCAGGCTCCTTGGATTGAACGATATTGAACTTCGATTCGCGCATTTGGTGCGCTTTTCTTTTTTGACGAACACCCGAAACCGCTCCGGTGAAACACCTGAGATATCTTCACGCTTCGCCGAGCTTTCGTTCGTGCATCGACGACGAAGATCTGTTCTCGAATCGGGCAGGGAAGGAAACCTGCCCCGAGGACTCCTGCACGAGAGGCAGCGTGAAGCGGATGCTCGCGCCACGGACCGGCGGCGAACGGGCGCGGATCTCGCCACCATGCAGTTCGACGATGCGTTTCGCGATCGCAAGCCCCAGACCGAGACCGCTTTTCGCGGGACCCGCGCCGGCAGGTCCGTGGTAGAAGCGCTCGAAAACTTGCGCGAGCTGGTCAGGGGGGATGCCGGGGCCCGTGTCGGTGACCTGGATCTCTGCCCACATCCCGGCCAGCCGAGCGTCGATGCGGACGGTCCCGCCTGGCGGCGTGTGCTCGATGGCGTTCTGCACGAGATTGCCGAGCAGTCTTTCGACCATGGCAGGGTCGGCGTCGAGTGGCGGACACGCCTCGAGGCCCGAGGGAACAAGCAGGACGACGTTCTTGCTTGCGGCGGCCGCCTCGAAGCGCCGGTAGACGAGTGCCACTGCCTCCGAGAGTGGAAACGGCTCGCGATCGATCTTCATTTCGGGCGACGCCAGTCGCGCAAGGTCCATCAGATCGTCGAGCAGCCTGACCAGAAGCTTGGTCTCGTCCAGGGAAATAGCGCATAGCCTTTTGCGCTCCTCGTCGCCGAGATGATCCCGCGAAGCGACGGTCTCGATGTACCCCGCCAGAGAGGAAATCGGCGTGCGCAGGTCGTGCGAGATTGACGCGAAGAGTACGCGCCGTTCGTCGTCGGCCGCCTTCAGTGCCTGCACTTGTTCGGCAATGCGCTTGGCCAAGCTTCCTACGCCGTGCTCGAGCCTGCGGATCTCGCTGGGTGCTGTGGAACTGTAGCCATCCGTCGCCGGCATCGATGAGTTGGCCGTATCCAGCGATTCGACATGCCGTGCGAGCCGCGTGAGCGGATCGGAGATGCCGCGCAAGGCGAAGTGCGCAGCCAGCGCGGTGAGGGCGATCCAGCACCCGACCAGCCAGGCTAGATCGCTCCAGGCGATGCTCCCGAGCAGCGAGAGATCCTTGTGCACGATGTACAGGTATCCCGGAACTCCCCCGAGGTCGATCGGCTCGATCGCGGCCGGTTTGGTCGCACCCGCGAACCGGGGATCGACGCCCGGCCCCACTTTTTCGGCGGTCGACGAAGCGAGCCGCGTGAGCATGTCGCGGGGAATCGACTCGAACTCGCGAGCGGGACGACCGGTGGACGAGGCGAGGACCGTCCCCTCGCGGTTGACCCAGTAGAGATCGACCGTCGGGTTCAGCCCGACCATCTGTCGAAGCGTCGCATCGGCGCGGGTGGTCTCGCCGTCGACGCCGTTGCCCACTCCTTGAACGAGCAACCGTGCCGCGAACGTCGGGTCGTAGGCTTCGAAGAGTTCGCGGTGAGCGCGTTCGTGCGACCGCTGCATCGACCACAGCACCATCGACAGCATGACGACGCACACCAACAGCACCACGGCGACCAGTCGGATGCGTATGGTGCGAAGTGCGGCGAGATTCATCCCCGCCGCTCCGGTCCAAAGCAGTATCCGATGCCCCAGGCCGTCATGACGTAGATGGGGTGCGACGGATCCGGTTCGATCTTCGAGCGCAGACGATTGATGTGCGACTTCACCGTGTTGTCGAGCCCCGCGTAGTCCTCGCTCCAGACGCGATCGAGCAACTGCGAGCGCGAGAACACGCGTCCTGGGTGGCGAGCAAGAAGCCAGAGGAGATCGAACTCCTTCGCGGTCAGCATCACGTGCTTTCCGGCGACGGTGACGCTGCGGCTGTCTTCCTCGATCAGGATGTCGCCGTAGGACACGATCGCTCCAGATTGGGATTCTGCTTTGCCCCCAGGTGCCCGGTCGCCACGCCGCAACTGAGCGCGCACACGGGCCAGAAGCTCGGAAACGCCGAAGGGTTTGGACACGTAGTCGTCGGCGCCGGCGTCCAGCCCCGCCACCCGGTCGGCCTCGGTGTGGAGCGCGGAGAGGATGAGGATGCCGGAGGTAATCCCGCGCGCCCGCAATTTGTGGCAGATCGTCAAACCGTCGATGCCGGGGAGGGATACGTCGAGGATGACGAGATCGAATGGCTCAGCGGCGGCTTGCAGGTAGCCGCTGTTTCCGTCGAGCGCGACCACGACATCGAAGCCCTCGCGCTCCAGATGCATGCGCACGAGGTTGGCGAGATTGACGTGATCCTCGATCACGAGAATCCTGTGCACCGGCGTCATCGCCGCGTTCGCGATGCCTTGGACTAGTCGCGGCGCGGGCATGATGCGCGGCCGGATGTCTGGCGTCGCACTGCTGCTGGACAACATGGATTTCCCCTGCTGATCGTTCGGAAACCAGTGTCCGCGTAAGTGGTCACGCTTTGGTAACGTGCATCTGGCGACAGTTGATCCATGTCAAGAGTCGGCCGGATCCTCGTGGTGCGGCACGGGGGCCGCGAGGTCTGCATGACGACTTCGCCATGCGGCCGTCACGATTGATCCACGTCGGGGGTCGATCGCATTCGCCTCATGTCCGACTGGTTGGGCAAGGGCGGTCCGGCGCCTCGACCGAGATGCGAGCGTCGTCTTGTCGCCGCGGCTGACTTACGATCAACGGGCATGGCGGTCGCCATTGCGGTGTCCGGACTCGTGCGGATCGAGGATGCCCTTGGCGGCGCTCGAGCGGACAGGGGACCTCTGGCTGCCGGCATGCGAGTGTCCCTCGCTCGATTCCACCAGTTCTCGGTACTCCGATGCGGACATTTTCGGCAGGCGCTGCACGAACGCCACGAGGTCCCAGATCGCCGCATCCTCCATCCCGCCTTTGGACCAGGCCGGCATCCCGGAGGCCTTGATGCCGTGCTTGACGATCCAGAATTTCCTCGCGGCATCGCCGGCTTCGTGCGAGCGACCGGTTGCGGATTTCGCGAGGTTGGGCGGTTGCGGGTAGAGTCCCGCACGGAGCTCCGAGGTTTCGACGCCGGGCTCCAGATGACAGCCACTGCACATTGCCGCGTAGTTGCCCGCACCGCGGCGCACGCGCGTCACGTCGCCGAGGTCGCCTGGCGGTGTGATGTCTTTGATGCGCCGGGCAATGGATCGCTCGCGGGCAAAAGCGATCAGCCTGAATGTGACCGCCGCGTGTGGCGTATCAGCGGCGACGTCGAACGCGCCGGTGTAGACGACCACGCCGGCGGTCGTGATCGCGGCAAGGAAAGTGGCGACGACTCCAACGAGTGTCTTGGACATGTCCGGCGGTCCTCAGGGTTGCGTGACACGAGCGGTTTCCGGAGAGCGGGCCTGCTCGACGGGCTCCACGGGCGCCGCAAGCTCTCCGGCATGCGCGTCGAGCTTTTCCGCGATGACCCTTCTCCGGTCCCTCGCCAGCACGGCGAGAGGAACGCCGCGGTCGGCGAGGGCTTCGAACGTCTGCGGCGACATCAGCGCCAGCGGTCGGCTATCCCCCCGCCACCGTTGCTCGAAGGTGTCGAGATCGCGGATGCCGCGCCAGGGCTCCATCCGGAGGCCGAGCGCGAGTTCGTCCTCGTAGTCCACCAACGTGAGCGGTTTGCCGAGATAGAACGGCAGCGTGTGATCGAAGATCTGCACCGCGTAGAAGGGTTGGCTTCGATCCAGATGCGGTCGAACCGCCTGGGCCAGATCGTATGCGGATCGGCTGCCGCGCAGGGCGTCGTGACCGCCGATGAGCAGTTGCGTGCCTGCGTGAACGCCCAGCGCGAGCGCCAGGAGCGCTGGAAGCATCGACCGATCATGGTTCGAGCGCCGGCGCGCGTAGCGCCATGCGAACACGGCGCCGACCGTCCAGGCCGCGCCGCCGGCGACGATCCACGGCGCATAGGCACCATAGGGAGCGCGAGTCATGTCTTGCGCGGCGCCATAGAGCATGGCGATGCCGATCACGGCGATGACGAGCCCGGTGACACCCGCGAAGCCCGAGATCTCGCGGTAGGCGCGTTGGCCGGCGTCCGCGAGCCCAATGCCGGCGAGCATCGCGAGCGGCGGAACCGCGGGCAGGATGTACCCGGGCAGTTTCGAGCGCGACGCTGTGAAGAACGCGAGGATGACCACCGCCCACAGGACCAGCGCGAGCCGCACGCGTAGCGCGGTCCGCGACGGATCTTCGAGCGCGTACGTGCGAGCGTGCTGTGCCATCGGCAGCGCCAGCAGCCATGGCAGGAAGCCGAGCGGCAGCAGTACAGCGAAGTACCACCAGGGGCCGAGGCGATCGTTGCCTTCGAGGAAGCGGTCGAAGTGTTCGTGGACGAAGAAGAACGGGGCGAACTCCGGGTTGCGCAGAGAAACGGCGACGAACCAGGGAGCGGCGATGGCGAGGAAGAGCGCTGCGCCGGTCAGCGGTCGCAGCTCGCGCAACAGGAACCACTGGCGCGTCCACGCGACGTAGGCACCCAGCACGATTCCCGGCAGGACGACGCCGATGAGTCCTTTCGACAGCACCGCCAGTGCCATCGCGGACCACGCGCCGTGGACCCACAGCGATCTTGCTCGCGGGGTGGCGCCAGTGCGGAAAGCGAGCAGGAAGGCGCTGAAGGCGAGCTGCAGGAAGAACGACACGCCCATGTCGAGCGAACTCACGCGGCTGCCGACGAGCCACAACGGTGTCGCCGCCAGCACGAGCCCCGACGCAAGACCGGCAGCGGGTGAGACGAGTCTTCCGATCGTGTACGCCGACAGAAGCACACCGAGGAACCCGGTAGTGGCGGTCCACAGGCGGGTCGTCCACTCGCTCGGACCGAACGTTCGGTAAGCGAGCGCTGTGGCCCAGTACTGGAGCGGCGGCTTCTCGAAGTACTTCAGTTCGTTGTAGCGAGGCGTGACCCAGTCACCCGAAACCGCCATCTCGCGGGCGATCTCGGCGTAGCGGCCCTCGTCGGGGGCCGTGAGCTTGCGCGCGTCAAGCGTTCCGAACCAGAGCATGACGGCCACCAATAGCGCGGCGAGGACCAGTGCGGGCGTCGGCCACGACAAGGCCGACTCGCTCCACGGCGCGCGCATTCGATCGGATGCGCCCGGCGAGCCCATTCAGGACTTGCGTCGCGCCGGCATGCGGATCGGTGCCCGCACGCCGGCCTCGCGGTGCAGGGTCGCTTTGGCTTGCGGCGCGAGCGGTGCGGCCGCGGGCCCGGGCGATATTCCCTGATCAGGAGCCAGCGAGAGGCCAGCGGCTTCGCGCACCATCTCGCCGGCGATTCTCGGATAGGCGGCGGGGTTGAACAGCAGGTTGACCGACATGTTGCATTCGTGTGTGCAGAAGCACTTGCTTTCGCGCACGAAGTTCCGGATCTCGCGGGCTTCCTCCGCGGCCCAGAGCACCCGGAAGTCGTAGTGGGCTTCGCGCAGGTTGCCGATCTTGCGGTTCAGCAGCTCACACGGGTAGACGTCACCCTCTTCGGAGATGACGGCGGACAGGGCGCCCGCGTAGCACGGCGTCTGATAGGTTCCGGTCTCGAGGGTCTTCAGCACCGTCCGGGTGGACAGCCGCTCCTTCGCATGGACGAACCGGGCGAGCGGCATGTTCGAGTAGTAGCGCAACTCGCCGTCGGCGTAGGCCCGCTCCAGCCGGGCCTTGATGCGACGGTACTTCGCCACGTCCGCCAGTTCGATTGCCGGCACCATCGCCTCGCCCCGGACGAATGACAGGTCCCAGTTGTCGGGCTTCAGTTTGCGCACGACCAGATCGAACATTTCGTCCATCTCGTCCTGATTCCACGCGCAGAACGTCGTGGTGATGCCGACCCCGAGATTGGACACGCGGTCGCTCAGTTTCTTCAGCGCGTGGAACGTTTCGATCGTGCGCTCGAAGTTGCGCGGCACGCCGCGGATGCGGTCGTGCGTGGCCTGCAGCCCGTCGAGGGAACACAGGATGCCCACGAAGGTCTCCGGGCATCGTGCCACGAGCTGTTCGGCCGAGTCGACGATCTTGTCGGTCTGGATTCCGTTGGTGTTGATCGACAGCGTCACGGGCCGCACCCGGTCGTGCAGGATGCCGGCGAATTCCGGCAGATCCTTGCGCAGGAACGGCTCGCCGCCGGTGAAGGCCACCCACAGCACCGGGTCGAGGCTCGCGGCGATGCGGTCCACTTCATCGAGAGTCAGTTCCTTCTGGCCCTGATTGAGGCTGTCCCAGTAGAAGCAGTGCCTGCACACCGCGTTGCACCGAGCCGTCACGAAGAACGTCAGGTGCAGCGGCAGGCCGCGCTTCGACCACAAACGCGGCAGGTGCGATACGGCGTTGAGTGTTCCCATTCTTGAAACCTCCCAGACTGAAGATGAGCCCGCGCAGCGCGCCCAGGAACCATGCCACCTTGACGGCCAGCAGGATCGGATAAGCCTTGACGATGAACGCGGAGTCCGCGCCGAGCGACCGCAGCCCGCGCAGGATGCCGAGAGGCAGCGCCAGGTAGCCGATCACGCAGGTGCCGAAAGCCGCCACCGCGACTGGTGCGTGTACCGACGCGGTCGACGCCGCCAGGATCGCCGCGGCGGCGGCGGCGGGGACCAGGCCCGTCACGACGAGGTCGCGCATCCCGGTGCCCCGGCTGTAGTTGGTCTTGGTGGCGGCCATGGCCGGGCGCCAGAGATAGCTCATCACGATCCGCTCGGCATAGAACGTCTGCTGACGCAGATAGCCTCGCAGCGTGGTGCGATACTGGTGCAGCACAGCGCTTCGGTCCACCCACCCGATCACGTTGCGTCCCTGCGCCGCGAGGAAACCGAATTCCTCATCCTCGTTGCCCCAGACGGCACGCTGATCCCCCCAGCGGCGGAAGTACAGGGGGAATCCCTGTGCGGCGTCGAAGAACTCGCGCCGGCAGACCAGGTTGGACGAGATCGTCGATGCGATGCGGTTGGGCAGGCTGCGTTGCCGCAGTTTCAGCACGAGGTCCTGCAGCCGAGGCAGGAACGCGCCCGTCAGCGTGCCGCCGTAGCCGCCCGTGACGGCACCCAGTTGCTCGCGCGTCAGCATGCCCACCATGTACTCCAACCAGTCGGGTTGCGCGACGCAGTCCGAGTCGATGAAGGCGAGGATGTTGCCGGTGGCAACGGCCGCTCCCGCGTTCCTCGCGAGGCCCGGCCCTCCGTTGCCGAGCATCCGGATGGTCTGGACACCCTTCTCCGCCGCCGTCCATGTGGTGGTATCGGTGCTCGCATCGTCGACGACGACGATCTCGAAAGGAGGCAACGTCTGACGATGCAGACTGTCCAGGCACGCGCCGAGGGTCGCCTCGGCGTTGAAGGCGGGCACGATGACCGACACGCGCGGAGCCACGTCCGCGTCATGCGCGACGATCCGGTCGAAAAGTGCAGCCGCAGTCATCGTTTTTCGTCCGGGGGCTTGGCCGGGTTGCCGGCCGCAGGTATCTGGATGCGCCCGCCTTCCAGACCCATTCCGGGCGCACCGCCCATGCGGTGCATTTCGTCCATGTTGTGGATAGCCCGGAATTCCCGTTTGCCCGCCGCGCCGTGTTCATGCCGCTCCGTGTGCGTGCCTTGACCGGCGGCCGGTGGCGACACTTCCGGCCGGGCCTCCTGCTCCCGCTCTGCGGCGAGTGCGGGATATGCGAGCACCAACGTCGCGGATACGAGAGCCAAGCGCACCCGCGGTCCGTGCAACATGCGCTTTGACATCATCGATACCTTTCGAAGACGGTGACTATCCCTCTCCGGTCGATCAGAAGCACGTCGAACGGATCCCTACGCCCGCCGTAGACCGGCCCGTCCATACCGGGCGAGCCGACCGGCATTCCTGGTACCGCGAGACCCACAGCATCGGGTTTCTCGCGCAGCAGGCGGCGGATCTCCCGTGCGGGAACGTGCCCTTCTATCGCGTAACCGCCGATGGAGCCCGTGTGGCACGACCCGAACTCCATCGGGATGCCGAGACGGTGGCGGGCGGACGTGTTGCCGACGTTGTTGGTGCGGGCGGCGATGCCGCCTCGTGCGAGATGGTCGATCCAGTCGCGGCAGCAGCCGCAGGTCGGGCTCTTCCAGACTTCGATCTCGAGCGACGGCGAGTTTGCCCAGGTGCGCGTCGCGGCGACCGCGAGGGCACCGAGCAGGAACGTCCTTCGGGAAACGACGGATGAGTGAGATTGCATGATGGCTGCTCCTCCACGATGGCGACGAAGGACGACGAGGTCCCGCGTCGCCGTCGATATCTCTATGGCGCGCTCTTGATCTCGGTGATCGTGAACTGCCCGTTCAACTTCTCGGCCGTGAACAGGATCTTGTCTCCGACCTTGAGGTTGTCCACCATCGCCGGATCCTTCAGCTTCCAGGCCATGGTCATCGCGCGCATGTCGAGGTTCTTAACTTCGCCGTGTCGCAGGGTCAGCTTGCCGGCGTCCTTCTCGATCTTGCGTACCTCGCCGTCGGTCCACGTCGGCGCCATCGCCTCCATCTTGTCGTGACCTTCCATGGAGTGGTGGTCGTCGCCGGCGGATGCGGGCGGAACGGCCATCACGCCCAGAGCGAGCGTGGCGAGGGATAAAACGAGCAGTTTCTTCATGGTCTATCTCCTTCGAGGGTGGTTGAGGGGTATGACGCTGTTGGTTCAGTGATGATCGTGGCGGCCGGGTTTCCTCACTTGCACTTCCACGCCGTCGCCCGGTTTTTCGGAACGTCTGACCGGTTCATCGACGGGCGCGGTCCATTCGTAGGACACGGTGCCCTTCGGGTGGTCGTACCAGCCGGGGTCGCGGTAGTCGTCGCGTGCGAGCCCTTCGCGCACCTTGACGGTCGTGAACATCCCGCCCATCTCGATGGCGCCGAAGGGCCCCTGGCCGGTCATCATCGGCAGGGTGTTGTCGGGAATGGGCATCTGCATCTCGCCCATGTCGGCCATGCCCTTGTCGCCCATGCTCATGTAGTCGGGCACGAGCTTGAGAATCTTCTCGGCCACGCCGCGATGGTCGACGCCGATCATGGTCGGCACGTCGTGACCCATGGGCCCCATGGTGTGGTGCGACTTGTGACAATGAATGGCCCAGTCGCCGGGATAGATCGCGTCGAACTCGTAGGCGCGCATCTGGCCGACCGCCATGTCCACGGTTACTTCTGGCCAACGAGCAGACTTGGGCACCCAGCCCCCGTCCGTGCAGGTAACCTCGAAATCGTAGCCGTGCATGTGGATCGGGTGGTTGGTCATCGTGAGGTTGCCCATGCGTATCCGGACCCGGTCACCCATGCGCACGACGAACGGATCGATGCCCGGGAACGCACGGCTGTTCCAGGTCCAGAGATTGAAATCGAGCATCGTGGCGATCTTCGGTGTGTAGCTGCCCGGGTCGATGTCGTAGGCGTTGATCAGGAACACGAAGTCGCGATCCACGCGGTACTGATTCGGATCCTTCGGGTGCACGACGATGAAGCCCATCATGCCCATGGCCATCTGCACCATCTCGTCGGCGTGCGGGTGATACATGAACGTGCCGGATTTCTTCATCTCGAACTCGTAGACGAAGGTCTTGCCGGGCTTGATCTGAGGTTGATTGAGACCGCCGACCCCGTCCATGCCGTTGGGCAGCAGGATGCCGTGCCAGTGGATGGTGGTGTGCTCGGGCAACCGGTTGGTGACGAAGATGCGGAGCTTGTCGCCTTCCACGCATTCGATGGTCGGACCGGGGGACTGACCGTTGTAGCCCCAGAGGCGCGCGATCATGCCGGGCGCGATCTCGCGCTCGACCGGCTCCGCGACGAGATGGAACTCTTTCCAGCCGTCGCGGCTGCGCCACGGCAAGGTCCAGCCGTTCAAGGTCACCACAGGGTTGTAGGGACGACCGTCGGTCGGCGCGAGCGGCGGTTGCGTCGCGGCACTCGTCTGGATCGGCGCCTCCGGCAGGGTTGCCGCACCGGCGCGTGAGATGGCGGTGGCACCCAGGACGGTGCCGGCCGCTTGCAGGAAACTGCGTCTGGTGGATTGCATGAACGCTCTACTCCTGAAGATTGGCGATTGCTGAAGCAAGGGGAGGCTCGAGTGTCGCGGGATACGCTTTCACGGCGGATCTCCCTGCGGACTCGTCAATGTCCCGCGAGGACGGACATCGGGACAAAGGCGGGTCGCGCCCTCTGGGCCATGGCACCTGGGACGCCGCTCGGCGAGCCCGTCATTGCGCTCTGCATGTTCGCTTCGGCCAGCCAGAACTCGCCCAGCGCTTCGATGTAGGCATTGACGCTGGCGACCTGCTCTCTGGCGTCGGCCAGCAGTTCGAAGACGCTGATCAACATGCCGTTGTAGCGGAGCAGGTTCTGCTCGGAAATGCGGGCGCGCAGCGGGACGATCTCATCCCGGTAGTGCTTTGCGGTCTCGAACGTGCTCCGGTAGTCGGCGTAGGCCTCGCGCACTTCCGAGCGGGCGTTGACCGCCTGCTCGGCGACGCGTTTCACCGCCTGCATGTACTGCGATTCGGCCCGAGCGACGCGCGCGCTGCCCCAGTCGAAGATGGGAATTTCCAGCGCGATCTCGAAGCCGCGATTCCATGCGCCGCCGTCCTCGCGAGTCCGGGCCGGACCCAGATCGAAGACGTTGATCGAGCGTGTCACCTTGGTGAGTCCGAGCGCTTTCGCGACCGCCTCGGTGTCTCTCTTGGCAGCCTGGATGTCGAGGCGGGCTTCCATCGCGCGAGCCTCGACTTCCGTCATTTCCGGGGGAGCGCCGGGCAGATCCGGCAGCCGCTCGGGCAGCCGGAAGCTCAGGTTCTCACCATACAAACCCATCAAGCGCGTAAGCCGTTCCCGCTCGGACAAAGAGGTCTGGCGGGCCCGGGCGAGCTGGGCGATTACTTCGGCGTAGAAGACCTGCTCTCGCATCTGGTCCAGCGCGTTGAAGTTGCCCGCGCGCGCCATCCGCCGCGCCAGATCGGCCGCCGCTTCCGCGGCCACCTTGACCTCTTCCAGATACTTGACGGTTTGCTCGGCCGTCACGGCGCTGACCCACGCACGCTGCGTTTCGTAGGCCACGCCCAGGGTCTGCAACGAGACCTCCAGCTTGACCTGCTCGAATCGTGCCGCTTCGACCTTGCGGCGCAACGGCATGGTGACGAGGTCCATGATGGGAAACGTGAGTGCGAATTCGTCCTTGCCCGACCCGGCGCCACGATTCCGGGTTCGCAGGTAGCCCAGATGCGGGTTCGGCAGGCGACCCGCCTGAACGAGGTCGGCCTCCGCGATGCCGAGGTCGTCGTAGACGGCTTGCAGGCCGGGGTTGTTCCAGAGCGCGATCTGAACGGCGTCCGCCGCGGCCAGCGGGGCGGCGAGACGCTCGCGCACGGCATCGCGCACGGCGCTCGCGTCGGAGTCGCTCCTGATCCATCGAGCGTCTTTGCCCAGATGCTGCTTGGCGGTTTCCTGCACCTTGCCGAAACCACCGTCCTTGGAGAACGTGGTGCACCCCGACAATACCGTCGAACCGAGGGCCGCCGCGAGTAGTACGCGTCGCGGCAACGAGGAAAACCAACGGGTTGTTTTCATTCGAGATACCTTTTCAACGGTTCGATGACGGGGTTCCGTGGGAGTCGTGCGGTCCCTTCTCGATCGGAGGCGCCGCTTCGTTCACTTCCTTCTTGCGCGCGCCGTTCGCGCCATGTCCAGCGTGCCCGCCCCCGCCTGACGAATCGGAGGAGACTTCCCGATGGACTTCCTTCCATCCGGCGATCACCTGCTCTCGGTAGGGCTGATAGCTCGCGTAGGCCGATAGGTAAGGCGGTGGCCCGACGCTCAAGGTCGGGTCAGCGGCGTCCGCCGGCCCGGGAACGGGAGGAGCGGAAGTCGCGCAGCCTGCGCCGATGGCGACGGGTAGCGCACCAACTGCCAGGAATCGAAGCGCGAAGCGCTTCGCGAGCGAGGCGACTGCATCCGCGCGGAGCGCGGATGGGCGGGTGAAACGAGACATGCAAACCTCCGAAGCGTTGCTTCGACGAGCGTACGCAGGCGCTATACACGCGCCGCGCTCGACGAGAGGAAACGGGAATCAGTTCGCGGCCGGACGGCCGCGAGTGCTCAGCGGAGGTTGCCTCGAGGAGGCTTGCGGAGAGGGGTGGGCTGGAAGGAGGTGACGTTCGCCGCAAGTGCCGCCTGGTAGACGGACTGCAGCACGTCGGACAGCACGGGCGTGCTGGAGGGAAGGGCGGAAGCGCAGGCCAAATGGCACAGGCCGCATTGATTGCAGTCCAGGCCTTGTTGCGACCCGGTATCGCCGTCGGCGTGATGGCTCACGTGCTCCATCTCGTGATCGCCATGATCCATCGGCATGGATTCGCCGTGCGCACTCTGATGGCTCATCTTCTCGGAACCCATGTCCCCCATTTCGCAGAAGGGCATGGCGACCGCTCCCACTGACTGTAGCGGGAGAAAGACGGACAGGATCAGGACAACGACGAATCGCATGGTCGGCAGTTTAGGCGCGCTTCGGCTGCAAGGCAATCCGCCGGTCCGTCATGCCGACTCGGCGATCGAGACTGCCGTTTCCGGCTGAGCCGCCGGAAGCACAGGCGGCGCGAGTCGCTCGGTTGCGTGGGGAATCGATACTTCCACTGCCAGTCCCCCCAATCGGGAATCGCCGAACGAGACGCCGGCACCGATACGATCCGCGATGGTCCGCACGATGGCCAGCCCGAGTCCGCTGCCCGGGACATCGCTTCCCGGAATCCGGTAGAAGCGATCGAACACCCGTTCGCGCTCCGCGAGCGGAATGCCTGGTCCCGAGTCCAGTACCCGCAATCTCGTCGTCTGCGCATCGTGGTCGGCGGAGATCTCCACGGCTCCCCCGACCGGGGAATACTTCAACGCGTTGTCCAGGAGATTCGCGATCAGGGTGCCGAGGTCGTCCGGATCGACGGCCACCCGGATGTCGTCCGGGATGGCGATGCGGACGCCGATGCGCCGCTCCTGCGCGAGATCGGAAAGCTCGGTGACGATGCGGTGCACGGCGTCACCGAGTTCGACCGGGCCCGCGTCGTCGCCGGTCGTGGCACGGAGTTCCGAGCGGGACAACTGGAGCAACTGCTCCACGATCCGATGCATGCGTCCGATACCGCGTTCCAGGCGATCCAGTTTGGTGGTCTGGGACAGTTCGACCGGCCGGGCCGCCAACATGGTCTGCACCTGGAGTTTCAACGCGGTGAGGGGTGACCGAAGTTCGTGCGCTGCGTCGGCGACGAACCGCCGTTGCGAGGCGACCAGACCACCGACGCGTGCCATAAGCCGATTGAGCTCGTCGACCAGCGGAATGACTTCGGAGGGAACGTCCCGATCCTCGACCGGCGACGGATCATCCGACGCGCGAGCCGCCAATACCCGGCCGATGCGGTGCATCGGTGCGACGCTTTGCCGGACGATCCACCACACCCCAAGCAGCACCAGCGGCGCCAGCGCGAAGATCGGCCAGGTGGTTTCGACGGCCATCGCGAGGGCCATGCTCTCGCGCATCTCGACGCGTTGAGCGACCTCGATGATGGTTCCATGCGGCGTCCGCATCCGGTAGAGGCGCCATGGTGCCGCCGAGCCCGCCGACGAGGCCTCGGAGAAGCCCATCGTCGGTTCCGGGCTGGACGCTTGACCATGGTTGCCGGTTCCCACGCGCGGGTCGAGGGCGGGTCGGATCCGGATCGTGAAACCTTCGGCCGCGCCCGAAGTGACCGGTATCTCCCCGGTATCCATGTTCCCCGATCGGGTCGCGCCGGCGATGGCCTCGGCGAGCAGGCGCATGTGCTGGTCGTGGAAGACATCCGCCTCGGCACGTGAGGCGCGATAGCAGAGCCAGGTCTGCAATGTGCCGATCACAAGCACCGATCCGATGAGCAGTATCTGCAGCCGGCGTGCGATCGAAGGTCTCATATCTTGTCCACCACGTAGCCGATGCCGCGCATGTTGCGGATGATGCCTGGACCCAACTTGCGACGCAGGCTGTGGACGTACACCTCGATCGCATTGCTGCCCAGTTCGTCGTTCCACCCGAAGACTTTCTCTTCGAGCTGGGCTCTGGAGAGCACGACTCCGGGGCGCGTGATCAGCGGTTCGAGCACGGACCATTCCCTTGCAGACAGGTCCACCCGGGATCCATCGACGGACACTTCCCGACTGGCGGGTTTGATGACCACATTGCCGATCCGGACCGTGGTCTCCGCGTGGCCCGCACTGCGGCGGATCAATGCCGCCACGCGAGCCAGAAGTTCGGTGAGTTCGAAGGGCTTCAAAACGTAGTCGTCGGCGCCCTCGTTGAGCCCCCGAACCCGGTCGTCGGTCGCGTCGCGCGCCGTGAGGATCAGGACCGGAACGGAATCGCGTCGCGACCGCAGTTCGCGCAGCACGTCCATGCCGGAGCGCTTGGGGAGGCCGAGATCGAGTATCACGAGGTCGTACGAATGGTTTCTGAGCGCGTTGTCCGCCAGGGCGCCGTCCTTGACCCAGTCAGTCGCGTACGCCCGGTCCCGCAACGTCTCCACGAGCGTTTCACCGATCAGGGTATCGTCCTCTACGAGAAGAAGTTTCATGTCGTGGGCGATTCGTCACCGGTCGGGCTAGAGTCCCTCGTCGGATCGAGTGCGCCGCCTCTCCGCCGCCCGGCGGCGCCTCCGATACGTCCGTGCCGTCGTGCCATGCTATCGGAGGATTGCCCCCGGCTGGGTACCGTCGCTTTGAGCGCGGGCCATCGAGCTGTCCGACGCTTGCTCTCGCGACTGCTGGACATACTGCCGATAGTGCCAATTCTGGAACGAAACACCTCGCCCGGGCAGGACGGTGCGCGGGACCGCCATCACCATTTCCGGCGACGCGGTCGGCCCGAAGACCTGCTGACGATGCCAGGCCGGGTACGAATCCCGGTCCGCCAACGCCATCTCTGCCATGGTGATCCCGATCATGGCGATACCCGCGCCGATGATCGCCTTCACGGTTGCCGTGCGAGTTCTACCCCGACTGCCTGTACCGCCAACTGGATTTCCGGTGTTCATGATGTCCTCCGTTTTCGATGGGTCGCCTTGCCAATGCGGCTCGCGATGGAGGACAGTTTCCGCAGCGAAACTTAGGGGACGCTTAAGCGAGACTTACCGTGCGTGGTTCGTCAAGGATCTTCGGGGATGACTCACGACGCTCCCGGGTTCATCGTGTGCCGGAAGCCCCCTTTTGCTGGATCGGCGGACACTTTACCGAGCCGAAGGAACAGAACACGCAGCAGTCACCCGGATTTGGGCGGAGCAGGGTCTTGCAGCCACCGCATTCGTAGAAGAACTGGCAGGCATCCTCAGGCATGGTTTCGCGCTTGGAGAATCCGCAGTGCGGGCACGTCAACACAGACTCGAGAACGACGGCGGACATGATGGTTTCACCTTCTTGTTACATGGCGAGCGCCCGGGTTCGGTGTCATCGCCCCCGGAGATTCCAGGCAAGTCTTGTCCGGGACCTTCCGGTCCGGCGAACTCCGGGGCTCCCCCCTACTCGGAGTGCAGCAAGCTCGACTCCGTACCGAGGTACGGAGTCGAATCCCACGAGTGAGGATCGGTTTCACGCTGGTTGAGGTTGCCGTTCTGCTTCAGCTTGACGACGGGACGCGGTGCTCGCGAGCCCGGGAAGTCGCTTCCAGCAAGCTGGCTGTGGTGCGCCGGAAGCTGTCCGATCTGGAGCGCATCGAAGCGATACTGACCCGGCTCGTAGATCAATGCGCCGTGGACCGCGAGCAGGTATCGTGTCCCGTGATCGCATTCCTGCAGGAGGCACGATAGTGGGTCTGGTCCGCGTAGCGGCATTGTTCATTGTGACGGCGCTGGCCGAGATCGTCGGATGCTATCTGCCGTTGCTCGTGTTGAGGCAAGGCAAAAGCGCATGGCTGCTGTTGCCCGCCGCGTCTTCTCTCGCGCTGTTCGCCTGGCTGCTGACCTTGCACCCGAGTGCGGCCGGACGTACTTATGCTGCTTATGGCGGGATGTACATCGCCGTTGCACTGGCGTGGCTCTACCTCGTGGACGGGGTGGCTCCGACTCGCTGGGACGTGGCGGGTGCGGGTGTGGCATTGGTGGGCATGGCCATCATCGCGATGCAGCCGTCGGGCGTCGAGTGACGACGCATCGAGTTCTCGTGGCGTTGGGTGAATCCCCCCTCGCGAGTCAATGATCGCGCCGGTGCGTCAATGCGCATGATCGTCGTGCCCGGTGTCGGATGCCGGCACGCGGTCGGGGCCGGCATCGAAATCACAAACGCCGCCGACTTGATCGCACCGTCTACCCTCGATCTGCAGCGTGGTATGGCGCACGAAGAAGCGCGTCGCCAGAACTGCTCGAAGCTTGGTGTCCAGCGTTTCGTGCGAAGTGTCCGGCGCGACCACCACGTGGGCGGTTAGGCTCGTCTTACCGCTCGACAGTGCCCAGACGTGCAGGTCGTGAACATCCGTCACGCCCGCGACCTCCCGCATCGCGGCTTCGACCTCGCCGATGGCGATGCCGTCGGGTACGCCTTCAAGGAGGATGTTCACGCTCTCGCGCAACAGCACCCATGTGCGTGGCAGGACCCAGAGGCCGATGCCCACGGCGACCAGAGAATCCACCCACGTCCAGCCGGTGAATCGGATCACGAGCGCCGCGACGATCACGCCGATCGATCCGAGCAGATCGCTCCAGACCTCGAGGTACGCTCCCTTGACGTTCAGGCTGGCGTCCTTGCCCGCGCCGAGCAGTCGCAAGGCGATCGTATTCACGACGAGCCCGACCACTGCGACGATCAGCATGCCGCCCGAGGCGATTTCCGCCGGATTGCGGTAACGCTGCCAAGCCTCGAACAGGATATAGATGGCCACCGCGAACAGCAGCAGGGCGTTGAATGCTGCCGCGAGGATCTCGAACCGGTGATAGCCGAACGTCCGTCGCGCATCGGCGGGGCGCCTTGCGACACGGATCGCCGCGAGCGCAATGGCGAGCGCCGCCACATCCGTGAACATATGGGCGGCATCGGACAGGAGTGCCAGGCTGCCGGTGAGGATGCCGCCGACGATTTCGACGACGAGAAACGAACCGGTGAGCGCGAGCGCGACGCGCAGCGATCGCTCGTTCTGGGTCGATGGCAATGCGTGGGCGTGGCTGTGCGGTTTGCTCATGAGCAGCTCCGTTCACTTGTCGGGCTGACCGCTCGGGCCGGAAGGCGAATGCGTCGAACTAGATGGCCCGTGATACGGCAGCCGCAATCCGTTCGCCACGACGATCAGGCTTGCCCCCAGATCCGCGAAGATCGCCATCCACAGCGTGGACTTTCCCAGGACCGCCAGTACCAGAAACACGAACTTGATACCCAGGGCGATAGATATGTTCTGGATCAGGATGGCGTGCGTGCGTCGGCTCAGAAGGATCAGCTCCGGAATCTTGCGCAGGTCGTCGTCCATGAGCGCGACGTCCGCGGTTTCGATGGCGGTGTCGCTGCCGGCGGCGCCCATGGCGAATCCGATGCCCGCGCCGGCGAGTGCGGGCGCGTCGTTGATGCCGTCGCCGACCATTCCGACGGTCCCGTGCCTGGCGACCAGTGCCGACAATGCTTCGAGCTTCTGCTCCGGGAGGAGTCCGGCACGCACGTCGTCGATGCCCACCAGATTGCCGACGACGCCGGCGGTCCTCGGGTTGTCCCCCGACAGCATCACCGTCATGACGTCGAGGCGATGCAGGATTTCGATCGCTGCACGGCTGGTTTCGCGCACCGGATCGGAAACCGCGATGACCGCAAGCGCCGCGCCATCACGCGCCAGGATCACGGTGGTCTTGCCCTCCGTTTCGAGGCGCTCCAGGGCCGCCTCGGTCGCCGGTGAGCAGGCGTTGGCTTCCTCGATGAAGCGGTGATTGCCGAGCATCAATCGGCGGCCATCCAGGAGCCCCTGGATGCCACGGCCCGCTATCGCTTCGACGGTATCCACCGTCGGCACAGGTGAACCGGGGGCGCTGGTCGACCAATGGGTGGCGATGGCGCCGGACACCGGATGATCTGACCGCGTGGAGAGTGATGCCGCCATGGCGAGCGCCTCGAGTGCCTCGACGGAAGCCACCGGCACGATGTCGGTCACGACCGGGTGGCCTTCTGTCAGGGTCCCGGTCTTGTCGAGGGCCAGGACCTTCAACCGCCGCGCCATTTCGAGGTGGGCGCCGCCCTTGATCAATATTCCACGCCGAGCCGCCGCCGCGAGTCCGCTGACGATGGTCACCGGGGTTGAGATCACGAGGGCGCAAGGGCAGGCGATGACGAGCAGGACCAGTGCGCGATAGGCCCAGACGGCGTACGCCTCCCCGAAGAAGAGCGGCGGGACCAGCGCAGTGGCCGCGGCGATCAGCACGACGGCGGGTATGTACACGCGAGCGAACCGGTCGACGAACTGCTCCGTCGGTGCACGGGCGCCCTGGGCGCCTTCGACCGCCCGGATGATGCGCGCCAGCGTCGAGTCATCCGCGCCCGCTGTCACCTTGAACTCGAGTACGCCCTGACCGTTGATCGAGCCGGCGAACACCGGATCACCCAGTCCCTTCTCCACCGGCACGCTCTCACCCGTGAGAGGTGCCTGGTTCACCGCCGAGCGGCCGTTTTCCACTTGGCCATCCAGCGGGATGCGCATTCCGGGAAGTACCCGCACGCGATCACCGAGCGCTGTTTCGCCGACCATCCGTTCCGCCCACGAGCCGTCGATCTGAGCCACCGAGGCAGTCTCGGGTGCCAGGGCGAGTAGTTGCCGGATCGCACGCCTGGCACGATCGAGCGAAAACGCTTCGAGCAGTTCGGCGACTGCGAACAGCCAGATCACGACGGCCGCCTCCGGCCATTTGCCGATGGCAATGGCGCCGGCTACTGCGATTGTCATCAGCAGATTGATGTTCAGGCGCAGTTGCCTGACGGCGCTCAACCCTTTCAGCAGTACCTCTCGACCCGTCAACCCGATTCCGATCAACGCCAGCACGATCGTCAACGGGCTGTTCTCCGATTGTCCAAGCCATACGACCGCCTCGGAGGCCAAAGCGGCGAACCCGCCCACCACGAGCATCCAGACGCGCAGCCGGGACGGTGAGGGCGAAGGCCCCCCTTCCTCATCTGGGATCCTGCGCGGGCGCATCCCGGCCGCTTCGATGGCGCGCACTATCCCGGCTTCATCGTTCAGGCGGTGGTGGACCGAAACTTCGCGGCGAACAAGATCGAAACGTACCTCGACCGGTTCGGGCAGCGTCGCCAGCGCTGCACGCACCTGTTGCTCTTCCGAGGCGCAGTCCATCTCGGGGATGCTGAGTCTCAGCGTCGATCGTGTCTTCGTTGTCTCAACCATCCTTCTGCTCCCCGGCAGTGGTGCTTCGGATCGGACTCGCGGTCTGCTTCGACGCACCGCTTTGCCCGTTGCGCGCCTCGATCCATTCGTACATGGCCGGCAGCAGGAGCAGCGTGAGGACGGTAGCCGAAAGCAGGCCGCCGATCACCACAGTCGCGAGCGGCCGGAGAATTTCGGAGCCCACACCGGTTGCGAGCAGGAAGGGCACGAGCCCGAGGATCTCCACCAGTGCTGTCATGAGAACAGGCCGTAGCCGCAGCAGAGCTCCCTCACGCAGCACCTCGTCCAGCGGCTTGCCTTCGGCGCGCAGATCGTTGAAGAACTTGATCAGCACGATCCCGTTCAGGACTGCGACCCCGAACACCGCGATGAATCCGACGGCTGCCGGCACGGACAGGTATTGGCCACTCACGAACAGCGCGAACACGCCGCCCACGGTGGCGAAGGGAATGTTCGCCAGGATCAGCGTCGCGTGCCGCAGGTTGCCGAAGGCCGTGTAGAGAAGCAGGAAGATGAGCGCGATGGTGAGCGGCACGATCACGGCGAGACGGGCCATGGCGCGCCGCTGATTCTCGAACGCGCCGCCCCAGTCGAACCAGTAGCCTTCGGGCAGCTTGATCTCTTTTTCGAGTCGGGATGCGGCCTCGGTCACGAAGCCGTCGATGTCGCGCCCTTCCACGCCGAGCTGCACGATGGCGAAACGCTGCAGTTGCTCACGCCGGACGAACGAGTAGCCCTCGGCAGTCTCGATCCGGGCGACCCGCGATAGCGGGACCAGCGCGCCATCCGCCGAGCGCAGCGGCATCGAACGGATCGCCTCGGCCGACGAGCGTTGGTCCTGGCCGGTCCACACGACCAGGTCGAAGCGCTTGACCCCGTCGAGCACCTGGCTCACCGCCCGCCCGCCGATACCGGTGCGCACGGCCTCGAGCACTTCCTCGACAGAGATGCCGTAGCGGCCCGCGGCTTCGCGATCCACCCGGACGACCAGTTGCGGCTTGCCGCGATTGGCCTCGAGCGATACGTCGACGGCGCCTGGGGTGGACTCGACGATGCGTTTCGCGGCTTGCGAGAGCCGCTCGAGAGTGCCCAGGTCCTCGCCATAGATCTTGAGCGCCAGTGGTGAACGAACGCCGGAGATCAGTTCGTCGACACGCATCTGCACCGGCTGCGTTCCGTTCACCACCGAAGTGGGCAGCGCGGCCTCGAGAGCCTCACCCATCTCACGCGAAAGCTCGCTGTAGGTGATGGACTTCGGCCACTCGTCATGCGGCTTCAACTCGACCAGCACCTCCATGTAGTTCACGTCGGCGGTCTCGCCGCGCTCGGCCCGGCCGATCGTGGCGGTGGTGTGCAGCGTTTGCGGAAACCGCTTGAGCGTTTGGTCTACGGTCCGGGAAACCTGCACCGATTCGTCGAGCGACACTGCCGGAATGCCGGTGACGCGGAACATCACTTCCTGTTCGATGAGGATCGGCATGAACTCCTTGCCGAGGAAGGGCACCGTGGCGAGCGCCGCCGCCAATGCAACCACTGCGCTCGCCAGCAAGCGGCGCGGGTAGCGCAGCGACCACTCGAGCAGCGGGGCGTAGAGGGACTTGGCCCGGCGCATGATCCAGGGATCCTTTTCCTCGCGCGGACGCAGGACCAGGCTCGCGAGTACCGGCATCAGCAGCACCGTCAGCACGATGGAACCGATCATGGCAAAGACCATGTTGAGCGCGAGCGGCTTGAACAGCCGCCCTTCGAGCCCTTCGAGCGACAGCAGCGGGATGAAGACCACCGCGATGATCAGCACGCCGAAGGCGATGGGGTTGATCACTTCCTTGGCTGCCTCGGTCACGATACGGATGCGATCCGCGGTGCCGGATGCACCGTGCGCGAGACGCCGGGCGGCGTTCTCGATCAGCACGATGGGTCCGTCGATGGTCATGCCCAGGCCGATGACCAGCCCGCCCAGCGAGAGCAGGTTGGCTGACAGCCCCCAGCGCTCCATGAAGAGGAATGCGATCAGGCGAGCCATGGGGATCGCGACTACCACGACCAGTGCGGCGCGCACTTCACCGATGAACAGGAACAGCACGGCCACCACGAGCACCACGCCTTCGATCATGGCCGTGTCCGCCATGGAGATTGCTTTGTCGATGATCTCCGTCCGATCGTAGACGATATCGAGCTTGACCGACGCCGGCAGGACACGTTTCACGACTTCCAGCCGTTGTTTCAGCGCACGGACCACGCCTTCGGCGTTGGAGCCGATGCGCTGCAGTGCCATGCCGAGCACGACCTCGCCGCCGTCGCGCGTGACGGCGCCGAAACGCAAGCCGGGGCCTTCGATCACCCGCGCGACGTCGCCTACGGTGATGGGCACGCCCGCGCGCTCGGCGAGGACGGTACGGGCGATGTCGTCGGTGCTGCGCACGAGTCCGAGACCGCGCACCGCGTATTGCTCGCGCCCGATCGTCACGGTTTGACCGCTCACCTGGCGGTTCGAGCCTGCCATCACGGCCAGCACTTCGCCCAGTTCCAGGCCGTACTTGACCAGGCGCGCCGGATCGACCAGCACCTGGAACTGCTTCTGGTGGCCACCCCAGGACAGCACGTCGTCCACGCCCGGGGCCGTTCGCATGATCAGCCGCACGGTCCAGTCGTGCAGCGCGCGCACCTCGGTGGACGGCATCGCGGGGTCGGTGCTGCGCAGTGCGTACCAGAACACCTGGCCGAGCCCGGAACTGTTGGGGCCCAGCACGGGCGTGCCGAAACCCTCGGGAAGGCGCTCCTTCGCTTCGAGCAGCCGTTCGGTCACGACCTGGCGGGCGAAGTAGACGTTGACGCCGTCTTCGAAGTAGACCGTGACGTACGACAGTCCGAACAGCGAGAACGACCGCACCTGCTGCACCCTGGGCAGACCGGCGACGGCGGCTTCGATGGGAAAGGTCACGAGCCGCTCCACGTCCTCGGCGGCACCGCCGGGCACTTCGGTGTAGATGGTGACCTGGACTGGCGTTACATCCGGAAAGGCGTCGAGCGGAATGCGCTGCCATGCGAGTACGCCGAGCGCCGCGATGGTGGCGAACGCCACTAGCACGAGCACGCGGTAGCGGACCGACAGATCGATGATGCGTTCAAGCATGATGGCGTCTCCTCAGTGCTCGTCCGAAATCTCAGATTTGAGGAGCTTCGCCTTCAGATCGAAGACGTCGCCTACTGCGATGCGGTCGCCGACGGTGAGCCCACGCAGGATCACGATCCGGTCGCCGACGACCTCACCCGTCTCCACCGGTCTCGGCGTGAAGTCGTCCCCGTCGGCCACGAACACCGAAGATTCGCCTTGCACCAGGATGACGGCAGACTTGGGTACCGTCAGCTGTGGTTTCGATTCCCCGGTGGCGATAGCCATGCGCGCGAACATCTGCGGCTTGAGACGGAAGTCACGATTCGCGATCTCGACCCGGGCGAGCAACGTCCGCGTGACGGGGTCCAGCGTTCCGGCGAGGTAGGTCACCTTGCCGCGGAAGATCTCGCCCGGATAGGCGTCCACGGTGACCTCCGCGGGTGCACCGATGCGGATCAGGCCGATCTGGCGATCCGCAAGATTCCCCTCCACCCAGATATTGGAAAGGTCGCTGATCGTGAACAGCGGCTTGTCCGAGGTCGCCAGCTCGCCGACGATCGCCGTTTTCTCGAGCACCAGTCCGGCGAGCGGGGCGACTATCGGAAACGACGACGCGACGCCGGCGCTGGTCTGCGCCTGTTCGGGATCGACCCCGAGCAGGCGCAGACGCTGAGCAGCGGTGTCGGTCGCGGCACGGGTCCTGTTGCGCTCGGCCGTGGCGCGGAACAGTTCCTTGCGAGGGAGTACCTCCTCTTCAACCAGTTGCGCGATGCGTGCGTATTCGGTCTCGGCAAGGTCGCTCTGGATGCGGGCTTGCCGCAGGGTCAGGCGCGCATCGCCTACGTCGAGACTGTCCATGATGGCGAGGGTCTGGCCGCGCTTCACCGGGTCACCAACGTGGACCAGGACCTGCAGAACGCGGCCGGGCACCCGGGGGACTACTTGCGCGAGCAGGTGGTGATCCTGGTGGACGGTCGCCGTGACGACAATGCGCCTCTCGGTCGGATGTTCGGCGACGGTTTCCGTCGAGATCCTCGCCGTGTCTTCCGCGGCCTCGCTGCTCGATGGCTCGGTCGGCTTCGCGGTGGCAGGCTTCATGGCTGCTGGCGTGCTATCGGATTTCTTGTCGCAAGCAGTCAGCAAGACGGCAAGTATCAGCATCGACAACGGGGCGATCAGAGTTCTCATCGAAAGGGTTCCGTTCAGGGCAGCACGCCGGCCGCCTGGTTGAAGCGGGCGATGGCCCGCTTGACGCCGATGTCGGCGCGGGCGAACGCAAGTTCGGATTCGACGGCGCGAGTGAGCGAGAGCAGCACCACCACGAACGGCGTTTCCCCCAGCGTGAATCCACGCCGTGCGAGCCTGAGCGCATCACGGTTGGCCATGTCTCTCGCCTGCGCGAGATCGAGTTGCGCGCGCGCCGTCTCCAGGGCGAGTCGGGCCGCTTCGAGATCGGCGGCGACGAAGGCGCGCTCGCGCTGCTCCAACACCATCGCCTGGGTGAGCGTCGCCTGCGCACCGGCGATTCGCGGGCGATTGCGAGCGTCCGTTGCAAACGGGACGCGCAGGTTGAGACGCAGGGAGTTGTAGTAGTCGCCGGTCGTGGTGTCGCGATCGGCGCGGTTCTGCAAGGACAGGGACGGGGCATCGCGCCGAAACTCGTTGGCCACCTGGACTTCGGCGCGAGCGGCCGCCACGGATGCGTTCACCGCGACCAGCCGCGGGTGTCGTTCGAGTTCGCCCGCCGCTGCGACGGTTTCTTCGTAGCGATCCGGGACTCCATCGAGTCCGGTCAGTGCGGACCACGCGGCCAGCGACTGCCGGTAACGAAGTTCGGAATCCGCGAGCACGGCCCGAGCGGCGAGAGCCTCACCCTGCGCCTGCAGCAGGTCGCCGCGGGCGACCTCGCCACCCTTCAGGCGTTTCGCGACATCAGCCTCGATGGCAAGCGCCGTGTCGACTCGACGGCGTGCGACGGCAACCTCGGCGGCCTCCAGCGCCGTGCCCCAGACCTGTTCGCGCACAGCACCCGCCACCGCCCAACGGGCGGCCTCGGCACCGAATCGGAACGAACCTTCCTGCGCGCGCGCGCTGGCGCCGGCCGCGGCCTTTTGTCCCGGCAGCCAGAACGGGACTTCGATCTCCGCTTCGTATTCGCGGGTCCCGCGCGACGGATCCAGGAGCGGGTTGTCGCGCCGGGCACCGACGATGAACGCCGGCGGTGCAGGCGTGAAGCTGCGCGCAGCGAACTCGCGGGCACGAGCTTCCTCGATGCGCGCTTCGAGTCCTCGTGCTTCGGGGTTGCGCGCGGTCGCGCGGTCGAGCGCGTCGCGCAGGGTGACCTCGGCCAATGCCGGGATCGAAAACGCCGTGACGAGCACGGCCCACCAATGAGAACGCATGCTTTCCTCGCTCGTGGATGACGAATGCGGGCGGGAACGACGCGCGCCGATCCGTACCCGGTGATGGGTACGGGGCAGTGAGAAGGCGCGCTCCCGCGGGTCAGGCGAGCGGGAGGCGGGGAGGGCGCTTCAGCTGATGTGGGTCGTGCTCGATGCAGGCGGCATCGAGACCAGGAACGAATGCTTGCGCCAGCTCGAATTGGGTACCGGAAGTCGGGCCGATGACCAATGGCGCGCAACCGAGGTGGCACAGGGCACAGCTGTCGAAGGAGAGACCTCCGAAATCCATTCGGTCGTGGTCGGTACTGGCCTGGTCGGCATCGGCTGCGCCAGCAGAGCCGCTATCGCCATAGCCCTGCTCCAGGCACAACGCGGCATCCAGTGCGGACAATGCCTGGAAGGGCATGCATAGAAGCATCAGCAATGCGAGGAGCCGGCGGAAGTGCGAGGCCATGGTTCGGCGAGGCTATCTCAGCGCCGCTGAGAGTGCAACCCGGCGCGATGACTCGAGGTAGTCGGACGCCGGCATGCCTCGCTGCGCCGCGCGGCTACTTGACCAGGATATCCACACCGCGGAACGGTGCTTCGCCCGCATTCTCGATCACGACCGGCTGCGAGCCGTCACGCCACTGGAATCCTGCCGGCGCCAGTGTCACGAGCGCCTCGCTGCCGGGATACTCGGCGCGCAGCCTGCCGCCCGACACCGACACCAGCATGCCGCACGGACCATGCAGGGTCGTGCGTGCCCCCGGCGCCAGTTCCACGCGGGTGACCCGCACTCGCTTGTTCTCGGTGATGACCGGGCCGGCGAGCGCATCGTCCGGGATGCTCGTGCTGCCGCACCCCGACAGGATCTCGGTGTCGGTGACGTGGTAGACACCCGTGCCCACGTTGCTCACCTTGTGCGCCTTCGGCTTCACGGTGTAGTTGATGAAGTAGGTGTCGCCGGGCTTGCGCGGCGGCCGGACCTGCGGCGGGTTGCCCCAGTCCTCGGCTTCGGTGTCGCTCGGTTCGATGTTCACGAACACGCCGTCGTACTGGTGAATGTGCATCACGCCGCGATAGCCCTGGGGCAGCGCTACATCGAAGAAGCGCACGTGCGCGTTCTGGAACTTGAGCTTGTGCTGCGGTTCCTGATCGATGGGGACGGGGTCTTCGGCGCGTGCGGTGGCGAGGAGCAGGAGGCAGGCGATGCCGATCGAGGTGCGGATCATGGTGAGGTCTCCGGGGTAGGCGCGGAATTCTACCGAATGGGGGCTTGCGGTCGCGCACGGCCCCCATCCCGACCTTCCCCCACGCTGACGCGCGGGGAAAGGAGAGGAGTGCGACGATCGGTGAGACTGATCGTCGGGGGCTAGTGCGGCCCCCATCCCAACCTTCCCCCGACGAAGTCGGGGGAAGGAGCGCAAGTACCCTCCCCCGGTGAAGCCGGGGGAGGCGATGTACGACCCCTTCCCCCAGCTAGGCTGGGGGAAGGTTGGGATGGGGGCGCTCTTCGACGGAGCTACTTCCCCAGTGCCCGCTCCACGAACTCGAGCCGGTCCTGGCCCCAGAACGGCTCGCCGTCGATGAGGTAGGTGGGCGCACCGAAAATCTGGCGATCAATGGCCTCCTGCGTGAGTCGATCGTATTCCGCCTGAGCCGCCGGTTCACCGGCGGTCTTCAGCAATGCCGCGCCGTCGAGTCCGACACCATTCGCGAGCTCCTGCAGCGTGGCCGGTTGCGAGATGTCCTTGTCCTCCTGCCAGCAGGCCTTGAGGATCGCCCCGGCGAGGTCGAGCTGCTTCTCGGCGCCGGCGGGAGCGGCGGAGATGATCGTCCTGGCGGCGAGGTCGGCAGACACCGGAAAGAACTTCGGTTCGAGGTTGAGGGGTACGCCGAGAAAATCGCGCCAGCGCTTCAACTCGTGCATGCGATAGGCCTGCCGCTGCGGGGGGCGCTGCTTGAGCGGCAGGCCGCCCGACACCGGAAACACGCGGCCGTAGTCCACCGGCTTCACGGCCACCGATGCGCCGTGGCGTTTCGCAATCTCGCGAAACCGTGCGTGGCCGAGGTAGGTCCATGGGGAGATCGGGGCGAAGTAGTAGTCGACGTGACGGGGCATGGCGTGCGGAACCTGATCGAACGGATGGAATCGCCGAGTGTAGCCCAGCGCCATGAACGTCGCCGCTACCGGCTCAGCCCTCGCCGGGCCGACCCAAGAGGGCTTGCCCCCTGGGGCAAGGGCGGCAGGCCCATCGGGGGGTGTTGCCTCAGCCGGCGTCCGGCTCCGGTTCGATGAGAGCCGGCTCGTCGTTGCGCGCGGCGTTCACACGGGTGGAGACCGGATGGGCCAGCATTTCATCCGCGGGGGCTGGGACCAGCAGCGCCGCGAGGTCGGCCGGTGCGGTGTTCGGATCGAGCCAGCGGGCGACATCGGCAGCATCCAGGATGACCGGCATGCGGTCGTGGATCTTCGCCATCAGTTCGTTGGCCTCGGTGGTCACGATGCAGCAGGTGGCCGGGCCACCGTCGCGACCGGGCTCGTACAGCCCCGCGAGCGCGAAGACCGTCCCGTCCGCAGGATGGATGTAGAACGGTTGCGTCGGCGCACCGGGCGGCCGGCGCCATTCGTAGAAGCCGCTCGCCGGCAGGATGCAGCGCCGCGACCGGAACGCCTGCCGGAACATGGGGCGCTGCGCGAGAGTCTCGGCGCGGGCGTTGATCGGCTTGGGTAGGCGGCGGGCCTCGGGGTCCTTGCTCGCCCAGGCCGGTTCGAGCCCCCAGGTCATCAGCTCCCCGACGCGCCCCTGAGGCGCCTCGCGGATCGCCAGCACCGGCATGGACGGCGCGATGTTGAAGCGGGGGGCGACATCCGCGATCGCCACCAGGCTGAAAACACGGGCGAGGTCGTGCGCGTTCTGGTTGAGGGCATACCGGCCGCACATGGCTGGCATTATATTGACGGCAAAGACCTCGAACAGCCTTATCCCCACCATGTCTGCTGTGCGTCCAGTTCGCTTCCTCTGCACCCTCATTGCGCTCGTCGCCGGTTCCGCCCAAGCCTTCGAGTACGCCGGGCTCGACCGCCAGGTCGACCCGATGCTGCTACGGCAGATGTTTCCGTACTCCCACCATGAGTTCTGGGAGCGCGGCAGCGGCAGCGTGGTCCTGCCGGACGAGGAACCCGAGGAGTTCGAGGCGCTGCTGGACGAAGGCGACGGGCGTTATGTCGTGAAGCTGGCACCGGACGACACTCGAGCCGAGGTGACGTCGGTCAGTCTCACGCTGGAAGTCGGCAAGGTGCTGCGGATGACGCTCGGCTTCGAGCGGGAGGGGCAGGGCATCCGACCCGACGCGATCGAGAAGCGGTTTCCGCCCTGCCGCAACGTGCTGGATGCGCTGATCGCCCGCTACGGTGAACCGGTCGATTTCGCCACGCGGCTGGAGGACAACCTCGAACATCGTGTCCGCACCTGGGCCGGCATCGACGGTGTGATGCGGCTCGACTGCGGGCGTTTTACCGGGAGGAAGCCCATCTTCGCGATGGATCTCGAATTCGAGCGAGCCTCGGCCGATGCCTTGCCGCCACCCAAGCCCAAGGCTCGACCGGCAACCCGGCCCGCCGCGAAGCCCGAGCGGAAGAAGTGATGGCCGCCGCCGATGTCGCGATGCCGGTGCCTGGGGACAGCGAGTTCCGGCCGGGCGGAGCCCTCGGCCGGTTGGTCGAATCCCTGTGGTTCGGTGCGCCGACGGCCTCCGGGCTGCAGCACGTGGTGGAGCCCGATGGACGCATGGACGTGGTGCTGGCTTACGACGCAGCGGCCGGTCAGGCCCTCGCTTTCGGCACGACCACCGTCGGGCAGCGGTTCGCGCTGGAGCCCGGATGCAGTTATCTCGGTATTCGGTTTCGCCCCGGTTGCACGCCACGCATGATCGAGCCGCGCCCGGCGGAAATTCGCGACCGGCACGAGTGCATCGGGGAGGTGGCCGGTATCCGTGCGGACCTGCTCCTGGAACGCGCGGCCACGGCGGCAACGCCGTTGGCGGCCCTGCGATCTGTGGCTTCGGCGCTCGACACCGCCGTTCGGCATCTCGACCAGCATGAGCCGTTGGCCACGGCACTGGCGCGCTACGTCGATGGCCGGGACGGCGACGTGCGCGTCACCGTCCTGGCGGAGCAGGCAGGCGTGAGCGAGCGTCAGCTCGAGCGCCTGTTCCGGGACGCCGTCGGGCTGTCACCCAAGCTCTACGCGCGCATCGTGCGCTACCGGCGCGTGCGTGCGGCGCTGGACCGCGGCGCGCGTCCGAGCGCCGGCCTGGCGCTGCACTTCGGCTACACAGACCAGTCGCACCTGCTGCGGGACCTGCGTTCGTTTGCCGGCGCGGCCGGTTGATGTCGGGTTTTTACAAGATCGTGGTGCTGGCCGGCCGATAGGCTTGCAGTCGTCGCCGTCGCTTTGACGGCTTACCGTCCGGGGGCACCGCCATGACATTCAACGCCGGCATCATCACCGACCAGTTCGCCGCGACCAAGGCGTTCTACATCGACAAGCTAGGGTTCGAGCTGGTGTTCGAGAACGAGTTCTATGTCCTGCTCGCCGGCCATGGCGACCAGATCTCGTTCCTGCTGCCGGAGCATCCGTCGCAAGCGCCGATTTTCCGGCCGGCCTTCGGGGGCCGTGGCGTGTATCTCACGATCGACGTCGAGGATGTGGATGCCGAGTACGCGCGCGTGAGGGCGCGGGGCGTTCCCATGGAAGTCGATCTGCGCGACGAGCCCTGGGGTGAGCGGCATTTTGCGGTGGTCGATCCGAACGGGATAGGGATCGACTTCGTGACTTACAAGGGGGCGTAGTTGCTGGCCCCCATCCCAGCCTTCCCCCAGCAAAGCTGGGG
>LNDQ01000037.1 GCA_001464695.1 Betaproteobacteria bacterium Ga0077523 | reverse complement strand
GGGTCGGTCCCGGCGAGGCTCTCGCCGGGTGCGGACCGCGCTCAACCTGGCGTCGAAATTCTTTCCATCCCCTGATGAAAATGTGGTTGCCGCACGTTCCGGCGGCTCCGGCGAATGCAGCCGAATGCTTGAAATCTCAAGACACTGAGCCTTCACTCACAAACCGCAATCTTCTTGGTGCGAAGCTTGCGATACTGCTGCGAGAGACGTATTTTCCGTGTGCGGGTGCGCGAGTTCATTCTTCACGAAGACGCCGCAAGATTGCATCGATGCAACGGCCACAAAGCGGGAGACCCATGCAAGCGGGAATGTTGAGATCCATCGTTGCGGCCGGTGCCCTGGCTTGCTCGGTGCATTACGCCGCGGCGGCCACCACGATCGATTTCGACGGCCCCCTCGAGCCCGGTCATGAGATCAGCGCCACCCTCGGCGTGATCGGCGGCAACAACGTCGGTTACGAAGGGTTTCTGTGGGCCTGGACGGGCGCCGGCGTCGCAGAGCCTGGCCACCCCGCCAACGCCGGCTTCACGCTCGGCAACCGCGATAACGATTTCAACTGGGTCGGCGGGTCGGCGCCGCTGTTCGTGTACTTCGGTTCCAACTCGCTCGAGACCACCGCTTACATCACGACGGCCGGCCTCGCGTTCGACTTCTTCGGCGGTGTCTTTTCTTCCCCGTCGGTCGGCACGCTGTCGATCCAGGGGCAGGTCAGGGTGTCCCCCGGCAATGGCCAGGGCGGGTTCGACGACCTGGGCGCGCCGCTGCAGATCAGCTTCGACGGCATCGGGTTCGTGCACGACATCACCTCGGCAACGCCGCTGCTGGAGGGCATCGACCGCCTGGTCATCACGACCACATCCGGCCGGGCATTCCAGTGGGCCCTGGACGACTTCGTCTACTCCCCCGTGCCGGAACCAGGGACGTGGGCCCTGTTCGGCCTCGGGCTGCTGGGCATGGGCCTGGCCATCGGCCGCCAGAAGCAGTACGCCCGCCTGCACTAGGCTGCCCCCTGCGCTTCCCTTGATTGCCCGTCGGTGATCAGGCCGGCGTAAGGGAGCGTCTGTATTTGACGACAGTGCTAGACTGTCGCCATGAATATCAAGGCACTAAATGCGCCCGCGCGCGGCTTCACGCTGATCGAGCTGGTGGTCGTGATCGTCGTGCTGGCCATCCTGGCGGCGGTGGCGCTGCCACGCTTCATCGATCTCACGACCGAGGCGCGCATCGCCAAGCTGGAAGGCGCCCGCGGCGCCGTGGCGGCAGCCGCGGCGTTGGCCAACGCGAAGCATCTGGTGCAGTACCCCGACCCGGCGGACGCCAACAGCCCGGTCAACATGACCGGCGTCAACGTGACGATGCTCAATCGTTACCCCACGGCCAACGCCACCGGCATCGTGGCGGCGGCCCAGTTGAGCGCGTTGGACTACACCATCGTGGTCGGGCCGAGCGGGCCGGTGCCGGCAGGCTCCGTTGGCATTCGCGTGGCGGGCGGCACCAATCCGGTGACGTGTTCGTTCGTGTACACGCCCCCGCCAACCGTCGGAGCGGACCCGGTGATTTCCTTCGTGTCGACGACCGGGTGTCAATGATGAAACCGCGCTTTCTGATCGCTGCGTTCTGCTGCCTCGTGCAGCCGGCTCTCGCCGTCACGACACTCACTTTCGATGAGCCGACGCTCTCCGACGCCGGCGAGCGGGTGGGCAGCGCCGCCTCGCCGAATCCGTATGCGGATTTCTCTTTTGCGTCGGTGGCCACGTCGAGCTGCGATGCCGGCGGCCAGGGCACCGGCTACTGCTTCGGCGTGCAACCGGCACCGGGCAGCCCCGAACTCTTCAACAAGGTCGCGCACTGGGTCAACGTGCTCGACCCGGCCACGGCCGAGATCGCCTGGGCGAGCCCGTCGACACCGTCGTTCCTGTTCGTCGGGGCGGATTTCTCCACGTTCAACGGTGGCCCGATCACCGTGCGCGGCATCGGCTACCTTGGCACCCGGACTCTCACATTCGACACGACCAGGTTCGGGCCTGAGTCGCCGGCTGATCCCGCGGCACCGCGCTACGTGGCATTCAACTGGGACGGCCTCACGCGACTCGAGATCTCGACCACGCTGACACCGGTGCCCGGCGGCGGCGGTGAACTGGTGAGCAAGTCGCCGTGGATCCTCGACAACTTCCAGTATCAGGCGAGCCTGGTGCCGGAACCTTCGACGTGGGTGTTGCTCGCGTGCGGCGTCCTGGTGCTCGGTGCTGTCGTGCGCAGCGGCCAGCGCGGCTCAAAGTAGCTCGAACAGAACACGCGCGGCTTCGGCCGTGCCGGCAGGATGCGGAGGTTCGGTCCGAGGGCGATGCAAGAGTGATTCGAGCGGCCCGCTGAAGTCGCCGTCGATCAGCGCCGCGTGCGGCTGCGGCTCTTCGGGCCAACCATCGCGGCTGACGAAGAGCATCGGCACGCCGTTGATGGCGGCTTCCGTCACGGTGCCATAGCCTGGCTTGGTGACGACCGCATCGCAACTCGCGAGAAGATCGATGTGCGAGAGTCGCAGTGTCTCGGCATCGGTCACGTCCGGGTGCGTGCCTTGCAGCGTCATCGCCGCGAGCACGTGCATACCCTCGAGGCGCGGCCAGAGTGCGACATCCACCGAAAATTGACGCCCCCCCCGATAGGCCTTCGGCCTTCCCCCCCGGGGGGCCAGCCCTCTTGGGGCGGCCCGGCGAGGGCTGGTGGGCACACCACCCAACGACAGCAGCACCAGGCGCGCATCGGCGGCGAGCCCGAGTCGGCGGCGCAGTTCGGCTCGGCGATCCTCGCCACGTCGCGCGATCGGACCGATGCGCCGCAGGTTGGCGAGGCCCGGCATGGGCATGGACGGGTCCGGCGCGAGAAACACCCGCGCCGATGCATACGCCGACCGCATTTGCGCGGCGATCGATGAAGCACCCGGCAGTTCGCCGCAGTAGTGCTCGAATACATCGGCCCAGTGGAGGCAGCACAGCGCCACCGCTGGCACGCGCGCCTGGTGCGCTGCCGCGAGCGAGAGGTAGGGTACGTTCGCGAGCAGCAGGGTGGGCTGCAGTTCGCGCAAGGCACCGGCGGCCGCATCGACGGCCGCGGACCAACGGCCATGCAGGGCACGGTAGCGATCGTAGCTGGTGGTCGTGTCGACCTCGAGCGCATTGACCATCGCCATGCCGAAGTCATGGGCGACGGGGAGGTGGTCGAAGTCAACCGTGAGGTGCTCGCGCAGCAGTCGCTCGGGTGCCGCGGAACGGACTGTGACGCGGAGGTCGGGGCGCTGGCGGCCGAGTTCATTGAGAACCGGCGCCGTCATCGCCACATGCCCGAACCCGTGGCCGGAGACGTCGGCGACGAGATGGGGCGCGCTTTTCATGCGGCGGCGCAACATCTGCGCCGCGTGCAGCGGGTGTTACGGGTCAGTCAGCCTCGGCTTTGCCGGCGGCACCGAGTGCCGGCGCCTCGGACTCGGACGGCGGAGCCATCACTAAGTCCATGGGCAGATTGAATTCTGCCCACTGATATTCGTCGGCGTCGCGCCCAGTCGGGCTGCCAGGGGGTTCCATCGGTGGCACGCTCATGGTCTCTACTCCGGTTGCAGCTCGGGTGACTGCTTGAATTGAAATATACACAAAACGTGAGGTTTCCAACATTACCCGCGAGAGATTAATTGCGTGTGACGGTGGAGTGGATTTCGCACACTCGGGGGGTACATTCCCCCGCAGAGCCGGGGGAAGGAGTGCCTCCGTTTGCCGAAGACCAGACGCACGCGCCGTACATCCCCTCCCCCAGCAGCGCTGGGGTAGGGTTAGGGTGGGGGCAACTACCTTCGCACCACGACAACACCAGCCCCCATCCCAACCTTCCCCCGGCAGAGCCGGGGGAAGGAGTGCCACCGTTTG
>LNDQ01000036.1 GCA_001464695.1 Betaproteobacteria bacterium Ga0077523 | reverse complement strand
TCATCAACGGCAAGAAGCCGCAGGATCCGCTCTTCACCGGTCTCGACGAGTGCACCCCCACCAACCTCGACAAGTGCCCGGCCAAGTAAGCCGGCGCTTGATCGCAGCAGCCACCGGGGCGCCCCTGCGGCGCCCCTTCTCACGCTAGTCAGAAATCCCGCCCGGGCGCATCGTGCCCGGGTGGGCTGATCCACGGGCAGGGGTTGGGCGATGGCGCTCTTGCGTCTGAGCGAAGTTTCCAAACATTTCGGGGCGATCAAGGCGCTGTCGAATGTCTCTCTCACGCTGAGTGAGGGGGAGGTCGTCGGGTTGATGGGCGACAACGGCGCGGGCAAGTCCACGTTGGTCCGGATCATCGCCGGCAATTTCGCGCCGTCCGGCGGCACGATGGAGATACAGGGGCGCCCGGTGTCTTTCCAGAAACCATCGGACGCGCGCAGCGCCGGCATCGAGATCGTCTATCAGGATCTCGCGCTGTGTAACAACCTGTCGGCCGCGGCCAACGTGTACCTCGGTCGCGAACTCATGCGCCGCGTGGGACCGTTCCGCGTGCTCAACTACCGTGCGATGTACCAGCGTGCAGCGGAATTGTTCGCGGAGCTCAAGTCCGAGACGAGGCCGCGCGATCTGGTGCACCGGATGTCCGGCGGCCAGCGCCAGGCAGTCGCGATCGCGCGGACACGACTGAGCGATCCGAAGATCGTTCTCATGGACGAGCCGACGGCCGCCATCAGCGTGCGGCAGGTCGCCGAGGTGCTCAGCCTCATCCGCCGGTTGCGCGATCACGGCATCGCGGTGGTGCTGATCAGCCATCGCATGCCGGACGTGTTCGCGGTGGCCGACCGGGTGGTCGTCATGCGGCGCGGCGAGAAGGTGGCCGACAAGGCCATCGCCGGCAGTTCGCCGGAGGAAGTCACCGGCCTCATCACCGGAGCAATCGAGACGGCGTGATCCGCCGTCAGCCAGGCAACCGACAACAACGACATCATGGCTCGCCCTATCGAAGAAGTGATCGGCCAGCAGGTGCACGGCTCCTGGATAAGCTGGCTCGTCAGCCGCCATGCGTTCTGGGTTTCCGCCGCCGCGGTGCTCGCGTTCATCCTGCTGTCGATCTTCAGCGATGTGTTCGCCACGCAGCAGAACCTCTTCAACGTGACCCGCAACTTCGCCTTCGTCGCGATCATCGCGCTCGGCATGACGGCGGTCATCATCGCCGGCGGCATCGATCTTTCGGTGGGCGCCGTGCTGGTGCTCTCCGGCATGGTGATCGGCATGGCCATGAACGCCGGCACTTCGATCTGGCTCGCGATTCCCCTGGCGCTCGGCGCGGCACTCGCGGTGGGGGCGGTCAACGGGTTCCTGATTGCCTACGTCGGCATCCCGCCGTTCGTGGTCACGCTCGGCATGCTGTCGATCGCGCGCAGTCTCGCGATGGTGCTGTCCAACAACAAGATGGTGTACGAGTTCGGTCCGGACGAGGCGCATCTTCATGCACTCGGCGGCGGCTCCCTGCAGATGTGGTTTCCGCTGCTGGGTACGGTGCAGGTGCCCAATCCCGTGCTGTTCCTCGTGGTCATGACACTGCTCACCGGTGCCGCATTCCGCTGGAGCCGCTGGGGCCGGCACCTGTTCGCCATCGGCGGCAACGAAGTGGCGGCAAACCTGACGGGCATCGCGGTGCGGCGGATGAAACTGAGCGTCTACATGTTCTGCAGCTTCTGCGCCGGGATCGCAGGAATTCTCGAGGTGGGCTGGTTGGGGACGATCACGACCGGCCTCGGTCAGGGCATGGAGCTGGGCGTCATCGCCGCCGCGGTGATCGGCGGTGCGAATCTGGCGGGCGGCGTCGGCACCGCGTTCGGCGCGGTCGTGGGTGCGGCGCTGATCGAGCTCATCCGGAACAGTCTCACGCTCCTGGGGATCAGCACGTTCTGGCAGGGCACGTTCGTCGGCAGCTTCATCATCATCGCGGTGCTGTTCGAACGGCTGCGAAGCCGCACATCGGACTGACGATCACGGCCGCGTCATGGCCGACAGAATAACGAGGAAGGATTCGCATGAATGACGGATTCGCGGTGTACCCGAGCCTGAAGGGCCGGCAGGTGCTCGTCACCGGCGGTGCGACCGGTATCGGCGAGGGGCTGGTCACCCACTTCTGCCAGCAGGGTTCGCGCGTCGCTTTCGTGGACATCGCGGCGCAAGCAGGCCGCGATCTCGCCGAGCGGTTGGCGCGCGAGACCGGCAACCGGCCGACCTTCATCGAGTACGACCTGACCGACGTCGGCGGCATCAAGGCACTGGTGGAAAGCGTGGTCGCCGTGCTGGGTGGACTGCAGGTGCTCGTCAACAATGCGGCAAATGACGACCGACACTCGATCGAGTCGGTGACCCCGGAATACTGGGACCAGCGGCTCGCCGTGAACCTGCGCCATCAGTTCTTCGCGTCGCAGGCGGCGATCCCGTATCTCAAGGCGGCCGGCGGCGGCTCTATCGTCAACTTCGGTTCGATCAGCTGGAAGACTCGCAGTGGCGGCATGCCCGCGTACACGGCATCCAAGGCCGCCGTCAACGGGCTGACGCGCGGCTTCGCTCGCGACCTCGGTCCGTTCGGCATCCGCGTCAACACCGTGGTGCCCGGGTGGGTGATGACGCAGCGGCAGCGGGAGCGGTGGCTGGACGAGGAGGGCAAGCGCACGTTGGCGCGCGAGCAGTGTCTGCCGGGCGATCTGCTGCCGGCCGACATCGCGCGGATGGTGTTGTTTCTCGCGGCGGACGACAGCCGCATGTGCACCTGCCAGGAGTTCGTCGTCGACGCAGGCTGGGCATGAGTGCCGTCATTGCGTTGCGGTCCGGAGCCGTGGAAGCGGTCGTGCTCCCGGAACAGGGCGGTGCGCTCGGCGAGTTCAACTATCTGCGATCGGGTGGGAAATTTCCGCTCTTGCGGCCGTTCACGCCGAAAGCCGATTCGCCGGCCGGCACGCCGCCGCATCCGAACGAGCTCGCCTGCTATCCGCTGATTCCCTGGTCCAACCGCATCGGGCACGGTAGGTTCGAGTTCGACGGCACGACGTATCGTGTGGCGCAGACCGACCCGAAGGAGCGCTACCCGTTGCACGGCGATGGATGGAAGCGGCCGTGGCGCGTGACGGAGCGCAGCGACGATGCCGTCACGCTGGACGTGACGGGCGACATCTCGCCGTTCGCCTACCAGGGTACGCTTTCGTATCAGCTGGTCGGGTCGGCACTCGAAGTGCAGCTTTCCGTTTGCAACACCGGTCCGGCACCGCTTCCCTTCGGCCTCGGGCTTCATCCGTGGTTCGTTCGAACGCCCGACGTACGGATCCATGCCGAGGCGAGCGGCATCCTGACGGTCGCGCAAGACTTGCTGCCCATCGCGCTCGATCCGGTTCCGATGAGCCTGGATTTCACGCAGCCGCGCGGGCTGCCGGTCCGGTTGGTCGACAACTCATTCACGGGATGGAACGGGCGCGCGAGCATCGCCTGGCCCGAAGCCGGCATGGCGATCGAGATCAGCACGAACCCGGCACTGCGTTTCTATCAGGTCTATGCGCCACCGGGCCGGGAGTACTTCTGCTTCGAGCCGATCAGTCATCCGGCGGACGCCTTCAATTTTCCGGCACCGGACGTTCGCCCGGGCCTCGTCGTTCTGGCGCCCGGGGAGACGTATGGCATCCGGGTGACATTCGGGGTCGTGGCAAGTTCTGCGTAGGGCATCCTGGATTGCGGTGACCGATCGATCCGTCGAAGGCACGGCCGTGCAGAACAGCAACGTCAGCAGGAATGGAGAAGACCTCGAGCTCAATCGCGTTACGATCGTAGGTGGTCGTGCTCACGTTGGAATCGAACCATTGTTTTACGAAGGCGATGTAACCTAAAATAACGACGCCCGTTAATTGAGGTTCGTACCCTGATGAAGCGCCCGTTGCAGGGACACTACGTGAAGGTCGCCACCGCCGGGGAAGCTTTCAGGGCTTTCGTTCCGGCGCTATTGCCGCCCCAGCCACCGGTGGATTGGACGCCGGAGCTGCGCGGCCGCTTCGACGCGGCGTTGCTCGCATTGGGGCGGCTCGACGCGATAACGGATCTGCTGCCGAACGCGGGACTGGTGCTGTACAGCTTCGTGCGCAAGGAAGCCGTCTTGTCGTCGATGATCGAGGGTACGCAGTCCTCGCTGGCTGACCTGATGCTGTTCGAACTCGATGAGCAGCCCGGCGTGCCGGTGGAGGATGCACGCGAAGTCAGCCGCTACGTGGCCGCGCTCGAGCACGGGTTGGTGCGACTGCGAGGGGGTTTCCCCCTTTCGCTGCGCCTGATCCGCGAAGTGCATGAAGTTCTGCTCGGGCAGGGGCGCGGTGCACGACTCACGCCGGGAGCATTCCGGCGCAGTCAGGTCTGGATCGGCGGCACGCGGCCGGGCAACGCCCAATTCGTGCCACCGCCCCCCAACGAATTGGATGAGTGCCTGAAGCACTTCGAGCGCTTTCTGCACGATCAACCGGAATCCACTCCGCCCCTGGTCAAGGCGGCCCTGGCGCACGTGCAGTTCGAAACGATCCACCCCTTTCTCGATGGCAATGGTCGGGTCGGGCGATTGTTGATTGCCCTGCAGTTTGCAGCCGACGGACTCCTCCGCGAGCCTTTGCTCTACGTGAGCTTGCACTTCAAGGAGCACCGGTCGACGTACTATGACTTGCTGAATCGGGTGCGACTCACCGGCGAGTGGGAGGTCTGGCTGGAGTTCTTCGCCGATGCCGTGTTGGCGAGTGCCACTGAGGCCGCCGCCTCGGCCAGGCGGTTGGTGGAGCTTGTCTCTGCCGACGCGCGGCGCATCGAAGGCCTGGGCCGGGCGACTGCTTCCGCACTGGCCATTCACCGTGCTCTGCAACGACAGCCTATCTCGACCGCGATGTCCTTGGGGGCCGCCACAGGCCTGACGGCGGCGACGGTGAACAAGTCCCTGGCTCACCTGGAAAAGCTGGGAATCGTGGCGGAGCTCACGCGCCGGCAGCGCGGGCGAGTCTTTGCCTACACGCAGTACGGCGCGATCCTGAACGAAAAAATGGGCTTGCCCTGATGTACGTGGACTGGTGGAGGAAACTGGTGCGTCACTGCACCAGAAAATCCACCGCCAACGCCCCCAACGACCTCACCCCCTGCAGCAACCCCGACTCGTCGATAGTGAACCGCGGCGAATGATTCGACGCCGCCTGCGCCATGTCCTGATCCTTCGGCGTGATGCCGATGAAGTAGAACATCCCCGGCACCTGCTGCTGGAAGTAGGAGAAGTCCTCGGCCACCATCACGCGCTGGGTCACCCTCGAGCCGCCTTCGCCGCCGATGCGCTTCAGGGTCGGGATCATCTTCTCCGTCAGTGCCGGGTCGTTCACCGTCACCGGGACAGCCTTGTCGATCTTCACTTCGGCGCGTGCGTGGTTGGCTTCGGCGATGGATTCGGCGATGTGCTTGATGCGCGCGTGGATATCCTGGCGCATGTCCTCGTCGAAGCTGCGGATCGTGCCGCTCATCTCGACCTGCTCGGGAATGATGTTCTTGCGCGTGCCGCCGTGGATGGTGGCGACGGTGACGACCGCCGGTTCCTTCGAGACGTCGATCTGCCGGGCGACGATGTTCTGCAACCCGCCGAGGATCTGCGCCGAGGTGATCACCGGGTCGATGCCCACCCACGGCCACGCGCCGTGGGTCTGCTTGCCCTTCACGGTGATGTAGAGCCAGTCGGCGCTGGCCATCAGCGGGCCGGCGCGGTAGGCGATCATGCCGGCGGGCATGCCGGACATCACGTGCAGGCCGAAGATCGCGTCGGGCTTCGGGTTCTCGAGCGCGCCGTCCTTGATCACCAGCGGAGCGCCGCCTTCTTCACCGGGCGGCGGGCCTTCCTCGGCCGGCTGGAAAATGAACTTCACGCTGCCCGGCAACTGGTCGCGCACGCTCGCCAGCACTTCGGCCACGCCCATCAGGATGGCCATGTGGGCGTCGTGCCCGCAGGCGTGCATGACGCCGACTTGCTGGCCGAGGTATTCGGTCTTCACGGTGGACTTGAAGGGAAGATCGACTTCCTCCACCACCGGCAGCGCATCCATGTCGGCGCGCAGGGCGACGAC
>LNDQ01000035.1 GCA_001464695.1 Betaproteobacteria bacterium Ga0077523 | reverse complement strand
CCGTAACCGGCCACCAGGGAGTCGATGCGGGCATTGACGTCCGTCAGTGGAATGCTCGGATCGGACAGCACGTTGCCGGATGAATACCCATAGCCGAGCGTGAGGAAATTTACTCCGATAGGTGCATTTCCGTAAGACCGCGGCTCGATGCGCTGGGCCGATGCCGGCAGCGCTACGAACACCATGGCTAGGGCCAGCGCATGTCGAGCGCGAAGCAACCGATTCTGCTTGTGCATGACCGCGAATCTAACACCAGCGGGCCTGCGCGCCGAGCGGCGCCTCAAGCCGGCTCAGGCCGGCAACTCCGCAAGCGGCAGGTTCCGGATGAAGCGGTGCCGCACGAGACTGAACGCGACCGGCACCAGCAGCAGCGTTGCGACGGTCGCGAACACGAGTCCACCGATGACCGCGCGGCCCAGCGGCGCGTTCTGTTCTCCCCCGTGGCCAAGGCCGCTCGCCATCGGCAGCATGCCCACGATCATCGCGAACGCCGTCATCAACACCGGGCGCAAGCGTGTCGCGCCCGCTTCCATGGCAGCCTGAATCGACGGCCGGCCATCGGCCAGTCGCTCGTTGGCGAACGAGATCATGAGAATACTGTTGGCGGTGGCGACACCCATGGCCATGATCGCACCCATCAGCGACGGGACGCTGAACGTCGTGCCGGTCGCGAACAGCATCCAGACGATGCCGCACAGTGCCAGCGGCAGTGCCGTGATGATGATGAGGGGGTCGACCCACGACTGGAAATTGATCACCATGATGAAGTACACCAGCAGCACGGCGAAGATCAGGCCCGCACCCATGCGGGTGAACGCTTCGTTCATGCTCTGCGCCTGGCCGCTGATCTCGATGCGCGTGTTGTTCTTCTGCGCTTCGGCCTTCGGCCGGAACTCCTCGACGATCTTCTCGATATCCGCCACGACGCCGCCCAGATCGCGCCCCTGGACGTTGGCGTACACGTCGAACGCGAGTTCGGTGTTGACGTGGTTGATGATCGCAGGCGCGATGGCGCGCTTGACCGTAGCGACATTGCCGAGTGGAACCGTGGGCGACTGGCCCTTGCCGGGTAGCTGGATGCCGAGCACCGCGTCGACCGAGTCGAGCGCCGTGATGTGCGGCTGGACCACCACGACCTGGTACGGGCGACCGGTCTTGGGATCGTTCCAGTAGTTCGGCGTGAGCACGACGCTCGAGCTCGCCGAGATGAGATAGTTCTCCGCGATCTCTCGTTGTGTCAGGCCGAGCTGCGCCGCCCGCGTGCGATCCACTTCAAACTTGAGCGAGGGTTGGTTCATGATCTGGTGGACATGCACGTCGGCCGCTCCGCGCACGTGCCGCACTTTCGCGGCGATCTCCTGCGCCAGCTTGTAGTTCTTGTAGTCGCCGCCCAGGATCTTGATGTCGAGCGGCGCCGGCAGCCCGAAATTCAGGATCTGGTTCATCATGTCTCCCGGCTGGAAGTAGAACGAAACGTCGGGAAACTTCTGCGGCAGGATCTCGCGCAGGCGGCGCACGTACTCCGGCGTGGGCACCTTGTGGTCTTCCTTGAGCGAGATCAGGATCTCGCCGTCCGAGGACGTGATGGTGACGTTGTCGCTGTAGGCGAGGTTGGTGGATGGAGGGATGCCGATGTTATCGATGATGACATCGAGATCCTCGGGTGCCACGACGCGGCGGATCTCTTCTTCCACGGCAGAGAAGATCGCACCGGTCTCTTCGATGCGCGTGCCAGTGGGGGCGTTCACGTGCAGGCGCATCTGTCCCGCGTCCACCGTCGGAAAGAAATCCTGGCCGACACGCGGACAGCGAACAACGCAAGCGGGCGTTTCAGCATCGATTCGAGCACGCCGAGATATCCGCGGCGCAGCTTCTCGAAGCCGCGCTCGAAGCCCGCGTGCCAGCCGGAATGGGTGCTGTCGTCGTGTTCCTCGAGCAGCGCACGCGCCATCACCGACACCACCGTGCGTGACAGGATGTACGAGGCCGCCACGGCGAACACCACCGCCAGGGCCATCGGCGTGAACAGGTACTTGGCCGCGCCCGTGAGCAGCAGTACCGGCAGGAACACCACGCAGATGCACAGCATCGACACGAACGCGGGCACCACGATCTCGCGTGCGCCGTCGAGAATGGCGGTGGTGATCGGCTTGCCCATGGACAGGTGGCGGTGGATGTTTTCCACGTTCACCGTGGCGTCGTCCACGAGAATGCCCACCGCGAGCGCCAGCCCGCCCAGCGTCATCAGGTTGAGCGTGTGGCCCATGGCGCCCAGCAGCAGGATCGACAGCATCACCGCGAGCGGGATCGAGACGACCACGATCAGGGTGGAGCGCCAGGTGCCGAGGAAGAGCAGCACCAGCAAACCGGTGAGGCCGGCTGCGATCAGGCCTTCGATGACGACGGCGCGCATGGCGTTGACCACGAACACCGACTGATCGAAGAGAAACGAAAGCTTGAGTCCTTCGGGCAGTTCCACTTTGGCGAGCCGTGCGCGTGCTTCACGGATGATGTCGAGCGTGGATGCGCTGCCGCTCTTCAGCACCGTGAGCAGGCTCGACTTGCGCCCGTCGTGCCGCACCAGGCTGGTCTGTTCGTTGTAGCCGTCGCGCACCGTGGCGACGTCGCGGATGTAGGTCACGCGCTCGCCGCTCACACGCACCGGCAGGTCGCCGATCTCGTCGATCTTCTCCGGACTGTTGTTGAGCGCGAGGATGTACTCGCGCGGACCGATCTGCGTCGAACCCGTGGGCAGGTTCACGTTCTGCCGGATCAGCGCGTCGTTGATGTCCTTCACCGTGACGCCGCGCGCCTGCATCTTGTCGGGCTCGGCGTCGATCATGATGAGGCGCGGCCGGCCGCCATAGGGCAGCGGCACCGTGGTGCCCGGCACCGGGATCACCTCGTTGCGCACCAGCCACAGCCCTTTGTCGTAGAGCTCCTGCTCGGTCATGGTGTCGCTGCCCAGCGCGATCTGCAGGATCGGCACACTCGATGCGTTGTATTGCACGATCTGCGGCGGCGTCTGGCCGGGCGGCATGCGCCGGATGATCGTCTGCGACGTGGCGGTGATCTCCGCCACCGCCTGCTCGATCTTCACGTTCGGCTGGAAGTAGATGCGGATCACGTTCTTGCCGTAGATCGTGGTCGACTCGATCCGGCGCACGTTGCTCACCGTGGTGCTGATCTGCTGCTCGGAGAAGATCGTCACCTGTTTCTCGTACGCGTCGGCCGGAATGCCCACGTACTGCCAGATGAGAGTGACGATGGGCTCGGCGATCTCCGGAAAGATGTCCTTCGGGATCGGCTTCAGGCCGGGCGCACCCACGATCGCGATGATCCCGCCCAGCAGGATCGCCAGCGCACCCACCACAACCGTATAGGGCCGCAGCAGTGCGAGCCGGACCATCCACATCGACTTTCTCCCCTCAGCGCGCTCTGCCGCACTGTCTTTTGTGACAATTATGTTACAGAATGATGACAACAAAAGGGAACGCAAGTCGCGCGTCCCGTGCGGCGATCCGTGGAGGAGTGACTGTGAGCGCAACCGAAGTCGCGGCCGGGTGGGTCCGCGCGATCCGGCATCACGGCCGCGGTTTTGTCCTGAGCGCCGTGGTCCTGGTGATGATCGGCATCGTGGTGGCGATCGTTGTGGACTCGAGGTCGCACGTATCGGCTGCAGCCCCGCCCGGCGGAGTGAGCGAACGACCCCTGGTGATCTTCATCCAGGCGCATCGGGGCAAGGGTGCGGCCGAAATCACCCTGCCCGCGACCTTGCAGGCGCTTCAGGAAGCGACCGTCTATGCCCGTACCAGCGGTTACGTGAAGCGCTGGCTGGTCGAGATGGGCGAGCGGGTCAAGGCCGGCCAGGTGCTGGCGGAGATCGAGGCCCCGGAACTCGACCGGGAGATCGATCAGGCTCGACCTGGCGCGCTCCACCGCCGAGCGCTATCGCAATCTGGTGCACGACGAAGCCGTGTCGCCGCAGGAGGCGGACGAGAAGATCGGGGCTTACGCGGCGCGTGAAGCGGACTACGCCGCCGCCCAGGCGCGGCTGCGCCAGCTCGAAAGCATGAAGGCCTATCAGCGCGTCACCGCGCCGTTTACCGGCATGGTCACCGCGCGCAACATCGAGATCGGTTCGCTGGTGAGCGCCGGCAGCTCGAGCGCGACGCCCTGGCTGTACAAGATCGCGCAGGGCGAGACGATGCGAGTATTCGTGAGCGTGCCCCAAAGCCACATGCAGGCGGCGAAGGTCGGGTCCGAAGCCGATCTCGTCATCGCGGAACTGGGCGGCAAGCCCATCGCCGCCACGGTCGCCCGCAACTCCGGCGCTTTTGATCCCGCGACGCGCACCCTGTTGGTCGAACTGCGCGTGGCCAATGGCGACGGCAAGATCCTCCCCGGCATGTACGGCCAGGTCCGCTTCCGCCTGAAGTATGCCGAGCCACCGGTGGTTGTCCCGGTCAATGCGCTGCTGGTGGGGGGTGACGGCCTGCGCCTCGCCGTCATCGACGACACGGACACCGTGCGCATCCGCAAGGTGCGGCTCGGGCGCGACCTCGGCAAGGAGGTCGAAGTGCTCGAGGGCCTCGCCGAAAACGAGCGCGTGGTGAACAACCCGCGCGACGATGTCGAGGACGGCACCAAGGTGAAAGCCGTGCCTGCGCCGAAGCACGACGACAAGAAGAAGGACGAGAAGCCGGCCGCGGCTCCTGCCAAGTCCGCCGAGGCGCCCAAGGCCACGCCGGCACCCCGATGAAGGTGGTGGCAGCCAAGTGGGGCGCGGTGGTTGCGAGCCTGGCGCTGCTCGCGGCGTGTGCCTCGGTCGGCCCCGACTACAAGCGACCGGAAACCGCGACCCCCGCGGCGTATGAGAACACCGGCCCGTGGAAGGTTGCAGCACCGGGAGACCTGATCTCCCGTGGCGAATGGTGGACGTTGTTCAACGATCCGGTGCTGGACGAACTGGAACGCGCCGCCAAGCAGAGCAGCCCGACCCTTGCAGCGTATGCGGCGCGCGTCGACCAGGCGCGCGCCGCGGCCGGCATCGCCGACTCGTTCCGCTATCCCGAAGTCGGTGTCGGTGCGACTGTCGGCCGTTTCCAGGCTTCACAAGATCGCCCGGACCAGCCGAGCAAGAAGCCCACGAACACCGAATACCAGAGCGGCGTGTACCGCGTGCCGGTCGTGGTCAGCTACGAAGTGGACATCTGGGGTCGGGTCCGGCGGCTGAACGAAGCCGCGGTGGCCCGCGCCGACGCGTCCGCGGCCGAGTACCAGACCGTCGCCCTGACTCTCGAGAGCGAGATCGCTTCCACCTACTTCCGCTTGCGCCAGACCGACGAAGAGCGGCGCATCCTCGCTCAGAACATCGAACTGCAGCGCCGGGCACGCGATCTGGTCGCCCGTCGCAAGGCCGGTGGCGTGGCGAGCGAACTCGACCTGGCCCGCGCCGATACCGAACTGGCCCTGACCGAGGCCAGCGTCGAAGAGGTGAAACGCCGACGCGAAGATCTGCGCCTCGCCCTCGCGGTCCTGGTCGGGCGCCTGCCCGAGACCTTCGTGGTGGACGAGGGGACCTTTCATGCCGATCCGCCCGCGATCCCCGTCGACCTGCCGGCCACCCTGATGGAGCGGCGCCCCGATATCGCCGAAGCCGAGAAGCGCCTCGTCGCGACCAACGCCGAGATCGGTGTGGCCAAGGCGGCCTACTTTCCGGCCATCCGCCTGACCGGTGCGATCGGGTACGAGAGCTCCGAACTGTCCGAACTGCTCGACAGCAGCAGCATGATCTGGAGCCTGGGTGCCTCCCTGTTCCAGCCGGTCTTCACGGCCGGACGCATCGGCTTCCAGGTGGATCGCGCCAAGGCCGCCTACGACGAGAACGTCGCGATGTATCGCGGACGGCTGCTGCGCGCGTTCCGCGAAGTGGAGAGTTCGCTGTCCGCCCTGCGCACATTGGATGCACAGGCGACCCTGCAAGCGTCGGCGCGGCAGGACGCAGCCCGAGCCTTGAAACTCGCCGAAACCCGCTATCGCGCGGGCCTCGTCATGGTGATCGAGGTGATCGACGCCCAGCGGACGGCACTGCGGGCGGAGCGCGAAGCCTTGGCCGTCAAGGGCGCCCAGCTCGCCTCGACCGTCTCCCTGGTGAAGGCCCTCGGCGGCGGGTGGGATGGGCGCAAGGCGCCACCGGCGGCCGTCGCCGCCCGCTGAGCGCCCGGCCTCCGACCGCGGAAGCAATCCCCTCGCCCGGTAGCTCGGGAATCCGTGCGCTACAATCCGGCGCGTTTTTTTGCAGCGCAACGCGAGCCATGGCCCTGCTTGAGATTCGGGACGTCACCCGGCGATTCGGCGACTTCGTCGCCGTGGACGGCGTCAGCCTGTCGATCGGCGCGGGCGAGTTCTTCACCCTGCTCGGCCCCTCGGGGTGCGGCAAGACCACGCTGCTCCGGATGATCGCGGGGTTCGACCAGCCCGACGCCGGCAGCATCGAGATCGACGGCAAGAACATGGTGGGAGTGCCGCCCGAGGACCGGAACGTCCACACGGTGTTCCAGAGCTACGCCCTGTTCCCGCACATGACGGTGGAGCAGAACGTGTCCTTTCCGCTGCGCATGAGCAAGTGCCCGCAGGCGGAGCTCGGTCCGCGCGTGCGTGAAGCGCTGGAAGACGTATCGCTGCTCGGCATGGAAAAGCGCTATCCGAACGAGCTGTCGGGCGGCCAGCGCCAGCGCGTGGCACTGGCGCGGGCGCTGATCAACCGGCCCAAGCTGTTGCTGCTGGACGAACCCCTGGCGGCGCTCGATGCGAAGCTGAAGGAGCGCATGCAGCTCGAGCTCATCACGCTGCAGAAGGAAGTGGGCGTCACGTTCATCTACGTCACGCACGACCAGGAAGAGGCGCTGGCCCTTTCCCATCGCATCGCGGTGATGAACAAAGGCAAGGTGGAACAGCTCGACCAACCGGCAACGATCTACGGGTTTCCGAAGAACCGATTCGTTGCCGACTTCATCGGCGAATGCAATCTGCTCGACTGCACCGTGAGCGCCGTCACCGATGGCACGATGTTCCTCGACGTGGAGCAGCTCGGGCGCGTCATCGCGACCGGGGCGAACGGCACGACCGCCGATACCAAGGGCGCCCTTGCGCTGCGCCCCGAGAAGGTGTCCATTGCCCGCGAACTACCGGCAGAATCCTGCGTGAACCGCTTCAACGGGCGCATCTTCGATTACCTGTACACCGGCGATGTCACGCTCTACATCGTCGAGGTCGAGAACGGCAGGCGCGTCGAAGTGATGCTGCCCAACAATGCCGTCGGACGCTCGTCGAAGTTCTTCGAGCCGGGCGACGCGGTGCAGATCGGCTGGCGCGACGACGCCGGCAGTTTCCTGCCCGACTAGCGCACACCACATGTCGCCGCGCGCGCAGAAGTGGGTCATCAGCGGGCCGCCGCTCGGCTATCTGCTGATCTTCTTCGCGATCCCGACTTTCATCATGGTGCTCGCCTCGTTCCGCTTCGCGGGCGAGTTCGGCGGCCTGGCACCGCTGGTGGGCACCGGCAACCCCGATGAACTGTCCGGCCTCACGTTCGAGAACTACCAGCGCTTCTTCGAGGACGCGATCTACCTCGAGCTGTTCCTGAAGTCGTTCATCTACGCGACGGTCACCACGCTGCTGTGTCTGGGGGTGGCCTATCCGCTGGCGTTGATGATCGCGCGCAGCGACAAACGCTGGCGCGAGCTGCTGGTGCTCCTGGTGATCCTGCCGTTCTGGAGCAACTTCCTGATCCGCGTATACGCCTGGATGATCATCCTCGGGCCCCAGTCGGGCTTCGCCCGCGCGGTCAACGGCGTGCTCGGGGCGTTCGGCGCCGAACCCATCCCGCTGCTGTACTCGCCGATCGCGGTGATCATCGGGCTCGTGTACGTGCACCTGCCGTTCATGGTGCTGCCGTTGTACGTGAACCTCGAGAAGCACGATCCCGCCCTGCTCGACGCGGCCCAGGATCTGGGCGCGGGCGCGTGGCAGCGCTTCTGGAAGGTGACCTTCCCGTTGTCGTTGCCGGGGGTTTATGCGGGTGCAGCGCTGGTCTTCATTCCCGCGCTCGGCATCTTCGCCATTCCCGACATTCTCGGCGGCACCGACGGCATACTGATCGGCAACGTCATCAAGCAGCAGTTCCTGGATGCGCGCGACTGGCCTTTCGGCAGCGTGCTCTCGATGGTGCTCACCGTGCTGGCGATCCTGTTCGCGGGTCTCGCCGCGTGGGTCGCCCGTCACCAGCGCATATGATCAAGCGGCGCTCCTGGTGGTTGTACGCGGCCGGCATCGCGGCCTATCTGTTCCTGTACCTGCCGCTGGTGATCGTCGTGGTCTACTCCTTCAACGACTCGCGCCTCAACGCCGAGTGGGTGGGGTTCACCTGGCACTGGTACGGCGTGCTGTTCAACGACGAGCAGATGATCGAGGCTGCCTGGAACTCCCTGGCGATCGGCCTGATCACGAGCTTCATCGCGACCGTCCTGGGGACTCTGGCCGGCTATGCCATGTACCGCTATCGCCTGCGACTGCTGCCGGTGCTGGTGCTGACGCCGATCGCGATCCCCGAGATCCTGATGGGGGTGAGCCTGCTCATCTTCTTCGTGATGATCAACCTGACCCTCGGCATGGTGTCGATCGTCCTGTCCCACATCGCCTTCTGCATCGGGTTCGTCGCGATCGTCGTGCGCTCGCGCCTGGCCGGCATGGACGAGAGCCTCACCGAGGCGGCGCGCGACCTGGGCGCCACCCAGTGGGAGGCGTTCCGGCTGATCACGCTGCCGCTGATCATGCCCGGCATCGTGGCCGGGGCGCTCATGGCGTTCACGCTGTCCATCGACGACTTCGTGATCACCTTCTTCACGGCGGGACCGGATTCGGTCACGCTGCCGCTGCAGATCTACAGCATGATCAAGATCGCGGTGACGCCCGAGGTGAACGCGGTGTCAACGCTGCTGATGTTGCTCACGTTGGTGCTTATCGT
>LNDQ01000034.1 GCA_001464695.1 Betaproteobacteria bacterium Ga0077523 | reverse complement strand
GACTCGCTCGGTCACCACGTCGGCGACCTGCTGCTGCAGGAAGTGGCGGCGCGGATGCAGGCCTGCGTGCGCCGCGGCGATACCCTGTCGCGCCTGGGCGGCGACGAGTTCGTCGTCACGCTCGAAGGCCTGCAGCACGCCGAGGATGCCGCGCAGGTCGCCCAGAAGATCATCCAGTCGCTCGCGCGGCCCATGGAGATCGGCGGACACATCCTGACCACTTCGTGCTCGATCGGCATCAGCATCTTCCCCGCCGACGCCGAGGATTCGGCCGCCCTCATGAAGAACGCCGACACGGCGATGTACCACGCCAAGGAAAAGGGCCGGCGCAACTTCCAGTTCTTCTCGCGCGAAATGAACATCCGCGCCGTGGAACGCCACAATCTCGAGATGGCGCTGCGCCTGGCACTCGACCGCGACGAGTTCCAGCTGTTCTACCAGCCGCAGATCGACATCGCGACCGGCCGCATAGCCGGGTCGGAAGCGCTGCTGCGCTGGCGCCATCCGGAGAAGGGGCTGCTGCCGCCATCGATGTTCATCGACGTGGCCGAAGAAACCGGCCTCATCGAGGCGATCGGCCAATGGGTCCTGCGCGCCGCGTGCACGCAGAACCGCACCTGGCAGAACGCCGGCTATCCATCGTTGCGCGTGGCGGTCAACATCTCGGCCCGCCAGTTCAATCAACCGCGCGAGTTCGCCAAATCGGTCGGACGGATCCTGTCCAACTCCGGGCTCGAACCGAGCCACCTCGAGCTCGAGATGACCGAGAGCGTGCTGCTGCACAATGCCGACGAGAACATCGCCGTGCTGAAACGCCTCGGCAAGCTCGGCACCCGCATCGCGGTGGACGATTTCGGCACCGGGTACTCGTCACTTTCCTACCTGAAGCAGTTGCCGATCCACACCCTGAAGATCGACCGCTCGTTCGTCCGTGACCTGGAATCGGACAAGGACAGCGAGGTGATCGTCAACACGATCATCGCGATGGGCCACAGCCTGAAGCTGCGCGTGACGGCCGAAGGGGTGGAACATCTCGCGCAGCTGTCGGCCCTGAAGCGCCTCGGCTGTGACGAATACCAGGGCTTCCTGTTCGCGAAACCGATGCCGGCACAGGAGTTCGCCCAGCGATTCCTCGCGCCGCGGGAACTCAATTTCGGCTCCTGATCTAAGATTTCGGTTTCCACGCCGATCCGGAGCGTCGTCATGTCAGAACCAGCCTTCCGCCTCGAACACGTCAATATTCCCGCCCGGGATCCGCACGGCCTCGCCCGCTGGTATGCCCAGACGTTCGGTCTCACCGCCGACGAGCATCGTGTTCGCGGCGAACGCGTCCTGATAGCCTTCGAGAAGGGAGAGCCGGTCAACCGGTCGCCGGAACTGCACATCGGGCTGCGCGTACCCAGCCGATCGGTGTTGGCAGAATGGGCGCAACGCTTCGGCGCCGAGGTGCTGGTCGGGGCCGAGTTCGCGGCGTTCAAGGCCTACGATCCGGAAGGCAACTGCGTCGAGCTGTACGCGCCGAAGGACGCCTGACGCGGCGTCGCGGTCGGGCGGATTGCCGCCAACCCTTGACGAGGATCAACGCACGCAGGGATCCTCGCCCCCATAGTCCTGCCGGAGCATCGCCGGAGGGCCGTCATGAAGCGGGGAATCTGGGGATTGTTGTGCTGTGCGTGGCTCGGTGGGTCCGCTGCGGCAGTCGCGGAAACCTGTGTCCAGTGCCACCGGACCGTCACACCGGGCATCGTCGAGCAGCACCTCGCCGGCAAGATGGGCAAGACCGGCATCGATTGCGCGAGCTGCCACGGCTTCGACCATCAGAGCGCCGATGACGTCGCCAAGGCGCGGATGCCCACGGCGCAGACCTGTGCAGGCTGCCACCCGAAGCAGGCCTCGCAGTTCAAGACCGGCAAGCACGACCTCGCGTGGAAAGCGGCGAGCGCAATGCCCATGTGGGCCCATCAGCCCCAGACCATGGTCGGCGCGGGCAACAAGGGGTGCTCCGGCTGCCACAAGATCGGTGCCAAGCCGCGGGAGGAAGCGGCGCTGCACCGCTACGGCAACGCGCAGTGCGATGCCTGCCATACGCGCCACACCTTCAGCAAGGCGGAGGCGCGCGATCCGCGTGCGTGCCAGACGTGCCACATGGGATTCGACCACCCGCAATGGGAAATGTGGTCCACCTCCAAGCACGGCACCATCTGGCAGATCGAAGGCCGCGACGGCAAGCGTGCGCCGACGTGTCAGACCTGCCACATGGAAAACGGCCATCACGGCGTCGGTACTTCCTGGGGTTTCCTGGCATTGCGCCTGCCGGAAACGGATCCGGCCTGGCTTGCCGACCGGACCACCATCCTGCAAGGTCTCGGCGTCCTCGACGATCAGGGCAAACCCACGGCGCGACTCGAAGCGGTGCAGGCCGCGCGGATGGCGACGCTGGATCGCGCGACCTTCGATGAATCGCGCGAACGGATGATCGCCGTGTGTGCCAGGTGCCACGGACGGAACTTCGCCAGGAAACAACTGGCAGGAGGCGATGACGTGGTTCGCGACAGCGATCGCGTCATGGCAGAGGCGATCCGCGACGTGCAAGGCCTCTATCGCGACGGCGTGCTACGCAAGCCGGACCAATGGCTGACGGCGCCCGACATCCTGCAGTTCTACGAAGCGAAGACCGACATCGAGCGCGAGCTTTACGTGATGTTCCTCGAGTACCGAATGCGCGCGTTCCAGGGGGCGTTCCACTTCAATCCGGACTACTCCCATTGGTATGGGTGGGCGCCGCTCAAGGCGGCGGCGGCGAAGGTCAAGGAGGCGGCCGCGAAGTTGCGGGAGGATGCGGGGCGGTAGTCGCGGTTCTTGGTGCATCGCTGCCCCCATCCCAACCTTCCCCCGGCAATGCCGGGGGAAGGGGGGTAAGGCTCCTTCCCCCACCTTCGGTGGGGGAAGGTTGGGATGGGGGCCAGGACCCTCGCTTGCCTCCCCAGAAACGTCAACGCCACCTGGACGGTGGCGTTGACGGTGACGGACGACGCGCCTGCCCCACTCACTCCCCGAGATACAACTCAATCCTCTTCCTCTTCCTCCTCGTCGTCCTCTTCTTCGAGGTCGTCGATCGCCTCGAGCTCCGAGTCGATCATGTCGCGGATCTCCATGAGGAGGTTGCGCAGCGCCTCGTTCTGTTCTTTCAACTCCTGCTTGGTCATGACTGCCTCCCTCTTGCGGTTGGCCCGGGCCGGCGGGCGGATGGTGCGTGGTCCCTACGGCCGCGGATCATGACAGCGTCGCGGGGAAGGGGGAAGACCCCACTCACTTCAGTACGAAGTCCACCCTGCTCGCCTTCGGCTTGTCCTTCGCCTCGGGCGCCAACGACTTGGGCTCGACCAGGAAGATGCGATCGGCGCCGATATCGCCGGCCTTGAGGAAGGCCTCCTTGACCGCCTGGGCCCGCTGAACCGCCAGGGCACGCAGATCGTCGTCGGTCACGACGATGTTGGTCTGCATCAACTTTTCCATCTCGGGCACCGGGAGGTCTTTCAGCATACCGATGAAGTTGCGGGGCTTCGGAAACTTCTCGGCCCGGTAAGCGGCTTCGAGATATTTCTCATACTCCGGCCCGGCTTCGACGGTGACCTCGTCCACGGAGGCCGGCGCCTGGTTCTTCTTCGCGAGGTCCTTGAACTTCTGGGCCTTCAGCTTGCGCTGGTAGACGGTCTGGCGCAGCGCCTCGCGATCCTTCTCGGCATCGACGTGGCCGGTCGCTTCGAGCTTGAGTTGCGGCCGGTCGCGCAGCGCTTTCACGAGCTGATCGAGCTTCTTCTGCCCATCGGCGTCCGGCACGGCGCTGCCCGGCGCGAACTCGAGGTACGACAGTTCCTCCCCGCCGCCACCGCCAACCAGCGCGCCGATCAGCGCGAACGGCGCCGTCACCGCCTTGGTGATGAGATTGACGATGACGCCCCAGATCACCTTGCCCAGACGGAACTTCGGATCGTCGAGCGACCCCTCCACCGGGATGTCGAGGTTGATGCGCCCGTCCTTGTCCTTGAGCAGCGCGATGGCGAGCTGCACCGGCAGCTTGGTCGCATCCGGGCTCTCCACCTTGTCGCCGAAGGTGAACTGGTCGATCAGGATCTTGTTTTCCGCCTTCAGCTTGCGCTTGTCGATCAGGTACGTGAGGTCGAGCGTGAGCTTGCCCTTCTCGATGGTGTAGCCGGCGAACTTGCCCGAGTACGGCGTGAACGGCGGCAGCTCGATGTCGATGAAGCTCAGCTTGATGTCGGCGAACAGGTCGCCTGCGAGCGGGTTGATCTTGCCGGTGATGGTGAGCGGTGCCTGGTTCGACAGCTTGCCGCGCAGTTCCACGTCGGCGCGCGTGCTGGCGTCCGACATGAGGCCGGTCACGCGTCCGCCCACCTCGGTCATGGTGGCGCTCACGTTGGGCCGGATCAGCCGGTCGGAGAAATTGATGGTGCCGCCCTGCAGCGTCACCCGGTCGATCTTCACCACCTTCGTGACGGCGGCCGTCGCGTCCTCCGCGGGCGCCGGCGACTCGGCGGGCTGCTTCTTCGAATCCTTCGACTGCTTCGCATCGGCAGTCGGCTTCGATGGCTCCGGAGCATCCTCGGCAGCGGGCGCCGCCTCGTCGCCCTTCGCCATGATGCCTTGCACGTTGAGCGTCCCGTCGGCATTCACCACCAGGCGTGAATAGAAATCGGTCAGCGCGACCTCCTTCACGTCGACGAACAGCGGCTCGCTCTTCAACCGGATGCCGTCGAAGAAGAGCGACTCCCATTTGAGGAAGTCCTCCGCATGCAATTTGTCCAGGGTGGCGAGCTTGTTGAGGGCGGCCTTGCCTTCGTACTCGAAGAGCGCCTTGCCGTCCGCCGGCATGGCGAACTTCACCGCACCCTCGGCCGCGATCTCGCCGCTCGCCAAAGTGATGTTGATCTTGTCCGCCACATACGGCTCGAACGGCGGCAGCTCGAGGCGGGTCAGAACGACGTTGATGTCGGCATCCAGCGGCTGCGGCGTCACCAGCCCCTTGGCCTTCAACTCCCCGGTCTTGTTGATCTTGAGCGCGAGATCCACCTTGGCCGGCTGCGGCTTGCCGCCGAACGCGAAGTTCTCCACGCCCAGCTTGATCGGATCGATCGTGACCTGCACCGGTTGCACCGGCACATCGTCGTCGAACCGCACGGCGTAGTCGTCGAACGCCAGTTTCTTCAATGCGAGCACCCACGGCTTCTCCGTAGCGGAGCGGGGTGACGGGGCCGGCGGCGGTGCGGCGGGCGGGGGCAGATCGGGTTTCGGCGTGAGTTCCGCGAGATTGATCGCGCCGTCCTTGGCGCGTTTGACCGCCAGGCTCGCTTTCTTGCTGGTCACCTCCGCCAACGACACCGTGCGCTTGTCGAGATCGAACGCCCCGCCATGCACCTGAAACTGCGCCATCCGGAAGAACGGCTCGGGCTCGCCGCGCTTCCTGAGGCGCAGATTGGCGAGCGCGGTCTCGATCTCGGTGGCCGTGACCTTCGGTCCGGCCGGATCGTTGGCGAAGGTGAAGCGCGTGGAAGCGTCCAGGACACCGTCTTCGATGTCGAACAGGATGGCCTTGCGAAAGTAGGGGGCATAGCGCTTGAGCGGCAGCTTCGCCAGGCTGACGGTGCCTTCGGCGGTGCGCTCGATGAAGGCGTACCTCGCCTCGACCGCGAGCGTCTCGCGGGCGTCGGTCGTCGCCTGCAGCTTCGCCTCGGTGATGCTGCCCGGCAGGGTCGAGAAGCTGCGCACGGAGATATCGAGCGGCTGGAGCGTCGTGCGGAACGACCCGTCGGGCACGTCGTCTATCCACGCGATACGCGCCCCGTTCATCACGATCTCTTCCACGCGGATTTCCGGAAAGGCTTTCTCCGGTGCCGCGGGATCGGCCGCCCTTGCCGCCTCCTCCGCCTTCACCTCCTCGCGAATCTCCTTCAGCTCCTCTCCGCCCTTCGAGACGGTGGCGAGCTTTCGTCGAACTTGATCTGGCGGATCGCCACCTTGGTCGCGAAGACGTCGATGCGCTCGATCGCCACGTCGAGCCGCTTGAACGACAGCAGCGGGTCGCCGGACAACTCGCGCAGCTTGAGATCCCGCAGTGCCGTGGTGCCGGAGACGAACAGCGATGGCTTCATCCCCAGCGGTTGCGCGAAGGTGAGATCGAGATTCGCATCGAGGAACGCCGACACCGGTTGGTACTGCAGCTTGAACGGCACGTACTCGAGATAGAACGGCACGTTGAGGTTGGTCAGCACCAGGTCGACCGACGTTTCGCGCGCCTTGCCGAAGGGCTTGGTGCTCGCCTTCAACTCGATCGGGGTGCCGTTGGCCTTGGCCGAGAAGGCGGGTTGGACGAAGATCTCGCCGTAGTAGGGCAGGTTCGACAGGAACGGGATCGCCAGCCGCATGTCACGGATCTGGTGTTTGGTCTTCTGCGGCCGGTCGTCGAAGTCGACGCTGCCGCCGATCAGCTGGATGTTGTTGAGCGAGAAAGTCGCAGGCTCGGCATTGGCCGGCTTCGGTTCGGGTTTGGCCGGGGGCGCCGTGAACTTGTCTACGATGTCGGAGAAGTTGTAGCGCTGGCCTTCGATGCGCACGATGTTCACGTACGGATTGGTGAGCGAGATCTCGCGCAGCACCGGGGCCCGCCGGTATACCGATTCGATCTGGGCATCGACGCGCAGCCGGTCGAAGGCGACGAAGCGGGCGCTGCTGCCCTTTTCCTTGATCAGGAAATCGTCGATCTCGACCGTGAGCACGAACGGATTGACGCGGATGGCCCCGACGCTCACCTGCCGGCCGAGCTGCTCGGACACCTTGTTGACCAGGATCGACTTGATGATCGGCGGTGCGGCGAAGAAGCCGCCGAGGATCAGCAGCACGAAAAACACTGCGACACCGATGCCGATGCGCTTCCACAACCGCCGCTTCCCTGACACCGGGGCAATTGCGGGCGGCAACGAGTAGCTCTCGCGCCGACGCGCGAAGATTCGGTTCAGCAATGCCATGCCAGCCCTTGTTCTGGTTTTCCCAGGCTCGATCAGTCTCCGGATGTCGAGGTTACCGAAAGCGGGCAGCCCTGAAAAGGAAACGGCCGCTACTTCTTCAGCATCGGCTGCAGCTTCGCCATCACCTGCGGCGAATCCGGCGCGACCGGCGTGGCAAAGCTGTACACGGTCTTGCCATCCGGAGCGATCAGGTACTTGTGGAAGTTCCAGGTGGGTGGTTCCATGGTCAGCTCGGCGAGACTCTTGAAGAACGGGTTCGCCCCGTCGCCGGTGACCGACGTCTTCTCCGCCATCGGGAACTGCACCCCGTAGGTCATGCGGCAGAAATCACCCACCTCCTGGTTGGTGGCGAGTTCCTGCCGGAAGTCGTTGGAGGGAAACCCGAGCACCACCAGGCCCTGGTCCTTGTACTGCTTGTACATGCCCTCGAGCTTCTCGAACTGCGGTGTGTGACCGCACTTGCTGGCGGTGTTGACCACCAGGATGGCCTTGCCCTGGAACTGGCACAGATCGAGCGGCTTGCCCTCGAGCGTCTTCATCTGCTGGTTGAGCAGCGGCGGGCAGGCGGCGGACGCTGCCAGCGGGACGACGCCCAGAACGCAGGTCGCCAACACGGAACGGACGAAAGAATTCATGGTGCTCCTCTTGAACGTGGGTACTGCCCCTGCGGTGCCACCGGATCCTGGGAACGGGCGGGTGCGCCAAAGTTCCTCGGGGCTGCCGTCGGCCTGGGGCAATGTCAGTACCGCCGGGCCGGCCCAAGGTACTGACGCTCCCCCTTTGGCGGGCTGGGAGCGAAGCGAGCGCTGGGGCTGTCACCCTCATCCGTTAGTATGCCGGCGGGCTGAGTGCCCCGCCCAGCCCCTGTACCCGACCTCCGGAGAGCATCCCCATGAAGAAAGTTGTCCTCGTCCTCAGCCTCGCGCTGTTCACCGCCGGCCCGGCGCTGGCCGTGAGCCAGCAGGAAAAGATGAAGACCTGCAACGCCGACGCGACCAAGAAGGACCTCAAAGGCGACGAACGCAAGAAGTTCATGAGCGAATGCCTGTCCGCGGCTGCGCCCGAGCCGGAGAAGAAGGAACTGTCATCCTCGCAGGAACGCATGAAGAACTGCAACGCCGAAGCGAAGACGAAGAACCTGTCGGGAGACGCCCGCAAGACGTTCATGAGCGACTGCCTGTCGGGCAAGAACCCGGACGGAGCCGCGGTCTCGCAACAGGAGAAAATGAAGATCTGCAACGCCGAGGCCAAGACCAAGGCCCTCAAAGGCGACGAGCGCAAGAAATTCATGAGCGAGTGCCTGTCGAAGTAGCACCCGCAACTCGATTCGCGGGACCCCGGGGGCGCCGCCCGGGGTCGACCGAGGCGATCAGGCGGGCAACGCCTCCCCGACGTCCTCGGAGGCCTGGCAGGGCTGATCGCCGTAGGAACACAGCACGCAGCAGTCGCCCTGCTTGGGCCGCGACAGCACGCCGCAGGCGGCGCAGCGATAGATGAGGCGCCCCGGGCCGGCGGCCAGGGGCAAGGCTTCCGCATGCCCGCATTCCGGGCAGGTGACGATGGATTGAGGTGGGGTACTGCGCTTCATGGTGAGGAGCCTCCGAGAGTTTTCAGGAGGTTAGAGAGGCGGTGTGACGCCGGGATGAATTCCGTCCGGCGCGTCGACGGGTGCCTCGGCGGCCGGCGGCACGCCGGAATAGGGTCGGCTGTTGACCTCCGTGCCGCCCCTCGGTACCTTGGTTACGCGATCGTCATGACAAGGCTGCGCCCGGTCCCGAGGCAGCGCCGCAGCGGTTGCAGGATGTTCTGCGCATCTTTTGCGGTCTGGAGCACCACTTCCGGTCGGGGGGCCACCACGGGAACCATGAACACCTAGTCCGACGTCTGCGGACCGGTCGAACCGGATTCCCGTCTTCGCCTCGCGCGCTCCATCCGCTGTGCGATGCGTCTGCGACCGCCGGACTTCCTGTGCAGCTCCGTGGCCCGAAACCACTTCGGGATCCCATGGCGTGAAGACTCATCGAGTTCTCGCAGCACCCGTGGCGCGCTACGACGCCGCTCCACCTGCTCTGGCGCCCGGAGAGCAACAGTGGTTGCTGAGCTGCGTCTGCCAGTTTCACAGGATCGCCTTCGATCCCGCCCTGGTCGAGCAGCAGTTTCCACCACCGCATTCCGCGGTGTCCCTGCAGGGAGCAGCCAAGGCCCTGGGGTTCGAGCTGCAGTCCACGGCGAACCGGCGACCCCTCGATCGAATGAGCATGCCGGTGATCGCCTTCGTTGCAGACGCCGAAGCCACGACACCGGTGTTCATCCTGCGCGCCGACGCCGATCGCGTTCTGTACTTCCGTCCGGGCAGCGCAGTAGGCGAGATGGCGGCCCGCGAGCCGTTCGAGCACTTGTTGCGCGGCCCCGTCTGGTCTGCGACACGCGCACGCGCCGCGGTCGCGGAAGCCACCGACCAACCGCCGACCATGAACTCGCAGCCCTCGTTCGGGTTCGGCTGGTTCCGGCGCGAGATCCTGCGCCACGCTCATGTGTGGCGCGACGTGCTGCTCGCCTCGCTGGCGATCCAGGTACTCGGGCTGGCCACGCCACTCTTCACCCAGGCGATCATCGACAAGGTGGTGGTGCACCGGACCACCAGCACCCTGATCGTGATTGCCGCCGCACTGGCCGTATTCATGATGTTCTCGAGCGCGATGACCTGGATCCGGCAGTACCTCGTGATCCACACGGGCAACCGGATCGACGCAGTCCTCGGCGCCGAAGTCTTCTCCCATCTGCTGCGCGTGCCCATGCGGTACTTCGAACGACGGCCCACCGGTGTACTGGTCGCCCGCCTGCATTGCGTCGAAACGATCCGCGAGTTCGTGACCGGGGCTGGCATCGCCCTGCTGCTCGACCTGCCCTTCCTGCTGCTGTGTCTCGCGTTGATGTTCTGGTACTCGTGGCCGCTCACGCTGATCGCGCTCGGTGTTCTGGCTGCCATCGGGGGCGTCAGCCTGATCGTCACACCGCTGCTGCGTTCACGATTGAACGAGCAGTTCCTCCTCGGCGCGCGCAACCAGGCCTTCGCCACCGAGTACGTGGCCGGAATCGATACCGTCAAGGCGCTGCAGCTCGAACCGCAGCTCGAGCGGCGCTACGGCGACTATCTCGCGGACTATCTCCACGCGAGTTTCCGCACGCGCTCGCTCGGCAACACCTACAACGTGCTGGCAAGCGGACTCGAAGGGGCGATGACGCTGGCCATCCTCTGCGTGGGCGCATGGTTCGTGATGACCCGACCGGGCATGACCATCGGCATGCTGGTGGCCTTCCAGATGTTTGCGAGCCGCCTGTCGCAGCCGGTGCTGCGCTTCGTCGGCCTGTGGCAGGAGTTCCAGCAGGCCTCGATCGCCGTCCAGCGGCTGGGCGACGTGATGAATGTCCCGACCGAGCCGCGCTCGCTGGCGAGCGCCCGCGAAGCGCGCCGCGAAGGCCGCATCACGATCCGCGGCCTCGCCTTTCGCCACGCTGATGACCGGGCATGGGTGATCCGCAACTTCGACCTCGACGTGGCCCCGGGCGAGTTCGTGGCGCTGGTCGGGGCATCGGGCAGCGGCAAGAGCACATTGGCCAAGCTGCTGTTGCGCTTCTACGATCCGCGCGAAGGCAGTATCGCGATCGACGGCCACGATACCCGCCACCTCGCGGCCAACGAGCTGCGCGCCTGCTTTGGCGTCGTGCCCCAGGATACGGTGCTGTTCTCGGGCACCGTCTTCGACAACGTGAGCCTCGCCGATCCGCAGGCGAGCTTCGCCGATGTGGTCGAAGCCTGCCGGCAGGCAGAGATTCATGCCTTCATCGAATCGCTGCCCGAGGGTTACCAGACATTGGTCGGGGAACATGGTGCCGGTCTCTCCGGTGGCCAGAAGCAGCGGATCGCCATCGCACGGGCGCTGCTGAAGCGCCCGAAGGTCCTGATCTTCGACGAGGCCACCAGCCATCTCGATACGCCGACCGCGCACCAGTTCGTGGCCACGCTGTCGAAACTGCGCGGCCGGGTGACGGTGCTTTTCATCACTCACCAGGTGCCCGACGGCCTCCAACCGGATCGAACGATCCGACTCGGCAACACGATAGAGGACGACACGCCATGAGCAATCGACCTAAATCGAAGCCTGCAGCACCGGATTCGCACCGTGCGCTCGCTGCGCGCGACTTCGCGCCGGCCATTCTCATTCTCGAGGCACAAGCGCCGTCACCGCTGCCGCGGGCGCTGCTATGGACCCTGGCGGCGCTCGTCGGATGTACCGTCCTCGGCACCCTCGTGGGCCGCCTCGACATGATCGCCGTGGCCCATGGGCGGCTCGTCCCGCAGAACTTCCTCAAGATCGTCCAACCGGCGGAGCCGGGCGTCGTGCGCGAACTTCTCGTGCAGGAGGGCGATGTGGTGGCCGCAGGTCAGGTCCTGGTGCGCATGGACCCCCGCCTGTCCGACGCAGACACGGCAACGGTGCAGGGTCAGATTCATCAGCATCGCCTGCAACTGCGGCGCATCGACGCGGAACTGTCAGGGGCCGCCTTCACGGCACGTCAGGATGATCCCCCAGCACTGTTCGCGCAGGTGAACTCGCAATATCGCGCGCATCGACAATCTCAGCTGGACGCGATCGCGACTGAAACCGCCGTCGTCGACCGGTCGCGCAACGATCTGCAGGCGGCATTGGAGACGGAAGCGAAGCTCGCCAAGGCACTGCCGATCCATCGCGAACAGGCCGAGGGCTGGGAGACGCTGGCACGCGAAGGTTTCGCCGGCAAGCTGCTCGCTCTCGAACGCAAGCGTGCGTTGCTCGAAGCAGAACAGGAGCTGAAAGCGCAGCACGCCCAGGTCGAAAGCCTGCGGGCCGGCATCGCGCAATCGGAGCGACGCGTGGTGCAGCTGCAATCGACATATCGGCGTGACCTGCAGGACGAGCGCTCTCGAACGCAGGCGGAACTCGATCGTCTGCTGCAGGATTCGGCACGCCTGTCGGTACGCCAGAGCCAGCTCGAATTGCGTGCTCCCGCGGCGGGCGTGGTCAAGGAACTGGCCACACACACGGCCGGTACGGTCGTCCAACCGGGCACCGTGTTGATGACCATCGTGCCCACCGGCGAAGCAGTCCAGGCGGAGGTATGGATCGATCAGATCGACGCGGGCTTCGTCGAGGAGCGGATGCCGGTCGAGCTCAAGGTGGCGACGTTCCCCTTCCAGAAGTTCGGCACGGTGCCGGGTCAGATCCGTCACCTGAGCCCCGACGCCACCGATTCATCAGGAAGCGAGCGCTCCAGCGACGCGCGGTCCGGCTATCGGGCCTTGATCGCCCTCGACGCCATCAGCCTGGAGCGCGACGGCAAGCGATTCGCCCTAACACCCGGCATGCAGGTCAGCGCGGAGATTCATCTCGGCACGCGCAGCGTGTTGGAGTATCTGCTGTCGCCGGTGCAGAAGACGGTGACGGAGGCCGCACGCGAACGCTGAGCCGTACCTTGACCCGGGCGCGGTCGGCGTCGATACTTTTCCTCATTGCCCGAGCCCTCGGGTCGAGGAGAGATCACCATGGCCGTCTTGAGAGAGCGCCCCTACACCGGCTTCAATTTTCTCGTGGACCTCGGCGACGGCAACACCGAGGGTCCGCAGGCGGGCTTCCAGGAGATGAGCCCGATCAGCATGGAAGTCGCCGTCATCGAGTATCGAAACGGCAACCACAAGGAGAACGCGCCGATCAAGCTGACCGGCCTCCAGAAAGTGGCCGACGTCACGCTGAAACGCGGCATCATCGGCTCGCTCAACCTGTACCAGTGGTTGAACGACATCCGTAACGGCAACCAGCACTCGCTGCGCACTGTCACCATTCAATTGCAGAACGAGGATCACACGGAGATCGTGCAAACCTGGAAACTGCTGCGCGCCCGCATCATCAAGCACACCAGCGGGCCCTTCAACGCCAAGGGCAGCGATGTCGCGATGGAAGAGATCGTGCTCGCTTACGAGCGGCTGGAGATGGAATAGCGCCGGTTGCTGCGAGCGCGCCCATGGCACAACTGCGCGACAGGCCCTACGGCACTGCCAACTTCCTGGTCGACTTCGGCGACGGGAAAGCGGAATCCGCTGCGGGCGGTTTCAGCGAAGTCATCTTCCCGGTGTTCGGCATCGATGCGTCCGCTCCTGCGGAGAGCGCTGCGCAAACAGCATCGAAGCCAGGCACCGTCGATCCGTCACCGGCCAATCGGCTCATCCTGAAACGCGGCTTCATCGGATCGCTCGACCTCTACGCCTGGTGGCACAAGGCGCGGCAGGGGCGTGCGCCGAAGCGCAAGACCCTGCAGGTCCGCCTGCTCTCCGAGGACCACGAGAGTGTGGTCACCACCTGGCGCTTCCGCGAAGTGCGTCCGGTGAGTCTCAGCTATTCGCCGTTGCAGGCGAACGTCGGCGGCATCCTGATCGAGACGGTGGAGTTCGCCTTCGAGAGCATGGAGATGCTGTGACGCGCCCTTGAATTTGATCTGCCTTCCGCCGCGTCCGCAGTGTCCGCCGCGTTGAGCGCTTCCGGTGGGTTCCCCCACCCGGCAAAGCCGGCGCACGCATCGGGCAAGAAGAAGCTCAAGTCGCGGCGGACGCGGCGGACGCGGCGGACGCGGCGGAAAACCGGAGGCTTCAGGTCAGCGCTTGTTCGATCCACCGGGCACACGCGAGCGCCCGCGCGTCGTCGCCGATCCGGCCGATCACCTGCACGCCGATGGGCAGCCCGTTCGGCCCCTGCCCCGACGGCACGTGGATCGCCGGCGTGTGCAACAGGCTCCACGTCCGGTTGAAGACTGGATCGCCGGTGGCCTCGATGCCGCGGGGGGCCTCACCCGGGGCTGACGGCACCACGAGCACATCGCAGTCGCCGAACGCCGCACCGACCTGCAAGCGGGACTCCCGCGCCAGACGCATCGCGACTTCGTAGCGTCCGACCGGCATGGCCAGCCCCGAGTCGAGCTGCTTGCGCAAGCGCTCGCGGATCTGTTCCGGGAAACGCCGATGCTCGTCGGCCAGACAGCGAGCCATCTCATATTCCCAGATGGTGTCCTGGGCTTCGTTGATGCCATCGAAGCTTCGCGGCAAGTCGACGCGTTCGACTTTCGCACCCTTCCCTGCCAGACGTCCCGGCAACACCTCGAACAGCGTGCGCGTTTCCGGCAACGCCTGAGACCATTGCGCCGTGAGGCAGATACCGATGCGCGGCGCCGATGTCGCGACTGCATCCCTCATTTCATCGCGACCCGCCAACGTCCCCACAAAGAACGCCGCGTCGGCCACCGTTCGCGCGAGAACGCCGACGGTATCGAATGACCACGTGATCGCCTTCACGCCGATGGGCGACAAGGTCCCGAAGGTGGGCTTGTAGCCGACGGTGCCGCAGAACGACGCCGGCCGGATGATCGACCCGGTGGTCTGCGTGCCGAAGGCTATCGGGACCATACCCGCGCCGACCGCCGCCGCCGAACCGCTCGACGATCCGCCCGGCGTGTGCGCGGCATTGGCGGGGTTGGTCGTGGGACCGGGCGGGAACGTGGCGAACTCGGTGGTCACGGTCTTGCCGACGATCAATCCGCCGAACCGGCGCGTGAGCGCGACACTGCCGGCGTCGGTGCGCGGCCGGTGCCGCGCGTAGATGGGCGAACCGTAGGCTGTCGGCATGTCGAAGGTGTCGTATACATCCTTCACGCCCACGGGAAATCCGTGCAACGGCCCGCGAATCGGACCGCGGTCGAGATCGAGTGCGGCCGCGAGCGCTGCTTCCACGTCGAGATGCGCCCAGGCCCGCACCACCGGTTCGCGCGCTTCGATGCGATCGAGAAACGCCCGCAGCACCGCCTGTGCCGTGACTTCGCGGCGCTGGAGCTGTACCACGAGTTCCGCCGCGTCGAGTTGGTCGAGCCGCACGCTCACCGCGTCAGTTCCCGCATGCCGCGGTCGAGCCCCTCGAGGGTCAGCGGATACATGCGCTCACCCATCAGCTGCCGGACCATTTCGATCGAGTCGTAGTAGTTCCAGCGGTCTTCCGGCTGCGGGTTGAGCCAGATGGTCTTCGGGTAAACGTCGAGCACGCGCCGCATCCAGACGGCGCCGGCCTCTTCGTTGTTGTGCTCCACCGAGCCTCCCGGATACGCGACTTCGTAGGGGCTCATCGTTGCGTCGCCGACGAAGATCACCTTGTAGTCATGAGCGAACGTATGCAGCACGCGCCAGAGCGGAAAGCGTTCATTGTTGCGGCGGCGGTTGTCGCGCCACACGCTCTCGTAGATGAAGTTGTGGAAGTAGAAGTACTCGAGGTGCTTGAACTCGGTGCGCGACGCCGAGAAGAGTTCCTCGCAGATGCGCACGTGGTCGTCCATGGACCCGCCGATGTCGAAGAACAGCAGCACCTTCACCGCGTTGTGGCGCTCCGGCACCATCTTGAGATCGAGCCAGCCGGCATTGCGGGCGGTGGAGCGGATCGTGTCGTCCAGATCGAGTTCGTCCGCCGCACCTTCCCGAGCGAATTTGCGCAGGCGCTTCAGCGCCATCTTGATGTTGCGCGTGCCGAGCTCCACCGAATCATCGAGGTTGCGGTAGGCGCGCTGGTCCCACACCTTCACCGCCTTGCGGTTGCGCGAGCCTTCCTGGCCGATGCGCACCCCTTCGGGGTTGTAGCCGTAGGCCCCATAGGGCGAGGTGCCTGCGGTGCCGATCCATTTCGAGCCGCCCTGATGACGGCCCTGCTGTTCCTCGAGGCGCTTGCGCAGCGTCTCCATCAGCTTGTCCCAGCCGCCCATGGCCTCGATGGCGAGCTTGTCCTCTTCCGAAAGCATCAGCTCGGCCTGCTTCTTCAGCCACTCTTCCGGGATGTTCGCGAGGAAGCCGTCCGGCAGGTCGGCGATGCCCTTGAAGTACGCCGCGAACACGCGGTCGAACTTGTCGTAGTTCGATTCGTCCTTCACCAGCGCGGCGCGGGACAGGTAGTAGAACCCTTCGACGCGGTAGTCGGCCACGCCCTTGGCGAGCGCTTCGACCAGCATCAGGTACTCTTTGACGGAGACCGGAACGCCGCCGGATTTCAGCTGAAGAAAGAAGTCGGTGAGCACGACGAGGCTAAAGTACTGGTGCGAGAGGAAGCAGCTGCTGCAGACCGAGGTTCACCCGGCTGGTCGGTGTCGATCTTCACCGCGATACCGAAGTTGCCCGATCAAGGAATTGATCTGGATAATCTTTCGGAGTTGGTCGAACCGGCAGATGGACAATTATGCGCTCGCTGTCTGGGTCCTGGAGTCGTCCGTCGGCTTGCGGTGCCCAGAGCCTGCATCGCCTCCCTGTTCTTGGGCGGCAAGCCTGCCCAAGGGGATGCAAACATCTGATTGACAACTGTCGACGCCTTTAATATGATGACTGTCATATGAAGCGCTCCCACTCCGGATCCAAGAAAGATCTGACCCACGAACGTATCGTCGCGGCCGCCTCACGTGCCATCCGGCGCAGCGGGTACGATGGCACGAGCGTGGCGGACATCATGAAAGAAGCCGGCCTGACCCACGGGGGCTTCTATGCGCATTTCCCATCCCGCGAGGCCATGCTGGCCGAGGCCGCCGATCGCGCCGGTGCCGAAACGGTCGCTGCGTCGTCACGCGTCGTCGCCGGCGTTCCGCCGCAAGAGGCGTTGCAAGCACTTGTGCGCGCCTATCTGTCGGAAGCCCATGTCGAGGCCATCGAGGCTGGTTGCCCGATAGCCGCCGTTGGATCGGAAATGCCACGCCAGGCGCCTGAAGTACGGCGCGCGGCTACACGGCGCATCAAAGAGATGATCGATCTCGTTGCCCGTCAGACATCGAACTGGGGCCAACCAGGCGCGCACGAACGCGCACTGGTTACCGTGGCAACCATGGTCGGAACACTGATTCTCGCGCGCGCTGTTGACGACCCCGGGCTTTCCGACGCGTTGTGCCAAGCGGCGCTGAAGCGCCTTACTGCGGCTGACGACTGATACGGGCACGCCAACGCCCGCTTTCGTTCGCACAATAATATGATGCTCATCATTTTATAGTCGTCCCTTCGATCCACTCACCTCGTGAAGCAACCCTAAAGGAGGTTCCCCGTGAACTTCATTCGTATCGCCGCCGTTTCCCTGGGCGCTGCAATCGCCCTCATTACTTCCGCCACCATCCAAGCGCAGACGACGCCAACGCCGACACCTGACACGTCACGGGACGAGGTCGAGATCTCAGGCATTGCCACCCGGCAAATGCAAGACCAAGTCAGGGCGCTCGTGGCCGCATATCTCGGGCTTTGGTCGATCGAAGTCCCCAGCCACTCCGGGTTGGATTTCGTAGCCGAGAACGCGGTGTTCGAGTACCCGTACGCCGACGATGCCTACCGTCGCATCGAAGGTCGAGAGGCGATCGAATTCGCTCTACGCGAATTCCCCGCAACCGCGCGCAACTGGATCTTCAGCGATCCGAGGTTGTTCCAGACGACCTATCCAGACACGTTCTTCGTCGAGTTCACGGCGCAGGCTTACGTACCTGCGACTCGACGCACATACGAATCGCGCCACCTCGCGCGCATCACCGTGACAGACGGAAAGATCTCGGCATTCCTGGAGCTTTGGGACGACGACGCCAAAGTTGCTGCTTTTGCGGTTGGCGGCAATGCCGAACACGTGTCCGCCACCACCGTCGCACCGCAAACCCCATGACGGCGTATCCGCTACTCAAGCAACGACGACTGAGCAGCGCACGGCCAACGCGGCCTCGAGAACCTTCAGGCGCACAGATAGCCGTGCATCCGTATCCCGAACACGCGCCTCATCAACGGCAGCCGGCGAACGTCGAAAGCGGGCCAGCAAGCGTTCGAGATGTTGCCCCTCGACGTAACAGTCAACCCAGGAGAACCCAATGACATTCAAGGCATTGCTTGCGACAAGGGCTAGCGAAGCCATCTCTGCTCGCGTCGTCGAAATGGATGAGGAAAACCTGATGCCAGGCGACGTCACGATCGCGGTCGACTATTCGACTGTGAACTACAAGGACGCGATGGCCCTGAGCGGGCGCGTGGACGTGATTCGTCAGTTCCCTTTGATCCCGGGCATCGATCTGGCGGGCACGGTTGAGAGGTCCTCGTATCCCGGCATTGCCGCCGGGGACCGCGTTGTCGCCAACAGCTGGGGCTTGAGCCAGACCCATCACGGCGGATATGCCCAGAAAGCGCGGGTGAAAGGCGAATGGCTGGTCAAGATCCCAGCGCGCTTTTCGACCAGGGACGCCATGGCAATCGGTACAGCCGGCTACACGGCGATGCTGTCCGTGCTGGCGCTCGAGCATGGCGGCCTCAACCCGCAGCGCGGCGACATTCTCGTCACCGGGGCGAACGGTGGTGTCGGCTCCATCGCGATAGCGATCCTGTCGGATCTCGGCTATCGCGTCGTCGCATCGACCGGACGCCTCGAGGAAAGCGACTATCTGCGTGGCCTCGGTGCCGCGGAGATCATCGACCGCCGCACACTTTCGGAGCCGGGGGCGCCGATTTCGTCCGAAAGGTGGGCTGGCGCCGTGGACTCCGTCGGCAACCATACGCTGGCGAACGTGCTGGCGCAGACACGATATCGCGGTGTGGTCACTGCCTGCGGCCTGGCCCAGGGCGTGGATCTGCCGGGATCGGTTCTTCCTTTCATCCTGCGCAACGTGACCCTCGCCGGGATCGACTCGGTCAACGCCCCGCAGGAGGCCCGTATCGAGGCCTGGTCGCGCCTGGAGCGCGACTTGAACCTGGACAAGCTCGCCCGGACGATGCAGATGGTTGGCTTAGCGGACGTGCCTGCTGTGGTAGGTCGGATGTTCGAGGGCAAAGTCCGAGGCCGCACCGTCGTCGACGTCAATGGGTAGCCCCGTTGCGATTTGCCACTCAATGACGACCAAACAGGGCGCCGACTGCGAAACCTCGCGGGAAATGTCAGCAGCCTCGAGGCGCCAGGACCTCGAGCGTTGAGCCGATATTGGTTGAAGCACGTTCTCCCGGAGCATCAGCATGAGCCAATCCAGTCCAATGGTCGCCACCTGACGCCGGTTTCTCCGGTATGGCGGCACCACCGTCCTTTCCGGCGCTGCGGTCGTTCTGTTCGCCGATGGCCAAACCCTCGCCCCACCAGAGACCATGTCGCAAGCCGATCGGCACATTTCCGCCCGCACGCAGTTCCAGGATGTCGGCGATACCCGAATGGCATATCGCCAACTCCGGTTGGGGGGCGACGCCAGTGGCCTGCCTTCAGCAATTCAGGGGCAGAATGGACATTCAGTTTCCGGACGAGTTTGCCGAAGAGGCAGCCCGATTCCTCGCCGCTCTGTAAGAGTCCACGGGAGAAATGATCATGAGAGCATTCGTCCTCGATCACTATGGAAAAAAAGACGGCACACGCATCGGGGAAATGCCCGAACCGGCGCTACGGCCGAACGACGTGTTGGTTCAGGTTCACGCTGCAGGTGTGAACGTCCTGGACTCCAAAATCAGAAACGGGGAGTTCAAGCTCATCCTGCCCTATCGCCTACCGCTGATTCTCGGTAACGATGTGGCGGGAGTCGTAGTCCGGGTCGGGTCGCAAGTGCGGCGATTCAAGCCTGGCGACGAGGTCTACGCGCGCCCGGTCAAGGATCGCATCGGCACGTTCGCGGAGTTCATCGCGATGGATGAAGATGCCGTCGCGATCAAGCCCAAGACGCTCACAATGGAAGAAGCCGCTTCCATCCCTCTGGTGGGCTTGACTGCCTGGCAGGTGTTGGTCGAACGAGCAAACCTGCAGAAGGGACAAAAAGTCCTCATCCACGCGGGCTCCGGCGGAGTGGGGACATTCGCAATTCAGCTGGCCAAGCATCTGGGCGCGGTCGTCGCCACGACCACGAGTGCAGCGAACGTCTCCTGGGTCAAGGCCCTGGGCGCGGATATCGTCATCGACTATCGCGAGGACGATTTCGCAACCGTCCTGCGCGACTACGATGTGGTTCTGAGTAGTCTCGCCGGGGACGTGCTCGAAAAGTCACTCCAAGTGCTGAAACCGGGCGGAAAGCTCATCTCCATCTCCGGCCCCCCGGATCCCGATTTCGCAAGAGACCTTGGATTGCCCTGGATCGTGAGACAGGTCATGCGCTTCCTGAGCCATCGAATCCGGAAACTAGCGAAACGTCACGGCGTGAACTACTCGTTTCTCTTCATGAGAGCGAGCGGAGATCAGCTACGCGAGATCGCTCTTCTTGTCGACGCCGGAGTCATCCGGCCGGTAGTGGACAGGGTGTTTCCTTTCGAGTCGACCAAGGAAGCGATGAACTACGTCGATGGGGGACGCGCCAAAGGCAAGGTCGTCGTCAAGGTGAGATAAGGATTCCTTGCCCTATGCCCGCACGAGGTCGAACTTGTCTTGGTTCGATTCGCCCTCCACCGGCGCGGCGCGGAAAAGGTAGTAGAACCCTTCGACGCGGTAGTCGGCCACGCCCTTCGCGAGCGCTTCGACCCGCATCAGATACTCCTTGGCGGAGAGACCGGAACGCCGTCGCTGTCTGTCAGGTGCGTACGGTGCCCATCAACGCAGCAGCGCCCCCACGACGGCGGGCAATGACGATCGATGCGAGCGCCACAACCACGAGCGCAATCGCCGATGGCTCGGGCACCTGATTGATCTCACCGGTGAGGATTACGCGCCCACCGGTTCGCACGTACTCAGGGGTGATGGAAGTTCCTTCGCCCGCCTGCCATCGGAAGTCGAAGTCCTGTCCGAAAGCGGCGGACTTGTCGCCCAGGAACAGGCTGGAGAACTCGAAGCCGATCAGCGTTTCGGGCGTTGTCTCGAACGAATAGACCAATAGCGATCCCCCGGGTGAGCCTCCAACGGAACTCCCGCCGACACCAGAAGTGCCCGTACCGAAGCTTGAGAAACCCCACGGATAGTCAGCGAAGGGATCGAAATCGTCCGAGGCTACCCCGCCGAGGTCGGGGTTGGACATGAAGAAACCGAAGCTCTGGGTACTGACGCCCGACTGCACGGCGTTGCCCAAGCCGCCGACTCGAACGCTCGTGAGGTTGCCAAGCACCTGACTGACCAGCGCATCGGAAGCCACGGGACCGGAAGCGTCACCGACGCGAAACGAGCTTCCCGAAAGTGCGATCGACACGTCTGCATACGTGCCGATCGGTGCCATATCGAAGGATGCCCAGAGTGATACCGGCGCCGCCATGGCCGGGCCGGTGAGGACGCCCAGACCGAGTACTGCACTGCAAAGCAATCTGCGCATTCGAGATCTCCGTGACAGGGGAAGCAACAGGTTGGGAGCGCCCGGCAGGTCGATAGCAAATTGCGCACCTCGTCACAAAACCTGCATCACCTCAAGAAACTGCATGATTGCCGTCGCTTGCGAGGCGTGTCGCTGTAAGCGCTACCGACGCCAGTCAGCGGAGTCCTGTCGTGCGGTGCCCGGCCGCAGAGTCCGGCGCTGCGCGGCGCGAGACATCGTGCCCCCACCCCGGCCCTCCCCCGGCACAGCCGGGGGAGGGATGGCTGCGCCATCCCTTCGGGTTTGATTGGCCCTCACCCTCGGTCCTTCTCCCAGAGGGAGAGGGAAGTACACCCCTTCCCCCACCGCAGGTGGGGGAAGGTTGGGATGGGGGCCATCCGAACCTTCGGCGATCGAGTCGATCGCCGCACTCCTCTCCTTCCCCCGCGAATGCGGGGGAAGGTTGGGATGGGGGCAGCGCTTCAGCGATTCCTTCTCGCCATGAACACCAGCCGCTCGAACAGATGCACATCCTGTTCGTTCTTGAGCAGCGCACCGTGCAGCGGCGGGATGATCTTGCCGCTGTCCTGGCTGTGCAGCGCTTCGGGCGGAATATCTTCCGCCACCAGCAGCTTCAACCAGTCGAGCAGCTCGGAAGTGGACGGCTTCTTCTTGAGCCCCGGCACCTCGCGAATGTCGAAGAAGGCGGTGAGTGCCTGCGCGAGCAACGTCTTCTTGATGCCCGGATAGTGCACGTCGACGATGCGCTCCATCGTTTCGCGCTCGGGAAACTTGATGTAGTGGAAGAAGCAGCGGCGCAGGAACGCATCCGGCAACTCCTTCTCGTTGTTGCTGGTGATGATGATCGCGGGCCGGTGCTTCGCCTTGATGAGCTGCTGCGTCTCGTAGACGTAGAACTCCATGCGATCGAGTTCGCGTAGCAGGTCGTTGGGAAACTCGATGTCGGCCTTGTCGACCTCGTCGATCAGCAGGACGGTCGGCTCGTCGGCGCTGAACGCATCCCACAACGGACCGCGCTTGATGTAGTTGGCAATATCGTGGACACGCTCGTCACCCAACTGCGAATCGCGCAGGCGCGACACGGCATCGTATTCATACAGACCCTGTTGCGCCTTGGACGTGGACTTCACGTGCCACTGCAGCAGCGGCCGGTTCAGGGCCTTCGCCACTTCGAGGGCCAGCATGGTCTTGCCGGTGCCGGGTTCGCCCTTGATGAGCAGCGGGCGCTCGAGGGTGATGGCAGCGTTGACCGCCATCATCAGGTCTTCGGTGGCGACGTAGGATTCGGTGCCGGTGAAACGCATGGTGGGAGGCAAATTCGAAGCGAAACGCCAAGCGTACACGATGCCGGCACGCGGCGATCAGCGTTTTCGCCGGGCGGACGAGCCGGCCGATTTCGGCGATCGCTCGGTATCGTTGACGTACCAGTCGTCCCGCGCGAAATGGCCCTTGAGATGATCCACGAACGCGCTCACGCGCGATGGCAGCAGCTTGGGTGACGGGAACACGGCATGGACTTCCTGTCCGGGCAATTCGTAGTCACTCAGCACCGTCTGGAGGCGCCCTTCCGCGAGCGAAGCACCCGCCACATACAAAGGCAACGCGGCGATGCCGATGCCGTCGCGGGCGGCGGCCAGCAGCGACGACAGGTTGTTCGACCGGAACGGGCCGCGCACCCGCACCGAGACGCGCCCCTGCTTCCCATGCTGGAAGTGCAAGTGATCGTCGCCATGGACGCTGCTGTACACCAGCACTTCGTGTCGCTCGAGGTCCTGCGGTGCATTCGGCGTGCCCCGGCGCTTGAGGTAGTCCGGCGAGGCCACCATTGCCCAGGGGTTGAACCCCAGCGTCCGCGCCGCGAGCGACGAGTCGGCGAGACGCCCCAGGCGCACCGACACATCGATGCCCTGCGCCACCAGGTCGATGTAGGTGTCGTCGCAGCGCAGGTCCACTTCGATCTCGGGGTGGGCGCGCATGAATGACAGAATGAGTGGCATCACCACCCGACGCCCGAATGCCACCGACGTGGCGATGCGCAGCTTGCCGCGCAGCGCCGTGCGCTCGTCCACTGCGAGCGTCTCGGTCTCCGCCACCAGGTCGAGCAGCGCCTTGCTGCGATCGTAGTAGAGCCGCCCCGCTTCAGTGAGGCTCAGGCGTCGGGTATTGCGATTGACCAGTCGCACGCCGAGCCGCTCCTCCAGCGCGGCGACGTGCCGCGTGACCGTCGGCTGGGTTACCCCCAGATCGCGTGCCGCGCTCGAGAAGCTGCCGGTCTCCAC
>LNDQ01000033.1 GCA_001464695.1 Betaproteobacteria bacterium Ga0077523 | reverse complement strand
GCCAGCACCACCGGCGTCTACCGACGCGAGTTCAACTGGGACGGCAGCTCCAACGGTTCCGAGACCCGGGTCAACACCACGACGAGCGGCAATCAGGGCCCTGCCTCGGTCGCCATGAACACCCTCGGACAGTACGTCGTCGTGTGGTCCGGCAACGGCACCGGCGACGGGTCGGGCGTTTTCGCGCAACGCTACTCGGCGGCGCTGGTGGTCGACACGACGAGCGACGTGGCTGACGGCACGACCACCTCGATCGCCGCACTGCTCGCGAACCGCGGTGCCGACGGCCGCATCTCGCTGCGCGAGGCGATCCTCGCCGCCAACAACACCGCGAACGTCGGCGGGGCCGACCGCATCTTCTTCAACATCGCGGGCAGCGGACCACACACGATCACGGTTGCGGCCGGAGGCCTCCCCACCATCACCGGGGCCGTCGACATCGACGCTACCTCCGAACCGAATTACGTCTCCACGCCCGTCGTGGTGCTGACGAGCGCGGCTTCCGGAGGGTCGAGCGGGCTGGTCCTCGACACCGGCAGTTCGGGCAGCACCGTCCGTGGCCTCGCCATCAACGGCTTCGACTTGAGCGGGATCCGCATCCTCAACTCCTCGAACAACACGGTGGCCGGCAACTTTCTCGGCACCAACGCGGCCGGGACGGCCGCGGTCGCCAACCAGGTCGGGGTCTACATCACCGGCGGCTCCAGCAACAACGTGATCGGCGGCGCGACGGTCGCGGACCGCAACGTGATCTCCGGCAGCGACGTGGACGGCATACAGATCTTCGGCTCCGGCACCAGCGGCAACCTGGTCCGCGGCAACATCATCGGCCTCGACGTCACCGCCACCGTCGATCTGGGCAACACCAACCAGGGGGTGGCGATCTTCAATGGCGCCACCAACAACTGGGTCGGCGGCACCGCCGCAGGCGAAGGCAACATCATCTCCGGCAACGGCGGCGACGGTGTCATCGTCAACACCAACACGTCCACCGGCAACCGCATCCTCGGCAACAGCATCTACGCCAACGACGGGCTCGGGATCGACCACGCGAACGACGGCGTCACGGCGAACAACGGTGCCACCGGCGGCGCTCCCAACCAGGGGATGGACAGCCCGGTGATCACCCGGGCCATCGTGAACGGCGGCACGTTCATCGTGGAAGGCTACGTCGGCAACGCGGCGAGTTCGGCAACCTTCGCCAACGCGCGCGTAGAGTTCTTCCGGGCCTCGGCGGATGCGAGCGGCTCAGGCGAAGGCAGGACCTACCTCGGTGCGCTCACGACCAACGCGTCGAGCCAGTTTTCCGGTTCGTTCGCAGTGGTCGGCCTCAACGTGGGCGACGTCATCACCGCCACGGCCACCGACCCTTCGGGCAACACCTCCGAGTTCGGCGTCAACTTCGCTTCCATCGGACCGGAGCCGGTGGCCGTCAACGACAGCTTCAGCGTCAACGAGGACACCACGCTGACGGTGGCGCCCGCGTCAACCGGGCTGGTCGACTGGTACCGCTTCGACGATGGTGGCGCCAACCAGACGCTCGCCAATTCGGCCACGCCGGCCAGCACGGGCACCCGTGGCAGTTCCTCGGGAGTCGATGCGGCGGACCCGACGTTCGTTGCAGGACGCGTCGGGAGCAACGCACTCTCGTTCGACGGCTCGAGCGACTACGCCACGGCCCTGAGCACCACGGCGCGGACCTCGAACAACTTCACGCTGTCGGCGTGGTTCAAGACCGACATCACCACGGGCCAGCACCACATCCTGTGGCAGGGCCGCAGCGGCGGCAACGGCTGGGGCGAGCCGAGTGCGACAACCGCCGACGCCGAGATGAATCTGTCGGTGGGCCACTACGACCAGGACAACCGCATCGCGTTCTTCCTCGGCTACGACGCCGAAGCGGGGAACCCCATCAACATCGTCTCGTCGAGCACCTTCACCGACACGACGAACTGGCACCACGTCGCCGTGGTCGTCTCGGACCAGGGTGGCGGCACGTTGCAGGCCAACCTGTACGTCGACGGCGTACTTGAAGGTACCGACACCGGCACGCAGAACGACCGCTCTGCCTGGAGCGGGCCGATGCGGGTGGGTGCTCCCAGTGCCTCGACCCGGTTCTTCGACGGACAGATCGATGAAGTGCGGGTGTACAACACCGCCCTGTCGGCAAGCGACGTGGTCGACCTGGCCCGCGCCGGGGTGCTCGACAACGACACCGACACGATGCGGGCGGGACTCTCGGCCGTGCTCGTGTCGGGCCCGTCGAACGGAACGTTGAGCCTGAACGCCGATGGCTCGTTCACCTACACCCCGAGCGCGAACTTCGCCGGCACCGACAGCTTCACCTATCGGGCCAACGACGGCACCAACAACTCCAACGTCGCCACCGCGACCATCACGGTCAATCCGGTGAACGACGCGCCGGTCAACACCGTGCCGGGATCCATCACCGTCACGGAGGACGTGGCCACCGCGCTCACCGGCATCTCGGTGGTCGACGTGGATTCGGCCGCCTCTAGCCTGCAAATGACGTTCTCCGTGGGCAGCGGCACGCTCGCCGCCACCAGCGGCGGTGGCATCACGGTGAGCGGATCGGGCTCCGGCACCGTCACGCTGACGGGCACGGCCACCAATCTGAACAGTTTCATCTCCGGTTCCGGGCTGACGTTCACGACGGCCGCCAACGCCACCAGTGCGATCACCCTGACGGTCAGCACCAACGACCAGGGCAATACCGGCAGTGGCGGCGCGCGGTCGGATACCGACAACGTCACGCTCAACGTCACCGCGGTCAACGATGCGCCGGTCAACACGGTACCGGCTTCCATCGCCGTCACGGAAGACGTGGCCACCGCGCTTACCGGCATCTCGGTCGCGGACGTGGACGCCGGCGGTGCGAGCCTGCAGATCACCCTTTCGGTGGGCAGCGGCACGTTGGCCGCGACCGCCGGCGGCGGCGTCACCGTCAGCGGGTCGGGCACTGCATCGCTGGTACTCACCGGCACCGCGTCCAATCTGAACACGTTCGTGAGCGGCTCCAGCGTAACGTTCACCACTGCCGCCAACACGACTTCCGCCGTCACCCTGACCGTGGCGACCAGCGACCAGGGCAACACCGGGTCCGGCGGCACCAGGACCGACAGCGACAACGTCACGCTCAACGTGACCGCCGTCAACGATGCACCGGTGCTCGCGGGCACCAACAACCTCACGGCCATCAACGAGGACCCCTCCAGCAACGGGGGCACGCTGGTTTCGGCGCTGCTGAGCGGTCAGGTCACCGACCCCGACAGCGGCGCACTCTCCGGCATAGCCGTCGTCTCGGTCGACAGCACCAACGGTACCTGGCAGTACTCGACCAACGGCGGCGGCGCCTGGAACAGCTTCGGCTCGCCGGATGCCACGACGGCGCGACTGCTCGCAGCGGACGCGGGCACACTGGTGCGGTTCGTTCCGAGCACCAACTACAATGGCACCGCGAGCATCGTGCTGCGGGCCTGGGACCGTACGGCCGGCACGGCAGCCAGCACCGCGAACGTCACCAGCAACGGCGGCTCGACACCCTATTCTTCGGCCACCGCCACCGCGTCAGTCACTGTGAACGCGGTCAACGATGCACCCACGGTGACGGCACCGGGTTCGATCGCGCTCACCGAGGATGTCGCCGGCACGCTGACCGGCATCAGCTTCGCCGACGTGGATGCGGCCACCGGCAGTATGGTCGCCACGTTCACGGTGGCACAGGGCTCGCTGGCCGCAACGTCGGGAGGCGGTGTCACCGTCGGCGGCACCGCCACTGCCCTCACGTTGACGGGTACCCGCGCGAACCTGAATGCATTCATCGCCGGCAGCGCTCTCACCTACACCTCGGCAGCGAACGACACGACCAACGTGACGCTCGGCGTTTCGGTGGACGACCAGGGCAACACCGGTAGCGGTGGCGCTCAGAATTCCGGCGTCACCAACATCACGCTCACTTTCAGCGCGATCAACGATGCTCCGCAGAACACGGTTCCCGGCGCCCAGACGGTCAATGAAGACACGGCCCTGGTTTTCTCCACGGGCAACGGCAACCGCATCTCGATCGCCGACGCGGACGCTGCGTCAGGTTCGGTGCAGGTCACGCTGTCGGTCACCAACGGCACGCTGACGCTCTCCTCCGGCGCCGGCCTCACGTTCACGACCGGCGACGGGACCGCCGACGCGAACCTGGTGTTCTCCGGCACGGTCGCCAACGTCAACGCGGCGCTGAACGGCATGCGCTACGACCCCACGGCGGCTTACAGCGGTCCTGCGCTCCTGGCGCTCACCACGAACGACCAGGGCAATACCGGTGCCGGGGGTGTGCTCTCCGACAACGACACCGTGGCCATCACCGTGGACGCGGTCAATGATCCGCCGCTCAACACGGTCCCCGTCGCACAGTCCACCAATGCGAACATCGCACTGACGTTCTCCACCGGCAACGGCAACCGGATCTCGGTGGCGGACAGCGACGCCACCGGCAATCCGGTGCAGGTGACGGTGACTGCGACCAACGGCGCGGTGACGCTCGCATCGGTAAGCGGACTCGCCTTCTCGGTTGGCAGCGGCACCGCCGATGCCACCATGACCTTCACCGGCACCATCACGGACGTCAACTCGGCGCTGGACGGCCTGGTGTTCGACCCGGCGCCGGCCTTCGTCGGCGCCGCATCGCTCCAGATCGTCACCTCCGATCAGGGCAACACCGGCTCCGGCGGCGCACAGACCGACAACGACACCGTCGCCATCACGGTGAACGCATCGACGTCGCCGACTGCAGTCGACGACAGCTATGGCGTCGGCGAGGACGGCACCCTCCCCATCAGTTCTTCGGTGCTGGACAACGACACCGACCCGGACACGGCACCCGCGGGTCTCACCGCAGACCTGGTAGCGGGGCCGGCGAATGCTTTCGCGTTCGTGCTGAACGCCGACGGCACGTTCAGCTATACGCCGAACACGAACTTCTCGGGCACCGACGCCTTCACCTACCGCGTGTTCGACGGCACCACGTACTCCAACGTCGCCACCGCCACCATCACCGTGGCAGCGGCCAACGACGCGCCGGTCAACACCGTTCCCGGCGTGCAGGCCACCACGGAAGACACGGCACTCATCTTCTCGACCGGCACCGGGAACGGGATCGCGATCGCCGACGTTGACGACGCCGGCAGTAACCTGCAGGTCACTCTCACCGCGACCGACGGCACCGTGACCCTGGCCGGGTTCGCCGGCTTGAGCTTCTCCACCGGCGACGGATCGGGCGATGCGCTGATGACCTTCACCGGCACCAAGGCAGCCATCAACGCAGCGCTCGACGGTCTCGCCTTCACGCCGACGACGAACTTCTCCGGTGCCGGCGTTGTGCAGATCGGCACCAGCGACCTCGGCAACACCGGTGCCGGCGGCGTTCTCACCGACTCCGACGCGATCACCATCAACGTGGCAGCCGCCAACGACGCACCGATCAGCAACGTGCCGGCGGCGCAGGCCGGTACGGAGGACGTCACGCTGGTCTTCTCGGTCGCAAACGGCAACGCGCTCACGGTGACCGACGTGGATGCAGGTGCGAGTGCCGTCGAGATCACGCTCACCGCTGCCAACGGCGCACTGACGCTGGCATCGCTGACCGGCCTTTCCTTCAGCGTCGGCGACGGCAGCGCCGACACCGTCATGACGTTCACGGGTTCGATTGCCGAGGTCAATACCGCTCTGGACGGTCTCGCGTTCATTCCGACCGCGCACTTCAATGGGGGCGCGACACTGACCCTGGAAGTGGACGATCAAGGCAACACGGGCGCGGGTGGCGCCCTCTCTGACGTCGAGGCCGTTGCGATCAACCTGGCGGCCGCGAACGACGCACCGGTCCTGACGGCTCCGGCCACCATTGCCGTTACCGAGGACATGGTCTCCGCCCTGACCGGCCTGTCGGTCGCGGATGCGGATTCGGCGGGCTCGGATGTGGAGATGACGCTGACGGTGGCGACCGGCACGCTCGCCGCCACATCCGGTGCGGGTGTGACGGTGCTCGGATCCGGCAGCGGAACACTGGTGCTGACCGGCACGACGGCAGCCATCAATGCGTTCATCGCGGCGTCCGAAGTGACGTTTGCCACCGATGCTGATGCCTCGGCCGCCGTCGCGCTCAGCATCGCCGTGAGCGACCTCGGCAATACCGGCGCCGGTGGCGCGCAGTCCGACAGTGGCTCCACCACGCTGAACGTGACCGCGGTGAACGACGCCCCGGCCAACACGGTGCCCGGCGCCCAGACCACGCCGTTCAACACGCCGCTGGTCCTGTCGATGGCCAACGCCAATCGGCTGTCGATCGCCGACGTCGACGCCGGCAGCGGGTCGCTCGCCATCGTGCTGACAGCCACCAACGGCACCCTGACTCTCGGATCCCTGGCGGGCCTAACCTTCTCCACGGGCGATGGAACCGCCGACACGATGTCCGCTTTCACCGGCACCCTCGCTGACGTCAACGCCGCGCTCGACGGGATGATCTTCACGCCGACGCCGGGCTACAGCGGCCCGGCGAGCGTCCGGCTGCAGACCGACGACCAGGGCAACACCGGCGGCGGCGCACTGACCGACGACGACACCGTGACGATCACGGTGCTTCCGCCCAACAACGTACCGGTGATCACCAGCAACGGCGGCGCCGCAACCGCCACGGTGAGCGCGGCCGAGAACACCATCGTGGTCACGACCATGATCGCCGCCGATCCCGACGTCCCCGGTCAGACTCTCACCTGGAGTATCGCCGGTGGCGCCGACGCCGCCTTGTTCACCATCGATGGGACGACGGGCGAGCTGAGTTTCGCGACCACGCCGGACGCCGAGGCGCCCGCCGACGCGAATGCCGACGGCGTCTACGCCGTGGACATCCAGGTGGACGACGGCGACGGCGGCACCGACCTTCAGTCGCTCAGCGTGACCGTGGTGGACGTCGACGAGTTCGACGTCGGACCCGTGACCGATGCTGCAGTTGCCGCCGACACCGTGGCGGAGAATTCGGCGGCCGGAACGACGGTGGGTCTCACCGCGTCGGCGTCGGACGCCGATGTTTCCGACAACACGATCACGTACACGCTGGATGCCGACGCCGGCGGCCGTTTCGCCATCGACGCGACGACCGGTGTGGTCACGGTGGCAGGGCCGCTCGACTTCGAGACGACGGCAAGCCACAACATCACCGTCCGGGCGACGAGCAGCGACGGAAGCTTCAGCACCCAGGTCTTTGCGATCAACGTCACCGACGCGAACGACGCGCCGGTCCAGACCTCCAACGCGGGCCTCGCCTTGAACGAGGGCGCTACGGCGACCATCGGCAACGCCCTGCTCAACGCGACCGACGTGGACGACGCGCCTGCCCTGATCGCCTATACGATCGGCACGACGCCCGCGCGCGGCGTGCTCCGATTGAACGCAACGCCGCTCGCTGCCGGCAGCACCTTCACGCAGGCCGATATCGACGCCAACCTCGTGAGCTACCTGCACGATGGTTCCGAAACGGTCACCGACAGCTTCACTTTCACAGTACGCGACGCCGCGGCGGCCACCCTGCCGCTGCAGACCTTCTCGATCACCGTCAGTCCGGTCAACGATCCGATCACGCTGTCGGCTGCAAGCCTCACCATCACTCCCGATGGTGCCACGTCCGTGGGTACCGGGGCCTTCACCACCGCCGACCCGGACGGTCCCGCACCCGCCTACACGGTCCAGAACGTCACCGACGGTCACTTCGAACTCGTCGGGGCTCCCGGTGTGCCCATCGCGACGTTCACCACCGCCGAACTCGTCGGGGGGCAGGTCGTTTTCTTGCATACGGGCGGTGCCGCCGTTCCGGCCTTCGAAGTCTCCGCGAGCGATGGCACCTTCGTGACGCCGTTCATCGCCGCCACCGTCGCGCTCGCGGCCACTGCGCCGACAAACCCGACCGACGGCATCATCGCGGACTTCAGTCCGCCACCCTTGGTCGTGGTACTGCCGCCCGGCGTGGTGACCGGGAATGCAGGCACCGTGACGCCCATCGTGGTCACCGGCGGCGACGGCCTCGACAACGGTGTCGACACGCCTCTGCTCACGCTGCCGGTGCCGCGCCGCCCGGCGGCGCCGAAGCCGGCATCCGCTCAGCAGACTTCCGGCTTGCCGGCGGAGGTCCTTCTGCAACAACGCAACGACGTCGGCAACATCGACCGGCGCACGCTCGGCGCTGCCACTTTCTCGCTGCCGGCCGTGAGCCTGCCTCCGGCAAGCCCGCCCACCACCCTTGCGAACTTCGAACCCGAGCTGACCCCGGCGGCGCGGGCGCAACTCATCGCCGACCTCGCCGGGGTCCTCGACGAGGAACCCGAACCCACACGCCTCGAGCTCGCGTTGAAATCGATGCAGCTCGCCAGCCTGGCGCTGTCGGTGGGTGTGGTCACGTGGATCCTGCGGGCGGGCGGGCTCATCTCCAGCCTGCTCGCCTCGCTGCCCGCGTGGCGGCACATGGACCCGCTGCCCATCCTCGCACGGGACGATGAAGAAGACGAGGAGGAAGCGCCGGAGTGGCAGAAGACGGCGCCCACCGATGAGCCCGACGAACGCCGACTCGAGCGCGTGCTGGGCACGGAGGCCGCGACATGACGGGCGTCCGCAGCCTGCTCAAGCGCTTCGTACGCCCCGGCGCCGGGCCGGTCGCGCGCGTGGTCGTGGGCCTGATCGCGCTATCGATCTGCGTCGCGCTGCTCGCGGACATCGCCTTCAACCTGTTCCGCAACGACGAGCAGGTGGCCCGCGAAATCCGCAAGCGGGTGAGCGAGAACGTCGCGATCCAGCTCGCCGTGCTGGCCCAGGGCGGCGACCGGATCGCCATCGAGAAGACCGTGGCCACCATCATCAACCGCGAGGCCGACATCGTTTCCATCGGCTTGCGGCAGGAGACGGGCGAACTCATCTACGCCTCGCCCGGCCACCTCACGAGCTGGCAAGCGCTGGGCGGCGGCAAATCGACGTTGACGCACGTGGAGGTGCCGCTCTTCTCGGGCGGCAAGCAACGCTGGGGGCAGATCGAGATTTCGTTCCGCCCGGTGGGCGCGACCGGCTGGCGCCATTGGTTCGAGCGCCCGGCGGTCCTGATGGTGCTCACGCTCCTCATCGTCGGTGGCCTCGGTTTCTTCGTCTACATGCGGCGGGTGCTGACACACCTCGATCCGACGGCCGCCATCCCCGAGCGCGTCAAGCTCGCCCTCGACACCCTGGTGGAGGGAGTGCTGATCCTCGACGTGTCCGGCCGCGTACTGCTCGCCAATCGTGCGTTCCTCAGCATGGCACCGGCCGGCGAGCGCAACCTGGTCGGCCGCAAGGCATCCGACCTCGACTGGCTGGTGGCAGAGCTGGGCGCCGACCGGATGCTGCATCCCTGGCATCGGGTTGCGCGTTCCCACGAGGCGGTCACCGGACAGGTGATCGATCTCGCCCGCGGTTCCGAAGGTGCCACGCGCGTGGTCGTCAACGCCTCGCCGGTCCTGGACGCCAAGAACGCCGTGCGCGGTGTCATCGTGAGCGTCAACGACGTCTCGGCACTGGATCAGGCCAACGCGGAACTACGCAAGGCACTCGGCGATCTGCGCGAATCACAGGTGGCGCTGGAAGCCCGCAACGAGGAGCTGAAGCGGCTCTCGGAAATCGATCCGCTCACCAGTTGCCTGAATCGCCGCGCTTTCATGCATCAGGCGGGCAACGAGTTCGCGCGTGCCGCCGGTGCGGGCACCCCGCTCGCCTGCATCATGACCGACATCGACAAGTTCAAGAACGTGAACGACACCTACGGGCACTCCGTCGGTGACGAAGTGATCCAGCAGACGGCGCGCATCCTCAAGCTGGGCCTGCGACCCGCCGACCTGTTGTGCCGGTACGGCGGCGAGGAGTTCTGCTTCGTCTTGCCGGGCCTGGACCTGGCCCAGGCCGCGGTGATCGCCGAGCGCTTGCGCGAGAAGATCCAGGCACAGGCGGGGCCCGGTGTGCGCGGCATTCCCAACCTGAAGGTCACGGCGAGCTTCGGCGTATCGTCGATCGAGGTCGGCGCGACCACGCTCGCTCAGTTGATCGAAGAGGCCGATCAGGCGCTCTACGCCGCGAAGCAGGCCGGGCGCAACATCGTGTCGACCTTCACCGACACGCCGTGGCTGGATGCCTCCGCGGAAGCCTCGAACCCGAAGAGTGGCACCGAGGGCCTGGCGGCTGCAATGGACGAGATCTTCGATCCGACGCGCTAACGGGTAGTCCGCCAGGCATTGCACCGGTAAACTCCGGCGCGAATCGACTTTTCGCTCCACCCGATCGATGGATCTGGTTCGCAGGGCTTCAGGATGAAACGGCCCGCACGCTCGCTGCGTTCCCTGGTTCACGGACGGACCTGCATGCCAGATCGCATCGTGAGGCCCTGCTGACAATGCCGGACGAATCGCGACGCGTTCTTCGTGCAGTCGTCGCGAGCATGTGCGTAGGGCTCGTCGGTGCGCTCGCGTGGCTGACGCCGGTCGGACCCGCGCTCGAGGCCAGCATCGGGCTCACGGCGCTCTTTCATCTGCGCGGCGTACGCCCGGTCACCGAGCCGGTGGCGATCGTCGCGGTCGATCGTGCAGCCACCGGACGTCTCTGGTTGCGCCGCACGGCCACCCGCCTGGACCCGTGCGACGGCGCGCTGGCCGGCGCTGTCGCTCCCGGTACCGAGTGGGTCAACCCGCCGGCACCCACGCGGCTGTCCTCGTGGCCGCGCTGCCTGCACGGGCTCCTCGTCCGGCGACTGCATGACGCCGGCGCGCGCGTGGTGGTGTTCGACATGTTGTTCCGCCCGCGCGAACCGGCGTTCTACGGTTTCGACGTCGATGCCGACGACGCCCTGTTCGCAGCAGCGCTGCGCACCGCCGGCAACGTCGTCGTCGGTCACAAGCTCGAGCAGGATACGACCGGCGCCTCCACTGAGCAGGCCGGCCTTGCACCGCTGTCGCAGGACATCCATGACGCTGCGCTCGCGGCAGCGCCCTTCCCGTTGCCGGAACCGCGCGACCAGGTACGGCGCGCGGCCCTCTTCTTCGACGGAGAACCGCCGCTGCCCACGCTGCCCGCGGTCGCATTCCACGCTTTCGTCGATGGCAGCGCTGCGGGCGGCGCGTTGGCCCGTGCAGCCGGTCAGGGTGATGCAACCGCGCACCGCCTTGCGTTGCTGTCCCGGACCGCGGCGCTGCGCCAGCATTTCACGACCACCATCGATGCGCGCGAACGCATCGAGACCACGGCTGCTGGCACCATCGACCCCGAGGTGGGCAGCCTCTTCGCATCGATGGTCGATCTCGTCAGCGGCCCGGCCGTGCGGTACATCAACTTCCACGGCCCCCCCGGCACGGTGCCGACCGTCAGCTATGACGCCGTCGTCGCCGGCGACCCGGTCGCACAGGCGCTGGTGCGCGGCCGGACCGTCTTCGTCGGCTACGCGGAATCCGCGCAGGCCGAGCCGCACGACGACCACCGCACGGTGTTCGCCGGCCCGCGCGCCAACATGCATGGCGTCGAGATCGCCGCGACCACGTTCACGAACATCCACTCCCGCGCGTTCCTGCGCAAGCCGCCGGCATACGTCACCGCACTGATCGTCTTCACCGCCGGAGGTGCCGCCACCGCTGCGGTGCTCGCCGGCAGCGTCGGCATCGGGCTTCTCGGCGTGGGTGTGCTCGGTGTCGCGTGGCTCGTCGCCGCAGGAATCGCGTTTCACGCGAACTTCCTCTGGCTGCCGATCGTCGGACCGCTCGCGCTGCAGTTGCCGCTCGGCGTCCTGGTGGCGCTCGCCTTACGCTATCGCGAAGCCCTGCAGCAGCGGGGGCGCCTGCAACGAGCGTTTGCCAACTTCGTGCCGCCGGATGTGGCAAACCGCCTCACGCAGAATGCGCAGGCGCTGCACACGCTGCGGCGCCGCGTGCAGGCTGCGTGCATGGCGACCGATGCCCACCGCTACACGTCGCTCGCCGAGCGGCTCGCACCCGAGGCGCTGCTCGAGTTCCTGAACCGATACTACGAACCGCTGTTCGACGCCGTCGCCCGCCACGGCGGCTTCGTGAGCGACGTGGTGGGCGACAGCATGGTGGCGATCTGGCCCGAAGGCGAAGACGGCGCCGGCGCTCGCGCCAGAGTGTGCGCCGCGTGCCTGTCGCTCATCGAGGGTGCCGACCGACTGGCGCAGCGCGAACCCGAGACGGCGCTCCTCACCCGGGTGGGTGTGGCCTGGGGGCCGATCGTGCTGGCGCCGGTGGGGGCGCTCAACCACTACGAGTACCGCGGCGTCGGCGACGCGGTGAACACCGCCAACCGACTGCAGTCACTGGCAGGCAAGCTCGGGGTGCGCATCGCCGTGTCCGCGGAGCTCACCGCCGGGCTCGAGAACGTCGTGACGCGCGAGCTCGGCGACTTTCTGTTGAAGGGCAAGTCCGAACCCGTGCACGTCGTGGAGATCGTCGCCGCCGCCGATCGCGCCGATGCGGCAACCCGCGAGCGTTGCGCGGCATTCAACGATGCGGTGGCGGCCTGGCGCCGAGGCGACGTCGCAACGGCGCGGCAGCGGCTGGAGGAACTGCGGCTGTCGCAGCCCGGCGACGGTCCGGTGAACTATCTCCTGGGCCGGCTCGGGACGACCGGGGCGCGCGAGCGCCTGGAAATTCCAGTGGTATAGGCGTTCCCGGCAGGCCCGACGTTCGCCGGAGTTGAAGCGCGAGCCACTGCTCGCGTATCGTTCATGATCAGGTGCGTGAGCCGCAACGCGCCTGGGACCCGTCGACGGGCCCCACACCCGATAGGCTACCCGATGATCCTGCTTCACCGTTGCGCCCGTGCGGTTCCGTGGTCCGCGCTCGTCCTGCTCCTGCTGTCGGCCTGGAGTCCGTTCGCGACGGCGCAGAACACCGTTGCCTGCGCACCGGTGATCGCGCGCCTGGTGTCGATCGAAGGCGCGGTGGAAATCCAGCGTGCCGGGCGCAGCGACTGGCAGGCCGTGAGCGCTTCGACGATACCGCTCTGCGGCGGCGACCGGGTGCACGTCGGCGCGCGCAGCCGCGCGGCGATCACGATGCAGCCCGAGACCAACATCCGACTCGATCAGTTCACCACCGTGGCGCTGACCGCGAAGCCCGACGAGACGGTCGTCGAACTGTATCCGGACGATCGCGTCGCGCCGGGCGCGCGTGGGCAGTCATGTGGTGCCGGCTACTTCACGACGCGCTTCCCGCGCCGGTTCCGCGTGCTGACACCCTTCGTCAATGCCACCGTGGAAGGCACCGAGTTCGAGGTCACGAACGCATGCAACGCTTCGCGCGTGTCGGTATTCGAAGGGACCGTGCTGGCCGAGGCAGGGGTCGCGAATGCGCGGCTGCAGCGTGGCCAGAGCATCGGTGCCGCCGACGGCGGGCTCGATGCCGTGACCCTCGCAGCGCGTCCCGCCGATGCCGTGGCCTGGGCCATCTACTACCCGCGCCTCGCGGACCGCTCCGCGGCACCTGCCGAGGACTGTTCGACGCTCGGCGATGCGGCGCATACCCAGTGCGCGATCGGACAGGCCGAAGCGCTGCTCGGTGTCGGTCGCGTGACGGAAGCCAGCGCATTGCTCGAGGATGCGGACGACTCGGCCGAGGTGGATGCGCTGAAGGCGATCATCGCGGTGGCACGCAACGATCACGATCGCGGCCTGGTCCTCGCGCAACGGGCGTTCGAGCGCGACCGCACTTCACTGCGCGCTCTGCTGTCGCTCAGCTTCGCGGAGCAGGCGCGGTTCGACCTCGATGCCGCGCTCGCGAGCGCGCGCCGCGCTGCCGCCGCTCACCCGCAAAGCGCGCTCGCCCAGGCGCGCGTCGCGGAGCTGCTCCTCTCCATGGGCAAGAGCAGCGAAGCGGAAGCGGCTGCCCAAGCCGCCATTGCCGCCGACGCGGACGAACCACGCGGTCACCTCGTCGCCGGGTTCGCTCAGCTCGCACGGACACGCACCGCCGCGGCGCGCGCGTCGTTCGAACGCGCGATCGCACTTGCGCCGGGGGATCCGCTGCCGCGCCTGGGCCTGGGACTCGCGCAGATCCGCGAAGGCAATCTGACCGAAGGTCGCGAGCAGTTCGAAGTGGCCGTGGCCTTGAATCCGGTCGACCCGCTGGTGCGCTCGTACATGGGCAAGGCCTATTTCGACGAGCGTGATCCGCCGCGGGTCGCCCTGGCCGGCGTGCAGTTCGACATCGCGAAGGCACTCGACCCGAGGGATCCGACGCCCTGGTTCTACGACGCGATCCGCAAGCAGACCATCAATCAGCCGGGCGAGGCGTTGATGGATCTCACCCGCTCGGTGGAGCTCAACGACAACCGCGCGGTCTATCGCTCGCGCCTGCTGCTCGATCAGGATCAATCGGCACGCGCCGCGAGCCAGTCGCGCATCTCGAACGAGCTGGGCTTCGACCAGCTCTCCCAGGCCCAGAGCAGCCGCGCGATCAGCTTCGACCCGGGCGGCTTCCCGGCCCACCGCAACCTCGCCGACAGCTACCTGCTGCTCCCGCGTTATGAGAGTGCGCGCGTGAGCGAGCTGCTGCAATCGCAGATGCTGCAGCCCGTCACCGCGGTACCGGCGTCGCCGCGGCTGGGCGGTGTCCGCGCGCCGGTGCTGGAGAACGAAGGCCCGACGACACCTTCGTTCCAGGAGTTCAATCCATTGATGGAGCGCAATCGCAATGCCTTCTATCTCTCCGGATTCATGGGCAACGAAGGCACGATCGGCAACGAGGCGATGGCGGCGTTCGTGCGCGGCCGCCACGGCCTGCGGCTCGGCCAGTACTTCATGGAGACCGACGGCTTCCGACCGAACGCCGACTTCCGTCAGAACATCCGCAATCTCTTCTACCAGTTCGACTTGAGCGATAGGAACAGCTTCCAGGCGGAGTATCGGTACTCCGCGATCGCCAGCGGCGACCTGCGGCAGAACTTCGACCAGAACGACTACGATCCCTCGCGCCGACAGGAACTGCGCACGGAGATGTACCGCGCGGGCTTCCGTCATTCGGAGAACGCAACAGCGCACTGGCTCGCCTCGATCACACGCCAGAGAACCGATCGGGTCGCCGTTCGACCTGCTGTACAGCCGGTACGATGTCCGCAACGACGCCGATGCGTATACCGGGGAGATTCAGCACCTGCGCGACCTGCGGCGGGTCCACATCACGGCCGGCGCCAGTGCCACGGAAATCAAGGAGCGGCCCAACGAGCTGTTGGAGTCCGGCCTGGTCGCATTCCCGGTTCCGCCGCTGACCAGCCAATCCAACGTCACGCCGACCAGTCCGGAGTACTACAACGCCTACACCTACCTTGGGTGGCGCGTGGCACCCGGTGCGCAGCTCATCACGGCCCTTTCGTGGGACCGGTCGGAGTCCCTGGCCCTGTCCAAGGACCGCTTCAATCCGAAAGTCGGTCTGGTGTGGAACGTCACCGAGACGACCACGCTGCGGGCCGCGGTCGTAGAAGGCACGAAGCGTCCGTTCGCCGCGGCACAGACACTGGAGCCCACCCAGGTGGCCGGCTTCAACCAGATCTTCGACGACATCAGCGGGACCCAGGCGAAGCGATTCGGCGTGGCGGTGGACCAGCGCTTCGGCGAGCGCTGGTTCGCGGGGCTCGAGGCTTCCGGTCGCAACCTCGAGGTGCCGGTCACCAACGTCGACGGCACCCTTGCGCGCATGGAACGTCGCGACGAGCAGCTCTACCGTGGCTTCGTGAGCGGCCTCGTCACGCGGCAAGTGGGCCTTTCGGTCGAGTACAGCTTCGACGATCAGCGCCGCATCATGGACCCGGGGTTGGACGACAACTTTCCCCATCGCGTGACCACGCAGCTCGTCCCCATCCGGGCGACCTGGTTCGCAACCAATGGCATCTTCGTGCGTACCTCGTTCACGTTCGTCGATCAGTTGATCGAGACCGCGAATTCCAGCGGCACCCTCGACCGCGACCGTCATCGCTTCGGACTCACCGATCTCATGCTGGGCTATCGCTGGCCCGGGGGGCGTGGCATCGTGAGCCTCGAGGCGCGCAACCTCTTCGATCGGCAGTTCGGCTTCCAGGACACCGATTTCTCCGGCATCCCGCGCATCCCGCTGTTCCGACCCGGACAGTCGCTGATGCTGCGGGTGACGTTCCAGTACTGATTTCAACCAGAGAGGAGCAGAACATGAAGAACCTCGGCAAGTGGGGACGTTGGTTTGCGGTGTGCGCGGCGATGGGAGCGATGGCGCTAGGCGGCTGCACCGCCTTGCAGCCGAAGGCAGAGACCCCGGCGCCGGCACCCGCCCCAGCACCGGATCAACCCTCGGCCGGAACGCCGACCACACCCAAGCTCGCGTACCGGCCGTCGAAGGATGCCGCCGCGGTCATCGAGATCAGCGACGCGGGCCTGGTGCGCTTCTTCAACGCCGACACGGGCAAGAAGCTGCCGTCCTGCCAGCTGTGTTCGCCGGCGCTCGAAGAGAAGTACGGCCCGAAGTGCGCGAAGGCGGCCGAAACGCAGACGTCGATCTGCCAGGGTTCGGTGGGGGGTACGGTATTCAACTTCGAGCAGGTGGCGGTGACCCGCTCGCGCGTGAATCCCTATTGCATGGTCTTCTACAGCGGCGGCCGCATGATCCAGGGCCCGTGCTACTGCAAGGTCGGCGAAGTGGTGCCGCCCGGCATCGTCTGCAGCGTCTGGGTGCCGTGAGATAGCGGTGCGGTAGCGTCCGGCGCAGTCGGGAAGCGCGGGGCACCGCGAGACGGGCTGCGCCGAAACGGCAACGCCGATCGCAATCGTGCGATCGGTGTCGCGGGAAGAGCTATAGAATCTCGTCCGCCCGAGCGAGGGCGGAGGGAGAAGCTTGAGCTGGATCACGGGTGCAGGACTCACGGCGTTCGGGAAACACCCGGGTAAGACCACGCTCGACCTGATGGCCGCGGCCGCGGCCGCGGCCCTGGCCGATGCCGGATTGGAGCGTGGCGAGGTCGACGGCCTGCTGACCGGCTACTCGACCACGTTTCCCCACCTCATGCTGTCGACGGTGTTCGCGGAGCATTTCGGCTTGCAGCCCCGCTACGCCCATGCGATCCAGTTGGGCGGTGGTACGGGCTTCGCCATGGCGATGCTGGCGCATCACGTCGTCGAGGCAGGCCTCGCCCGGCACGTGCTGGTGGTGGCGGGCGAGAATCGGCTCACCGGCCAATCCCGCGACGCCGCGGTCCAGACCCTGGCCCAGGTCGGGCACCCGGCCTACGAAGTCCCGATGGGTGCGACGATCCCGGCCTACTACGGCCTGGTCGCCTCGCGGTACATGCACGAAATCGGATTGACGGATGACGATCTCGCGCAGCTCGCGGTGCTGATGCGCAGCCACGCGCAACGTCACCCAGGGGCGCAGTTCCGCGATCCCATCGGCGTCGTGGACGTGCTGGCGTCCAAACCCGTGGCGACACCCCTGAAGCTGCTGGATTGCTGCCCGGTGTCCGACGGCGGCGCGGCGTTCCTCGTGAGCCGTGAGCGGGTCAACGACTTCGCCGTGCGCATCATCGGCACCGGCCAGGCGCACACGCACCAGCACGTCAGCGCGGCACCGAGCCTCACTCAGTTCGGGGCGGCCGCCTCGGCGCGGACGGCCATGCAGGCGGCGAAAGTCGGCATCGACGACTTCGACTGCGCCGCCATCTACGACAGCTTCACCATCACGCTGGCGATCCTGCTGGAGGAGATCGGTCTCGCGCCACGCGGCGCATCGGGTCGTCTCGCCGCCGAAGGACATTTCTCCCGCGGCGGCAAGCTGCCGCTCAACACGCACGGGGGTCTGCTCTCCTACGGCCATTGCGGTGTCGGTGGTGCCATGGCGCACCTGGTGGAGAGCCATCTGCAGTTGACGGATCGCGCCGCAGATCGCCAGGCCGGTGCGCCGCGCCTCGCGCTGTTGCACGGCGACGGCGGTGTGCTGTCGTCGCACGTGTCACTGGTCCTGGAGCGCGCGGCATGAACGACTGGACCCAGGGTACCGCGGGCATCGTCTTTCAGCGTTGCAGCGCCTGCAGTCACGTCTGGTATTTTCGCCGCAGCTTCTGCCCGCGCTGCGGGTCGACCGACACCACCATGGTCCAGGCTTCCGGATCCGGTGTGGTGTACGCGGTGACCGAGGTCATGCGCGCGCCCAGCGAGCAGCTGCGCTCCCATGCCCCCTACGCAATCGGGCTGATCGACACCGACGAGGGCTTCCGCATGATGGCGCACGTTGACCGCGGCATCGGCATCGGCGAGCGCGTCCGTGTCCGCTACATCGCCTTCGGCGATGCCTTCCTTCCTCAGTTCACGCGAGATCTCTCTTGAACAACACGCTGCACGCAGTCCTCGATCCGAAATCCATCGTCGTCATCGGCGCCTCGGAGAACCCCGACAAGATCGGCGGTCGCCCGCTCTTCTATCTCCAGCGCCACGGCTATCGCGGGAAGGTCTTCGGAGTGAATCCGAAGCGCACCGAGACCCAGGGCTACCCGACGTTCCCCTCGCTCGAGGCATTGCCCGAAGTGCCGGAGGTGGCGATCGTCGTCGTGCCGGGTGATGCGGCCGTGCAGGCGGTGGAGCAGTGCGCGCGCCATGGCGTGAAGGTATGCGTGACCATGGCCTCCGGTTTCGGCGAGACCGGCACGGTGGAAGGCATCGCCGCCGAGCGCCGCATGGTGGACGCCGCGCGGGCCGCCGGCATGCGCATGGTCGGGCCGAACACGCAGGGCCTGGCCAACTTCGGGACCGGCGCAATTCTGTCATTCTCCTCCATGTTCATGGAGTCGCAGCCGCTGGACGGTCCGGTCGGCGTGGTAAGCCAGAGTGGTGCCATGAGCGTCGTGCCGTACGGCATGCTGCGGGCACGAGGTATCGGTGTGCGCTACGCCCACGCCACCGGCAACGATGCGGACGTGAACGTCGCGGAGATCGCAGCGGTCGTCGCCGAGGATCCCGACCTCAAACTGCTGTTGCTCTACCTCGAAAGCATTCCCGATCCGGCGCCGCTCGCGGAAGCCGCACGCATCGCGCACGCGCGCGGGCTGCCGATCGTCGCATTGAAATCCGGCCGCACCGCCGCCGGCCAGCAGGCGGCGAAGTCGCACACCGGTGCACTTGCCAACGAGGACCGCCTCGTCGATGCGTTCCTCGAGCGCCATGGCATCTGGCGCGCGCGCGACCTGCAGGAGTTGGTCGCGGCCACCGAGCTGTATCTCAAGGGGTGGAAGCCGAAAGGCCGCCGTCTGGTGGCGATCAGCAATTCGGGCGCCGTGTGCGTCATGGCGGCCGACGCCGCAACGCGGCTCGGCATGCCCATGGCACAGCTGGCAGCAGCGACTCGTGCGGACTTGAATCGTGTGTTGCCTTCCTTCGCCACGACCACCAATCCGATCGACATCACCGCGGCGTTGCTCACCAACAGCCGACTGTTCGGCGACATCCTGCCTGCGCTGGCGCGCGACCCGTCCGCCGACGCATTCCTGATCGGCATCCCGGTCGCCGGTGCCGCGTACGACGTGGACGCCTTCGCACGCGACACCGCGGCGTTCGCGGAGTCCACGGGCAAGCCGACTGTCGCGGGCATCCCGCAGCCGCAGATTGCGGCACCTTTCAAGGCGCTCGGTGTGCCGGTGATGGAAACGGAGACCGAGGCCGTCGCTGCACTGGCGCAGTTCGTCGCTCACCACGAGCGCATGGTGCTGGCGAAGCCGACCTCGGCGGCGCGCCCAGCCCCCATCGGTTCATCGCGGATGCTGAACGAAGCGCAGAGCCTGGCACTCGTTGGCAGAGCCGGCATCGGCGTCGTACCCCATCGCCTGTGCACGACGGCCGATGCGGCCGCGCGCGCGCTGGTGGATCTCGGCGGCCCCGTCGTGGTCAAGGGCTGCTCGCGTGCCGTTGCCCACAAGTCGGAACTCGGGCTGGTGCGCCTCAATCTCCATACCGAAGCCGAGGTGCGCGCCGCGTTCTCGGACATGCAGCAGGTGCTGCAATCGCGCAACCTCGCATTCGACGGTGTCATCGTCGCGCGCATGGCAAGCGGCCGCCGCGAGCTGATGATCGGCGCGCACGTGGACGCAGTGTTCGGACCGGTCGTGCTCATCGGCGACGGCGGCAAGTTCGTCGAGGCGTTGCCCGACACCCAGGTACTGTTGCCGCCCTTCGACGCCGACGACGTGCGGTGCGCGCTCGGGCGCCTGCGCATCGCCCCGCTGCTGGCGGGAGTCCGCGATGAACCGGCGCTCGACGTCGATGCCTTCGCGGCTGCGACCGTCGCGGTGGGCGCTTTGATGGAACAAGCACATCCGCGAATTGCGAGCCTCGACCTCAATCCGGTTCTGTTGGGCGCGCGGGGCGAAGGATGCATGGCGCTGGATGCCGTCGCTTTTGTCGCAGACTGATGGAGGAAGTTCGCATGATCCGCATATACGCCTTCGCAATGGTGCTCGCAGTGGCAGGCACGGCCCAGGCCGCAGAGACCGCATCGATGAACGACATCGTCGACCTGGGCCAGGAGCGCTGGACACCGAACACGTCGGTTCCCGCCGGCATGGATCTGATGATGATCTACGGACATCCGACCAAGCCCGGGCCGTTCATCTTTCGCGCCCGGGTGCCCGCCGGCTACCGGTTGCCGCCCCACGTGCATCCCGATGCTCGTGTCGTTACGGTGCTGAAGGGCACCTACTACTCCGCCGCCGGCGAGGACTTCGACGAGTCGAAACTGCGCGCGTTCCCGCCGGGCAGCTTCTATTCGACCCCGGCCAACACGCCGCACTTCGCGGCGACCCGCGATGAAGAAGTGATCATCCAGGAGATGGGTTTCGGCCCCGGCAGCGGCATCCAGTACGTGCATCCGCAGGACGATCCACGGCCGCGCTGAGGGGCGGATCGTGAAGCTCAAACGGTTCCTCGGCATTGCGCTTGGCGCGATCCTGCTGCTGGCACTGGTACTCGCGTACAACACCTGGAGCCGGCCTTCGCGGCAGATCGAAGTCGCTCCGGCGCCGGTTGTCGCGGTGAATGCCGAAGCGGTCGCGACCCATCTGGCCGACGCCCTCAAGTGCGCCACGGTCACCGGATTGCCCGAAACCGCGGCGACCGACAAGGAATTCGCTCGTCTGCGCGAGCACTTGCGCGTGAGCTTCCCACGAGTGCATGCCGCGCTGGCGCCGGAGATCATCGGCGGACGCAGCCTGCTCTACACCTGGCAGGGCACCGATCCGTCATTGCGGCCCATCATGATCCTCGCCCATATGGACGTCGTACCGATCGCGCCCGGGAGCGAAGGCGACTGGCAGCATCCGCCCTTCGCCGGCGTCATCGCGGACGGGTTCATCTGGGGCCGCGGCGCCTGGGACGACAAGGCCAACCTCGTGGCCTCCCTCGAAGCGGCGGAGCTGCTGCTCGCAGAGGGCTTCCGGCCCAAGCGGACCGTCTACATCGCCTCCGGGGCGGACGAGGAACTGGGCGGCGCGCAGGGCGCCTTGCGCATCGCGGAACGCCTGCGTGAGCGCGGCGTGCGGCTCGAGTACCTGCTCGACGAAGGCCTCATCATCACCCAGGGCGTCTTTCCCAAGCTCGATCCGCCGCTCGCGCTGATCGGCGTTGCCGAGAAAGGATATGTGAGCGTCACCCTGCGCACCGAGGGCACGCCCGGTCACGCATCGATGCCGCCGGCGCAGACACCGATCGGGATCATGAGTACCGCTCTCGCGCGGCTGGAGGAACGACCGCTGCCTGCGTCCCTCTCCGGTACCGTGCGCGAGATGCTGGAGGTGGTCGGTCCCGAGATGCACGGGATCGATCGAATCGCCCTCACCAATCTTTGGTTGTTCAAGCCGCTCCTCGTCGCCCGCCTGCAGAAGCAGCCGAGCACGAACGCCATGTTGCGCACCACTACCGCGGCGACGATGTTCCATGCAGGCAACAAGGAGAACGTGTTGCCCTCGGAGGTGGCGGCCACCGTCAATTTCCGCCTCGTGCCCGGCGATTCGATCGCAGGCGTGCTGGAGCACGTGCGCACGACCATCGCGGACGATCGCATCAAGCTCGCGACAACCCCGATTCGTGCAGAGCCTTCGAAAGTGTCACGGACCGACGTGCCTGCCTACGCAGCTCTCGAACGCAGCATCCGCCAGGTCTTTCCCGAAGCGATCGTGGCACCGGGATTGATGATCGGTGCGACCGACGCACGCCACTTCGCCGAAGTCGTGGACAACGTCTACCGGTTCTCGCCCATGCGGGCAAGACCCGAGGATCTCGCCCGGTTCCACGGCACCAACGAGCGCATCGCGGTCGCCAACTTCGTCGAGATGATCCGGTTCTACCGGCAGCTCATCCTGAACTCGATGTAGCAAGGACCCTCGAGTGCCCTACGGACTCGACGATGCGGGCCGATGCCGCAGGCGCAGTTCCCCGGCGGTCTGCACGACTTCGAATCGCCGCAGGAAGTTCTGACCGAGAAGACCGATCTCATCGAGGCCGGGACTCACGGCCACGGTGAGGTCGTCCACTTCCAGGCACGCGGCCCGCACCTTCTGTCGCGGGACGAGCCGGCCTTCCACGCGGCCGTTCGCGGTGTTGAAGAATGCCGGCCGACCTTCGGACAATCCTGCTTGTCGGGCCCAACGACCACCCACCGTGACGTTGCTGGCGCCGGTGTCCACCACGAAGCTGACCGCTCGGCCGTTGACGGCGCCGTCAAGATAGAAATGTCCGTCGTTTGCCACGGCGAGGACGATCTCGTCACCACGACCCTCGCTGCCGCAACCTCGTACCGCTGGCGTCGAGGTGACGGAGCGGTCGACGAGATACCAGCCGCCGGCGAGAAGGCCGATCCAGACCACTGTCGCGATCGCGTGGCCTCGCACTCTCAGTCTCCGAACGACCTTGGGGATGGAAGCATCACTTTGTCGACTTCCAGCGGCGACTCGCCTTGCCGTCGATCCCCGGCCCATGGCCGGGGCCCCTCGCCGGGTCGCTCACGCCGCTACCTCTCCGGATTCGCAGCTGGTACGCGATGACGGCAACCACCACCACGAGCGCGCCGACGCACTGCAACGGCGTCAACGTCTCACCCAATGCAATCCAGGCGATGGCAGCCACCGCGACCGGTTCGAGGTTCAGCACCACTGCCGTCTGCGCGGGGCCCAGCAATGGCAGCAACAGGAACAGACCGGTGATACCCATCGCATAGAGCAGGGACAGCCCTATGAGTCCGGTCCACGCCACGCCACCGGTCGGCCATGCGAAGTGGTGGGTCACGCCGGCCGCAATGAGAAAGACGATCGCGGACGTGGTCATCATGTAGAAGGTACGCATGGGTGCCGCCATACCGGAGGCAAGCCGCGGGGTCAGAACGAGCGCTGCGGTGAATCCGACCGATGCGCCGAACGCCGCTGCGACGCCGAGCAGGTCCACCTCACCGGGCCCCACGCCGAGTACCATGGCGAGACCGGCGAAGGCCGCCAGCAAGGCAGCCAGCAACGGCGCGGACAGGCGGTGCTCGCCGAGCAGGCTGGTGGCCACGCTGGTAAGGAACGGGTAGGTGTAGAAGACCAGGATTGCGAGGGTCACCGGCAAGCGCGTGACCGCGAACTGGAGGAACAGGGTCTGCACGATGACACAGGCACCGAGGACAAGGGTGCCGCGGAACTCCACCGGCAGCGGCAACGGTGCCATGCGCCGCATGACGAGGAGCGCCAGCAACAGCGCGCTCGCGCTCAACGACCGGACGGTGGCGGCTGTGAGCACGGTGACTCCGTGCGTGAACGCGAGACGTGCGCACACGTGCCCGCCACCGAGCGCGACGGCAACGGCCACCAGCCCGGCCACCGCGAACCAGGGCGAGCGCACCGTGGTCACGATGACGTTCTGCCGCGTACCGAGCATACTGCCGCGGACGAAGCCGACGGCGGATCGACACGAAGAATGACGCGGCAGCGAACGGGTGGCATGGTGGGAGGTGCTCGGCGGTGCCGATGATGTTGTTCGAGAAATTCGTGGCTGGTGCGGCGCTCGGCAGCCATGCAGAAACCATCGACGGGACCCTGCTCGCGCAGTGGCGTGCAGCGTTTCCCGACCGCACCGGCGAACCGTCACCAGGCGGGTTCGCGATGGCCTTCGCGATGCGTGCCTACCTCACGATTCTGCCAGAGCGGCCGCCGGGCAACATCCACGCGCGCCAGCGCCTCGCTCTGCACAAGGCAGCGCGGAGCAATGCGTCGGTCGAGGCGGTGTTGCGATGCGTCGGATGCGAAGCGCGTCAGGATCGTCGCAAAGTGACGCTCGCCGTGGATGCGCGGGCGGACGGCCAGCCGTGGTTCGAAGCCGAGATGACGATCCTGTGGGCGCAATGAGCGCAGAACCCGAGCGACTCGCCGAGGCAACTCTCGACGTGCGGCAGGCGATGCTGGTCGCCTACGGCCCGCTCACCCGCGACTCGAATCCGATCCATCTCGACGAGGCCTTCGCCGCCACGACCGCCTACGGGCGGCGCATCGCGCACGGCACGCTGTCGCTGAATGCGCTGTGGCGTGCAATCGACGCGACCTTTCCGGCGGGCGTCGCGGCGCAGGTGGCGATCGACGTGCGTTTCACGGCACCGGTGTTCGTGGACGAGCGCCTGACCGGCGGCGGCGAACGCACCGGCGCCGGTACCTACGACGTATGGGTCAGAACCGTCGACCGCGAAGTGATCCGCGGGACGCTGACACTGCCTCGGGCAGGCGCGCCGGGCTGAAGGAAGTGCGGGTCGACTCGCGACCCGCCAAGGCTCCGCGACCCACGTCGGCCGCGGAGCCGGCGCACACGTGGTGGCGCCAGAGGGAGGAATGTCGGTGCAGCAACTGCGTGGGAACGTCAGCCGAACAAGCCGCCGAACTCCCGCAACGAGAGCTTGCCGTCCTTGTTCGCATCGGCCTTCTCGAAGTTCGGCGCCAGCGTCGGATCGATCGCGGACAGCTCTTCCTTGGTCACGCCACCGTCAGCGTTGGCGTCGGCCTTGCGGAACATGGCGGTGATGTCTTCCTGCTTCATCGGTGCGGCAACAGCCGATCCCAGACCGAACGTGGTGAGGGCGCTGGCAGCCAACAGCGCGGCGAGCGCGCGATTGCGGTGCTGATGGAGTTTCATCGGGGTCTCCTGTTCTGTGAATGGAATGGACGGTTCCGGCAGCACCGGTACCGTCACGCCCCTCGTTGACTCACACAACGTGCCAGCCGCGCGGATCGCCCAGGATTCAGGAACATAGGTCACCGCAGGGCGCGATGTGTCGGCCGGCTGCGACTGCCGTTGTGTCGGTGATTCACAACGATTGCAGCGTCGTGGGCATTGTCGACGCGTGCCCTGCCATGCGCCGCACCGAGGGGAATGCTGGTCTGACGCGAGCTGCGCCCGGGTGTCGCACATCGGCGGCAGGTGAAGCCGCATGGGACACTGCGCTAGTGGCGTGGACGATCGCGCAGAGTAGTTACCCGCGAGCGTCCTTGATGATGAATTCGGAGCCTTTCTCCGCGATCATGACCGTCGGCGCATTGGTGTTGCCCGACGTGATGCGCGGCATTACCGAAGCGTCGATCACTCGCAGCGCTGCAACCCCATGAACCCGCAGCCGGTCGTCGACCACGGCCAGCGGATCGCTGCCCATCTTGCAGGTGCCCACCGGATGAAAGATCGTGGTCCCCAGGTCGCCGGCCGCGCGGGAAAGCTCCTCCTGCGTCTGCACCGTCGGCCCCGGCTTCCATTCCTCAGGCCGATAGCGTTCCAGCGCCCGCGCCGCCATGATCCGGCGCGTGAAGCGCAGCCCCTCGACCGCGATGCGCCGATCTTCGTCGGTCGCGAGATAGTTGGGGCGGATCTCGGGGGCGGCGTGCGGATCGCGCGAACGTATACGCACCCAGCCGCGACTGCTCGGGCGCAGGTTGCACACGGAGGGCGTGATCGCGGGAAAATCGTGCAGGGGTTCGCCGAAACGGTCGAGCGACAGCGGCTGCACGTGCCATTCGATGTTGGCGGACGGCTGCGTCGGGTCGCTCTTCGCGAAAGCGCCGAGCTGCGAGGGCGGCATCGTCAGCGGCCCGGTGCGGAACAACAGGTACTCGAGACCCATCGCGGCCTTGCCGAGCATCGAGTTGGCACGCTGGTTGAGGGTCGTGACGCCGTGCACCTTGTACACCGTGCGCACCTGGAGGTGATCCTGCAGGTTCTCGCCGACCCCGGGCAACTCGTGCGTCACCGCGATGCCGTATTCGCGCAGCAGATTTGCCGGGCCCACGCCGGAGAGCTGCAGCAACTGCGGCGAGCCGATCGCCCCGGCAGCGAGCACTACTTCGCGTGACGCAGCAACGTCGACCGTGGAGCCGTCGTCCAATCGCAGCACCACGCCGGTGGCGCGCTTCGCACCGTCCCTGGTGTCGATCGTCACGCGCTCGACATGGGCGCCGGTCACGATCTCGAGATTGGTTCGGTCGCGCACCGGCCGCAGAAAGGCCTTGGTCGCGTTCCAGCGCACGCCACGCCGCTGGTTCATCTGGAAATAGGCAGTACCGAAGTTGTCGCCGCGATTGAACTCCGCGATCTTGGGGATACCACATTCCTCGGCGGCGTCACGCCATGCGTCGAGGATCTCCCACGACACGCGCCGCTCTTCCACGCGCAGCTCGCCGCCGGCGCCGTGCAGGTCGTCGGCGCCATGCGCATAGTCTTCGGTGCGCTTGAAGACCGGCAGCACGTCGTCCCAGCTCCACCCGCGATTCCCCTGTGCCGCCCAGTGGTCGTAGTCGCTCTTCTGCCCGCGCATGTAGATCATCGCGTTGATGGACGAGCAACCACCGAGCACCTTGCCGCGTGCATACAGGATGCTGCGGCCATTGAGTCCCGGCTCGGCCTCGGTCTTGAAGCACCAGTCGGTGCGCGGATTGCCGATGGTGTACAGATACCCCACCGGGACGTGGATCCAGAAGTAGTTGTCCGGGCCACCGGCCTCGACGAGCAGTACCCGCTTCGAAGAGTCGGCAGACAGCCGGTTCGCCAGCACGCAGCCGGCCGTCCCTGCGCCGACGACGATGTAGTCGTATGCCCCCGAAACCGTTGTCACGGCCGCTCCCCCTCGTTCCGATCAGGTCGCGATGGTAATCGATCGGCGCCGTTCGATGGTTCCCGGGCGACCGACGATGCGGCCGACCACGAATGCGGTCAGCGACTGATCTGATTTCGGCCTTTGTTCTTGGCGCGGTACAGCGCCGCGTCGGCCGCCCGCAACACCGCCTCGGGTGAATCGTTGCGCCCGCTGGGCTCGGCAACGCCGATGCTGACCGTCACCGAAACGCTCTGCCGCTCGCTGCGGGCACTGCGGCCGCGTCGCGCGCCGTCGCCCTGCTTTGGTCGATCCGGCGCACGGATAGCCAGCGCGTAGTGCTCGATCGCCTCCCGGACCGCTTCCACGTGCGGCAAGACATCGCGAACACTGCGCCCGCTGAACACCAGCGTGAACTCTTCGCCGCCGTATCGATAGCCGCGCCCCCCGGCCGCCACGCGCTCGAGGTGGGCAGCCACCATCTTCAGCACCTGGTCGCCGACGTCGTGGCCCCAGCGGTCGTTGAACTGCTTGAAATGGTCCACGTCGACCATGGCGATGGTGTAGCGATCGCCGAGTGCCAGCAGGCGCTCGTTGAGTGCGCGTCGGCTCGGCAGGCCCGTGAGTTCATCGCGAAACGCGAGACGGTAGGTGTCCTGAAGTACGCCGACGGCCAGCATCATCGCCCCGAATGCGACGAAGACTTCAAAGGCGAGCGGCACAGTAACGTCGTGCACCGCGAGCGCGACCGCGACGATCGCACCGGCGAGTCCAGCCTCGATGGCGGAACGGCGCAGGCAGGTCGCGACCACTGCACCGACGAAGCCCAGCGCAAGCGCCAGTACGCCGATCGGCGGGATCGGCGACGCGGCCAACCACGCCAGCCCCGCCGGTGCCCCCCAGGCGGCCTGCGTCAACGCAGTAGGCCGACCAGTGGCGAGCGCCAGCACCGCCGTGGCCTGCACGACGATTGCCCCCAGGCGCCGCGCGCCCCAGCGGCTCGACAGCCCGCGTTCCTTCAACAGGGCGAGCGCGCCCAGATTGAGCGGCAGCAGGATCGTGATTGCCGCAAAGACCGTCAGCGACAGATGTCCGGCCGTATCCTCGTTCCACGCGAGGTGCAGTCCGGTGTAGGCGATCGACAACGCCAGCACTGCCAGTAGCACGCGACCGCGATTGAAGGCGATTGCGATCGCGGCGGCGAACGCGAGGACCGCGACCGGTCCCAGTTTCTGCAAACCGGCCAACTCTGGCGGCAAGTCCGCCACCCACGGGGCGGCCAGATACGCCATCAGCACGACCAGGGCCGGGGCGACGAACAGCACCACGACCTTCACAGACGAACTCGCCCACATGTTGGTGAACCGCCGCGGCACGCCGCCTGACGGGAATAGGGTGAACATGGAATTATCGGCACGTTCGAGCGTTGCAGCAGTGTCGCGATTCGACGACCTTTCGATCGTCGCCTTGGCTTCCGGCGACGGTTACGCAAAAAAGCGACCACCCGTTCGCGCGATCGGAGCGACTGGGAACGAACCGATGGGCGTTCGTGACCCAGCGAGCAGGGCGCGCCCCGCACGATCTCGCCACGCTTGTGACGGCAGGGGTTCGATTTGGTTGCAGCGTACCGGGCCCACATCCGCACCTGTGTTCGATTCCGAACGCTGGCCGGGTCATTTCGCATGGAGCGGTAGAATGCGGGTCTTTCCGCACAACTCTCTTCGAGGAACGATCATGAGCTTGAGCCCCGTGCGCGCCAGCGCTCCGGAAACCATCGTCACCCGCGACAACCTGATCGACGGCCGCTGGCAGCCCGCCTCGGATGGTCGCACGGTGGACGTGGCGAGCCCCAGCGACGGCCAGGTGTTCGCGCGCATCGCCCGCGGAACCGCCGCGGACATCGACCTGGCCGTCAAGGCCGCTCGCAAGGCCTTCGAGGAAGGACCCTGGAGCCGCATGACGGCCGTGGAGCGCGGCCGCATTCTCACCAAGCTCGGCACCAAGATCCTCGAGCACTTCGAGGAGTTGGCCCAGCTCGAGGCGGCCGACACCGGCAAGCCCATGAAGCAGGCGCGTGCCGACATCACCGCGGCGGCGCGGTACTTCGAGTTCTACGGTTCGGCCGCGGACAAGTTCCATGGCGACGTGATTCCGTTCCTCGACGGCTACATGGTGACTGTCCTGCGGGATCCGAAGGGCGTCACGGGCCACATCATCCCGTGGAACTACCCCGCGCAGATGTTCGGCCGGACCGTGGCGCCGGCGCTTGCGATGGGTAACTGCACCGTGTTGAAGCCTGCGGAGGAAGCTTGCCTCACGCCGGTCCGCCTGGCAGGGCTCGCGATGGAAGCCGGCCTGCCGCCCGGCGTGCTGAACGTCGTGACCGGCATCGGCGAGGAGGCCGGTGCGGCGCTCGCGAGCCATCCGGACATCGATTTCCTGTCGTTCACCGGCTCGCCTGAAGTGGGCACGCTGGTGCAGATCGCGGCGGCGAAGAATCACATCGGCTGCGTGCTCGAGCTCGGCGGCAAATCGCCGCAGATCGTGTTCGACGACGCGGACTTCGACGCAGCCGTCCCCGTGGTCGTGAACGCCATCGTGCAGAACGGCGGCCAGACCTGCTCCGCAGGCAGCCGCGTGCTGGTACAGAAGGCCATTTACGACAGATTCGTGGGTCGCGTTGCGGAGCGTTTTGCCCAGCTGCGCGTCGGATCGGCAACCATGGATCTCGATTGCGGTCCCTTGATCAGCGCGACCCAGAAACAGCGCGTGTCCGGCTTCATCGAACGCGCGGGCAACGATCGAATCGGCGTCCTGGCCCAGGCGAAGGTGGCTGACGGCGTCCCGCCCGACGGCTACTACGTGGCGCCCACGCTGTTCGGACCGGTGCCGCGCGAGAATGCCCTGGCACGCGAAGAAGTATTCGGGCCGGTGCTGTCCATCATCTCCTTCGAAGACGAAGCCGATGCAATCAAGCTCGCAAACGGCACGGACTACGGTCTGGTCGCGGGCATCTGGACTGCCAACGGCGGTCGCCAGATGCGCGTGGCGAAGGCCATGCGCTGCGGTCAGGTGTTCGTCAACGGCTACGGCGCCGGCGGCGGCATCGAACTGCCCTTCGGCGGCGTGAAGAAATCAGGCCACGGCCGTGAAAAGGGTTTCGAGGCCCTGCGCGAGTTCTGCCACTCGAAGACGATCGTCTTCAAGCACGGTTGAAGCGTTGCCGGCCCGTGTCAGGTGCCGGCAACCCGATCGCAGGCAACGAAGTGTCCGGACGCAAGCGGCCGCAACGGCGGCTCGCGTTCCGCGCATTGCGCGACGGCAATCGGGCAGCGTGTGCGGAACCGGCAACCGCTCGGCGGATCGAGCGGGCTCGGCAGATCACCCTCGACCAAGCCGGGCCTGCGGTCGGTTGCATGGGACGGATCGGCAACCGGCACCGCGGCGATCAGCGCCTGGGTATAGGGATGCTGCGGTCGCGTCCATAGCGTGTGCCGGTCGGCGATCTCCACGAGCTTGCCGAGGTACATGACCGCGATCCGGTCGGACACGTGCTCCACCACCGAGAGGTCGTGGGAGATGAAGAGGTAGGCGAGACCAAGGTCGCGCTTCAAGTCCATCAGGAGATTGATGACCTGGGCCCGCACCGACACGTCGAGCGCCGACACCGGTTCGTCGCAGATCACGAGCTTTGGCTCTAGCGCAAGAGCGCGCGCGATACCGATGCGTTGCCGCTGACCACCCGAGAACTCGTGCGGGTGTCGTTGCAGCGCTTCCGGGCGCAGCCCAACCTTGTCCGCGAGCCAGCGCACGCGGTCGCGTCGTTCCGCAGCGTTGCCGCGACCATGGACGATCAAGGGCTCCTCGAGCGTTCGGCCCACGGTCAGCCGCGGATTGAGCGAGGCGTAGGGATCCTGGAAAATCATCTGCAGCTTCGACCGCCACGGTCGCAGGGCGCTGCGCGACAGATCGGAGATCTCGTGGCCTTCGAGCCGGATGGACCCCGCCGTCGGTCGGGTAAGCCGCATGGAGGTCTTGCCCAAAGTGCTCTTGCCGCAACCCGATTCGCCGACCAGCCCGACGGTCTCGCCCGGCGCAATGTCGATCGACACGCCGTCGACCGCTCGGACCAGGCCAGCGGGCGTCGGGAAGTGCATCGCCAGTTCGGCGAGCGACAGGATCGGACTAGCCACAACCGCCCCCCGAGGGTGTAGCAAAGCAGGCGACACGCCGATGCGCAACGACCTCGGCGAGTTCCGGTCGTTCGCGATCGCACCGCTCGAAGGCCAGTGGGCACCGCGGCTGGAATGCACAGCCGCGCGGCATCGCGGTAAGGGCAGGCACCATGCCGGTGATCTCGGTCAATCGATCGGACACGCCGCCGCCCTTCGGGATCGACGCGAGCAATCCGCGCGTGTACGGATGCTGCGGGTTCGCGAACAGGTCGCCGATCGGCGCCTGCTCGACGATGCGCCCCGCGTACATCACAGCGACTCGCTGCGCATGCTGAGCCACGACGCCCAGGTCGTGCGTGATCAGCAGGACGCCCATCCCGGTTTCGCGCTTCAACTCACCGATCAGGTCGAGGATCTGGGCCTGGATGGTCACGTCGAGTGCCGTGGTCGGCTCGTCGGCAATCAGCAGTTTCGGTTCACAAGCGAGCGCCATCGCGATCATGGCTCGCTGGCGCAGGCCACCGGACAGGCGATGCGGATACTCGTAGGCGCGACGCGCCGCATCGGGGATACGCACACGCTCCAGCAGTTCGACGGTCCGGCGCCATGCGGCCTTCCGATCGAGAGTGCGGTGTTGCAGTACCGCCTCGACGATCTGCTCACCGATGGAAAACACCGGGTTGAGGGCAGTCATCGGTTCCTGGAAGATCATCGCGATCCGGTTGCCGCGCACGGTTCGCATCTGCGCGTCGGTCATCGCCAGCAGATCGTCGTCATTGAGCCGGATGCTGCCGCCGACGATGCGACCGGGCGGATCGGCGATCAGGCGCAGGATCGAGAAGGCCGTGACCGACTTGCCGCAACCGGACTCGCCCACCAGTGCCAGGGTCTCGTCGGCCGCGATGTCGAAGCTGACACCGTCGACCGCCTTCGCCACGCCGGCGCGCGTGAAGAAATGCGTCTGCAGGTCCCGGACCTCGAGCAGTGGCGCACTCATCGGTTCTTGAGCTTCGGGTTGAGCGCGTCGTTCAACCCTTCACCGACCAGGTTGAGCGCGAGCACCGTCAACAGGATTGCGATACCGGGGATCGCCGTGACGTAGGCGGCGGTGCGCAGCACGTCGCGACCGGCACCGATGATCGTGCCCCAGCTCATCACGTTGGGGTCCCCCAGCCCGAGGAACGCCAACCCGGCTTCCGTGAGAATGGCCGTGGCCACCATCAACGACCCGGTGACGATGATGGGCGCCAGCGCGTTCGGCAGGACGTGCAGCACGATGATGCGCAGGTCACCCATGCCGATGGTGATACAGGCTTGCACGAACTCGCGACTGCGCAGGGTGAGGAACTCGCTGCGCGTGAGGCGAGCCACTGGAGGCCACGACACGGTCCCGATCGCCAGCACGATGCTGGTGACCGACGGCTGGAAGATGGACACCAGCACGATCGCGAAGATGAACGCCGGGATGGTCTGGAACAGCTCGGTGACGCGCATCAGCACGTTGTCGACCCAGCCACCGTAATAGCCGGCAATAGCGCCGATGGTGACGCCCACGGCCAGTGCAACCAGCGTCGCGACGATGCCGATCATCAGGCTCACGCGGGCTCCATGGAAGATGCCGGCCGCGAGATCGCGGCCCATCATGTCCGAGCCCAGCGGATGCGCGCGATCGGCACCGGGAGCGAGGAACGGCTCGGTCACCATGTCCCACGGGCTGTCCGGATACAGCACGGGAGCCAGCAGTGCCAGCGCGATCACGACGAGCAGGATCACGACACCGACGATTGCGGCCTGGTTGCGGGCGAAACGGCGGAGGAAATCCTGCATGCTCTAACCGACTTCGATGCGCGGATCCAGGCGCGCGTAGGTGAGGTCGATGACCACGTTGACGATCACCACGAGCACGGACGACAGCAGCAGGATGCCCAGCAACAGGTTGTTGTCGCGCTGGAACACCGCCTCGAACGCGAGGCGGCCGAGACCCGGCCAACCAAAGACGGTTTCCACCAGCACCGAGCCGCCCAGCATGGATCCGACCTGCAGGCCCAGCATGGTGACCATGGGCAACAGGGCGTTGCGCAGGACGTGCTTGAAGGCCACGCGCCGTTCGGTCAAACCTTTGGCGCGCGCGGTCGTCACATAGTCGAGCGAGTAGACCTCGAGCATCGAGGCGCGCATGAGTCGTGTGTAGAGGGCCATGAAGAACAGCGATAGCGCTGTCGCGGGCAGTACCAGATGCCGGACTACGTCGATCGCATAGGTGAAGCCCGTCAGATCGGCGCCGATGGTGCGCATGCCGCTGGATGGCAGCCAGCCGAGCTGCACTGAAAAGAGCAGGATCATCATCAGCCCGATCCAGAAGATCGGTGTGGCATAGGCCAGCAGGGCTCCCACGGAAATGATCGTGTCGAGCGGTCGGTTGACGTGCCGTGCCGCGGTGACGCCGAGCAATACACCCAGGCTGAAGGCGAGCACGATCGCCGCACCCATCAGCAACAACGTCGCGGGCAGGTGCGAAAGGATCAGATCGACCACTGGCATGTTGTGGCGGAACGAGAAGCCGAGATCCAGCCGAGCTACGTTCCACAGGTACTTGCCGAGCTGGACCGGCACGGGCTGATCGAGGCCGAAGCGTGCCTTGAGCTGGGCGATGTACTCGGGGGTCGCACCACCGGCTTCACCGGCCAGCACGTCCGCAGCGTCGCCCGGGGCAAACTGCAGCAGCATGAAATTGAACACGGCGATCCCAGCGACGATGGGAATCGCCTGCAACAGGCGCCACGCCAGGTAGCGGACGACTCTGGGCATGGGACGACCGAAGAGTGCCGGGCGGAACGCTAAGGCTTCAGCCAGACGTTGGAAAAGGACGCATAGACGCCTTCGGCCGAACTGGTGTGGTTCTGTACACGCTTGCTCGCCAGGGTGAAGAAGCGCACCTCGAACAGGTCGAGCACGGGAATGTCGTCCGCGGCGATCTGCTGCATGTGGTTGAGGATCTCGCGCCGCTTCTTCCTGTCGTGCTCGACCTGGGCGTCTTCGATCACCTTGTCCATCTCGGGGTTGGTATAGCCCGAAGCGTTCGAGAACGGCACGCCCTTCTTGATGTTCTTCGACCAGTAGATGCGCTGGACGCCGATGGTGGGGTCGGGCAGGGCGTAGAAGAAGTTCGTGGTCATGTCGAAGTCGTTGTCGGTGTACACGCGCTTCAGGAATGCGGCCGTGTCCTGGCTGCGGATCTCCACGTCGATGCCCACCTTGCCGAGGGCCTGCTTGATGTACTCCGACGTCCGCTGGTAATCGGCACCATACGGCAGGAAGTCATGGACCAGCTTGAAGCGCTTGCCTCCGGCGCCGCGCTTGAAGCCCGCGTCGTCCAACAGTTGCTCGGCTCTTTTCGGGTCGTAGGAATACTTCGGGACGGTCGAGTGGTGAAACTGGGTGAGGACCGAGGGAACGGGACTGACGGCAGGTCTGCCGAAGCCGAACCAGATGGTCTTCACCACCACGTCCTTGTCGATGGCGTGCGCGATGGCGTGGCGCACGCGCTTGTCCTTGAGGTACGGGTTGGCCAGGTTGAACTCGATCAGGAACATCGGCGCGAGATACTCGTAGCCGCGCGTCTCGATGTCGAACTTGGCCGTTCCTTCCAGGCGCTTCACGTCGTTGAGCGGAACCGGGCTGAACCCGCCGAGCAGCACTTCGCCGGTCTCGAACGCCGCAGCACGGGCGGAGGCATCGGGAATGATCCGAAACACGATTCGGTCCAGGTAGGGCTTGCCCTTGTCCCAGTAGTTGGGGTTGCGCTCGAGCTGGATGAAGTTGCCCTTCTGCCATTCCTTGAACACGAAGGGTCCGGTACCGACCGGCTTGTTGTTCCAGGGGTTCTGCGCGATGTCCGTGCCATCGTACAGGTGCTTGGGCAGGATCTGGCCCTCGTATCCCGAGAGTGCGGACAGAAGCGGCGGCGAGGGCTCGGAGAGCTTGATGATCACCGTAGTGGGCGACGGCGTCTCCACGGCAGTGACCTTAGCGAACGTCGACCGTCCGCGCGGATGCAGTTCCTTCCAGACTTTCAGCACGGAAAACTGCACGTCGGCCGAGGTGAAGTCCTTGCCGTCGTGCCACTTCACGCCCTTGCGCAGGTTGAAGGTGATGCTCTTCCCATCCGCACTCAGCTTCCAGGTCTCGGCAAGCACCGGTCGGGGGTTCATGTCGAAATCGTAGGTGAGCAACCCTTCGAAGATCTTGGTCGACACGACGCCGATGGGCGCAGCTGAATTGAACGCCGAAACGAGGATCGGCGGCTCCGGCTGGGCGATCATGGTGAGCGTGCCGCCCTTGACCGGTTCCTGCGCGAACGCAGGCAAGGCCACCAGGCAGGCGAAAGCGCACAGCGAAGCGAGGATCGATTTCATACCGGTACTTTCAAGACGGGCGGGTCCGACAGCGAATCCGGCCTGATGGTACAAGAACCGACTGACGCGATGGTTTCGCGCGCAGACATCGGGCGCGCGTCCGGGCCTGCGCTCCGACGTGGTGCACATCGGTGCGGCGTCACGCTTCTCGTGGACGCAAAACGCCAACGCCCCAGGCTACTGGATGTGTAGCGAGGGGCGTTGGTTGTTGATGGGAGCCTTGCGGTGACCTACTTTCGCACGGGTTGCCGCACTAT
>LNDQ01000032.1 GCA_001464695.1 Betaproteobacteria bacterium Ga0077523 | reverse complement strand
GTAGGTTCGCGGCCAGAATCGCTTCAGCACAAGTCCACTCGCGATTGTGACGAGAGCGATAGTGACCGCGAAGGGATTGACGAGCTCGCCCCACGACACCGCGGCAAGGTAGAACTTCTCGTAGAAGAACTGGGTCGACAGCGGCGAGAGCCCCAGAGCGCCTTCGAGTGCCGAGGTGATGAGCAGCACGCCCACGCCGGTCTTGATCCCGATGATCGCGGCCGGGCTGAAGTAGCGAAAGATCTCGGCCCCGCGCAACAACCAGATGGCGAGCTGGATCAACCCGACCATGAGGCTCAGCACCAGCACGAACTCGGTGTAGATCGGACTACCGCGCCCCGCGAACTGCATCACCGTGAGACTCAGCAGGATCGACACCGCCGTGTTCGGCCCCCCGACCATCGGCGAATTGCCGAACAGGCTGGCGAGAAAGCCCACGAACACCGCGCAGTAGAGCCCGGTCTCCGGCGGCAGCCCGACGAGATAGGCGAACGTGATGGCCTGCGGGATGACCAGCACGGCACCCACGATGCCGGCGAGAAACTCGCGCCTCACGTCGGCGCGCCGCCGCCAGGAAAAGTCGGGGAGCGCTTCGCGCAGCAGCATCGCGCAGTAAGCGCCCAGCTTCACCGCTCAGCCTTTCCCATCCATGTGGCGATGCGGTGGTAGACGCGCTCGGCCAGCTTCTTCAGGCCGCTCTCGCGCGGATCGAAAGGTCGCAACTGCAGATGCAGGAACGCCGAGACATCGAGCGCCTCCTGGTGCGTGAGGCTGCGTTCGTTACCCATGGGCATGTTGGCCCAGATGAAACCCGCCGCACGCTGCACGTTGTTGGTTCCGGCGCCGGCGTTATAGGAATCCGGCCCCCAGACAGGCGGCGCCGCAGCAGTGCCCTGCCCGTCCTTGCCGTGGCAGGGTGCACAGAACCGCGCGTAGACCGTGGCGCCGCGCGGCGGATTCGGATCGGCACCGGTGTCGGGCAGCGTCGGCACGCCCCAGCCGGCCGGTGGCTTGCCGATCACCTCACCTTCCGAGAGGTAGTGAATGTATGCAGCGACCGCCTGGACTTCCGGCGCCTCCGGTGGCGGCATCACGCCGTTCAGGCTGTAGAGGAAGCAGTCGCGAATGCGCAGTTCGATGCCGTTGCGCACACCGTTCTTCGCGCGCCACTTCGGGTAGACACCTGCGACATTGAGAGGAAACCCGTCCGGCTGCGTGCCGCCTTTCAGGTGACAGCTCGTGCAATTGAGCTTGTTACCCGCGTAGCGCGCGGCGTACTTGTTGGTCTCCATGACGATGTTGTAGCCGAACAGGACGTTGGATTCGTAGTCGTCCAGGACTACACGGGCCTTGAGTTCCTCGATGGTCGGGCGTGCGGGCTGGGCCGCGGCCGAGGCAAGCAACGCCAAGAAGGCAAAGCTGATGACGATTGTTGTTTTCATGGTGTCGGACCGCGCACGGCTCCTCGGGACGCGGCACCAGCCGCGTCGAGAGGAACCGCACCAGCTCCCGGATCAGCCGGCGAACAGATACTCGCAGCCGCGCGACTGCGCGCCCTGGCACGCCACGAGCCCCGAAGGTGCATGGACGATGCCGGGCAGCAAGGCGGCATTCCAGTCGTTCTTGACGTCCTCGGGCTTGAGACCCATCTGCTTCGCGATCAGGCCGCTGTAGAACGCGATGGCCATGTCGCACGCCGCCACTTTCACGTTGCGGTCGATCAGCTTCTGCAGAGCCATGTCCGGCAGGAACGGCTCCGCCATCGTCGTGTAGTACGGATTGCGCACTGCCGGCGCGCCGGTTGCCGGATCGTCGATCTTGAAGAACTCGCCAAGCTTGTACTTGCTCCACGCGGCATCGCCGAGCGCCACGGGAATGGCGTTGTGGCGCATGACCATGACGACGGTCACGTCGCTCTCCGGGATCCCGTACGCCTGCGGCGCCGTGAAGAGGAACACCCAGGCCCAGGCCATGCCCATGCCACCGTTGGGTTCGCGCATATCGAGCAGCGCTTTCTGCTTGCCCTTGATGCTGTCGAGCCAGCGGGTGAAATCGGTCGCGGGCGTCGCCGCCGCCGCCGTGGCCACGGGCAGCGCAGCGCCAGCGCCTACGATCGCCGCCATGGCGGCAAGGTTGAAGATTTCGCGCCGGTTCGTGGGAAGCTTTTCGACATCCATGAGGATCTCCTCGAGAAGGTAAAAAGATCGAGATCCGTGCTCGGCGAGCAATCCGTCGAGGCGGAACGAGGGCAGCCTGCGGCATCGGCGCCGCGCGTCTCCCCGACACGCATGCTGCGCCGTTATGCCTTACATCGGGCTTACATATGCCCGCTCTGAATATAGTGCGCCGGCCCCGTCGCGGATAGAGCCGAGACTCCGCTGATTCAGCCCGACACTCCTCGTTCAGGCAGGCGCGCCGTCTTGCTGCAGTGCACGAGCGAGCGCCTGGCTCTGCTCCGACGGTGCGATGCCCAGAGTGAGCGACAGCGTCTGGCGCAAGCGGCGGTAGGCCGACATGCCTTCGGCGTGCCGGCCCAGCGCCCGGTAGCAGCGCATCAGCCCCAGGTGGAAGGTCTCAGCGAGCTCGTCGGCTTCGAGACCGCGGCCGTACCAGGCGATGGCCTCGTCCCAGGCCGACGCCTCCTCCGCATGGGCCCCCACCTCCTCGACGAGACGAATGAAACGGTTGCGCAACCCTTCCCGGCGCTTGGCGCTCCAGGGTGCGTCAATGTCTCCCGGAAGGAAGGTTCCTCCGTACACGCTGCTCGCGCGACGGCATTCCTCCGGCGTCGATGCCGCTTCGGACAGTGCGACGAAACTCTGTGCATCGACCCAGCAAACTCTGGGATTCAATGTCACGGCCTCGTCGCTCACCAAGATGGCATCGCTGCGGCCAAGCAGCTTGCGCAGCCGCGCCACGGTGACGTCCAGGGACTTGCGCCCAGCGTCCCCATCCTCGTCGGGCCACAGTGCATCGATCAGCGATGCGACCGGCACACCGGTCGGCCCCATCGCCACGATTGCTTTCAACAATGCCAGTGGTTTACGCGGCGCCTTGCCGGAAAACTCCAGGACCGCATCGTTCACGACCACCTCGAACCGGCCGAGCATTCGCACCTTCACCGCCCACGGCCAGCGCTCCGTTGCACAGGCCGGCGGTGCCAGCCGATAGGTCCGGACCAGATCGCTGACGAAGTCCACTTCGATCCCGGCTTCGCAGGCTTCGGCGAACGCCTCTCTGTGCACCCGGCACAGACGATACGCATTCCAGGATTTCCATCGCGACGCTCGCCCCTGCGCCAGCGCCTCCGTCAACAGGTGCAGGCCCCGGGAGTGATCCTCGTGCCTCATCACGTCCCATGCTTCGATGAGTGCCACGTCGATCGCTGCCTGGGCGAAGCACGTGCCGCTGACGCGGGCGCGCAGCACGGCGAGTATCTGTCCCAAGGCGGCACGCTGCCCGGCGCTCGCAAGCCCGATCGCGTGGAGCACCATGGCCAACACTTCCAGGTAGACCATTCCGGTGGCCTGCGCGGCCTGCATGCACTCGATTCCCGAGATCGCCATCGCCTCCTCATTGCCTGCGGCGCACTGGGAATACACCCGGGCAAAGATCGCGTTGGAGATCGCCATCGGGTGCCCGGATCTCGCCTCGGCGACCGCGAGGTCGCAGTCGCGCTGCATGGTCCGCAGATCGCCCAACTCCGCGGCGATCACCTCCCGATACACCCATAGCAAGCTCATCATGTTGGAGATGCGATGGAAGCCGTTGGCGCGCGCGAGCTTCTCGGCCTCATCCAGAATCGCGATCGCCTCCTCGTAGCGCCCCTGTTCCGACACCTGCAAGCTGAGGCGCAGCTGCCACCAGAGCCGCGCAAACGGCGTGATGCCGCTGCTTCGAACCAGTGCGTTGCCGCGCGCAGCGACCACGATCGATCGCTCCACGTCCCACGCGAGGTTGCAGTAGGCCAGCAGCATCATGGCTGCAGCCAGCTTGCTGCCGACAGCGAGGTCCTCGTCCATGATCTCGCTCACCCGCGCCACGCACCATGGAAGCCTCGGGTGGTCGGGCGCAACGTACAACATCCCGAGCAGCAGGCTGGAGAGCATGCGCTGCTCGGACGTCGGACTGTCCGCAACCCGCACCCGATCGATCAGCCCCTCGAGAGCGTCGACCCAGCGCCTCACCGGCTGGAACTCTGCCCACTCGAACACATAGGCGTCGATGATGCCGGCGGCGCACAGCGCCTGCCCGAACGTTTCACCCGCTGCATGGAAACGCGAGAACGCTTGCTCCAGGTGCGTGCGCGCCGTGACCTGATCGAGCGAAACGAGGGAAGTGCCGAGCCAGTAGAGCAGCCGTGGCTGATCGATCAGCATGGCTGGCGGCAAGACCTGGATCCATTCCCGCAACGTCTGGCCGCGCCCGTGATCGAGCAGGTCAGCGGCGCGGCGCTCGATCAGACGCTCGGCTGCAGTCCAGTCCCGCGCTTCGCGAAACAACTCGAAGGCGTCGTCGAACATGCCGCCGGCTTCCAGCAAGCGGGCAGCCCGGCTCAGGATCTCTGCGATACGGTCGGTGCCGAGAACGGCGCCAGCCTGCGCCTTCAGAAACGTGCGAAACAGCGCGTGATACCAGTACACCGGCTCCGCACCCGGACGGCGATGCGTGAACAGGTGCCGGCGGTACAAGTCGTCCAGAATCGCATCCGCGGCTTCGTTGCCGGTCAACTCGCGCGCGATCGACACCGGCACCTGCGGCAGGAACGCAGTAGCCACGAGGAAACGCTGGGTAGTCTCCGGCACGCGCGCGAAGATCTGCGCCGCGAAGTAGTCGAAGATCGCATCGCGCCCCTCCGGCACGTCGGTCGAGGCGGGCGCATTGCGCCGGCGCCCTTCGAGCAGCAAGGTGAGCCCCGCGGCCCACCCGCCGCTCGTGGCGTGGAGGCGTTCGATCTCGGCGGCGTCGATCGACGTTCGTGCCGACGCGATCTCGCCCGCCTCCTCCAGCGTCAGCTTGAGCTGATCCCAATCCACGAACGCGACATCCTCGTTGGCGATGAGCCGCGCATAGGTGTCGGGCGGATCGCGCCGGCTGAGCGCCACGAGCACCAACCCTGCCGGTACTTCGGCAACGGCCTCGGCGATCAAGCCGTGGAACGGTTGATCCGATGCGATTTCCTGGTAGTTGTCGAGCACCAGGACCGATCGGTCCGGCAGGCGCGAGAACAACTCCCGAAAGAACCGGCGCGAGAAACCGGCAACGTCGTTCAGGTACTCGGGCGTGAGTGCAGGCAGGGGCGGTTGCGCCTTGCGTTTGAACGGTTTGGCCGCTTGTCCCAGGTAGTGGAAAAAGGTGGCGAGGTCGGTGTCCCCGGCATCCACCTGGTACCAGATCCCCTTGGCGCCGCGGGCGTCCAACCAACTCGCCGCAAGAGTGGTCTTGCCCGCACCGGGTGGACCGACGATACAGATTGCGGGTCGCCGACCGCGTGCCTCGTCGAGTTGCGCGAACAACCTCCCCCGTGCCACGGCACCGTGCAGGCGCGGGCGGGTGAGCTTGGCGAGCAGGCGCGCAGTCGCTGGCATGCCATCGTTGGGAGTAAACGCCGACGATCCCATTGTAGGCGCGCCGCCACCCACGGATGGCTTACGGATCGGCGCCTCAGCCCTGGAGCAGCTTCACCCCGGGCAGACCGTTCATCGCCTGGTCGAACGTCGCCGTAGCCTCGCAACCCATGAACGCGTTCCTGGCGACGATGAGGCAGTCGGAGAAATCGGCACCACTCCCGGCGAACAAGCCGGTCGCGACGGTCAACCATTGGCGTCGCTCGAATTCGAACGTGATGGTGGACAGCAACTTCTCGAGTACCTCGACGAGCGCCGCCTTGTCGAACCCGTACAGGCGCTTCAGCGTCCAGATCGTTTCCACGAGAACGATGTCGTTGATCAACACGGACTCCGCGATCGTGTCGTAGGGCGCGAGCAACCGATGCACGGCAGCCTCTTGCTGGGGATCGTCCCCCGTCAGCAACCGCACCAGAACGTTGGTGTCGATGCCGATCGACGCCATCTCAACGCTTCTTGCGCGGATTCATTTCGGCCGCAGTCTTCTCGACCGCCTCCTTCATTGCAGCCACCGAAACGGGCTTGCGCCCCGACTTGGCGAACGACCTCGCGAGACCCAGTGCGGTGGTTGTCACCGGCCGAGCGACAAGCATTCCCCTCTCATCGATGGAAAAGTCCAGTCGACTGCCCGGTGTGAGGCCGAGCCGTTCCCGGATTTCCTTCGGTAGCGTGAACTGACCCTTGCTGGTGAGCGTGGCAAGCACGATGGCGACTCCTTACTAAACACATACATTCCGACATATACGGAATTGTACGCCAGTCTCTTCAGTGTCGTCTTGAGCGCCTGCTTTCCTCCGGACGGGGCCCTCACAGGCGCGGGCAGGCACGTTTCGCGAGCGGACGCTGTACGGTGGCCACGATCGCGTCTACATCGCCGCGCCGTCCTGCTGCAACGCACGCGCCAGCGCCTGACTGTGTTCGGACGGAGCGATGCCGAGCGTCACCGACAGCGTATGACGCAGACGGCGATAGGTCGAGATCCCTTCCGCGTGGCGTCCCAGCGCTCGATAGCAGCGCATCAAGCCTTGGTGGAAGGTCTCCGCGAGTTCGTCGGCTTCGAGGCCGCGACGATACGACTCGATCGCCTCGTTCCAGTCGTGCTCGTCCTCGGCCGCCAACCCCAGGTCTTCCACGAGGCGGATGAAGCGATTGCGCAACCCCTCCCGCCGCTTGGCGCTCCACGGGACGTCGAGGTCGCCTGGCAGGAATGTACCGCCATAAACGGCGCAGGCCTGCCGACGCTGCTCGGTCGTCTGCGCTGCTTCGACCCGTACCTGAAAGCTCTGCGCATCGGTCCAGCACAGCTTCGGATTCAAGCTCACCGCTTCGTCGCTCACGATCACCGCTTCGGGGCGCCCCAGCAACCTGCGCAGCCGCGCCACCGTGACGTCCAACGACTTGCGTGCCGCATCGCCCTCCTCGTCCGGCCACAGGGCATCGATCAATGCGGACACCGGCACGGCGTTGGGGCCCATCGCCACGATTGCCTTGAGCAGGGCCAGGGGCTTGCGCGGCGCCTTACCGGAGAATTCCAGCGTTGCGCCATCGATCACCACTTCGAACCGACCGAGCGTATGCACCTTTACCGGCCAGGGCCAGCGATCCGTGGCCGCTGTCGGGGGTACCACGCGGAAGCGACGAATAGTCTCCGTGACGAACTCGACATCGATTCCGGCTGAGAAGGCTTCGGCCATCAGGTCCCGGAACACGAATGTGCCACGAAAGATGTTCACGAACCGACCGCGCGTTTCACGCGCGAACCTCAGCGCCGAGCGCAGGAGATCCCGGCCTCTCGACGTTTCGTCGTGACGCAGGGCATCCCACGCTTCCACCATGGTGGCCTCGCATTCGAAATGCGCCAGGCACGTGCCACGGATAAGTTGCCGCTGGTCCTCGAGGCACTTCTTCAACGCCTCGCGCTGACTGCTCGCTGCAAGCCCGATGGCATGGTGTGCCTGGGCAAGAACTTCGAGGTAAACCATCCCGGTCACGCGAGCGGCTTCCACGCACTCGACGCCAAGGTCGGCCAGCGCCTCCAGATCGTCGGATACGCAAGCCACGTAGATGCGACCCTGAGTCGCATGCCAGTGCGGCGTCGCGCGTCCCGTCTCGGCACTCACGTACAAGCGCTCGCAATACTCGCGCGTCGCTCTTGCGTCACCGAGGGACGCCGCGGCGAGGGCCCGGTAGCTGAACAGTAGGCTCGCGATGGTCGAAAGATACTGAAACCCGTGCCCAATCGCGATCTCGCCGGCACGGTCGAGTATCCGGATCGACCTCTCATAGTCCCCGATCAGCGTGTAGTAGTGTCCCAGGCGCAGGTACCACCACAACCGCGAGAAAGGGGTCACTTCGTTGTGCTCAGCCAGAGCGCTGCCTCTGGCCACGGCAATCGGGCCGCGTTCGGCATCGGAGGCGACATTGCAGTACGCGAGCAGCATCATCGCCGCATCAAGCTTGCTGTTGGGATCGAGGTGCTCGTCGAGCATCTCGGTCACGCGATTGACGCATCGAAGCAATCGAGGATGCCCCGGTGCCGTGTACAGCGCGCCCAGCAGCAGGCTGGACTGGATGCGTCGTTCGGCCGCCAGATCATTGACCAGGTGAAGACGATCGACCAGACCGTCGAGTTCGTCCACCCAGCGAAGAATGGGCCGGAAATCGGTCCATTGAAAGACGTAGGAATCGATGATCCCGGCGGCGACCAGCGCCTGGCCGATCACCTCGCCACGTTCACGGAACAGGTCGTAGACGCTCTCCAGATGTTCTCTCGCATCGTTCTGGCTCAGCGGAACAAGCGACGTGCCGAGCCAGTATCGAACCCAGGGATGAGCTTGCACCGTATCCGGCGGTAGCGACTGGATCCATTCGCGCAGCGTCTGCCCGCGGCCCTGGGCCAGCAGATCGGACGCGCGGCGCTCGATCAGCCGTGATGCGGCCGGCCAATCGCGCGCTTCGCGGAAGAGTTCGAATGCGTCATCGAACATGCCGGCGGCCTCAAGCAGCCGTGCCGCGCGGCTCAGCAACTCGTCGATACGGTCGGAGCCGAGCACGCCTTCCGCCTGCGCCTTGAGAAACGAGCGGAACAGCGCGTGGTACCAGTAGACGGGTTCGGAGCCAGGACGCCGGTGAGTGAACAGGTGCCGGTGGTACAGGTTGTCGAGGATCGCACCGGCCTCATGGTTGTCGGTCAACTCACGTGCGATCGAGACCGGCACCTGCGGCAGAAACGCTGTCGCCACCAGAAACCGCTGGGTGGCCTCCGGTACTCGCGCGAAGATCTGCGCCGCGAAGTAGTCGAAGATGGCGTCGCGACTATCCGGCATGTCGGGCGAGGTCGAGCCGGTCCGCCGTCGCCCCTCGAGCAGCAACGTGAGTCCGGCAGCCCAGCCGCCGCTGGTAGCGTGCAGTCGCTCGACCTCGACGGCGTCGATCGACATCCGCGTCGCGGCAATCTCCCGCGCTTCCTCCAGTGTCAGCTTGAGGTGATCCCAGTCGACCAGTTCGACGTGCTCGTTGGCGATCAGCCGCGCATACGTGTCGGGTGGATCGCGCCGGCTGATGGCGATCAGGACCATGCCGGCCGGCACTTCGTCCACCGCCTGCGCCACCAGTGCGTGGAATGGCTGCTCGGAGGCCACCTCCTGGTAGTTGTCGAGCACGACCACCGCGTCAGCCGGCAGCCGGCTGAACAGTTCGCGGAAGAAACGCCGCGAGAAGCCTTCGATGTCCTTCAGATACTCCGGCGTGAGCGCCGGCAACGGTGCCTGGCCCTTGCGGGTGTACGGCCCCGCGGCCTGTCCCAGGTAGTGGAAGAAGGTGGCGAGGTCGGTATCCCCGGCATCCACCTGGTACCAGATCCCCTTGGCGCCGCGAGCGTCCAACCAGCTCGCCGCAAGAGTGGTCTTGCCCGCACCGGGTGGACCGACGATACAGATTGCGGGTCGCCGACCGCGTGCCTCGTCGAGCTGCGCGAACAACCTCCCCCGTGCCACGGCACCGTGCAGACGGGGTCGGGTCAGTTTTGCGAGCAGGCGCTGGGATGCAGGCATGCCATCGTGGAAGGAAATGCCGACGTCCTGATTGTAGGCGCGCCGCCTCCCACGGATGGCTTACCGATCGACCCCTCAGTGCGCGCCGGGCCGCCCTATGAGGGATGGCCCTCCAGGGCGAGGCCGCAAGGCCAATCGGGGCATCGCTGCGTCAGTAATCCGCCATGCAGGTGTCCTGTTCGGTGAGGCCCTGGGGATTGATCTTGCCCTTGTAGGTGCCGCCGCCCTTGATCGAGGCGAACTTGCCGGTCCCGCCGCTGAACTCGAACTTGCCGTCGAAGGTGGTTTCCCATCCGCCGCCATCGATGGCGACGGTCTTGTGGGTTCCGGACCACTTCGTGTAGGACCGATCGCCATTGCGGTGCAGGTTGATGCTGTGCCCACGGTGGTCGCCGGTTCCATGGATGTGGTCGACCTGCCCGTAGACGAGTTGATCGATCCCGTTGAAGTCAGGGTTCGCGCTGGTCTGCCCGTCGATGCGCACGGCCTGGACCAACTCGTGGCCGGCGGTGCCGCTGGGCTGGCTTACGGTGCGCGAGATCTCCTGCTTCGCCTGCTTGGTGCCGCTGCAATCGCGCTTCTCGGCCGCTGCGTTTCCTGCCAGGGTCAGCGACAGAAGCGCAGCGGACGTGGTGGCCAGGATCGGTAGCGAGTTTCGATTCGACTTCGACATGGTGGGCTCCTCAGTGGATGAACGATGGCGTCCGTGTGGTCCGCTAGCGCGGGCCCTTCGGACTCTTGGGCGAACGCGGGGCAAGGCCCCGGCCCTGAGGAACGCCCGCTTCCAGGATCGCGCGCAGCTGATCGAACCCGACGAACGACCACATCGATCCGTCGGACACGGCTTCCACCGTGCCGGCGACGTCATTGGTCGTCCGGCGGTAGAACCGCACCACGAAAGTCTCGGTCGCAGGCATGGATGGTCCTCATGGCTGCGACGAGGCTGACGGCTTGGGACTTACCGTTGATTTACCGAATCGGCGGTGCGGCTGCCTTCAGTTCCCGGTGCAACGCCTCGCTGCGTGCCGACGGGGCTACGCCCCAGACCGTGCTCAGTTGCTCACGCATCCGCTGGTAGACGGCAAGCCCTTCCACATGCCGCCCCTGCCCCAGGTGGCATCGCATGAGGCCCTGGTAGAACGCCTCGCCGAGGGGCTCGAGATCCAGTCCACGCTGATACCAGCGGGACGCTTGCGCCCACTCGCCGTCGGCCTCGAGCCGGGATGCCACGCCTTCCACCACTTCCACGAAACCGGCGCGCAAGCGCTCCCGGAGCGACACGGTCCATGACTCGCCAGCATCCGCAGGCAAGAACCCGCCGGCGAAGACCTGCAGCGCCCGGGCAGCGAGATCGAGTTCGCGGGGTCGATCGTTGTGCGTTGCGGCGGCGCGAACTTCGCTCAACAGTTCGAGAAACGTCTGCACGTCGGTGCGGACCCGGCGCGGGTCCAGGGAGATCGCATTCGACTCCACTACGATCGCATTCGCATCCCCCAGGATCCGGCGCAGGCGATGCAACGCCACGTCGAGACTGCGCACCGCGGCGTCGCCTTCCTCGTCGGGCCACAGCGCATCCAGCACCCGTTCGCGGGGCACGTCGGTACTGCCCAGCGCCACGATCGCCTTGAGCAGGGCCAGCGGCTTGCGCGGCACCTTGTGCGTGAACGTGACCACCTGCCCCAGCACCCGTACCTCGAACGTGCCGAGGGTTCGAACTTCCGCCGACCACGGCCAGGCCGCCGGCGCCGGAATCGGCGGGTCGAGCGGGTACTCGCGGATCAGCATGTGAACCAGCGGCGGATCGATGCCCTGTTCGAGCGCGTTGGCGCACACCTTCGGCGCTGCGACTTGCGGCATCCAGAACAGGAGCCGCTGCGCGCCGTAGTGGGTTCGCGCTGCGGCGAACGCCTCGCGCAGATGCCGGATGTATCCATCGTGCTCTCCGCACAGATCGGCAATGCGAGCTTCGGTCAGGAGCACCAGCGGGCGATAGCAGGTCGCGCCCGTGAACTCCACGAGTTTCGTCACCGCGTCGAGATGCTGTCGCGCCTCCTCGAATCTGCCCTCCTCTGCCAGGGCCCAGGCGAGCGGTTGCTCCCAGATGATCTGCTGGAACACCGACCCGGTCATCTTCGTGTACTCGACCGTCTGCAGCCCGTACTCGACTGCCGGCGCCCATTGCCCGCGCATGACGGCGCGATACAGGCGATTGCCGAGAAAGTGCGCCAGGTCGTACGGCCTGGCACTGCGCATGGTCGGTTCGACCTTCGCCAGCCAGGATTCCGCCTCGTCGCCTACGCGCAGCAATGCCGAACGCAACGAGTACGACACCGTCAGCACGAATCCGAAACCCTCCCGGCGGGCGATCGCCTCGGCGCGCTCGAGTGCGGCATGCCCTCGCTCCGGGGTGTTCTCCACCACGCTCACGTAGCCGAGATAGGCGTACCAGAATGCTTGGTTGAGGGGCGCCAGGTCCGGCGCCGCCAGCAGCGGCTCCACCGCGACTTCCAGCCGTCGCGCTGCGTGAATATCGCCCGTATAGCAGTGAAACAACATGAGCGGTGCGGCGGCACTGATGCGCAGATTGACGTCCAGAGGCTCCACGATCAATCCGGTCAGCGTCCCGACGCAGTAGGCGGCGAGGGGATGCCGTGGCCGGCGCGTCATTGCCACGATGGCACCGGTGTGGACGTACAGGGCCGTATTGCCCACCAGAGCCGGGCATCGGTCGGGCTGGAGCAAAGGGGTCATCACATCGAGCCATGCATCCAGCCGATCGAAATGCTCCGCCGCAAAGAAGATGGCGCTGCAAGCCGCGCCGGCTGCCGCGAGCTGTGCGACGGCATCGCCGGCAGACTCGGCCAATGCGTACGAGCGCTGAAAATGTCGTTCGGCCGCCGTCGGGTCGAGTCCGAGGCGTGAAACCCCTTGCAGGAACGCGAGCGACGACGACTGCGCTGCGATGTCTTCCGGGAGGCGAGCGAGTGCGGTATCGAAGGCCTGCCAGCGTCCACGACCCAGCATCGACGGAGCGGTTGCGACGAGAACGCGCACAGCGGCCTCCCAAGCCTCGGCATTCGCGTACAACTCGAATGCCTCGCGATCGTCACCGTGATCCTCCAGCACGCGCGCCGCCCGTTCCTGGAGCGCACGCAACTGCGCGGGGTCGAACTCGGTCGTCAGGCGCTCGCGCAGGAACTCGCGAAACAGCGGGTGCAGGCGATAGCGGGGTGAAGGAGCGCCGAGGCGTTCCACGAACTGATGATGACGATGCAGATCCTCGAACACGCGCCGCGCACCGGAACCTGGTACCAATGCCTCCATCACGGTCGGATCAATCTCGCCCAACACCGCACTCGCCAGCAGGACTTGTTGCGTGGCGTGCGGCAAGCGGCGATACGCCTGTGTCGCGAAATAGTCGAACAAGACACGCCGTGCCTCCGATTCGGGGTCGGCTGCGCCTTCGTCTCCCAACGCGTCGAGCAAGACCATGAAGCCTGCGAGCCAACCACCGCTGCGCTCGTGTAGCAGCGCAACCGACACCGCATTCGAACGCTGCCTTCGGGCAGCGATCGCCTCGGCCTCGCCCCGCGTGAGCTCCAAGGCGCTGGAGCCGACTTTGCGCATTGCACCGTTCGCCTCGAGCCGCGCGAACTCGGACACCGGATCGCTATGGCTGATGACGCATAGCGTGATGTCGCCATGCGCCTCGTCGACCGCATCGATGATGATCCGATGCAGGGGCGCATCCGCCGGCACGTTCTGAGCATTGTCGAACACCAGCACCGCGCTATCGGGCAGGCACTCGAACAACTGACGCAGGAAGCGACGAGTGAATGCCGCAAGATCTCCGGTGTACTCCGGCAGATAGGCCGGCAAGGGCTTGCCGCGTCGTTTCCCGAACGGCAGCGCCGCAAGGCCCAGGTAGTGGAAGACCGTTGCCGGATCGCGATCCTCCGCATCCACCTGGTACCAGATACCTTCGATGCCGCGCGCCTCGAGCCAGCTCGCCACCAGCGTGGTCTTGCCCGCCCCCGGTGGGCCCGACACCCAGGTGAGCGGTCGGTCGCGCGCTGCATCGAGCAGCGCAAACAGCCGTTCCCGCGGCACGGCATCGTGCAGGCGGGGTCGGGTGAGCTTGGCGAGACTCGAACGGACTCTGGGCACGGCGGAATATGGTGGCGTTCCCCCCGATAGGCCTACGGCCCTTCCCCCCAGGGGGCAGCCCTCTTGGGGCGGCCCGGCCAAGGTAGCACGAATCGCAACGACGACGTCATTCGGCCAGGACGTAACCCATCGGTAAGGGCCGCCGTCGTAGCGTGCAATGCACCGGCCGGACCAGCCGATTCAGGCCCTTCGCTGGTAGCACCGCAGGAAGGACCAACCCACTGGAGGAGGAACGAAGTGAACACGCAAAAACTCGCAGTCTTCGCTGCTACGCTCGCCAGCATCCTTTGTTTCGGCAGCGCCCGGGCCGACAATTGCACCGGCAACGACGTGCTGGTGAATCAGTATGTGAACACTCTGGAAGTCACCAAGGGCCATTCGATGACCACCAGCGTCGACTATTCGGTCCTCACGACGGACGACGTGAAGAACATCTACCACAACGCTACCGGACAGTGCTCGGGCACCTTCCTCGCCACGCCGGACGGCAAGGTCGCGGGGTCCGGCTTCTGCATCCGCAGGGACAAGGACGGGGATACCCAGAGCATCTCCTTCGAGTTGAAGCCGGGTGCGGACAAAGGCGGATGGAAGTCGATCGGCGGCACCGGCAAGTTTGCCGGCAAGACGGACTCGGGATGGTTTCAGGCCGCGGTGAACGACGGCAAGATGTCGGTCGCGCGCTGGGGTGGGACCTGCAAGTAGGGAGGTCCGGAGGCGGGCAGCCCCGCCTCCGATTTCCAGCGGTCAGGGCAGCTTGTAGTCGAACCTCTGGGTACACTGCAACTCGCCATTCTTGCCCGACCCCTTGCACTTCCACGGGCCGCTGCCGGTGATGCCGGCATACTTGCCGGTTCCACCGCTGATCACGTTGGTGCCTTCCGCGCCGGTGGGTGTGATGTTGCCGGTGAAGTCGGTGAAGATGCGATCGCCATCCGGATCTCCGAAGGCGCAGTAACCCTTGTTGGGACCGCTGCCATCGGTGACGACGAAGGCACCGGAACAGTTGGCGGGACCCAGGTGCAACGGCCCCGAGCCCTTGTCGTTGAACGTCGTGCCAACTACCCGGTCCTGACCTTGGTAGCGATTCGGAGCGACTTCATTGGCATCGGCCGTGTCCTTCCAGCCGGTGTGGAAGTTGATGCTTCCGGACTTCGGGAGTTGTTGTGCAGGAGCGCCAGCGCTCACGGCGACCATCGAAGCACCTGCAATCACTGCGGCGAGAAACTTGCTCATGGATCCTCCTCGGATATCGGCTTTGAGAATCGCGCCCGGCGAACCGTCCCGCGATGCGGCGTTCGCGATGTGACCTCCACCGACAACCGGCCTTGCACGATGGCCCATAGATCCGCGGCCGTCGCGAAGGCTTTCTGCTCACCCGTGTCCGGATCCTCGCAAACACCGACAGGAACTGTACGTTCCCGATCGGCGAGCGCTGGGAAACGCAGGATGAGCACTCTCCGGTTGTGCATTCGTCACCTCTCGAACTCGCAGCCAGCGTAGGCGCGAGTGGGTCACGAATTGGCTACGGATTGCCGCTCCGGTTCGGGGTCGTAGACCGAGCGGAGAATCGCTTCGGTGGACTGCGACGGCGCGATACCAAGCACAACCGACAACGTCTGACGCAGCCGGCGGTAAGTGCTCATCGCCTCGGCTTTGCACCCCATCTCCAGGTGGCAGCGCATCAGGCCTTGGTGAAACGCCTCGATCAGTCCGTCAGCGTCGATGCCGCGTCGATACCAGGCAGCGGCGCGGCTCCACTGACTCTCGGCTTCCAGCTCTCTGCCGATCCGTTCGATCCCTTCGACGAAGCGCGACCGCAACCGCTCGCGCGCGGGAAGCAGCCAGGGTTGCTCGGCATCACTGCCCAGAAACGTGCCTCGATACAGCTCACACGCTCGTTCGACGCACGACAGGTCTTCGTTCTCCTGCTCGGACATTGCACGCTGAAACGCCGTCGCATCGACCCAGCAGCGGTTGCGATCGAGGCTCACCTTGCCGTCCTCGACACGGATCGCTTCCGTGTGGCCAAGCAACTTGCGCAGCCGCGTGAGGCTCACATGCAATGCGTGGATCCCGTTATCCCCCTCATCGTCGGGCCACAACGCGTCGGCGAGTTTGCGCTCGTCGACGTCTTCGGGTCCGAACGCGATGATCGCCTTGAGCAGCTCGAGCAGCCGGCGCGGCGCCTTGCGGGAGTAAGCGAGCGGCTTGTCATCGACCTGCACCTCGAAACGCCCGAGGGAAAAGACACGCACGGCCCACGGCCAGTGCTCGGTATCCCGTGACGGTGGCAAGACGTCGAACTCCCGCACCAACTGGCATGCGTTCACCTTCTCGATGTCGCGTTCGATCGCGATCTGCAGCATCGCTGCAAGCGCACGCGGATACCAGCGGAAGCGCACCCGCGTGGCTGCGTCGACGGACCGCTCCAGCGCTTCGCGCAGGCGCGCGTCGCTCAGCGCCCGGTCCCCCGCCAGATGGTGCAACCACGACTCCAGCAGGCACTGCGCTCCGAGCATCGATCGGGAGATGGGGTTGGTCAGATGGCTACGGGTCCGAGCCAGAAGTGCCGCAGCGGCGTCGAGCGCCTTGACGTCGAGCATGATCTGCACCGCGAACCAGCCGAAGAGAACGTACCCCACGGGATGACCCATGGATTGTTGGTTCGAATGAAGCTGCCAGAGTTGCTGCACTACATCGATGGATTTCCCGCGGGCGAAGTCCACACCGATTCTCGCAAAGCCAATCAACACTCCGGAATAGCTCCGAGCGCCAGTCAGTTTGGCCTGGTACCGGTCCATGGCAGTTTCGGCCGTTCGCAGCGCATTGGCCCGCAACGCCGCTAACGCCTGAAACCCGGCCATAGTGGCGGCAAGTTCTTCGAATCCATGATTGCTGGCGATCGCTTCTGCTTGTGCCAGCACTTCCATGGCTACTCCGAATCGCCCCATCATGTAGTGGCTGTAGCCTTCCGCGCCCATGTAGTGCGCTACACGGAGCGCCGTCACTTGGGGTAAATCGAGCAGGAGCCGCCCAGCCGCCCGCGCGCAGTACTCCGCTCGCGGGTCCGTGGTTGCCACCACATAACCGTGCAGCATTCCCGCCGCGGCGATGCGCAGGTTCGGTTCGATCGGGGCACTCAGCAACTGCACCACTCGCTCGACGCTGCGTTCGAGGCTCTCGAAACCGGACAAACGGAAGCTGCAAGCCATCATCACTACCGCATGGGTCCGCAGTTCGTCATCGGCGGTCGGGGGATTCACGCCTGCTTCGAGAAGCGCAGTGACCCGTTCGAGCCACGCGTCCATGGCATCGAACTGGTCATACTCAAAGTACAAGGCTTCAATGACACCGACGGCACTCAGCATCTGGCCTGCTTGATCGCCAGAGGCAAGGAAGCGCTCGTGGGCCTGCGTGAGAAGGGGCTTGGCCTCCAAAGGCGCAACCGTGACGCGCGAGCGACCGTACCAATAGGTCAGCCACGGGTCGGCCTCCCTGACAGGCTCCGGCAAGCGGGCGTACCAGTCCTCGAGCGTGCGCCAGCGACCGTCGTCGATGAACCGCTGCGCATGCGCGAGCAGCAGGCGACGGGCTTCGTCCCATGCGCCGGCGTCTGCGTACGACGCGAAGGCCGATTCGGCTTCACCATCGGTCTCCAGCACTCGCGCCGCTCGCAGTGTTCGCGCGTTGTGCTCCTCGGTACCGAACAGCGCGCGCGCCCGAGCCGCGAGGAAGGCGCGAAACAGCGGATGAAAACGGTAGGTGGGCTCGGCCGCGGCCGCGCGATCGACGAACAGATTGCGGCGATGCAGCGCATCGATATGTTCGATCGCACGCGCATCGCCGTTCACAGCCCGCATCCGTGCCGCAGTGACGCTGGGCAGAAAGGCTCCATCGAGCAACGCAGCGCGGGCAGCCGCCTCAGCGCCGTCGAAAGCCAGGCCGGCAAAATAGTCGAACACCGTTTCGAGCGGGCCGGTGCCGGGGTTCTCTCCGAGCACCCCCGCGCGCCGCGCCCGTTCGCTCATCAGCACTACACCGGCCATCCAACCATGTGATTGAGTTCGCACGGACCGCACTACTTCTGGGTCGGTCAGTCCACGTGAGGCACCGACGGCTTTCGTCTCCGCGTCGGTCAGACGCAGCTCGTCCCACCCCACCGTGGCAATGACGCCGTTGACCTGGGCGCGGGCGAAAGGTGGCGGCGGGTCGCGCCGACTACAGACGAACGCGTTCGAGCCAGGTGGCAACTCGTCCCAGCCGGCAGTCAAAGCCTGGTGCAAGGCAATGTCATCACCGGCGTCCTGGAAGTTGTCCAGCACCAATACGCAGCGCGCAGAAAGCTGCTGGAACGCCTCGCGGAACCAGCGCCGGGCGAAACCCGGCACGTCCCCCAAGTACTCCGGCGTCAACAGCGGGAGCGGTTTCGTCCCCGGTGAGACAAGCGCCTCGACCGCCTGCCGCAGGTAATAGAAGAACGTAGCCGGGTCGGCGTCGCCCGAGTCCATGCGGTACCACAAGGTCGGGATCGCACGTTCGGCCAGGTAGTCGGCCACCACTGTCGTCTTGCCGGCACCAGGTGGCCCCACGACCCAGACCACGGGCCGCCTACCGCACTCGTCCAACAGCGCGTGCAGCCGCTCACGGCGTACGACGCCCTCGAGGCGCGGTGCGGCGAGCTTGGCGATCCTGGGGGCCGACTGCACCATCCACCCTCCCGACATGCCAGTGGGGTTGAGCCTCGGTCCGAGGCACGGGAGCCATTCTCGCGCGCTCCGGCACACAAATCGATTACCGATTCGCCTGGACCGCTGAGCAGGGGCTCTTTGCTAGACTTCCGCAGTGCCGCAAATCCCCACCGATATCCTCATCGCCGCGCCCCTCATCATCTTCGCGGCCTACACGATCTTCGGCATCTCCGGCTTCGGGTCGGCGCTGATCTCGATCCCACTACTGGCCCACTTCCTGCCACTCAAGACCGTGGTGCCGATGATGGTGCTGCTCGATTTCTCGGCGGCGTTCTCTACGGGACTGAGGTTTCGCGGCGATGTCGAGATTGCGGAAGTCAAGCGCGTGATACCGGCAATGCTGGTAGGTGTCATCGTCGGGGTGCTGCTGCTCGCCAGGATTCCCGGTGAAGCGCTGATCACGGTGCTGGGTCTGTTCGTTGCGCTATACGGCCTGCACCGCCTGCTCGCGCGCGGTTCGCCGCGGCGCTTCCCGGACTTCGCGGCCCATCCGACGGGGCTGCTGGGCGGCATGCTCGGTGCGATGTTCGGGGTGGGCGGCCCGATCTACGTCATGTACTTCGCCTCGCGCATCCACGATACCGCCCGGTTGCGCGCGACGCTGTCGACGGTGTTCGCCATCAGCACCGGATTCCGCATCACGCTGTTCGTGGTTTCGGGACTGCTGCTCGACTGGCGTCTGCTCGGTGCTGCCGCGGCGTTGTTCCCGCTGATGTGGCTCGGCACGCGCTTCGGACAGCGTCTGCACCTGCGGCTGTCCCAGTTGCAACTCGCCCGGTTCGTGAGTGCCTTGTTGATCGCGAGCGGCGCATCGCTGGTCGCGCGCGGGCTCGGGTGGCATTGAGTCGCCCGCGCGCTTTCTCGTCCTCGCGAGGATGGCGTTACCGCCCTACGCTTGCTTCACTCGGGCCGAGCAGGTGTTCACACCCAGTACCGAATACAAAGGGCAGAAGCCCATCCCGGCAGTAAGCAGCGGAACGATGCCGATCAGGCCGTACCACTTCGCGTCGCCCTCGAGCAGGAACAGCAAACTCAACAGGCCGAGACCGACGACTACGCGCAACGCGCGATCGATGTTGCCGACATTCGCTTTCATGGGTTCCCTCCGTGCGGTGGATGAGCTCACTGCTCACATCGCACAGTGTCCGTCGCGGAACCCGCGAAGTCTGTGACTCAGGTCACGCGGCGAGTCGGCGCAGCTTCCCCGCGTCGACGATCTCGATCTGCTCCCGGGCGAGCGACACGAGGCCCTGCTCTGCAAAGGCCTTGAGCAGCCGGCTGACGATCTCGCGCACGCTCCCCAGTTCGTCGGCAAGGGCCTGGTGTGTCGTGTGGATGACCTTACCCTTGCCGAGCAGGAGAGCGGCAAGGCGCTGGTCGAGCTTCTGGAAGGCCACCGCCTCGACGAGCTGCATCAGTTCGCTGATGCGCTCGGCAAACAGGCCGAAGACGTAGGTCCGGAAAGGCTCGTGCTCTCCCAGCAATCTTTGGAACACAGGCTGCGGCAAGGCAACGGCCGTCACCTCGGACTCCGCCACGCCACGGGCGTTGTAGGCCACGTTGCCGAGCAGGCAACTGGTCGTGAGGATGCAAGCCTCGCCGGGAACGACGCGGTACAACTGCAGTTCGCGACCGCTCGGCCCCACCTTGGAAACGCGAATCGTTCCGTTGACGAGCAATGGAAACGCTTGACATGGGCTTTCCTCGTCGAACATGACGGTGCCTGATTTGACGTTGAGCACCATCGACTCGTCGAGGAGCGCGTCGAGCCGCCGGTCATCGAGCGATTCGAAGGCCGGATACAACGAGCGCAGGCGCTGGCGGATCTCGGGACGGAGCATGCCTCGAAGTCTAACGTGGGCGCAGCGGCCTGAAGAACTCCACGATTTCGTGCGTCAGCGCCTCCGGCTGTTCCATCGCCGCGAAATGACCGCCCTTTTGCATCGGCGTCCAGCGGCGGATGTCGGTATACATCCTCTCGGCAACCGAGCGCGGCGGCCGCAGGATCTCTTTCGGAAAAGCGGCGTAACCCATCGGTAACTTCACCCCACCGTCGGGGATCGGCCACGGCCCGTGCATGCGTGCGTAGTAGGGCCAGAACGACGAACCGATCGCTCCGGTGAACCAGTACAGGCTGATGTTGGCGAGCAGGTGGTCCTTGGTGAAGACGCTCTCGACGTCTCCATTGCAGTCACTCCACGAGCGGAACTTTTCCACGATCCACGCCGCCAGGCCCGCCGGAGAATCGGTAAGTCCGAAAGAGAGTGTCTGCGGCCGTGTCCCCTGGATCCACTGATACCCGATGCTCTCCTTCAGCCAGACATCGAGCTCGCCGAGGAACTTCTGCTCTTCCGGTGTGGGGTTCTCCAGCATCTTCGGGTCGCGTCGAATGCTGAGAAGATTGAGGTGGATGCCGATCAGCTTGTCGGCGTGGACCGCGCCAAGGCGCGAGGTCACGAACGACCCCCAGTCGCCGCCCTGCGCCGCGAAGCGCTCGTAACCGAGAACGCCCGTCATCAGCTCCGCGAAACAGTCGGCGATCATCTCCAGGCTGAAGCGCTTCTGACCGGGCGCGAACGACAGGCCGTAACCCGGCAGCGAGGGCGCAACCACGGTGAACGCATCAGCCGGATCGCCGCCGAACTTCGCGGGGTCGGTGAGCCGCGGGATGATGTCGAGAAACTCCAGTACCGACCCGGGCCAGCCGTGCGACAGCAGCAGCGGATACGGATTCGGGCCCTTGCCTTCCACGTGCAGGAAGTGCACGTCGATGCCGTGCAACGGCACCTTGAATTGTGGAACCGCATTGAGCCGCGCTTCCTGCGTGCGCCAGTCGAATCCGGTGCGCCAGTACTCGACCAGTTGCTTCAGGTAGGCGACGTCGGTTCCGTAGGCCCAGGGCTCGCCCGGTGCCTGATCAGGAAAGCGCGTCCGCGCCAGCCGCCCGCGTAGATCGGCGATCGCATCGTCGGGAACTTGCAGACGAAAGGATGCGGGTGTTGCTGCCATGACAATGCCTCCTGGAGGGTCTCCAAGGCATTGTCACGGGCAGTTCGTGTCGCGTCCAATTCTTTCGTGGACCGCGATTGTTTCGCCGCGCGTATCGGGCCGTCGGCGAAGATTGGCCGCTACTTCGTGGCAGCCACGGCGCGAGTCGACGAAGACGCCGGCGGGTTCGGACCGAACCCGGCACGCATCAGATCGTCATGGGCTTCCGCCACCGAGCGGCTGCGCACGTTCGGGCCATAGGCACCGGACGGTTTCGCACCCCAGTCACGCATCTGGTCCGCGTGGATGTCTTCGATGCTGCGGGTACGCACGACGCCGGGCTTGGTATCGCCGGGCTTCGCCGTGGCGCGATTGAGTTCCGCTTCGTTCTCGACCGGGCTGCGCGTCATCAGCTCCGGCCCCGATTCGGCTTGCGCAGTCGCAGGAACGATCATTGTGATCACGCCCCACGACATCAACGCGGCCGCTTGGGCCACAAATGCAATGCGTCTCGAGTTCATCGCAGTTACTCCTTTACCTGTTGAGAAGAACACGATCGGGATCGCCGCTCGTGCACTCTCACGGTACGCAGTGCGTTCCTACTGTTCACATACAGATTCGTGATTTCATGAGGCATGTGCGCAATGGGATATTGCGCATCTGCGAAACGCAGTTTACGGATGGCTTACGTCGTGAGGAGCGTTCGCAACGCATCGCCCCCATCCCAACCTTCGCGGGGGGAGGGTTAGGATGGGGGCAACGACACGCGAACTACTTCGTGCCGACCACGTACCTCGCCATGAACTTGCGGTCGATCGAATTCTTCCAGCGCCAGACCCACCACCCCTGGAAGGAAACGCCGCCCCACGCAGCCACCGCATGACGCCTGCCGGTGCTGATCAGCGACAGCGCGCGCCGCTGCGGTCGAAAGCGCTTCAGTGGGTCACCGGTAAGTGCGAGTCGCAGGTTCTCGGCGAGCGGCGGCCCCTGACGCACAGCGAACACGCCGGACTTCGGTCGCGGATGCTCGTGCATCGTCGCCACGTCGCCCGCTGCGAACACATCCGGGTGGGAAGTGGATCGCAGCATCTCGTCCACCAGCACGAAGCCGCGTTCGTCGAGCGCGAGCCCGGATCGAGCGAGCCACTCCGGCGCGGCGGCACCCGTGGCCCACACCACGCAATCGGCCGGTACGCGGGCACCGCCATCCAGCGTCAATCCGTCGGCCTCGACACGCACGACGCGCAGCCCCGCCAGCAGGCCGACACCGTTACGCGCCAGCGCACGCTCCAGGCGGTGGCGCACGCTCACCGGGTGTTCCGGCACGATGGCTGTGCCTTGCGTCACCAGCGTGAAATCGGTCTGTGCCGCGACACCACTTTCCTGCCGCAGGCGATGACGCATCGCGAGGCACAATTCCACGCCGCCGGCGCCACCGCCCACCACCGCGACCCGCAGCGCACGCTCGCGCGCTTCTGCGCACAGCGCGTCCCACACTTCGAGGAAGCTCTCCACCGGCTTCACTCCCACGCCGTGCTGGCTGGCACCCTCCACATCGTCCAGCGGTGGCGTCGAGCCGATGTCGAGACTCAACACGTCGTAGTCGAGCACCCGGCGGTCGGCGCACAACACCTGGCGCTCGCCCGGATTGATCCCGACGATGCGGGTGGACTTGATGCGAGCCCCTGCATACCGCACGAGTGCGGTCAGATCGATGTGCGCTTCGCGCCACGAATAGTGGCCCGCCACCAGCCCCGGCAACATGCCGGAATAGGCGGCATCGGTTTCCGGGGTCACGAGAGTGACGTCGACCTCGGACACCGGCTTGGCGCCGAAGGCCCGCAGCACTTCCACGTGCGCGTGGCCACCACCGGCGAGGATCAGGCGCTTGAGCTTCACGCGGCGTTCTGAAAGGCAGCGGTAAGCGCTGCGAAAGTCGGGTCCTGTCGCAAGCGCTCGAAGTCCTCCGGACGGTCCACGTCCCACCGGGTCGCGACGTTCGCCACGCGCCAGCCCAACACATCGCACCGCGCAAGTGTTTGCGACAGCACGTTCGAGTTGCCCCAGGCCACGTCCGTGAAAATCGCATGGTCGACCCGGCGCAGGCCGATCAACCAGTAGCCGCCATCATCCGCCGGGCCGAATACGGCGTCGTCGCCCGCTGCGAGCGATGCCGCGGCCAGGCGCAGGTCGGCCGGCGTCAGGCCTGGAATGTCCGATCCGATCAGGATGGCTGCAGGCGTGCGCTGGAGGGCCGAGCGCAACGCATGGCTCATCCTCGCCCCCAGATCGTCTCCGACCTGACCATGCAGCGCGACGCCGTGCCGCCGCCGGCACAGGTCGAAGAACGGATGCACGGTATCGGGAGCACACCAGAGCTCGACATCGCCCACGCCGGCCTCGCACGCCGACGCGAGTGTTCGCAGCGCCAGGCGTGCCGCCAGCACTGCGGCGGGCCCTTCGCCGATGTGCGACGCGAGACGAGTCTTCACCTTGCCGGGGTCGGGCGCCTTGGCGAACACGAGAATGGTGGTGCGAGCGTCAGGACTCATGGGGTCGATATCGACGCGCGAGCCGGTCCGGATCGGCGCCGAGGAAGTAGGCGAGTCGCAGGCGCCACATGTGCGCGATCGTGCGCACCACACCGTGCTTCTCCCAGCGGCGACCGGAAGTGACGACGCACGCTCGCAGGCAAACTGGCGGACCGATCCGCTTGAGGGTGGCAGACAGCGCGATGTCCTCCATCAGGGCGATCGCCGGAAATCCACCGGCCCTGGCGAAGACTTCTCGGCGCACGAACAAAGCCTGATCGCCGGTGGCGATGCCGGTCCAGCGCGAGCGCAGATTCATGAGGAGCGCAACCATCGCGAGCAGCGGGTGACGCCCGGTGATGCGGACGTCGAAACGCCCCCAGTCGCGATCGCCGGTGCCGATGCTCGCGGCGATGATCTCGTCGGCACCGTCGGGCAGCGACGTGTCCGCATGCAGGAAGAGCAGCACCTCGCCGCGCGCTTGCGCCGCACCCGCATTCATCTGCAGCGCCCGTCCGCGCGACGCGATGGTGACGCGATCCGCATGGGGACGGGACAACGCCACGGTGGCATCGCGGCTGCCGCCATCGACGACGATCACTTCGTGCCCGCGCGCGCGCAAGGGAGCGAGCGCGGCCAGATGGCGCTCCATACCAGCGGCCTCGTCCAGCACGGGGATGATGATCGAAAGTCTCATGCGCGAAGACTACATCACCATAGACACCGGGCGACCGTCACCGCTTGACGTCATTGAGCGCCCAGTCGTAGTCCAGGTACTTCACCTTGACCTTGCCGTCGCGAACGGACTTCTGGTCGTCAGGCTTGTCCGCGAGCAGCACGGCGTACTTGCCCAGGAACTGCTCCACCGAGGTGATGCTCTTGTATCCCGCCGTGAAGTCCTTCTTGTACCACTCGAAGATCTTCGAGATCTCCAGATTGCCGTCGTTCCATCGGTTGCGGCTGCGATCGGCGAGAAACCGCTCGGCCTGCTCCTCGAGCTGCCGGTCGATGCGATCTGCGACATAGGCCTCTTCACGCAGCATCGGGCAACCGATCGAAGCGCAGTTCACCGCGAAATGGATGCGCGGCTCGTCGAAGGCACCCGGCGCGCGGATGGTCTCGTGCTCGATGCCGTCGAGGGTCATCGGCTTGCCCAGCAAGGTGAAGAACTTGTCCTTCCACGGATTCCCGAAGACGGAGCCGAAGTCGCGGATCGATTTGAGATCCGGATAGCGGGTGAGGATCTTCTCGACCGTGTAGGCGTTGTAGGCGTTGATGAGGAAGGCGAGTTGTTCGGGTTTCTTCCAGGTGGCGTATTCGACGGGCGGCACCTTCGAGAGCGTATCCAGATATGCCTTGAGCGCCGCACGGTCCTGCGCAACCGCGGTGTAGTTGATCTTCGATGCCTTGCCGCCGTCGATGAGGACGACGTGCTTCTTGAGCAGTGCGGTCCAGGAAGCGTGGGTGTGATCGAAGGCGTGGGCTGCGGGGGCGAACAGAATCGCGACCAGCAGCAAGATCCTCGACAAGGAAAATGCGGTGAAGGGCGAATGCTTCTGCCCCCACCCCAGCCCTCCCCCGGCAAAGCCGGGGGAGGGGGTGTACACCCATTGCCCCGCGGCGGCGCGGGTGTACACCCCTTCCCCCGCGACGGCGGGGGAAGGCTGGGATGGGGGCACTTCGCTATCTGTCTTCCGAGTTCTTCGTAGTGAAAGCATTTCGTCCTACCCCCGCATCCAACCGTGATACCGCTCCAGCCACCGCAACGCCGCCGCCGGCGCATGCGCCTTCTTCCAGTTGCCCGCCGCGTACTTGTTCGCCTCGGTCAGCGTCGGGTAGATGTGGATGGTGCCGAGGATCTTGTTCAACCCGATGCGATACTTCATCGCGGTCACGAACTCCGCGATCACATCGCCGGCATGCTCGCCCACGATGGTGACGCCAAGGATCCGATCCTTGCCCGGCACGGTCAGCACCTTCACCACACCGTGCGCTTCGCTGTCGGCGATGGCCCGGTCGAGATCGTCGATGCCGTAGGTCGTCACTTCGTAGGCCACACCCTTTTCCATCGCTTCGGTCTCGTTCAACCCGACGCGCGCCACTTCGGGTTCGGTGAACGTGCACCACGGTATCACCGAGAAATCTGCGCGGTAGCGCTTGAACCTTCCGAACAGGGAATTCACCGCCGCGTACCACGCCGTGTGCGCCGCGGTGTGAGTGAACTGGTACGGGCCTGCGACATCACCGCACGCGTAGATGTTCGGATACTTCGTCGCCAGAAACTCGTTCACCTCCACGGTGCGCGCCTTGGTCGTCGGGATGCCGAGTTCTTCCAGGCCGTATCCGGTCGTGTTGGCCACGCGGCCCACCGCGCACAGCATGACGTCGAATGCCAGGCGCACTTCGCGGCCATCGGTCTCGGCATACAGGACCTTCTCGCCGTTCTCGACGGCGAACCGCTGCGCCTTGTGATGCACCAGAACATCGATGCCTTCGACGCGGAAGCGCTCCATCACCATCTCGGAGACCTCCGGATCCTCGCGAATCATCAGGCGCGGCAGCATCTCGACCTGCGTCACCTTCGAGCCGAAGCGCGCGAAGCACTGCGCCAGTTCACACCCGATCGGCCCACCGCCGAGCACTAGCAGCCGCGGTGGCAGCACACGCATTTCCCACAAGGTGTCGGACGTGACGTAGCCCACTTCCTCGATGCCGGGAATGGGTGGCACGAACGGACGGCCGCCCGCGGCAATCACGATGTTGCGAGTGGTCAGGGTCTGCTTGCCCTCGGCCGTCGTCACATCCACGGACCATGGCGTCGTGATCTTCGCGGTACCGACGATGCATTCGACGCCTAGCCCGGTGTAGCGCTCGACCGAATCGTGGGGCTCGATCTCCGCGATCACCCGCTGCACCCGCTCCATGACCTCGGCGAAATCGAAGTCGGCGCTGGCGTTGCGGATGCCGAACTCCTTCGACCGCTTCACGTGCGACAACAACTTGGCCGAGCGGATCAACGCCTTGGACGGCACGCACCCGAAGTTGAGGCAGTCGCCCCCCATCCGGTGCTTCTCGATCAACGTGACCTTGGCCTTCACCGCCGCGGCGATGTAGGCCGAAACGAGCCCCGCGGAGCCCGCGCCGATGACGACCATGTTGCGATCGAAGCGGGCTGGCATCTTCCAGTTCGCGTAGACCTTGCGCGCCGCGATCGCGTCCACCACCTTCTTCGCGACCAGCGGCAACAGCCCGAGCGCCACGAACGAACCGACCAACGCAGGTGACAGGATGCCGCGCAGGCTCTCCAGCCTGGCGAGCTGCGTGCCGGCGTTCACGTAGACGATCGTGCCCGCGAGCATCCCGACCTGGCTCACCCAGTAGAAGGTCCAGGTGCGGATGGTCGTGAGACCCATCGCGAGGTTGATCACGAAAAACGGGAATGCCGGCACGAGGCGCAGCGTGAACAGGTAGAACGCGCCCTCCTTCGCCACACCCGCATCGATCGCCTTCAACTTGTCGCCGAAGCGGCGCTGAACGCCGTCGCGGAACAGGAAACGACTCGCGAGGAATGCGAGGGTGGCGCCGATGCTGGATGCGAACGACACCACGATCGTGCCGGTCAAGAGGCCGAACAGCGCGCCAGCCGCGAGCGTCATCACCGTCGCACCCGGCAGCGACAGGCCGGTCACCGCCACGTACACGGCGAAGAACGCCGCGATGGTGAGCATCGGGTTCGACCGGTACCAGGTGTCGAACTGCGCCTGCCGGCTCTTCAGGAACTCGAGGCTGAAGTACTGGCCCAGATCGAAAGCGAAGAACGCCGCGATGGCAGCAACCAGGACGACTACGACGATCAGACGGCTTCGGGTCACGCGTTTCAAGGTCCGGAACGAGCCGGCCGAGTGTAGCGCATGCCGCTACGCGCTCGGTCGGGACTTCCCCGGTACGCTCCGAACCCGGAAACGGATGCGGCGCCCCACGAGGGCTCCGCACCGGCAACTCCGTCGATCAGTCCGTAATGCCCGGCGCCCGCACTTCCTTGGCGGCGTGAGTGAGCGCTTCCGGCTGCGGATCGCAGGTGGGTCGCGCACCGGAGTACGCGACCCGCGCAGGGCTCTGGATCGCCTGCAGGTACAGCTTCTGGATGGCGTAGGCCTCCAGTTCGCGCTGATACCAGCGCTCACAGGTGGCGGCGGCGGACATCGAATGCCCGAGTTCCTGCATGTAGTGGACCATCTCGTGCAGCAGGATCGAACGGTGGAACAGGTTCTTCTCCGGTTCCAGCTCCTCGCTGAACACGATGCCGCGCGTCGGCTCGTACATCGCCGAGACGCCGCACTTGGTCGCCTCCTCGCCACAGGCGAGCCGATCGAGTTCCTTGCGGGAGACCCGGGTCACCATCGGCAGCACTTCCGGCACGCGGTACTTCGACAACTGCGAAGCGGAGCGCAGCAGGTACCGCGAGAGTTCGATCATGTCGTCGATCGCCCCCTGGTCGCGCGGGTTGTCGTACTGGGTCTCGAAGCCGCCGTCGCGATAGGCCGAGTAGGACGACTGGGCCGACTTGTTGGGGGCGTTCCAGCTGTCGCCACCCGCGCGAACGGGAGTGGCGGTCAGCAGCACCGCGGCAGCGAGTGAGGAAAAGCCGATGCGAGCAAAAATGGGGACCACGGACACGCTCCTTTTCCCCTCCCGCTTCTTGTGGCTCATGGCGACCCGACCACCGACCGAGTCGCACTCCCGGAATTGCCGTCCGGCTGATGCTGCCGCAATCGCCCAACCCCGAGCCCACCGCCGCCAACCGGCGGCGCAGACCCCCTCGTCGCACCACTTTCGCGCGCCCCAAACCCCAATTGCCCGGTTTTGGTTCAGCGCAAGCACGATGGAGAGCCTACACCCGATATCTCGCATAAAGCGAGCCAGAAGTGAGGCCGCCCATCAGCACTAGCCTCAAGTGCTGGCTTCCGTCCCGTCCGGCCGGAGCTTCTTTGCTCGCTCGAACTGCCGGTCGAGGGCCTGGACCTTCTCGTCGCCGGCCGCCCGCTGCTCTGCCGACAGCCCCGCCGCCACCTCCTGCAGGAGGCGCCGGTTGTCTTCCGCTTCCGTCGCATCCTCTTCGGTGAAGCGCAGCGCGGCGACGGCATACCAGACGTAAGCCTCGGCCGCATCGGGCTGACCCGCGGGTCGGCCAGCCTGGTAGAGCTTGCCCAGGCTGTACATGCCCAGCGCCTTGCCACGCTCGGCCGCCTGGCGGTACCAGCGCGCGGCTTCGCCGTAGTTCCGGTCGGTACCCAGGCCTTCCTCGGAGAGATGACCGATGTTCCACATGGCCAACCCGTCGCCCTCGCGCGCGGCTTCCCGATACCAGTTGAGCGCCAGTTCGTAGTTCTGCGGAACGCCCTGTCCGTTTTCGTAGAGGTCGCCGACGGCGTTCATCGCCCAGGCGTTGCCGCGCTCGGCGGAGCGCATCCACCACTTGAAGGCTTCCTCGTAGTTCTGGGCGACGCCGTGGCCGTTGGCATAGAGCAGCCCGACGTTGTTCATGGAAGGGGTGTAACCCTGCTTGGCGGCAAACGTCCACCAGTTCAAGGCCTCCTTGAAGTCCTGCTTGACCCCGCCTTCGCCACGGGCCCACAACCAGCCCACGTTGTTCGCCGCCCGCGGATCGGACCGGTCGAGCAGCTTGGAAAGCTTGGAGCCGTCCACGTTGGCGGCCCCGGGTTCCGGGATTGGAATGCCAATAGCGCCGCGATGGCTACCGCCCTGAATTGCATGCTGATCTCCTGTGGCTGGGCCACCCCCGACTGCATTCGGACAGCGCTGCCGCCGAACGCGTTCAGTTTCGCAGAAATGCCGCGAGATCGGCCAGCAGGCGCTCCGGCGCCTCTTCCGGAATGAAGTGCCCGCAAGGGACGGGATGGCCGCGCACGTCGGTCGCCTTCTCCTTCCAGGTGCCCAGCACGTCGAACAGCGTGTGCATCTTGCCGAACTCGCCCCAGATCGCGAGCGTCGGGCAGGTCACGCGCCTCGTGAGATCGGCCTCATCGTCGTCGAAATCGCGCGTGGCGGCGGCGCGGTAGTCGTCCAGCGTCGCGCGGATAGTCCCGGGGAGCCGGAAGACGCGCAGGTATTCCTGGATCGCCGCTTCCTCGATCGCGCCCGCCACCGACGTCAGTGCCCGGAACATCGAGCGCAGGAATGGCTCGAGGGTCGCCTCGATCATGATCTCGGGCAGGTCCGGCACCTGGAAGAAGAACCAATGCCAATAGGCCGCCGCCAGCTCGCGACCGGTGCGGCTGAACAGCGTATGCGTCGGCACGATATCGAGCAGGCAGAGCTTCGTGACGGCCGCCTGCTGGTCGAGCGCCAACCGATGCGCGACCCGTGCGCCCCGATCGTGACCCACCACCGCATAGCGCTCGTGCCCCAGAGCGACCATCAGCTCGTGGACGTCGCGCGCCATGATCTTCTTGTCGTAGCCGTCGCGAGGCTTGTCGGATTCGCCGTAGCCACGCAGGTCCGGCACGACCACGCTGTACCCGCGGGCGAGCACCGGCGCGACCTTGCGCCACATGATTGCGCTCTGCGGATAGCCGTGCAGCAGCAACACCGCCGGCCCGCTGCCCGCGGTCCATACGTGCAGGCGCACGCCGTTGGCGCGGATGAAGCTGCGGGTGAAGCCCTGCATCATGGCATCTGTCCGCAATTCAGCCACTGCCTTCCCTCACTTGCAGTGCGCGTGCCGGCCTGCATGCCGGCACCGTTCGTCGGGCTCGCCGCATGCGGCTCGAAACCCCCGTCTCACCCCTCGGTCCCTCTCCCGACGGGAGAGGTTGGCAGGGCCAACCTCTGCGAGGTGGAATATGACTCCCCCTCATCCCCCGCCCCTTCTCCACCAGGGAGAAGGGGAACTTCAACCTCTCTCCCTCCGGGAGAGGGGTCGGTGTGAGGGAAATCGTAGCGGCGGACACCAACGATCAGCGTTTGATGAAGCGTTCGAGGCGAGCCACACCTTCCGCCAGCACCGGAATCGGTTTCGGATACGAGAAGCGCACGTGTTCGGCGGCGCGGTGCGTGCCGAAATCGATGCCCGGCGCGATCGCGACACCGGCATGCTCCAGCACGTCCATGCAGAACCCGTAGCTGTCCTGCGTGAGCTTCGAGCAGTTCGCGTAAATGTAGAACGCGCCCTCGGGCTCCACCGGGATGTCGAAACCGATCTCCCGCAACCGTGGCAGCAGGAAGTCGCGCTGCGCGCGATACGCCTCGTGGCGCTGCTCGTGGAATGCCACGGCTTCCGGCGTCAATGCCGCGAGCGCTGCATGCTGGGCCAGCTCCGACGAGGAGATGAACAGATTCTGCGCGAGCTTCTCGACGTCGTGCATGCAGTCCTCGGGCGCCACCAGCCAGCCCAGGCGCCAGCCGGTCATACCGAAGTACTTCGAGAAGCTGTTGATGATGAAGACGTCGTCCGCGAACTCCAGCGCCGTCCGGTCGGGGCGGCCGTAGGTGAGACCGTGATAGATCTCGTCGACGACCAGCACGCCGCCACGCGCGCGTACCACCTCGTGGATCGCGCGCATCTCATCGAAATCGATCAAGGTACCGGTCGGATTCGATGGTGTGGCCAGCATCACCACGCGGGTGCGCGGCGACCAGTGGCGCTCGACCAGATCGGCGGTGAGCTGATAGCCGCTATCGGCACCTACCGGGATGCACACCGCGCGTCCGTTCACCGTGCGCACGAAATGGCGATTCGCCGGATAGCTCGGATCGGCCATCAGCACCTCGTCGCCCGGATCCACCAGCACGCCCATGGCGACCAGCAGCGCTCCTGACGAACCCGGCATCACGGCGATGCGCGAGGTCGGTACCGCCACCCCATAACGGCTCTGATACCAGCCGGCCAGGGCGCGGCGCAACTCGGGGATGCCGAGCCCCCCCGTGTATCGCACCAGGCCCGCGCGGATGGCGCGAATGCCAGCTTCGGCAATGGGATCGGCAATCGGCCCGTCGGGCTCGCCGATGGCCATGTTGACGATGCTGCGGCCCGCGGCTTCGAGTTCCTTCGCGCGCGTGACGACGGCAACGACGTGGAACGTATCGATGTCGGCCATGCGGGCCGACACGCGGCGCTGGAGGCGCTCGGGGTGGTTCATAACCCACGACACTAGGGCAACGAGTCGGTGTTTTCAAGGACAATAGCGGTCTTTGAGGAGGTGTTGCATGCACATTGCCATCATCGGGGCCGGCGGCGTCGGCGGATATTTCGGGGCACGGTTCGCGCACGAGGGCGAGAAGGTGACTTTCATCGCGCGCGGCGCGCATCTGGCGGCCATGCGCGAGCACGGCCTGCGGGTGCGCTCGGCCAACGGCGACGTGAGCGTCAACCCGGTCGAGGCAACCGACGATGCCGGCACCGTCGGCATCGTCGACCTCGTCATGATCGCGGTGAAGCTCTGGTCCACCCACGACGCCATCGAGACCGCGCGCTCCATGATGGGGCCGGACTCGACGGTGGTCTCGTTCCAGAACGGCATCGAGGCGGAGGATGCGCTGATCGCGGCGTTCGGCCGCGAGCGCGTGCTGGGCGGTGTTGCGAACATCGCGGCGCTCATCGAAACGCCCGGCCTGATCCGGCACAACGGCACCATGGCCATGCTGCAGTTCGGCGAACTGGACGGCACGCGCTCACCGCGCGTCCAGACCCTGCTCGACATCTGCAAGCGCGCCGGCATCGACGCGAAGGTGCCGGACGACATCAACAAGGCGATCTGGGAAAAGTACGTCTTCCTCGCGTCGCTCTCGGCCATGACGGCGCTCACCCGCCTGCCGCTCGGGCCGCTGCGGGAAGACTCCGACACGCGCGCCCTCTTCCAGCAACTCGCGGAGGAAGTGGTCGCGGTCGGGCGCGCCAAGGGCATTCCGCTCGCGGACACCACCGCCGAAGCGATGATGGGCCGACTCGACGGGCTGCCCGGCGACATGGTGGCCTCGATGCTGGGCGACCTGAAACGCGGCAACCGGCTCGAGTTGCCTTGGCTCTCGGGCGGTGTGGTGCAAGCGGGCCGCAAGGTGGGCGTGCCGACGCCGGCCCATCAGTTCGTGTACACGGCGCTCAAGCTGCACGCGCCCGGGCGCCATCCGATGGCATGACCGATGTCGAACGGGTCGCGTGCACCCGGGTGGGCCGTTCCGCTGGCACTGCTTCCGCTGGTGGCGCAAAGCCTGTTCGACGGGTTCTACAAGGGTCCGCTGCACCGCTGGTCGGAGACCGCCTTCTGGTTGGTCGACGTCACCAAGTTCGTGCTGCTGCCGGTGATCGTGCTCTGGGCGCTGGCACGGTTCGGCGGCGTGCGGCCCAGGGACTACGGCTTCCGGTGGCCGCGCACCGAACCCGAGCGCGAGCGGTTCATCGGCAGCATGCTGCTGGCGGGGCTCGTTCTGGTGCCGCTCTACTTCGTCGCCGAGGAGCTGATCTGGCGCCTGTGGCCTGCGGTGAGACCGTCCTTCACGTACGGCAGCGCGCTACCGGGCGCGTGGCCGGCGCGCTGGCTCGTCGTGGCCTACTACTCGGTGACCGCCGGGCTCGTCGAGGAAGTCGTGTTTCGCGGTCTGCCATGGACCTGGGCAGCCCCGTTCGTCGACACCGCGGCGAAGCGCTGGGCGTGGATCGGCATCACGTCGGTCACCTTCGGACTGGTCCATTGGGAGAACGGCTGGCCCGACGTGCTGACCGCGACCCTGTTCGGCATCGCCGCCGCCGCACTCTACCTGCGGCTGCGCAATCTCTGGCCGCTGGTCGCGGCCCATGTCCTGACCGACCTCATCGCATTCGCCTGACCATCCGCAACCTCGAACAACAACGGAGGAAGATCCATGCAACCCGCACTCACGATCCGCAACCTGCGCGTCCGCCCGGTTTCGGTACCGGTACGCATCCAGCCCGTCGCCGCGACGGGCGCGATCCCGACCATGCCGCTGGTGCTGATCGATCTCGAAACCGATCAGGGCATCACGGGACGCGCGTACCTGTTCGCCGTCACCCCGCTCGCACAAAAGCCGGTGGTCGAGGCGCTCAATGGACTCGCCGGACTGATCAAGGGCGATGCGGTGGCGCCTTTCGAGATCGACGCGAAGCTCAAGAAGCGCCTCACGCTGCTCGACACACCCGGCGTCTTCGGTCTCGCGCTCGCCGGCATCGACATGGCAGCGTGGGATGCCGCTGCGCAAGCGCGTGGCGTGCCGCTGGTCACGCTGCTGGGCGGTCAGCCCCGACCCGTGAAGGCGTACAACAGTTGCGGCCTGTGGGTGGGCGACGTGGCGAAACTGCCGGATCAGGCCGCGCAGCTGCTGGCGGAAGGGAACTTCAATGCAGTGAAGCTGCGCCTCGGGCGCGACGACTTCTCGCAGGACCTCGCCGCCGTGCGTGCGGTGAAAGCGCGCATCGGCGACAGCGTGACTCTCATGTGCGATTTCAATCAGCGGCTCACCTATAACGAGGCCATCCGCCGCGGGCGGGCGCTGGACGATGAAGGGTTGTACTGGATCGAGGAACCCGTGCGCCACGACGACTACGCCGGTGCCGCGAAGATCGCCGCGCAGGTGAAGACCCCGATCCAGATCGGCGAGAACCTGCTCACCAGTTTCGAGTTGCTGCAGGCGCTCGAAGCCCGTGCGATGGATTTCGTGATGCCCGACGTCCAGCGCATCGGTGGGGTCACCGGCTGGTTGCGCGCCGCTGCGCTCGCGCACGCCTACGGCATGGAGATGTCGAGTCACCTGTTTCCCGAGGTGAGCTCGCATCTGCTCGCCGTGACACCGACCTGCCACTACCTCGAATACGTCGATTGGGCGGCACCGATTCTCGAAGAGCCCGCGGTGGTGCGCGATGGCCATCTGGGAATTGCCGACAAGCCGGGCACCGGCATCGCGTGGAACGAGGCCGCCGTGGCGAAGTTCATGGTCCAGTAACCATCGAGCGCAGGCGTTCCGGCAGCGCAGCACGACCGCCTGCGCACACCGCGGGACAGCCCGCAGGCCCCGCGCCGCGTGGCGCCGCGCCTTGTGCGCCGCACCACGCGATATGTTTTGACGATTGGTTTTGCCGGGGATTAGCATCGTCGACACAACAAGTCCGCGTCGCGCACACGATGCAGCAGACCGGCCCGGGAGATTTTCCTTGCGAGGCGCGCCTTTCATTGCACCTCAAGTCGGAAGCGGTACCCGAGGAACAAGAACAGAGAGGCCCATCGAAAGTCGGGTGATGGCCTCCAGGAGGAGACTGAAGATGAGATTCCCCGCATTGGTAGCCGGCTTGATGTTGGCCTGTGCTGCCGTGTCCACGTGGGCCGAGGACAAGAAGGACGAACGCGCCGGCACGTGCAGTGACGCGAAATCGCAGATGGAGTACTTCTGCGACGAGAAGAACGCCGCCAGCGACAGCATGGTGGCCATCGGCACGGCCTGCACCAACGCGAAGAAGAACGTGGCTGCGGCCTGCGAGGGCAAGGTCGAGGCTGACCAGGTCTACAAGTTCGACGACAAGAAGTAGGTCCGTAGCACGGCGGCGAACGCCGTGGCTGTGGGCTGACGAAGTTCAGTCGTCTTCCGGCAGCGACGTGAAGCCTCCGCAATTCCCGTGAAACGCGAGTTCCTCGCGTGACCCAGCAACCGTCCCAAGGAGAGTCAGCAATGCAACGACACATCGGCGTGCACATGAGCGACGAGGAGATGCGGCTGGTGGCCCCGGCCGAATCCGACGCGTTCCACTCGCCCGTTCCGACCCAGGTGGTCTCGAACGGGGAGTACAACCCGCTGCCCCAGACCGAGCAGCAGCGGCAGGTGGAGGGGCTGATCAAGGAGATGGCCGACGTGCAGGCCAAGCGCCACGGCATGGACCGCCGGCAGTTCCTGGCCACCAGCGCCGGGATGGCCACTGCGTTCCTGGCCATGAACAAGGTGTTCGGGCCGGTGTTCGACGTGACCGAGGCTGAAGCCGGGGACATGGAGATGTCCAACTATCGGGCCGCGCAGCTGTCCGGGCAGTTCATCTTCGACGACCAGACCCACTTCATCCGCGACGACTTCAAGCAGGAAGGCCTGCTGGGCCTGACCAAGTGGGCGGTGGGAGCGAAGGTCAACCCGCGCATCAACGATGCGCCCATGACGCTCGCCCGCTACAAGATGGACAACTACCTGAAGGAGATCTTCCTCGACTCCGACACCAAGGTGTCGCTGCTCTCGGGGGCCCCCTTCGATGATCCGTCCTGGTGGCTGCTTTCCAACGACGCGATCCAGAACGCCTGTCGGGCGGTCAACAAGCTCGCGGGCAACACCCGCATGCTGGGCCCCACGGTGA
>LNDQ01000031.1 GCA_001464695.1 Betaproteobacteria bacterium Ga0077523 | reverse complement strand
GCGAGCAGCCAACGCGTCGTGCCGCGCTGTGCGCATTTCGGCGTCTGCGGCGGTTGCAGCATGCAACACGTCGATCCGCGCGCGCAGGTGGCGGCGAAACAGCGGGTGCTGGAGGACAGTCTGGAGAGGCTCGGACCGGTCAAACCCGAATGCATCCTGCCGGCGGTGCACGGACCGACCTGGGGTTATCGCTACCGCGCTCGGCTGTCGGTGCGCGATGTCCGCAAGAAAGGCGGTGTGCTGGTCGGTTTCCACGAGAAGCGCAGCAGCTATGTGGCCGACATGCGCGAGTGTCATGTCGTCCCGCCGGATGTGTCGGCCATGCTGGTACCGCTGCGGGCCCTGGTGGAGTCGCTCACGATTCGCGACCAGATGCCGCAGATCGAGCTCGCCATCGGCGATGCCGTCACGGTACTCGTCTTCCGCAATCTGGCGCCGCTGACCCGGACCGACGAGCAGGTACTTCGCTCGTTCGCGGATCGATACCGGGTATGCATCTACCTGCAGTCGAAAGGGCCGGATACGGTGGTGCGCCTGCATCCCGTGGACGCGCCGGAGCTCGACTACCTGCTGCCTGAGTTCGACCTGCGGCTGCCTTTTTCGCCAGCCGAGTTCACACAGGTGAACCACGCCGTCAATCGCGTCCTGGTACGGCGCGCGATGGCGCTGCTGGATCCACGGCCCGGTGAGCACATCGCCGATCTGTTCTGCGGGCTCGGCAACTTCTCGCTGGCGATCGCACGGAGCGGGGCCCGGGTGCTCGGGGTCGAAGGCAGTGCGGCTCTCGTCCGGCGGGCGCAGCAGAACGCGGCCACGAACGGACTGAGCGATGTCGCGCGTTTCGTTGCGGCGGATCTGTTCGCCGTGACCGCGGACGATATCGCCGGCTGGGGGCGTCTGGACAAGCTGCTGATCGATCCGCCCCGCGACGGCGCCATTGCGCTGGTCAAGGCTCTGGCCGAACCGTTTCCGCGACGGATCGTCTACGTGTCCTGCAGCCCGGGCACGCTCGCCCGCGACGC
>LNDQ01000030.1 GCA_001464695.1 Betaproteobacteria bacterium Ga0077523 | reverse complement strand
TGCAGCAGGTTCGCGAAGATGTTGAACAGGCTGATGTAGACGCCGGTGGCGGCCATGATGTAGTTGGTCTCGCCGCCGTTGACGATGCGGCTCACGTCGTGCAGCAGGAACAGCGAGAACACCACGATGACCAGCGCCGAGATCGTCAGCGCGAGCGCCGGCAGCTGCAGGAACATGTTGGCGACCAGCGCGATCAGCAGCACGATCATGCCCACGAACAGGAACTTGCCCATGAAGCTGAAATCGCGCTTGGTCGTGGTGGCGATGGTGCTCATGGCGATCATGATGCCGCCGGTGCCCAGGGCCGCGAGCCCCACGAGCTGCGGGCCGTTCTTCAACGCGAGTGCATAGTTGAGCAGCGGCCCCAGCCAGGCGCCCATCAGGAAGGTCATGCCGAGCAGCAACGCCACGCCCAGACCGCTGTTGCGGTTCTTGGCGATCGCGAACTGCAGGCCGATGACGGCGCCGATCATCACGAGCGACGACATGATCGGGCTCGCCATGAACACGCCCGCGAAGGACATGCCGACCATTGCCCCGACCACCGTGGGCACCATCGTGAGGGCCAGCAGGAGGTAGGTGTTGCGCAGGACCTTGTTGCGCTCGGCCGACAGGGCACCAGCGCCGCTGTTCAGGACTTGTAGATCTGGTTGCATTGGGGGACCCCCGAAAGGTGACGTTGTTACGGGCGTAAGACTACGGAATCAAAGGTTAAGTTTCAACCGAGTCGCCCCGGGCTGACGGCGATGTCCGTTATCATTCGTTACAGAGTCCGGAGAGGTGGCAGAGTGGTCGATTGCACCGGTCTTGAAAACCGGCAGGGGCGCAAGCTCCTCGTGGGTTCAAATCCCACCCTCTCCGCCAATAAATAGGGGCTGTCCTGGTGCGGTCAAGTATCCCCGCTCACCGTATCCGCCCAGCAGTTCGGCGTCTCGTACAGGCGGACGCGCTCGAGCCTCAGGTGGTTGCCATAGCGGTCCTGGTAGGCCGGTTCGAGCAGGCGGAAGGCGGTGGCGGCCAGATGTTCCGCCGTGGGCGGCGCATCGAACAGGACGGTGCGATGGCCCGGCAGTGACTCGAGAAACTCGACCACGGCCCGATCCTCCCGATACGCGAGGAATGCGTGGTCCCAGACATCCGCCACGACACGCGCGGCAATGGACTTCACTTCGGAGAAGTCCATGACCATCGCCTGGTTGGCGGCACCTTCGGTCTTGATCAGGTCACCGGAGAGCGTGACCTCGAGCGCGTAACGGTGGCCGTGAAGATGGCGGCACTGGCTGTCGTGCGCGGGAATGCGGTGCCCGGCGTCGAACTCCAGCCGGCGGGTGATGCGCATGACTGCAGGGTCGGCGAAAAAAAACCGCCCGAGTATACCACCCGCATTCCGGCACCTTCGCGGTGCCGGATCTCGTTGCCGTCAGGCCTGCCGCGGCAGCGAAGTCGTGCGGCGGGTGCCGTTGCGGCGGGTCGATCCGCGGGTCCCGGAGGCCTGCGACTTCAACGTGCGGTACAGCGTGGGGCGCGAGCTCTTCAGGTAGGAAATCACCTCGAAGTCCCCACGGGAGATACGGCCAATATCGATCTTGTCGATGTGCACCAGGCGCAGCAGCTGTTGCACCGGCTTCGGCATGCTGCGGCCGCTTTCATAGCGCGAGCCGCCGCTCTGGGTCACGCCGATCATGCCCCAGAACTCCTGCTGGTTGAGACCGAGTTTCTGCCGGATATCGCGCGGGTTGGGTGTCTTGTCTGAGATCTTCATGCGGGAGCCTCGATGCGTGGGCGGCGCGGATGCCGTCGCCATCAGACGCTTTGTCCGCGGGGTTTGCCGACAAGTTCCGCGCGACCCGCAATCGACCGGCGGATCGCCACACCGCCCCCGCCAAGGGGCGGTGTGGCCGCCGATCTCATCCCTGCGTCATGGCCTGCGGTACTCGATTCCGTACCGGGCATAGATCGCCGTCATGGTGCCGTCGGCGATCAGTTGCTCGAGGGCCTTGTTGATGGCAGCGACCATGGGCTCGTCGCCACGGCGCACGCCGACGGCGAGCGTCCATTCCATGTCGGCCTCGCCCTCGTAGGCATGGGCGAACCGGAGGCTGCTGCCCGGGTGGTTGTGGATGTAGTACTGAACGGAGTTGACCGAGATCGCAGCGGCGGCGAGCTCGCCCTTTTCCAGGTCTTCCAGCATGTCGTCCTCGAACGCGTAGGGCGACGTGTTCCAGCCCCGCTTGTTGAGGATCATGCTCGCCGTCGAGTTCAGCATGACACCCATCTTGCGTCCGGGCACCACCTTGCCGAAATCGACTATGTCGTCCTGGCCCTTGGCCGTCGCCAGCGCCACGCCGCCCTTCGCGTAGGGTGCCGAGAGCTTGACCTTGGAGTCGTCCTCCAGGCCCTGGACGATGAAGTCCATCTTGAGGTCGCAGTCGACCAGGCGCGCCTTGTAGGACGGGATGATCCACTTGGCCTCGAACTCGACGCCGAGCTGCTTCGCGAGCGCGCGTCCGAGGTCGATCTGGAACCCCTGTACATCGCCGGAGCGCTTGGCGTAGGGCAGGGCATCGGGATTGGCGCAGATCGACAGGATGTTGCGCTCCTTCACCTCGGCGAGGGGCCGGGCACCCGCTGCGCCAGCGGCGAGGCAGGCGACTGTGGCGAGCGTCGTGATTACAAGACGGTTCATCATGGTTCCTGGTCCGGGCGTAGCGAGCGGATGAACTTCACGATCTCGCGGATCTGATCGTCGGTGAAGGCGCCGCCGAAGGCCGCCATGCGGCCCGCCTTGCCGTTCTTGATCCGGTCGAACAGGTATTGATCCGAGCGCTCGCTGTTCATGAGTTGCGGACCCTTGCCCGCCTTCCGGCCGTAGTCCTCGTGACAGAAGCCGCAGATGTTGCGGAATGTGTTCTTGGAGCTGAATGCGGGCGCTTCGGGGGCCGCGGCCGGAGCCTTTTCGTCGGCTGCCGGCGACACCGGGATGCCCGCGAAGGACAGCAGGGCAGCGACGATGACGAGAAGGCGATACAGGGGTGGTTTCACTTGCAGGTCCATTCGGATGACAAGACAGATGCGACAACGACTGTGAGACAAAAAGCGGGGACCGAAGTCCCCGCTTTTTTCACTGCTTGACTGTTGACGTACTGCGCCCTTGCGGGAACTGGCATCAGTCCAGCGCAAACACCTTCAGGACACCGCCGTCGGTCGGCATGCTCGCGTAGGGCTCGCCCCACAGATCGCCGTAACCGTCGGTCACGAGGCTGCCCTTGCCCACTTCCACGGCGACGTACTGCTTGCCCTTCGCCAGGTAGGTGATGATGCCGCCGTCGTGCAGGTTGCCGTTGTTGTGGCGCCACAGTACCTTGCCGGTGCTCGCGTCGACCGCGGACAGGTGGCCGTCGGCTTCCGGAATGAACAGCAGGTTGCCGCCGGTCGAGAGCAGCGAGCCGTGCGGGATGCCATTCTTGAAGTCCATCGACCACTTCACCTTGCCGGTGAGCGGATCACGGGCGCGCACGTGGCCCCAGGCCTTTTCGTTGCCCGGGCCGTGCATGGTGAAGTTGGCACCGATGTTGAGCTGAGCCATCGGCTCCAGCACCGGGGTCGTCTTCACGATCTCGAGGTCCATGCACCACTCGTAGCCGACGCGATAGTACAAACCGGTCTTCGGGTTGTAGGTACCCGCGTTCCAGCTGTAGCCACCGGCGATGGCCGGGCACAGGTTGGTGTGCTTGCCCTCGACCATGTCGCGGCGACCGATCAGCTCGCCCGTCTTGGGATCCACACCCTTCACGAAGTTGATGTTGTCCACGCCGGCGTAGACGTTTTGCACCTTGCCGCCGCGGTCGTACACGAACACGTGGCCACCCTTGTTCGGGTGCACCACGTACTTCTTGCCGTCGCGCTCGAGGAAGACGAACTCGCCCATGGACGAATCGAAGTCCCACGCGTCGTGCGGCAGTTCCTGGTGGTAGTTCTTGAGCTCGCCCGTGTCCGGGTTGAGCAGGATGACCGCTGTCGTGTACAGGTTGGCGCCGGGGCGCGGTCCCTTCGTCTGGTATTCCGGACCGGCCCAGTCGTACAGCGGAGCCGGGTTCGCCGTGCCCCACCACACCGTGTCGGTTTCCGGATCGTAGGCGCCAGCCATCCAGCCGCCACCGCCACCGGTCTTCCACGAGTCACCACCCCACGTGTCGCGACGATCCGAAGGTGTGCCTTCGTTGCCGCCGGAGGTGTTGAACGTCCAGACCAGCTGCCCGCTCTTGGCTTCCACGCCGAAGATCGGACCGCGGCCCGGCCACTCGCCGCCTTGCGCGCCGATGATGACCTTGTCCTTCACGAACAGGGGTGCGCCGGTAAAGCCCACGGTGAGCTTCTTCGAGTCGACCAGCTTGGTTTCCCAGTTGAGCTTGCCGGTCTTCATGTCGACGGCGACGAGCTTGCCGTCGAGCGTGCCCATGTAGACGTTGCCGTTGCCGAGCGCGACACCGCGGTTGTAGGGCGAGTGAGTCTGCTTCGCGACCAGGTCCTCGTCGAGCTTCTGCTTGTAGATCCACAGCACGGCGCCGGTGGCACCGTCGAGCGCGTAGAGCTGGTTGTAGGAGCTGGTGTAGTACAGCACGCCGTCGGCGGCGAGCGGGAAGCTTTGCAGGCCGCGGGTGGCACGGGACGGCATGTGCGACCACGCTTCCTTCAGGCCCTTCACGTTCTTGCTGTTGATCTGGTCCAGCGCACTGTAGTGCCACGATTTGAACGAACCGTGGTACGTGGGCCAGTTGGCCGGGTCGGCCTTCAGGATGCTCTCGTGTGTGACGTCGGCGCTGGCCGTTGCCGACCAGACGACGCCGGTGACGGCGGCAAATAGCACGCTCTTCACCGTGAGGCGATTTTCAAGTTTCATTCGACATTCCTCTCGAAGTTGCGGGCGGTAGATTCAAGCGAGTTAGCGCCCAACAAGGTGGTCACCGGTTCGTTGCCGGAGCCTTCTGCCGCGCCGTCGACGTGTTGTTCAACCCCACGCATCGCAGCGAGCGGCCTGGACTATATCAGGCGGGAATCGGCGTGTCACAACGTGTCACAACCACTTGCCGCATCGTGAAATCGCGCGGAAAGCCGCGCCGCTGCTGCATTCGCGAGGAGCGGGCAAGGAGTTTGCCCCCCCTCTGCGGCGCGGGTATAGTCGCGCCGGCTGTCGGGGTGTAGCGCAGTCCGGTTAGCGCGCCTGCTTTGGGAGCAGGATGTCGGAGGTTCGAATCCTCTCACCCCGACCAGATCGCGCTACCAGCGCGCGAGCGAGCGCTACAGTGTGCCCGTAGCTCAATTGGATAGAGCACCGGCCTTCTAAGCCGGGGGTTGCGGGTTCGATTCCTGCCGGGCATGCCATTCCTTGATTTGAAAGCGGGAATTCTCCATACTCCGCCCCCTTCTCACGGCGGTCGGTGCAGGCGAGTTCCGCCTCGGACGTCCGCCGTCGATGGTGGCTGTAGCTCAGCTGGTAGAGTCCCGGATTGTGATTCCGGTCGTCGTGGGTTCGAGTCCCATCAGCCACCCCATCTTCCAGCGCGATGCCCCGGAACGACGCGGATGGCGCTTACGTGGCCAGCGCCAGGGTGAACGCCGCCGCGGCAGCGAGCGCTGCGACCGTGCGCACGTGGTTCCACGCGGTCCAGCCCGGCACGTACCTCGTCCAGGCCGACACTGCGGTCTCGTCGGTGCGCGCGATCCTGGCCAGCTGTTCGTTCCGCGGGACGTTGCACAGCATGGTCACCCCGATCGTGCCCACGAGGTAGAGCACACCGCCGGCGACGAGCAGGGTGCTGGTGTTCGCGCGCCACTCCATCAGCCCGGCGACGATGGCCGCCGCTGACGCCAGTGCCGTGCCGAAGAACGCGCCCAGGAACCAGGGGTTCAACACCACGATGTTGATCGACTGCATCGCCGCGAGGCCTTCTGCCGGTACCAGCCGCGCCAGCGCCTTCATCACGAAGGTGGAAAAGGCGAAGAACACACCGGCGACGAGGCCGCTACCGAGCGCGGCAATCAGCGTGACACCGAGCACCCACGTGGGCATGGAGCGCTAGGCGAGGGCGCCGATGGCAGCCTGGTACATGGGGATCGCTTCCGCGTAGTTGGTCACCGTCACGTTGAGATCCCGCAGCAGGCCGTCCTTGATGCCATAGGCCCAGCCATGAATCGCGAGCTCCTGCCCGCGCTCCCACGCGTCGCGCGCGATCGTCGTCTGGCACACGTTCGCCACCTGTTCCACCACGTTCAGTTCGCAGAGTCGATCCGCCATCAGGGTTTCGTTCCCGATGCTGGCGAGAGCGGCCTCGTGCTTGTGGCGGACGTCCTGCACGTGGCGCAGCCAGTTGTCGCTCAAGCCGATGCGATGGCGGCGCAGCGCCGCGTTCACGCCGCTGCACCCGTAGTGCCCGCACACGATGATGTGCCGCACTTTGAGCACGTCCACGGCGAACTGCAGCACCGACAGGCAATTGAGATCGGTGTGCACCACCAGGTTCGCGACGTTCCGATGGACGAAGAGCTCGCCGGGAAGCAGGTCCACGATCTCGTTCGCCGGCACCCGGCTGTCCGAACAGCCGATCCACAGATACTCGGGCGACTGCTGCCGCGACAGCTTGACGAAGAAATCCGGGTCCTGCTCGACGATGCGCTGAGCCCAGGCCTTGTTCTTTTCGAAGAGATGGTCGAGCGAGCGCATGTACGGGTCCCGGAGGCAGGTTGGTCAGGAGCGTGTCACAGGGCAAGGCAATTGAAAAGCGGTGCCGAGCGGCAGTCAGGTGGCCCCTATCCTTATCTCGTAGTGTTGCGAACGCGCATCGAAGCGGGCCAGGATCGCCCGGGCGTTCGGCGGCACGACGGCGACCTCGTAGTCGTCCCCGGCGAACTGCCGCACCGCCTCGATGGAGTCGAACTCCATGATCGTGATGAACTCCACCTCGGGACCGTTCGGCCGGCGCAGCAGCTGGATACGCCGAAAGCCGGGGATGTGGCGATTCTCGATGCCGACGAAGATCTCCGCCCGCAGCAGCGCCTCGTATGCATCCGCGTTCGCCAGCGTCGTCCAGCCATGCCAGATGCGCGAGATCATGCGGCGGGTTCGTCGCCGCTGCGAGCACCGGCTGTGGCACATTGCCGGCAGATGCAGGCAGTGCGCCGCTCCGCCGGCGGAACGCGGTCCAGCAGTTCCTTGGAGAACTCGGCGGTCGTGCACCAGCACGGGCCGTCGAACGTGCCGGATTGCGCGGGGGCGCAACCGTTCGGCCCGCCGCAGAGGGGGCACACGTTGCTCCGCAAGGGGGTGGGATCGCCGGTGGCCTGCATGCGGGCAATCTAGCGGCGGGGATGGACTGCTGGCAAGCGCGGCCGAGCCCCGGCTCAGTGCTTTCCGGCTCGATCCCGGACCCGCTCCCGATTCTGGCGAACCCTCAGTTTCACGATCCTTTCGATCAGTGCATACGGCATGGGTTGATCCAGGGAGAACTGCAGGTTGCCCTTCGGGCCGGCGTAGGGCGCCAGTTGCTTCTCGAGCGCAGGAGTCCCTCGTACCGGTGGGTACAGGCCGATGTGGTTCTTGAACGCACCGAAATGCACCAGGACGCCGTCCAGCATGAAGGTCGGGAGGCGGTAGCTGATGGTTTCCTGCGCGTCCGGTGCTGCTGCCGCGATGGTCTTCCGGATCTTGCGCAGTATCGGTTGCACCGCTGGCGGGCAGCTTTTGATGTACTCGTCGATGGTGCCCGGCGGTGAGCTATTCGGCGTTGCCATCGCGTGCATCCTTTGATCGACGTCGTTGCAACAGGGCCCGGACCATCACGACCACGATCGCGAGGTTGACGGCAAGCAACGCGGCGCTCAGCCAACCCGGGTGACGGACGAGTTCCACCACTTCGAACGGCACGTAGATGGTGCCGCTCGCCGCGGCGAGCGCTTCCGCCCAGGCGCGCTCGCGGAACAGGCCGTAGGACTCGATGAACCGTAGCATGGAATAGGCTGCGGCACCCGCAGCCACGAGTACCAGGCGTGAATCCTGGAGATGGGTCGCCGCTTCGATGAATACCCGCGGGTACTTCGCTGCCGGATTCAGATGCGCGTGCTCGACCAGCGCAACGGCAAGGCGGTTGAGATCCTCGTGCACCAGCAGCAGCAAGCCGGAGGCTGCACACAGGGTGACGAAACCCTTCAGGCCTTCGACGAAGGCGATGGCTCGGATGCCGTCATGCCGCATCGGAGGGTGCGCTGGCCTGAACGGGGAAGATGCTCGGATTCACGTGGCGAGTTGCAGATTTCATGCAGTGTACGCAGAACCAGGCCCCGTCATTTGCGCAGGGGACCGGTGCGCACGATACCGCCAACGTCGCGACCGCTAGGACCGCCGCGAATGCCTCGACGCGCGGCGGCCGGCGAGAAACAGCACGGCAACCACGGACGGAATGATCGCGACGACGCCGGCCACCGCGAGGAAGAGCACGGCGTCGCCGAAGGCGGCCATGCCGCCCGACGCATCACCGTCGACACGGCTGCCGATCCGGTCGTGAAGTGCCACGGCTCCCATGCCGGCTAGAAGCGCCAAGGCGTACCCGCCGAGCACGATGCCCGCCTTGAATCCGCGGCGAAGACCCAGGAGGCGATCAAGCAGCAGGTTCATGGATCACGTCAGGTCGATGGTGGTCCGGCGCCCGGGCGGTCAGGGCATCCGCAGGGCTCTGAGGTATTCGATGAGCTGGTCGAGATGCCGCCCTTCGCGGTCGCCGAACTCGCCCCAGTATCCCGACTTGTTCGGGTTGCCGATGAGGCCCCGGGCGACCGCCTCGAACCAGGCCGGCTTGGCAAGGCGCGTGAGCACCGCGGTTGCCAGCTGCTCGAGGACGCGGACCTGGCCGGTGCGCACGATGTCGAGGGCGTCGTCCGTCAGCGCGAGTGCGGCGAGCGCGTCGAGATCGTTGATCGGGTCGATCACGGGCAGGAGCTTGTGCTCGATGAACGTGCCCACCATCGCCGCGAACTCGTCGATCGGCGCGGTCGAACGCAGTGTCAACTTTCCGACCTGCGCAATCTCCTGCGCGGTGGCAGACGGCACGATGTCGGTCAGCCCGTAGACGAAGTCGTAAGTGGAGCCGCCACAGCGCGCGTCCTCTGCCACTTTCCAGTCGGTGAACCTGCGCGGCAGTCCCGCCATCCAGACCGCCTCGATCCGCGGGGTCGACAGCCAGAGTTCCAGCTTGATCTTGACCTGGTCCCGGTCGGGCTTCGCCTCGATGGCGATGGCCTGCCGGATGGCGCCGCGTTGGCGGTGCACGATGGTGTACGCCTTGACCGAGCTCAGCGTGAATCCATGTTCGGGTGCAAGTCGGTCGTACAGGCCTGCGCCGATTGCGTCGCGCACCTTGCGTGGGTCGAGGCCGTCGTCCGCGGGCTTCATGAGCTTGGCTGCAAACGGCGTGAGCATGCGGAACGGCGCCGTGCTGCCGTCGTGATGCACCACGACGTGGTCGGAGCGATACAGCATGGCGTTCTGCGGGTCCAGCATCTGCAGGCCTGCCTGGACCGCTTTCGATGCGACGATCGATAGCACACCTTCCTCGACAGCATCGGTCTTGATGCCGACGTTCACGACCGGCTCATCGCCCCATTCGCTGTCGAGACCCTCGGGCCAGAGGTTGCGCTCGTCGTCGCCGTCGTCATCATCCGCGGAAAGATCGGGGTATACCGTCGTCACCAGTTCGACGAACTTCCGGAAGCGGTCCGCCAGGGGTGGATCGTCGTCGCAGAGTTCGTAGACGTACTCGGTTGCCGATTCGACGGAATCGACCTGGGGCGCATGGAAGAAATGCAGAACGAAGCTCATGGGTGGGCGACAGGCGTGGGGAATAGGGCTGCAGCGCCTTTTGCGAGGACGCTGCCGGGTTCGCGTCGACCATGCATCTCCCGTACCAGCCGCCGGAGCGGCGCAGAGGGGCCGATACAGGTGCGTTGCCCGTTCCGTCGCCGCAACGCCTCAAGCGGGTTGCGCGGCGCCTTCGCGCCGAGCGACACGCCGCCCGACGATCGTCGCCACGATCGAGCCGATCAGCAAACACGTCCCGAGGAAGACCAGCCCTGCCTGAAAGCCGCCGGCGTTGTCCTTCAACCAACCCACCATGAACGGGCCGATGAAGCCACCGAGGTTGCCGACTGAATTGATGAAGGCGATGCCGCCGGCAGCGGCCACGCCGGTCAGATAGCTGGTGGGCATGGCCCAGAACACGGGCTGCGAGCAGTACATGCCGATGGCCGCGAACGTCAGCGCCACCATGGCCAGCACGGGCGAGCCGATGAACGCGCTGCTCACCATGCCGATCGCGGCCAGCGCCAGCGCGCCCGCGCAGTGAAACACGCGCTCGCCGGTCTTGTCCGAGTGGCGCGACCAAAGCACCATGCAGATGGTTGCGATCAGGTACGGCACCGCCATGATCAGGCCGATGTGGAAACTGTCGGTCACGCCTGCACCCTTGATGAGTTGCGGCATCCAGAGGCTGAGGCCGTAGATGCCGATGGCGAGCGAGGTGTAGACGACGGCGAACAGCAGCACCTTGGGATTGGCGAGCGTCTGCCACAGCGACAGATGCTTCGTCTCGATACGCGATTCGGCCTCGCGCTGCAGCTTGGCGCGCAGATGCGCCTTCTCGGCGTCGGTGAGCCAAGTCGCCTTGTCGGGACGGTCGATCACCAGGCGCAGGCACAGGTACGCCATCAGGAGGGTGGGAAGGCCCTCGACGATGAACAGCCAGCGCCAGCCGGGATAGCCCGCGACGCCGTCGAAGTACTTGAGAATCAGGCCGCCCAGGGGAGCCGCGATGGTGTTGTTGAGCGGGCTGATGATCAGGAACAGGCCGAAGATGCGGCCCCGGTACTCCGCCGGAAACCACAGCGTCAGATAGTAGATGACGCCGGGGAAGAAACCTGCCTCCGCCACCCCGAGCAGGAAGCGGATCACGAAGAAGCTCACGTTGCCGCTGATGAAGCCCATCGCGATCGCGAAGAGGCCCCAGGTGATCATGATGCGCGCGAACCAGATGCGCGCGCCAACCTTGGACAGGATCAGGTTGCTGGGCACTTCGCCGATGAAGTACCCCACGAAGAAGAGCCCTGCACCCCAGCCGTACACGGTGGCCGTGAAGCCGAGATCGGCATTCATCGTCAGCGCCGCGAGACCCACGTTGAGGCGGTCGATGATGCAGATCAGGTACGCCACCAGCAGGAACGGCAAGACCTTCCACGCCATCTTGCGTACCAGCGCTCGTTCTTCAGCGGCAGTCATGTCACTTGTCTCCCCGTCTTGTCGTTTGTTGTCCACCGCCACGGCCGATCGCCAGACTTCATGCCAATGAACTATGCACTGCGTGCTGCCCCAGGGGAAGGGCAATCGAAGCACTCACGAGAGGCGATCAACTCCTGGTCGTGGACGAATCGCCGTGAGCATCTGCCGTCCTCGTATCGTCCGGCGCGAGAGCTGCACGGTCGGAGTGGCCAGCCGCGGTGAAGCCGTCGTGGAAAGCGACGATGCCCTGCGGGGGATGCCCGTCGAAAGGCAGGGCGAAGAAGACCTCCTGCGGCACTCCCTCGACCGCGAGTCCCGGCACGTTCTCGAACCCGAATCGCCGGTAGTAACCGGGGTGCCCCACGAGGCAACACCCTCGGGCATCCAGTTTTCTTAGCCGTGCCAGACCTGCGCGTATCAGGGTCGTGCCGATCCCCTGGCGCTGATACTCCGGCAACACGGAGACCGGGCCAAGACCGTACCAGCCCCGAGTGCCATCGGAAATGGTCACGGGCGAGAAGGCAACATGGCCGACCACACGGCCGTCGACCTCGGCAACGAGCGACGCTGCGAGTGCCTTGGCTGCGCGCAGCGCTTCGACGATGAACTGCTCCGTGTGATTGCTGATCGCCAATGTCTTGAACGCCTCGATCGTCACGTCGGTTATGGCATCGACGTCGGCGCCAGTCTCGTTCCTGATCGTGACTCCCGGGTTCATGCTACTGGTCAGGATCGCCGGTCAGTTCTCGTTTGCAGCAACAACGACATGGAGAGTCGCGGTTGCGTTGAAAGGCCATCTCCTCGAAAGCGGGATTGCGCGGCACATCGCTGCTTGGAAGAGAACGACACTCATGGTGAGCCTGCGGGATCTACGCCGTGCTCAGGCGCAGCTTCATGTCCGCGTATGCGGTTTCGATCAGCTTCAGCAGAGCCACAGCATCGACGTCAACTTCAGGCCTGAGCTTCACATGCCGCATGAACTTGCCGGTGCCTTCCAGCAGGTGCTTCGGGTCGGCAATCTCGGCACCTCGAAAGAACCCGACGTTGACGTGGGCCTTGAAGGCATTCACGTAGGCGAATGCCGCGTCACCCACGCACGCCGTGGGATGACCATCGTGCAACAGCTCCCGGACATCGTCTCCGCAGCCGCGCATCGCCTCGAACCAGCGCTGTGCGATGGACCCCAATGCGCCCGGATGCTCGCGCATCCAGAGGCCGATGGCCGGATCGCGCCTGACCGAACCGTGGAACCTGAGAACCTGGTTCATGGGTTTTCAGTCGCACTTGCGTGGTTCTTGCACGGGGTTGCTACGCGAGTGCCGTGGGACGACCGAGGTTCCATGCAACGATCACCCAGGCTTCGCTTGCGTCCGAGTACGTCGATATCGTTTCGAAGCCCATGCGCTCGTGCGCTCGAACGGACACCTGATTGCGGGCGGCGATCTCGGTGACGCAAAGATCATAGGTTGCCGGCGCTGATATCCGCACGTGCTCGTAGAGCCGGGCGAGCAGTCCGCGACCACGATAGGCGCGGTCGACGCAGACCTGACCACCCACGAAGAACCGCAAGGTGGACAAGGGCCGACCGTGGTACGCACAGCGACCGAAATGGTCGAACATGGGTACCAGGCTTGGAATCTCGTCGCGAAGCGACAGGGACATGGCGAGGCAGTAGCCCACGACGACGTCGTCCGCAATGGCGATTGCCTGGGGAAGCTCGGCGGACATCCGCTGGAGCAGCGGCACCGAGTGTTCGGCAAAAACGAATCCCTCACGGTCTTGCGCGTCGGGAGGCAGGGCGCTGGCGTGATAGCGCCGCTGCAGGTCGAGGATCTGCTCGAAATGCCTGGTCGAGGATGCGACGTCGAGGGTGATCATGCGGAACCGGAGGTGCGAAACTCGGGTCTCGTCGCTATCCGGTACGATCTGCCGGCTTCGCGCAGACGACCAGCTTCGTGATCTCGGGGATGATCACCTGATCCGAGATGTTCTCGTATCCGTGCCCTCTCAGTTGTTCGGCGAGCGTAGCGGCGGAGAACGAGATGCCGTCGATCCGGCCCCACAGGTACTGCAGGAACCAGAGGGCAGCCAGCGCCGGTCCGGTTTCCTCATCATCGAGCATGAAGTCGTGGATCAGCAGTCGCCCGCCCGGGCGCAAGGCCTCCCAGGCCTTGGTCAGCAGCAGCGGGAAGGACGATTCCGCCACCGCGCTGAGCAGGTAGGACATCAGGATGACGTCCTGGCCGGACGGCCATGCGCCGTTGACGGCGTCGGCCCGGATGTAGTCGATCCGATGCGCGAGCTTCGCTTCGGTCACGAAGCGCTCGGCGACATCGATCACGTTGGGGAAATCCAGCACCGTCGCCCGAAGCTCCGGATTGCGCTGGCACAGGGCAATGGAGAATGCGCCGCTGCCGCCACCGACATCCAGCATGCGCCTGGAACCATTCAGATCGAAGGTGCGAGCCAGCATCACCGCCGGACCCATCGACCCGGCGTGCTGAGCACGGGTGAACGCGTCGGCTTCCTGCGGGTTGCCCGTCAAGCCGGCGAGAGAGTCGAAGGCGAGGTGCTGCGTGTCGCCGGCGATGCCGGCGTCGAGATGCTCCAACGCCGGATAGATCTGGCGATCGATCTGGAACCGATAGTAGTCGCCGAAATATGCCGGCGCCCCGCGGACCAGGTAGCGCTCGCTTGCGGGTGAATTGCGATAGGCGTCTGCCTCACGCGCAATCAATCCGATCGCAGTCAACGCGGCCAGGAGCGTCTTGAGGCGATTGGCGGCAACGCCAGTTTCCTCGACCAGCATGTCCAGCGTCTTGCTGCTCCCCGCCAGGTGGCCGAAGAGGTCGATGTTCAACGCCGCGAACAGGGCTTTTGAACCCATGAACCCGTACGCGATACGAGAGATGTCCCTGACATCGGTCAGCGGCGTTGCCATGGCTTGCCTTCCTGGTGGATGGGGCTACCTACGCGCCAATGCTACCCAAAGTTCGCGCTCGAAGGATGGGGGAAGGCGACGTTCGGTGGTCCCCTGCAATCAGCCGCGAAGGGCAGGCAGGGTTCGACGCCCCTGCGGCGTGTCGATGTGGGCGACCAGGTGTGCTCGTGCACCAGGCGGCGCTTCCAGAACGCAAACTGGAGTACCCAGCTCGAGCGACGCCAGCAGCCGAGAGACACGATCCGGGTTCGTGTGGAAGATATCGAGCCCGGCAAGACAGAGTCCCTGATCGTCGAGCCTGGAGGCGGGGTGAACATCGGTGTGCCACTCGATGAGGGCGGGAGCAACGCCATCCAGGGGAACCGAACCGTCAGCGGGAATGGTGATGAGCCAGTCGAGCGCGCCACGGTGCATCGGCTCGATATCGCCCAGTGGTTCGGAAGCGGCATCAGCGGCGGCGCGAATGTCGGGAGTGCGAACGACCCAGGTGGACAGGGAGGGCGCCGATCGATGACCGAGACTATCCAGCGCAAACCAGCGCGGCCGCGAAGGTGCGGGGACCGCCGGGTTCGGAGCGATGACCTCGAGGAACATGGAATCGCCGAGGCGCAACAGAAGATTGTGCGTGGCCATGCGTGGGTGCTCCCCGCCGATCTGCGGCGAAACGCCGAGCGCCTCGCGAACGAAGGCAGCACCTGCTTCAAGCGAGAAGGCGGTGACCGTGATGTGATCGAGAAGGGAGCGCCTTTCGAAGCGATCCGGACCGCGGGCGGTCGCGATCGATGAACTACAAGGGTCCACAGAGCTTCCTCTCGAATCCGCTCTCGGTCATGCGCTTGCGCCTGGCTTCCAGGGAAACCACTTCGCGCTCGGTGAAGTAAGCGAAGACCTCGATGTTTGCGATCGAACTTGAAATCAGGACGATCATGCGTCGTTCGTCGGAGGCACACCGATGGTATCGCTCTATCGAGCGCGACGCATCGGGTCATCCGCTATCTGCCGTCGCGCTCGTTCACGCAGGGACAGCAGGAGGGTCTGCGTGATCGCCGCGATTTCCAGCAGTTCCTGCGGAGGTATGTATGCCACTTCTTCGATCGTGGTGAGTCCGGCTTCGAGCAAGGCGGTTGCCACTCGCTCATCCACATCGAGCGATCGCATGAACATTTCCACGACAGCGCGATCGGGGTCGTTCATCTCTGCCAACACGTTCATGGGCCTCACTTCGCTGATGTCATGCCAATCGACCAGGTGCTGCGGCGTGCGGCGCTGCTCCGCGCGTCGGCTGCAACGAATGGTTGGGCAATATGGGAGCCGCGTACACTACACCTCTGGGACGGGCATGGCCTCGGCGAGAGCGGGAAAGACACGAATCAAGGTGAAGTAACTCATCTTGTGCTCGCGCGCCACGGCCAGGGCATCGTCGAGCGCGGCCGGACGGATGTACTCGAGCAATGGCTCAGGAACGCACGCGCCGCCGCCGCAGACTGGAGCCACGGCCCACCACCGACATGGTCCCACCTCCCGCATTCGCGGGTCGTTCTGCATGTCCAGCCACTCCTGCTTCGGAACAGGGTTCTCCCAAAGTACGATGCCCACGCGCCCATGGTTGTCGCGAATGAGCGCCCCGGGAGCGATCACCAGCCTGCCCAATGTTGTGCATGAGCCGTCGCCGGGGCGCGCAGCGCGGAGGGAGCCTGCCGGCACCGCTGGAAGGCGGTCGGCTCGATGCACTTGTCAGGCTCCACGAAACCTCCCTGTGTGGCGTGCCGTGAGCGTGCAATCAACGAACCAACTAAAGCTTGCGACACATCCATACGCTCGGAATCTCGGCCAGAAATCCCACCTTCCGATATGCGCGTCGCGCTGCTTCATGACTTGGATCGGCCCCGGTTGCGACAACGGCAACCTGCATTCCGGCCTGCTTTAACTGCTCAAGCGCGAACGCATACATGGCGGAGCCCACCCCACGACCCGACCGCGATGGCTCCACCGCGTTGAGTCCGATCTCGCCCACGAGTGTGGCGGTATTCATGTGGATCGCGATGAACCCAACGACATCACGGCCGAGATGCGCCACGTAAAGCGCCCACCCTGGCTCGCCGGTGACTAGCGAAGAGAGCAACTGTTCCTGTCCCTCGTCTTCTCGGCGCTGTGCCATCTCATAGATATCATTTCCGAGCATGGCACGAAAGGAAGCGAATATGGGTTCGAAGGCTTCGCGTCGGATAGCTTGTAATCGATGCGCATCTTCCGGTCGGGCACGACGAAATTGGAGTTCGCTCGACATTTGATGTTCGTGGTACATGGTGCGACTCAACGTCGTGCTCTGCGGCAGGCCGCCACGGGACGGCGATAAGGTGCGGCGCTCCAGGCCCGTCCGCAGCAGCTACGGGTTAGGCGCTAGCGGCTACTTTGCCTTCAGGGAAACACGGCCAATGCGAACATGACCTTCATCAGCTTTGAGTGCTTCCGAATAAGCGAATTCGGACCAATAAAATCGGCCGGTCTTCTAGATGTATTCATCCTGATTGATTACGTGGAGTTCAACTTCACGGCCGGGTTGTTTGATGCCGACCCATTTTCCATCAGGTTTCTGCCGAATCGTGGCGCGCTCCGCAGATTTCTTGCATTCGAACGATGGCCCTTTGTAGCTGCACTCCTGCTCATACGAAAGGACGTACTCAAATGCGAGGGCGGGTTGAGCAACTAGCATAAGCAGAAGAGCCAATCGCTCCATGCGGACCTCCCTGGCGCCTAACGAATGGTCGAGGCCCTATTTTGTCGCTTTACAAAGCGACAAAGGGCTGTATACATTGCCAGTAACGACATTTCGACTCCGCATATTCAATGGGTTGGTGCCATTTATGGGGTCCTGGCAGTTGGCGGCAAATCCGCCTCGCGGAGGCATGCGCATGTCCTCGGAGTCACCTCGTCTGCTCGATCGCTTGCGCGACCGCATTCGGCTCAAGCATTACAGCATCCGAACCGAGGACGCCTACACCCAATGGGTCCGGCAGGGCATTTTGTACCACGGCAGGCGCAATCCGCGCGACCGCGGTCCGGCGGCGGTGAGGGAGTTCCTGACCCACCTCGCGGTCCGGCGGAGTGCCGCCGCGTTGACGCAGAATCAGGCCAAGTCGGCACTGCTGATGCTGGACATGGACGTCATCGGAACGGCACTGCCGTGGTTGAGTTCCACATGACCGCGGACACAGCCCTTCGGCCGGCTACAATTCCGCCGCGCATGAACGATCTCGACGAAGTCTTTTCGGCTGACGGCCCGCTTGCCCGACACATCCCCGGCTACAAGACCCGGCCGCAGCAGGTGGAGATGGCCCAGGCGATCGCGCAGACCATCGAGCATCATGGCGTGTTGATCGCCGAGGCCGGCACGGGCACGGGCAAGACCTTCGCCTACCTGGTGCCGGCGCTGCGTTCGGGCGGCAAGGTGATCGTGTCGACGGGCACCAAGACGTTGCAGGACCAACTGTTCGACCGCGACCTGCCCGTGGTGCGCAAGGCCCTGCAGGCGTCGTTGACCACGGCGCTGTTGAAGGGGCGCGCGAATTATGTGTGCCACTACCATCTTGAACGCGCGAAGAACGACGGGCGGTTCGCGAGCCGGGCGGACGTGGGCTATCTCGGGTTGATCGCCAGCTACGCACGCACCAGCGTCACCGGTGACAAGAGCGGTTGCGGCGAGGTGCCGGAAGATGCCGCCATCTGGGCGCAGGTGACATCCACGCGCGAGAACTGCCTCGGGAGCGACTGCCCCAACTTCAAGGACTGCTTCGTGATGAAGGCGCGCAAGAACGCGCTGGAGGCCGATGTGGTCGTGGTCAACCACCACCTGTTCTTCGCCGACGTGGTGTTGCGCGACGAGGGCGTGTCGGAGCTGCTGCCGGCGTGCAACACGGTGATCCTGGATGAAGCGCATCAGCTGGCCGAGACAGCCAGTCTGTTCTTCGGCGAGACGAGTTCGACTTCGCAGTTGATCGAGCTGGCGCGCGATACCCGGCTGGAAGCCGCTGCGGCCGCCAAGGACTTTGCCGCGCTGCCGGAATCGGCACAGGCGCTGGACAAGGCCACCAAGGACCTGCGCCTCGCGTGGAGCGGAGAATCAGGCCGTGCGCCGGCTCAGGCGGCGCTGTCGCGCAAGGATTTCGTGGCGGCGCTGGATGCCGTGGCCGAGAAGCTGGAGGCCCTCAGCGCGCTGCTCGAATTCCAGGCTGACCGTAGCGAGGGCCTCGGCCGGTGCTGGGAGCGCAGTTGCGACCAACTGGCCCGCCTCAAGCGCTGGCACGCGGAGCCCGATCCCGACTACGTGCGGTGGATCGAGGTGTTCGCCCATTCGCTGCAACTGCATGCGACCCCGTTGTCGGTGGGCGAGATCTTCGCAAGGCAGCTGAGCGGGGCACCGCGGGCGTGGATCTTCACGTCGGCGACGCTGTCGGTGAAGGGCGATTTCTCGCACTACGCGCGGCAACTCGGGTTGGAGCACGCGCAGATGAGAACGTGGGAAAGCCCGTTCGACTATCCGCATCAGGCCGTGCTGTACGTGCCTGAGGGCATGCCCGATCCGAACGATTCCACCTACACCCAGGCGGTGGTGAACGCGGTGTTGCCCGCCATCGTCGCGAGTGGCGGCCGGGCCTTCTGTCTGTTCACAAGCCTGCGAGCGATGCGGGAAGCGCGCGAGCGCATCGAGGACGGGTTACGCAAGCGCGGACTGGATTTTCCGGTGCTGCTGCAGGGCGAGGGTTCGCGCACGGAACTGCTCGAGCGCTTCCGCAAGCTCGGCAACGCGGTGCTGGTGGGCAGTCAGTCGTTCTGGGAGGGGGTGGACGTGCGCGGTCCGACGCTGTCGCTGGTGATGATCGACCGCCTGCCGTTCACGCCGCCGGACGACCCGGTGCTGACCGCGCGCATCGAGCGCATCAACGCGCAGGGCGGCAACGCGTTCATGGATCACCAGTTGCCGCAGGCGGTGATTCTGCTGAAACAGGGTGCCGGCCGGCTGATCCGCGACGATACCGATCGCGGCGTGTTGATGATCTGCGATCCGCGGCTCATCACGAAGTCCTACGGCAAGCGCGTGTGGCAGAGCCTGCCGGCGATGCGGCGGACGCGGGATATCCGCGAGGTGGAGGCGTTTTTCGAGGAGGAGGGGGAGGGAGTGGCGGTCGAGGTGGTCGAGGTGCCACAGGGCTAGGCATTTGCTGGTGCCGTTGCCCCCATCCCAACCTTCCCCCGGCAAAGCCGGGGGAAGGAGCGTACAGCTCTCATCATTCAGCAGACATGCCAGACGGAAGCACTCCTTCCCCCGCGACGGCGGGGGAAGGTTGGGATGGGGGC
>LNDQ01000029.1 GCA_001464695.1 Betaproteobacteria bacterium Ga0077523 | reverse complement strand
TGTTCGAAACCGGCATTGCGCACCAGCACACGGCGCGTGTCGCGCGCGATCACGGCCATCGGGAGGCCGGCAGCCGCCAGCGTCGCCTCGGTCTCGGGTTCCATGAAGGCGTAGCTGCACGGCTGGGTGCGCCAGGCGTCGGTGAATGCCTCGATGCTCGGCAGGGCGAACTGCGGTTCCTGTTCGAGGCCGAACGCCATCTCGTCGGCGAAAGCGACCAGCGTCAGCGTGCGGCCGAGGTAGAAGGGCAAGGTCTGATCATAGGTGCCGACGCTGTACAACGGGCAATCGGCGCGCAGTTGCGGCCGCGCCGTTGCCGCGAAGTCGGCCGCCGAGAACGAGGGTGCCAGTGCATCGTGGCCGGTGATCGCGAGCTGCCAGGCGAGCAATCCGCCCGCCGACAGCGCCGCGACGGCTGCCAGGCGGCGATCCTGCCGCGCCCGTACGATGGCGATGACGGCGCCCACGAACATCGCCACGGCAGCCGCCAGGATCCAGGGTTCGAAGGCAGCGTACATCTCGACCGTGGTACGGGCGTTCGCATACTTCTCGAGCCGCAGGCCGAGCCATCCGGTGGCCCCCGCGATCGGCAGCAGCAAAAGGGCGTGCCACGCTAGGGTTGCGGTCCGGAACCGCGTCAGCCGTTCGCCGACGAGCCAGGCGAGCGCCGGGAACACCGGCAGGATGTACGAGGGCAGTTTCGATTTCGAGGCGCTGAAGAACAGCACGACGAACACACACCACAGCGCCAGGAACAGGCGCGGGCGGAATCGCTGCGCGATTTCGTCGGATCGGAAAGCGGCCGCGAAGGACTGGATCGCGAGCACGGTCCAAGGCAGGGTACCCGCCAGCAGCAACGGTCCGAAGTACCACCACGGTTCGTGACGACGATGCACCGTGGTGAGGAAGCGTTCGAAGTGCTCGTGGATGAAGAAGAAGCGCGCGAACTCCGGGTTCTCGATCGAAACGGCGATGAACCAGGGTGCGGCGATCGCCAGCACGACGATCCCGCCCACGACGGGGTAGAGCCGTCCGATCAGGCGAAAGTCGCGGGTGGCGAGCATGTACAGGCCGATGGCACCTGCCGGCAGAACGAGACCGACGAGGCCCTTGGTGAGCACCGCCAGCGCGATCGCACTCCAGGCGAGCATCATGCCGTTCAACCGCTGCGTCAGCGTCGCGCCATCACGCTGACCCCACAGGAACCCCGAGAGGCCCAGCGTGAACCAGAGCGTGAGACCCATGTCGAGCGTGTTGAGGTGGCCGTTGGCCACCATCCACAGCATGCTGCCGGCCACCAGTCCGGCGTAGTTGCCGGCCTCGGCGCCGAACAATCGGGCGCCGATGCGCCACACGAGCAACACGCACAAGGCCCCGGCCAGTGCGCTCCACAGCCGCGCGGTCCATTCGTCGGGCCCGAACAGGCGATAGGCACCGGCGGTGATCCAGTACTGGAGCGGCGGCTTCTCGAAGTACTTGATGCCGTTCAGCCGCGGCGTGACCCAGTCGCCGGTGACCGCCATCTCGCGCGCGATTTCGGCGTAGCGCCCTTCGTCCGGCTTGATCAGCCTGCGCGCATCGAGGTTCGCGAACCAGACCAGAGCGAAAGCGACGACCAGCGCGAGAATCGCCCGGCGACTCGGTGGCCGGTGAATCATGCTGCGACGGACTCCTCGTCCGTGAGCTGTGCCGCGAGCCGATCGAACACGGCGGCACCGTCGTGTGCCGATACGGCGATGGTCGGTGCAGATGCGAGCGCTGCGTAGTGACTGCCGATGGAGCGTCGGTAGGCGGGGTCGTAGTGCAGTTCGAGCAGTTCCGCGACCAGCTCTGCGTGGCGATTGTCGTCGACCAGCGCCAGCCAGCGCGCGATGCGGGCGCGTCCGTGCAGCGTGGTCAACGCGGAGAGCCGGTCGGCCAGCGTGCTTCGATCGGTGAGGAAATGCGCGTACTCGTCCATGAGCAGTGCCACGCGCAGCGGCGTCTCGGCCTCGATGACGATACAGGGAGCCGCCCACATGGCTGCAATGAGCGGCTCGGGCACGCGCAGGTCACCGATCTTGCGGCTTTCCGATTCCACGTAGATCGGCCGGCGCGGATCGAGCCGGGCGAGCGCCTGCCACAAGCGCGTTTCGAAGGCTTTTTGCGAAGGTTGTGGTGCCTCGGGCAGTCCGCCGAGGACGGAACCGCGGTGCGCCGCGATGGCTTCCAGATCGATCACCTGTGCGCCTCGCGCCGCGAGCGCACGGATCAGGCGGCTCTTGCCGGTACCGGTCATGCCGCAGATGACCTTGAGGTCGAGGCGCAACGGCAGCACTTCGAGCTCGTCGATCACGTGACGGCGGAACGCCTTGTAACCGCCTTCGAGCTGCCGCGCGTCCCAGCCGATTTCGCGCAGCACGATGGTCATGGAACCGCTGCGCTTGCCGGTCGACGAACGCGGCGTCGAGATGGCGCGCGATGTTGCGGGCCACCAGCGCCGCGCCCACCTTGCGGGCGAGGAACGGCGAGACCTGCTGGTACAGCGTGCCCACGCGGGCGCGCTCGGCATCGTCGAGCACCGGGACGCTGGTGGCTCCGGGGACGTGATCCTCCGCGAACTCCGCGGGGGAACGGACGTCGAGCAGGGCGTCGAACTGATCGAGCTCCGCGACCGTGGCGATGTCGGTGCGCATGGGTTTCAAGGCGAAGGATCGGGGCGCCTCACCGCGCCGCTTGAGGCGCGATGTCGCGAGCCGCCGGATTGTCTCACGCGGCCGGATCGACAGAAAGCGAGGCGGCGCGGGCCTTCGTGCGCTGGAGCAGCGGCTTCAGCTGGGGAAAGACGGTATCGAGAATGAGCGGCTGGGCACCGGCAACCGGATGCAACCCGTCCTCCTGGAACATCTCGCGCCGTTCGGCGAACGCTGCCAGCATGAACGGCACGAGTGCCGAGCGGGTTTCCTTCGCCACATCGGCGAAGAGCGCATGAAACCCCGAGGTGTAGTCCGGGCCGTAGTTGGGCGGAATGCGCATCCCGATGATCAGCACGGCAGCATTCGCCGCGCGTGCGGCGACGGCGATCGCCTTGAGGTTGGCGCGCGTGGTCGCGAGGTCGGCGCCGCGCAGTGCATCGTTGGCACCGAGCTCGACGATGACGACGGCGGGCTTGTGGGTCGCGAGCAGCGGCGGCAGGCGGTTGCGGCCGCCGAGCGTGGTCTCGCCGCTCACGCTTGCGTTCACCACCTTGAATCCGTACCGTTCCGCCTCGATTTTCCCTTAGCCGGCCGACAGGCTGTCTCCCAGCACCAGGATCACCGGCGGCGATTGCGCGGCGGCATTGAACGCAACGGCTGCCCCGATGGTCAGCGTCAGCAACGTCCGTAACAGCAGCAACGACAAATTCATGGCTTCGATTGTGTCCGCGGTGGCGCTGACCAAGCAAGTGGCGACCGGTTCGGCCGAACTCGTCATCCTCGACGATGTGAGCTTCGACATCGAAGAGGGCGAAACGGTGGCGGTGGTGGGCGCGTCCGGATCGGGCAAGACTACCTTGCTGGGGCTGCTCGCGGGGCTCGACCTGCCCACCTCGGGTTCGGTCCGCCTCGCGGGCAGCGATCTCGCGAGCCTCGACGAGGACGGGCGTGCCGCCTTGCGCGGTGCAGCGGTCGGGTTCGTCTTCCAGTCCTTCCAGTTGTTGCCGGCATTGACCGCGCTGGAGAACGTCATGCTGCCACTGGAACTGTCGGGCTCGACGCAGGCGCGTGCGACCGCCACGCAGCTCCTCGAGCGGGTCGGCCTGGCCGCGCGGCTCGCTCACTACCCGCGGCAACTCTCCGGCGGCGAGCAGCAACGGGTGGCGATCGCGCGCGCGTTCGGCGGCCCGCCGCGCGTGCTGTTCGCCGACGAGCCCACGGGCAATCTCGACTCGACCACGGGTAGCGAGATCACCGATCTCATGTTCGATCTGAATCGCGAGCGCAGTACGACGCTGGTGCTGGTGACGCACGACGAGAAGCTGTCGCAGCGGTGCGGCCGGCGGCTGCGGTTGGCAGGGGGAAGGTTGGTGGCGGATGAAAGGGGGTGACGCGGTCGTGAAGGGTGCTGGCCCCCATCCCAGCCTTCCCCCATCGAAGATGGGGGAAGGAGTGCACACATTTGCGGCGAAGCCTGTCGCAGGCACTCCTTCCCCTGCGAAAGCGGGGGACGGCCGGGATGGCGGCAACGACCATGACTGACCGCCTGAGCCTCCCTGCGACTCTGCGGCTGGCGCTACGCCTCCTCGGCCGCGATATGCGCGCCGGCGAGCTCCGCCTCATGGCGATCTCGCTGCTGGTGGCCGTCGCGAGCTTCACCACCGTTGCATTCTTCGCCGACCGCGTGAAGCTCGCGCTGTCCCAGGAAGCGAGTCAACTGCTCGGCGCGGACCTCGTCGTGGTTTCGGATCATCCGATCGACGAGGCCTTCCGCGCGCAGGCACGCGACCTGCGCCTGTCAAGCGTCGAGACGACCCGGTTTCCGAGCATGGTGGTGGCCGGCGACGCGAGCCTGCTCACGGAGATCAAGGCCATCGACACGGGCTACCCGCTCAAGGGCAAGCTGCGCATCGCCGGTGCGGACGGCGGACCACGCGAGGTCAAGGCGGTGCCGAACTCCGGCGACGCGTGGCTCGACCAGCGCGTGCTCGCGCGCCTCGCCGTAGCCGTGGGTGAAACGGTCAGGATCGGCAGTCGCGAGTTCCGCGTGAGCGCTGAGATCGTGGACGATCCCGACAGCAACATCGGTTTCCTCAACGTGATGCCGCGCCTCATGGTGAATGCGGTCGACCTGCCGTCCACCGGACTCATCACGGTGGGCAGCCGCGCCACCTATCGGCTGATGCTGTCCGGCGATCGCAACGGGTTGGCGGTGTTCCGTGATTTCGCGAAGGCGCGCGTCGGACCCGGGCAGCGTGTCGAAGACGTGCGCGACGCGCGCCCCGAGATCCGGTCCGCGCTCGAGCGGGCGGAGAAATTCCTCGGGCTCGCGTCGCTGCTGTCGGTGATCCTGGCTGCGGTGGCAGTGGCACTGGCGGCGCGCCGCTACATCGAACGGCATCTGGACAACTGTGCGATGCTGCGCTGCCTCGGTGCGAGCCGCGCCTTGACGGTGGGGGTGCACGCGCTGCAACTGTCGGTGCTGGGTCTGGCCGCCGGCATCGCCGGCTGCGCGGTCGGTTTCGGTGCCCAATGGGGTCTCGCGCAGTTGCTGGCGCCGATGGTGCAGGTGCCGTTGCCGGCGCCGTCGCTGACCCCGGCGCTCCAGGGCATCGCCGCGGGCTTCGTACTGCTGCTCGGGTTTGCCCTGCCCCCGTTGCTGGCCCTCGGGCGCGTGCCGACGTTGCGCGTCCTGCGGCGCGATCTCGATCCACCCGGGGGCTTCGCGTGGCTCGGCTATGCGGCGGGGCTCGGCGCCATCGTCGCACTCATCGTGTGGCATACGCGCGACCTCGAGCTGGCCGGTACGGTGCTGGGCGGGTTGCTCGGGGCTGCGGCGGTGTCGGGCCTGATCGCCTGGTTGCTGGTACGTGTGGCCGCATCGGTGGGGCGCAGCGCGGGATTCGCGTGGCGCTTCGGTCTCGCGAACCTCTCTCGCCGGGCGCTCGCGAGCGTCGTGCAGGTGGTGGCCCTGGGCGCCGGACTGCTGGCACTCATCCTGTTGTCCATCACGCGCGGTGATCTGCTCGACAACTGGAAGCGCTCCTTGCCCCCGGATGCGCCGAACCGCTTCCTGGTGAACATCCAGCCCGACCAGGTGGAGGAGATCGCGCGCTTCTTCACAGCCGAGGGACGCGCGGCACCAAAGCTCTTTCCCATGGTCCGCGGACGACTCACGGCGATCAATGGCCGCCCGGTGAACTCGGGCAACTACACCGAGGATCGCGCGCGCCGCCTGGTGGACCGCGAGTTCAACCTGTCATGGGCGGCGAACCTGCAGTTGGACAACCAGATCGTCGCCGGCCGGTTCTGGGACGGGAGCCAACGCAACGCCCCGGAGTTTTCGGTGGAGCAGGGCATCGCCGAAACGCTGCGCATCGGCCTTGGCGATACGCTCGCTTACGACGTGGCCGGCACCGAGCTGCGCGGCCCCGTGACGAGCCTGCGCAAGGTGGAATGGGACAGCTTCCGCGTGAACTTCTTCGTGCTGGCGCCCCCGGGCACGCTCGACGACTATCCCGCGAGCTGGGTCACGAGCTTCCACCTGCCGGCGGCGGACAGCGCGATGCTGGATCGGCTGGTGAAGCGCTTCCCGAACCTGCTGGTGGTCGACGTGGCCGCGATCCTCACGCAGATCCAGACCATGATGGATCAGGTCATCCGCGCGGTGGAATTCGTGTTCCTGTTCAGCGTCGGTGCCGGCCTGCTGGTGCTGTTCGCAGCGATCCAGAGCACCCAGGACGAGCGGGTGCGCGAAGCGGCCATCCTGCGCACGCTAGGCGGCAGCACGCGGCAACTCGCGTATGCGCAGGCGGCAGAGTTCCTGGTGGTCGGTGCGTTGGCCGGACTGCTCGCGGCCATCGGGGCCACCGCGGTCGGCTGGGTGCTGGCGAAGCAGATCCTGCACGTGCCTTACACCATCAATCCGGTGGTATGGATCGTCGGGCTGGTGGCGGGCGGCGTGGGCGTCTTGATTGCCGGGCTCGTCGGGACGCGCCGGGTGTTGCGGGTCACCCCCATGGAGACGTTGCGGCGCGCCTAGCCGCTGCGTTGAGCTCCGTCTGGCGGAATCGGGTTCCCTGGCAGCTACGACCCCGGCCCTTGCCGGGCCGCCCCCTCGGGGGGGAGGGGCCCGTGGCCGATCGGGGGCGTCAACCTCCTCAGCCGTGCTCGTAGTCCCAGGTCACGTCGCCGCACAGCACGCGCACCACACCCTTGACGCGCAGGCTCATGGACAGCGTCACGCAGGGGCGGGCGCCCGCCAGTGACAGGTAGGGTCGTGACACCTGCACCCGGCCCGGATGCTCGAGCGCGCGGCGAAAGTACGGTCGGCGCGACCAGTTGGCACCGTCGGCATCCCCGAGCGGGTTGAAGCGGCCGTCGATGCGGTCGGAGCGGCCCGGCGGGGTCAGGTTGGGGCCGAGCTGGATACCGTTTTCGTCGAGCACGAAGCAGCGTTCGGTGTCGGGCAGTTCCAGCATGCCGTTGCAGGCCGCGTAGGCCGGCATGCCGCTTTCCATGAGGCTGGCGGCGTAGCCGAGCGCATTCTGGTACGGCGCGATCTCGCGCCGGTACGCGTCCATCTGCGGCCGCACGTGGGCGCGAAACTCTTCCCAGAGAGTCTCGAAGGTGCCATGAGACACGGCCGGATCGGGGATGGTCGTACCGGGGTGCCCGAACAGGTAGCCCTGAACGAAGTCGGCATCGCAATCCATGGCGAGCACGGCTTCATCACGGGTTTCCACGCCCTCCATGACCACCAGCGCGCCGGCCTCGTGCAGCAGCGACACGATTCCCGGAAGCACCCGTCGCACGCCGGGATCCCGCGCGCCCTGGGACACCATGTGCCGGTCGAGCTTCACGATGTCCGGCCGCAGGCTCCACACCCGGTCGAAATTGGAGTGACCGGCGCCGAAGTCGTCCAGGGCAATGAGACACCCCTTGGACCGGTAGAAGTCGACGGCTTCGTGCAGGGCGGCTTCGTCGGAGACCGACTGCTCCAGCATTTCGACCACCAGCCGCCGCCCGGCAAAGCCCCGGGCGTCCAGCAGATCGGGCAGGTACGAGCCGCGCTGCGGGCTCTGGATGAAGACTTCCGGGTGGACGTTGACGAACAGCCAGTCGGTCGGCCGGCCCAGGGCCTGGAAATTCTCGACGTGCACCGCGCAGGCGAGGCGGTCGAGCAGCAGCCGCTCGGCGAAGCTGCGGGGGGTGGCGAGCAGTTGCTGGGGGGCAATGGGTTCGCGGGCCGGATTCAGTCCCCGCAGCAGGGCCTCGAACCCCACGATGCGGCCATGGGCGAGACTGAAGATCGGCTGAAAGTGACTCTGCAGGTCGAAACGCTGGTAGCGGCCCGTGGTCCACGGACCGCCGGTCCGGGACACCAGCCGCTCGACGGCGGCGAAATCGCAGGTGGAAGGCCAGTCGCCTGGAATGGCGAGATTGTTCATGTCGGGTGCTGGAGGCGTAACCCCGGACGGCCCGCACGCAAGGAGCAGGCCGACGGTTTCGGCCAAGCCCGGGCCACACCGTGCCTCGTCCGGTTCGTGGCCGCGATGCCCAGCTTGGGTGATCGGGACGCAAAATCTCTTGTGCAGTGCAACGCAAGCAACAGTTGCAGTGCTAGAATGTGCGACTTTTTTTTCGGGAGTCCGCCCCCGTGACTCGCGCCGTCCGCAACATCGCCATCATTGCCCACGTCGACCACGGCAAGACCACGCTCGTCGACAAGCTGCTGCGCCAGGCCGGCACCTTCGCCGCCCACCAGCAGATGACCGAACGGGTCATGGACTCCAACGACCTCGAACGCGAACGCGGGATCACGATCCTCGCGAAGAACTGCGCGGTCCAGTACGAAGGCACCCACATCAACATCGTCGACACGCCTGGGCATGCGGACTTCGGCGGCGAAGTGGAGCGCGTGCTGTCCATGGTCGACAGCGTGCTGCTGCTGGTGGATGCCGTGGAAGGGCCGATGCCCCAGACACGCTTCGTGACGCGCAAGGCGCTGGCGCTCGGACTGAAGCCGATCGTGGTGGTGAACAAGGTGGACCGCCCCGGCGCGCGCGCCCAGTGGGTGGTGAACCAGACCTTCGACCTGTTCGACAAGCTCGGCGCCACGGAAGAGCAACTCGACTTCCCGGTGGTGTACGCCTCGGCCCTGCAGGGCTGGGCTTCCGACTCGCTCGATGCACCCGGCACCGACATGCGGCCGTTGTTCGACGCCGTCCTCAAGTACGTGCCGGTGCGCGACGCCGATCCTGACGGTGCGCTCCAGTTGCAGATCTGCTCGCTCGACTATTCGAGCTTCGTCGGCCGCATCGGCATCGGCCGGATCCAGCGCGGACGCATCCGCTCGGGACAGCAGATCGCAGTCATGCGCGGGCCTGGTTCCGAGCCGAAGATTGCGAAGGTGAACCAGGTGCTCGTGTTCAAGGGCCTGGAGCGCACCGTGGTCGAAGAGGCCGAAGCCGGCGACATCGTGCTGGTGAACGGCGTGGAGGACCTCGGCATCGGCGTCACGCTGACCGATCCGGCGCAGCCGGAAGCGCTGCCGCTGCTCAAGGTGGACGAGCCCACGCTCACCATGAACTTCCTGGTGAACACCTCGCCCATGGCGGGGCGTGACGGCAAGTACGTCACCAGTCGGCAGATTCGCGAGCGCCTCGAGCGCGAGCTGATGAGCAACGTTGCGTTGCGCGTGGAATTCACGTCGGACTCCGACACTTTCGTGGTGTCGGGTCGTGGTGAACTGCACTTGACGATTCTGCTCGAGAACATGCGCCGCGAGGGCTACGAGCTCGCGGTAGGTCGTCCGCGCGTCGTGACCCGCGACGTGGACGGGGTCAAGTGCGAGCCGTTCGAACTGCTGACCGTGGACGTCGAGGAGACGAACCAGGGCCCGATCATGGAAGAACTGGGGCGCCGCCGTGGCGACCTGCAGGACATGCAGCCCGATGGCAAGGGGCGCGTGCGCCTCGAGTACCGGATTCCCGCCCGCGGCCTGATCGGCTTCCAGGGCGAGTTCATGACCATGACCCGCGGCACCGGGTTGATGAGTCACATCTTCGACGACTACGCCCCCATGAAGGGCGAGATCTCCGAGCGCCGCAACGGCGTGCTGATCTCGCAGGACGATGGCGAAGCCGTGGCCTACGCGCTGTGGAAGCTGCAGGATCGCGGCCGGATGTTCGTGAACCCCGGCGATCCGCTGTACGAAGGCATGGTGATCGGCATTCACAGTCGCGACAACGATCTGGTGGTCAACCCGATCAAGGGCAAGCAGCTCACCAACGTGCGCGCCTCGGGGACTGACGAAGCAGTACGCCTCGTACCGCCGATCGCGCTCACGCTCGAATCCGCGATCGAGTTCATCGCCGACGACGAACTGGTGGAGATCACGCCCAAGGCGATCCGCATCCGCAAGCGCTTCCTGAAGGAGCACGAGCGCAAGCGCGCCTCGCGGGCGTCGGAAGCGGTGGCCTGACCTGCAGCCGCGCAAATTTCCACCGCTGAAAGCCTACCGCATTCAACACGAAGGACGCGAAGGACACTAAGGGACACGAAGGAAGGCAAGTTCGAGCCTTCGTGGCACTTCCTTCGTGCCCTTCGTGTCCTTCGTGGTGAAAGCGGTATCGGACTCACGGCGCTATACTGGCCTGCATGAGTTTCGCATTGCCCGATCTGATCCTCCTCGCCGTCGCGGGGTTGATGTTTGCCGCGGTGGTGATGCTGGTTGCGCGCATGGTCACGATCTCGCGCGCCCAGGCCGAACTGGCGGTCCGTGTGACCGAGATGCTGGAGGCCAAGCATCTGTCGATGCTGAAGGACCTCAACAGCGGCTTGAACACGCTCGGCGACCGGCTGTCCGGAACCGGCGGCGAAAGCTCCGAACGAATCCGCACGGCCGTGGACCAGCAATTGCGGAGCACGCGCGAGGCGCTGGTGGCGCTGCAACTGTCGCAAAGCCAGGACATGGCGGCGAATCGCGAACAGCTCCTGGCCCGTGTGGGAGAAATCCGCAGCGACATCCTGGAAAAGGCGCTGACGGCATTGGCCGACCAGGCGAAGAGCCAGGCGGAGTCGTTGCAGGAGAGCGCCCGGTCGCTGGCAAAGCAGCTCAACGATCAGGCGAAGAGTCAGTCCGAGGTGCTGCAGGACAGCGTCCGGTCGCTCGCTCTGCAGTTGACCGGTAGCATCGAAGCGCTCACTCGTACCGCCGATGCACGGCTCGCCGAGATCCAGGGCAAGGTCAACGAGCGGCTCGAGGAAGGCTTTCGCAAGACCAACGAAACGTTCGTGAGCGTGATGGAGCGCCTTGCCACCATCGACGAAGCACAGAAGAAGATCGATGGCCTCACCACCAATGTCGTGAGCCTGCAGGAACTGCTGGGCGACAAGCGTTCGCGCGGGGCTTTCGGTGAAGTGCAGCTCGAGGCCCTGGTGCGCAACATCCTGCCGCCCTCGGCCTTCGAATTCCAGGTGACCTTGTCGAACGGCAACCGGGCCGACTGCCTGTTGCGGCTGCCGGAACCCACGGGAGCTGTCGTGGTCGATTCCAAGTTCCCCCTGGAAAACTACCACCGCATGTTCGAAGCGGGCCTGAACGACATCGAGCGCGTGACGATCCAGCGCCAGTTTCGCGCGGACGTGCGCAAGCACGTGGACGACATCGCGGTGCGGTACATCGTGCCGGGCGAAACGTCCGAAGGGGCGGTGATGTTCATTCCGGCGGAAGCGGTGTTCGCCGAGATCCACGCGCGCCACTCCGAAGTGGTCGACCACGCTATGCAACAGCGGGTCTGGATCGTATCGCCGACGACCATGATGGCCGTGCTGAACACGGCGCGCGCGGTGATCAAGGACGTCGAGACGCGCCGCCAGGTGCACGTGATCAAGGATGAACTCGGCAAGCTCGGCAAGGATTTCGCGCGCTTCGAACAGCGCATGAAGAAGCTGGCGGACCACATCCGCCAGGCCCACGACGACGCCCAGCAGGTGCAGATCAGCAGCGACAAGATCGTGCGGCGTTTCACGCAGATCGAGAAGGTCGAGCTGGATGCGCCCGCTGACATGGCGCGGCTCGAGCAGGCGATGGACGTGCCCGATGCGGAGGCGGACGTTTCTTCTGCCGAGCGCTGATGGCGTGGAGCTTGAAGCAATGGCGGCGCAACCGGACGCTCGCCCGCAATCGTCTCGACGACGAGCTCTGGAGCGAGGCCGTCGAACGGTTCTCGTTCGCGCGCAACCTGCGATTAGAAGAGTTGCGACGGCTGCGTGAGGTGGTGACGCTGTTCCTCGAGGACAAGGCCTTCTCCGCCGCCGGTGGCCTCGAGCTCACGGACGCGATGCGCCTCGACGTTGCCATCCAGGCGTGCATCCTGATCCTCAATCTCGATCTCGAGTCCTATGCGAGCTGGGCCGAGATCATCGTCTACCCGGACGAGTTCGTTCCCGGCCATACGTTCACGGACGAGTTCGGCGTCGTGCATCACGATCGTGGTCCGCTCGCGGGCGAAGCATGGCTGCAAGGGCCGGTGGTGCTGTCGTGGGCGGATGTGGAGCGGTCGGGCGCGGACGACGGGGTGAACGTGGTGATCCACGAGTTCGCCCACAAGCTCGACATGCTGAACGGCGATGCCAACGGCTTTCCGCCGCTGCACAAGGGCATGAGGCGCGAGGACTGGAGCCTCGCGTTCGAAGCGGCGTACACCGACTTCTGCGCCCGCGTGGACGCCGACGAGGACACCGAGATCGATCCCTACGCGTCCGAGTCGCCGGGTGAGTTCTTCGCGGTGCTGAGCGAGGCGTTCTTCGAGATTCCGCACGCCGTATCCGGCAGCTATCCTGCGGTCTACGATCAGCTGCGGCAGTTCTATCGGCAGGATCCGCTGGCGCGCCTCGGCGCGCGAGCCCATTGACGGAGGTTGCCATGCCCCGTGTCTCGACCATCCTTGCCACCGTTGCTGCGTTGTACTGCGCAGTGGCGGTGGCCCAGCAATCGGTCCTCGAAGTGATCGATCTCAAGTACCGCAATGCCCAGGAGGTGCTGCCGATCCTGCAGCCCTTCGTGGCCAGGGACGGGTCGATCAGTGCTCTCAACAATCAGCTCATCGTCCGCACGACCCCGCAGAATCTCGCGGAGCTGCACAAGATCCTCGACAGCATCGACAAGCGGCCGCGACGGCTGGTGATCACGGTGTCCCAGGATGTCGACCTGTCCGCGAAGAAGAGTGGGGCCTCGGTATCCGGGACTGTCGGTGGCGACAATGCTTCGGTGACGCTACCCCGCAAGCCGGGCGGCGGCGGGCAGGGCGCGAGCGTCTCCAGCAACAGAGCCGAGGCGCGCGTGTACAACAGCCAGTCGGCCGGCGCCGAACGCGGGGGTCAGACGGTGCAGGTGCTGGAAGGCAACACCGCGTTCATCCGCGTCGGCCAGTCCGCACCGATCACCACGCGGCAGATCATCCAGACGCCTACCGGGCCGCGCGTGATCGATTCCACCCAGTTCCGCGACGCGACGTCGGGCTTCTACGCGCGCCCGCGCACGAATGGCGATCGCGTTACCGTCGAGATCATGGGCAACCGCGACCAGTTCACGAATCCGGCCACGGGCGCGGCAAACATACAGCGGGTCGACACCGTCGTATCCGGCCGGCTCGGGGAATGGATCGAACTCGGCGGGTCGACGCAGGCGCGCGAGTTCGACGAGAGCGGCATCGTGTATCGGAGTTCGGAAGCGCGGCGCGACGAACGGCGCATCTACCTCAAGGTCGAAGAGATCCCTTGAGACGCGCCTGGCACTATAGGTCGCCTACGCCCGGATCGTGATGGTTCGCTCCCGGAACGCAACGGGCGGCTGATTCTTCAGCCGCCCGTCGTGTTCGTCCAGCTGCTGCATGCAGCCGGACAAAGCGATCCCGTTCTACATGACCCGCAAATTGCGATTGAGATCCTGATACTCGGCGAGGTGTCCGGTGCGATCCAGCATCGGTTCCAGTTCGTCGAGGATATCGTCCAGTTCGTTCTCGAGCCACATCTGGTCGGTGCGGCTGGCGTCCTGTACCCGGCCCTGGCGCAGCAGGGCCACCAGGTAGGCGGCACCTTTGACGATGGCGAGCAGGCGCGCGGCATCTTCCGTGACGGGGTCGTGGTGGGCGGCTGTGTTCATGCGTTGTCTCCTGGTTTACCGGGCGAAAAGTCGGCCGCGGGCGCATGGGATCACGCGGTCCGACTTTTGTACAGGCAAATGAACTCATCGCGAGTGCCCCTCCATGGTGACCGACGTGCTGGAGGTGTCGGCCGGGTGGCTCGATGCTGACCTGTCGTGCGGCGGATTGCGGCGAAGGTTCCGGACGGTCGGCGTGCTGTCAGGTATCCTCGCGTCGTTCTTTTCGCCGGACGCCACCCCGCATTGAACGCAGTTCGCCTTCATCTCGGGCTGCTCGCCAGCTTCGCGGCGATCCTTGCCTGGTCCGCCTGGCACCCCAAGGACGGTTTCGTCTGGTTCCTGGAGTCGATCCCGGCCATCGTCGGTGCGATCGTGCTGGTGGCGATGTATCGCCGGACCAGGCTCACGACGCTCGTCTATGTACTCATCTGGCTGCACGCCATCGTGCTGGTCGTGGGCGCGCACTACACCTACGCCGAGATGCCACTCTTCAACTGGATCCGCGACACGTTCGACCTTTCCCGGAACTACTACGACCGGGTCGGCCACGTGATGCAGGGCTTCGTGCCGGCCATGATCGCCCGGGAGATCATGCTGCGGCAGCGTGTCGTTGCGGGGCGACGCTGGCTTTTCTTTCTGGTCACGTGTATTTGTCTTGCCATCAGCGCCTTTTACGAGTTCATCGAATGGTGGGTGGCAATCGCGTCGGGCGAGGCGGCGGACGCCTTTCTCGCAACCCAGGGCGACGTCTGGGATACCCAGTGGGACATGTTTCTGGCCTTTCTCGGCGCGATGGCGTCGCAATTGTTGCTGGGCGCACTGCACGACCGGCAGTTGGCAGCGTTCGGGGTGAGGCGTGAGTGAAGCGTTGATGGCCTGGCCGCGCTTCGACGTGGTCAGCGACGACACGCCTGCAGCGGGTGGCGGGTTGCTGACCCGCCGGGCCTTCCTGAAGGGCGCGGCGGCACTGGGTGCCGGTGCGGCGATCTCCGCCGAGGCCGCCGATGCACATCTCACCGGCGCGCTGCCATCACAGAAGGCGCCCGGGCGCGCGTTCAGTGGCTACGGGCAACCGTCGTCGTTCGAGAAGGACGTGCAGCGAGCCATCCTGGAGCCCTATGGTGCAGCCGCGCCCGGCAACGGGCAGTCCTTCACGCCATTGCACCTGCTGCGCGGAATCATCACGCCGTCGGGCCTGCATTTCGAACGGCACCACCATGGCGTGGCCGATATCGACCCGAAGCAACACCGGCTGTTCGTGCATGGGCTCGTGAAGCACCCGCTCAAGTTCACCGTCGATCGCCTGCTGCGCTACCCGATGGTGACCCGGACGCTGTTCCTCGAATGTGCGCGCAACAGCTCCCGCAACGCGCTGCCCGAACCGGCGCAGGCGACCTGCGGCGAGCTTCATGGACTCGTCTCGTGCAGCGAGTGGACCGGTGTGCCGCTCGGGACCTTGCTCGAGGAGGCCGGTATCGACGCGAAGGCGAAATGGGTCGTTGCCCAGGGTGCCGATGCCGCTTCCCTGACCCGTTCGATCCCGATCGATCCGGCGATGGACGATGCGATCGTGGCCCTATGGCAGAACGGCGAGCGGTTGCGGCCGGAGCAGGGCTATCCCATGCGCCTGGTGTTGCCGGGTCTCGAGTCGTGTATCGGCGTGAAGTGGCTGCACCGGGTCAAGGTGACCGACGCGCCGGCGTACTCGCGCGAGGAAGTGGCGGAAGGCGCCGATCTCCTGCCTGAAGGCAAGTCGCAGCTGTTTCACTTCGCGATGGGCGTCAAGTCCGTCATCACCCAGCCTTCACCCGGCTGGTCGCTGCAAGGGCGCGGCTTCTACGAGATCGCCGGCCTCGCCTGGTCCGGATCGGATCGCATCGCCAAGGTGGAGATCTCGGCCGACGGCGGCAAGACCTGGGCACCCGCGGAGCTGCAGGAGCCGGTCCTCTCGAAGTCATTTACCCGCTTTCGGCTGGCGTGGAACTGGAACGGCACGCCTGCGGTACTGATGAGCCGTGCGACCGATCAACGGGGCCAGACGCAGCCCGCCCGTTCTGCGTGGCTGCAGCAGTACGGTGCGGGTCAGCGCCGCCACTACAACGCGGTGCAGGCCTGGCAGGTCGAAAGCGATGGGACGTTGCGCAATGTTCATCTATAGGACTGTCTCCCTTGCGCTGATCGCCGGGCTGACGACCGGCAGCGCGAATGCCGCTGGCCCCAAGCTCGGACAGGCCGCAGGAGACATCGAGATCGCGGTGGTCGACATCGACATCGCGCCGGACGGCGACGGATTGCCGAAGGGCAAGGGCACCGTCGCCGACGGCGTCGAGGTCTACATGGAGAAGTGCGCGTCATGTCATGGTTCACGCGGCGAGGGCGGTAGCGCGTCGGCCCTGACCGGCGGGATCGGCTCGCTCGCCACCAACGCGCCGGTCAAGACCGTCGGGAGCTATTGGCCCCACGCGACTGCGCTGTTCGACTATGTCCGGCGGGCCATGCCCTACGACAAGCCGATGACTCTCACCAACGACGAGACCTGGGCCGTCACCACGTACGTGTTGTGGCTGAACGGCGTCATCGGTCGCACCGACGTGATGAACGCGCAGACGCTGCCCAAGGTGCGCATGCCCAATCGCGACGGATTCATCGATGCTCGGGACGGCCGTCCGAAGTAGGCAGGCGATGCGGCGGTGGCTGGTGGCGGCGCTCGCGGCAAGTGCCGCGCACGGCCATTTGCAGGCGGAGGATCGCCCGGCGGTGGATGCCGTCGCGGCGCGGCCCAGGGTCGAGATCCTGCAGGACGGTTTCATCGTGGAGCCCAAGGACGGCGAGTACGTTCTCGCCCGCGCGCCCTTCATCGTGCGGGTTGCTCCAGGCCATGGTCGCCTGTCGGTGATCGCGACGACGAACGAGGAAGCCATCGGCAACGCCCGCGCGCTGTGGAGCGCCCCGCTCGTGGCGCCGCTCGGTACCGGTTCGAACGCGGTGCCGTTGGCGCTGCTGGTGACCGAAGCCGGGCTCGAGTTCTATGGCGGACTCACCCCGAGTTTCGTCGAGCAATGGGGCCCGGTGCTGGGGGCGGCGCAGTTGGGCGACTACGCCGTGCTGCGCCCCTCACTGCCGCGCGAGCCCAACCTCCTGATGACGACTCGCCAGCAGGCGAACGTCCTGCTCAAGCGCGACGGCACCCAGCTCCTGCCGGTCCACAAGATCGGGACGCAAGCCATCGGCGTGGCGCCGATCGAGGCGCTGACGCTGTTCCTCCTGTTCGAGCATTCGGCGGAAGGGCGCCTGTCGTGGGCCGTGGTGGACGGCATTGACGTGGCGCGTCTGCGATTCGTGCCGGTCGCGCTCGGGCCTGCGGCACCGCCGCCATCGCTGCGCAACGTGCTCGATTGCGGTTCGAGCGGCGTGGTCCAGGCGGTGCGCCAGAGCGACTTCCAGCGGCTCGAGCGGATCCTCGAGCAGGGTGTCGATCCGAACACGCGCTCGGCACGCAACAACGTGACGCTGCTGATGTGCGCCGTGAGCGGTCTCGACGTGCACAGCAACGCGGTGTGGGTGCTGCTGGAGGCCGGTGCCGACGTGCACGCGAAGACCAGCCACAACGAGACCGCACTGCTCTGGGCGGCGCGCACCGGCGATCGCGGCATCACCACGGCCAGCCGGCTGAATGCAGTCGAACAGCTGCTGTCGCGTGGGGCCGAGGTGGATGCAGCCGATGACGAAGGCGAGACGCCGTTGCTCGGCGCGGTGCGGATGGGGCACGCGGAGATTGTCGCGGCGTTGCTGTCGGCGGGTGCGGATGCCAACAAGGCGAACGCTGCGGGAGAAACGCCGCGAGTGCGTGCGAAGCGGTTAGGGATGCTGGAGATCGCGGATCTCATCGGGCTGTTCGTCGACGAGTAGCAGCAAGGGTCGCTCGCCGATGACATCGAGATCGGTACGCTGATTCAGTGGATGGAGGGGGTGATGATGGAATGCAAGACCTGACCCCGACTTTTTTTCTCGCTGCTGTCACCCCCATCCCAACCTTCCCCCGCCTTCGCGGGGGAAGGCGTGTACTACGGGTGTACGACTCCCTCCCCCGGCTATGCCGGGGGAGGGTTGGGGTGGGGGCGAACTACCCTAAACGCTCAACCCGCGCGCTTCATCCAACCCGAGCATGATGTTCATGCACTGGATCGCCGCGCCCGACGCACCCTTGCCCAGGTTGTCGAAGCGCGACGCGACCAGGATCTGCTCGCCGTGGCCGAAGACGAAGATCTCCGCGCGATTGGTGTCGTTGCAGGCCGTGGCCGGCAGCGCGCCGTTGTCGAGCACCGTGGCCGGATCGAGCGGCATCACGCGAATGAAGTGCTCACCGCGGTAGTAGTCCGCGAAGAAGTCTTGCAGCGATTGCGGTGATGCCGCCTTCGGCAACGTGCGTGTCAGCAGCGGCACCGCGACCACCATGCCCTGTGCAAAGTTGCCGACGATCGGCGTGAACAGTGGCGCATGCGTGAGGCCCGAGAGGGTCTTCATCTCGGGCAGGTGCTTGTGCGTGAGTCCGAGCGCGTAGAAACGCGGGCTCTTCATGCTGTCGGGCAACGACGCCGGCTGCTCGTACGAGGCGATCATCTCCTTGCCGCCGCCGCTGTAGCCCGTCACGGAGTGACAGCTGAGCGGGTGGTCGGCGGGCACGATGCCTGCCGCCACCAGCGGATGCACGAGCATGATGAAGCCGCTCGCGTGGCAGCCGGGAATGGCGACCTTGCGCGCGTTGCGAATGCGTTCGCGCTGGCCGGGGTTGAGCTCGGGCAGGCCGTAGACCCATTCCGGATTGGTGCGGTGTGCGGTGCTCGCATCGAGAAAGCGTGTTTTCGTGTTGCCAGGGGCGAGCAGTGCCACCGACTCGCGCGAAGCGGCATCCGGCAGACACAGGAACACGATGTCCGCAGCGTTGATGATGGCGGCCTTCGCGGCGGGATCCTTGCGCTGCGCTTCGGCGATCGAGAGCACCTCGATCTCGTCGCGGCCCGCGAGGCGCTCGTCGATCTTGAGGCCGGTGGTGCCGTGGCGGCCGTCGATGAAGACTTTCCAGGTCATGGATTGGTCAGCTGACTAGGGGTCTTGGATTGTATGTCAGGGTCGGCCCGAAGCGGACTTCGTGCCATCATTCGCGCCCTCTACAACAGCCCGCCTCAGAAGGAGGATTCCATGCTGCTCGACGTTCGCACCTACACCTGCCGCCCCGGCACCATCAAGAAGCACCTCGCGCTGTACGAGAAGCTGGGAAAGGGCCCCCAGACGCGCCATCTCGGGCAGCCTTTCGCCTACCTCACCACCGAGACCGGCAACGTGAATCAGTACATCCACATCTGGGCGTACGACAACGCGGGGGACCGCGAACGCCGGCGCGCGGCCATGTGGGCCGATCCCGAATGGATCGCCTACACCGAGGAGAGCGCCAAGCTGGGCGCGCTCGAGCAGCAGGAAAACCGCCTGATGACGCCGGTGTCGTTCTTTCCGCTGCAGCGCTGAGCTTCGCCATCGCCGCCGCGGGTGCCAATTCGGGTCCGTGGCGGCGAATTCGGTTTCCCGGACTTGCCCGGTCCGGTATGCCAGCGCGCAACCGCTTGAGTCGACTCGTATAGCGCTGGGGGCCCCGGAGTGTTCGCTTCCGCACCGACCAGAGCACTTTGGCCTGCGATAAGGGAATACACCGACCTTCTCCGGACCATGGCCATACGCCTCGGCCGGAAGCGAGTTCGCTTGCTCGCCCCGGAACCCTGGCGGTGCCCCGTGGTCCATCGAGGGTACGAAGGAACAGTCAGCTCATGTATCAAGGTAGCCAACCGGAAATCCATTGCCCGCGCTGCAACGCAGTGGCCTACCGCACGCGCCGCCGATGGATCGACCGGTTGACGAGCCTGTTTCGTCCGGTACACCGGTTCCAGTGCCAGGATTCCCGGTGCCGCTGGGCGTGGAACGTCCCCGTGACGACGTCCATGGTCCACGGCGTGAGGCGGCGCACTACGCACTAGCCTACCTAGGGCTGCGTGTGCGGGTCCAGACCTGCCACCGCTCCCTGCCCTCGAAGACCGGCAACGAGTCGGTGACCGCTTCGTCTGCGCTGCGCGTGAACGCCGGGCCCAGGAGGTTCTGCAATTCGGCGTAGCTGGTGCCGAAGGGCGGACCTTTCGGGTTGTCGTCGAAGAACCAGTACCCGGCGATCACACCGGTGGGGCCGAGCAGCTCGGCGGTGCGGGTGGCGTAGGACGCCCACATCTTGCGTGGCAGCGCGCACAGGAACGCCCGTTCGACCATGACGTCGTACGGCGCGCCGGCGTCGAACGCGAAGAAGTCGGCGAGCTGTACGCGATCGGCGAAACGCCCCAGGTTCTTCTGCGCCACCGCCACCGCAGCGGGGCTGAAGTCGATGGCCAGCACGTCGCAGCCGGCTTCCACCAGAAGGTGGGCTTCATGGCCTGAGCCGCAGCCGGGGATCAGCACGCGTGTGCCCGGCGGCAACGACCCGCCCGGCGTCCCACGGTGTGACGTGATCGCGGTAGCGGGATTCCCAGAAGTCGGGGCGGGAGCTGTCCTGGGCCATGGATAGGTCAGCTTGTTTTCAACATGGCGTTCATGCGTGCAAACGCGGCGAAGCACAGGCTCGCCAGGGCGGCAGCCCCGACGGCGTACTGGAATTCGATGGCCATCGGGTAGCCGGTCTTGAGGCTGGCGAGCAGCGCCACAGCGCAGCCGATGCCGATGACGACGAGCAGCGCCTGCACCATCGGGCGCAACCCGAAGCGCCAGCGGCGCGCAAGGCTGGTGCCCAGGCACGCAGCGATCCAGCCGCCTGCCATGCCGGCCGCGATGTCCACCGGCCAATGCACGCCCACTACGGCACGGGACAGGCCGACCAACGTGGCGGCTGCCAACGTGATCGCCCGTACCCAGGGCGATACGAAGTGCAGCCAGATCAGCGCCGCCGCCACGAAGATGGTGGTGGTGTGTCCGGACGGAAACGAATGCGCCCGATAGGGTGCACCGATGATCGTGATGTTCTCGGGAGACAGCACCGCCGGCGGTCGAGGTTCGTCGAAGATCGGCTTGAACCCGTGGACGAACAGCGTCGCCAGCAGTGCACTGACCGCGAGCGCCCACAAGACGTCAGGGCGCCGCAGCGCGAACGGCAGGAACAGGGCGAGCGCGACGGCGGTATCGCCGAGGACGGTGATGAACGGCCAGGGTCCGGGGCCGGTGACGTGGCTCCAACCATTGAGGGCCGCAAAGACCGTGCGATTGGCACCCGTGGCGACGAGCAGTACCAGCAGCGCCAGTGCGACGAGCGGTACACCCCAGACGACCGGTGAGCGCCACGGAACCGGGGTCATTGCGGGCCTTTCGTCACCTTCACCAACGCGATGCCGTTCTTGCGGTAGAGCGTTTCGTAACCGGGCAATTCACCGAGGCGTTTCACTTTCGACAGTACGATGTCGCCGGGTACCGGATCCCGCCGCGGTGACAGCCGGCCGGAGTACACGAGGAAACTCGGGGTGCTGACGCTCCACAGGATGACCTCGAAGCCGCGCTCCCGTGCGAGCAGGGCGGCCTCCTTGATCGGCCCCTGCTGCACCGTGCCGACGGCCGGCAGGATGAACAGCGCGAGCGCGGTCGCATTCAGTACGCCGGCAGCCATCAGCTTCGCCGGTAGCGGAATGCGCTTGGCGGCGATGAGCGCGACGGTGACCGCGACTGCAGCGGCGGCGAACGTGTAGAACCCGGGCCCGAAGAACTCGCGGACGTTGCCGACCACCTCGCGGTAGTACGGATCCTTGACGTTGGGCGCCGCAT
>LNDQ01000028.1 GCA_001464695.1 Betaproteobacteria bacterium Ga0077523 | reverse complement strand
CGGGGCGATTCAGACCCTACCTGGAGCATGAACATGGAAGCCGAAGTGCCCAAGCACCAGAGCCTGAAGGAACGGGCGCTGGAAGAATTCAAGATCTACTGGATCATCACGCTCTACCTGGCAATATTCCTCGGCTCGTTCACGGTGTACCGCAGGCTGGTCCTCAGGGAGTTCGGGGTCGCGTACCTGCACTATGGGTTTGCCCTCGTCGAGGCGCTCATCATCGCCAAGGTCATCCTGATCGGCCGGGCATTCGGATTGGGCAAGCGGTTCGAGAGCGAACCGCCGATCGTCTCGGTCGTGTACAAGTCGGTCCTGTTCGGCGTTCTCGCGTTCCTGTTCGGCGTTCTCGAGCACCTGATCGAAGCCTGGATCCACAAGAGCGGTTGGGCGGGCGTGGTTCAGGGCGTCAGCGAACTGGGCGTCTACGAGCTGCTGGCCCGGGTCATCATGCTGATCGTGGCTTTCGTGCCGTTCTTCGCGTTCTGGGAGATCGACCGCGTCCTTGGCCCGGGCAAGTTGTCGGCCTTGTTCTTTTCGAGGCCGGGAGTCTAGATGGGGCGAGTGGCATTCCTCGCTGCTCCTCGAAAGGCACCATCGTGTGGCATCTGACGGGACTTCAGTAGTACCAGAACCCCAGCGCCACCAGCACGTTCAGATAGTCCCGCGCGGAATCCACCGTCCCGGTGAGACTCCAGTCGTGTTCGCCGAAATAGCTGGTGTGGAACATCCGTACCTCGAACCCGCCGGTCAGATGCGTCCGGCTCGGCACACCTTCGTAGTAGGACGGTTCGTAGTAGGTGCCCACGCGGAGCCGTAGTCGTCCCGGCATGACTTCCAGCTCCGAACCCAGCCGCACGCTGACGGTGTCGCGGGTTCCGACGGGTTGGATCTTCTGGGCCAGTACCGATTCCACGCCCACCGCGTTCGTGCTCTTCCCGGTGAAAAGCAGATCGGCAGCCACCAGCCATTTGTGCGAGGGCCAGAACGGCGCCGAGTCGACCGCATACGACATTCCCAGGCCGAAGCTCGCAGGCAAGACCACTTGCTGCGGCACGATCAGGCCGTTCACGGTCACCGGGCTGCCGCCGGTGTTGTTGAGGGACTGGTCGGAACTGATGGATGAGGTGTAGGCCGCGCCGAGCCGGAACGGTCCGCGTCCCGGGTTCCACAACGCCCCCACCTCCCAACCGGTGCCGGAGAGTTTCCCGAGCGACGGATCGAGTCTCTGGGTGCGCAGCTTGGTCATCGTGGCACGCAAGCCGACACCGATGGTCAGTTCACGATCCAGGAACTGCCGCCCCAGTGCGACCGAGGTGACACTCAGGACGTATTCATCGTCAACCCCGGTGCGGCCCTTAAGTGAAAGGATCTCACCACTGTTCAGGATGCCCAGCCCCCAGGGTCCGTACTGGCCCATCAGCCCGAGAGAACGTACCCGGTGGCTCTTGTAGTCCGGCGGTGATTGGCCGTTGTTGTCGAAGTCGTTGCTCTTCAGGTTGCTGGTGCCGGCGGTCCAGTCCCAATCGAACTTCGTCGTGGAGCGATCCAGGCGATACGCCACGCCCGCGGGGTTGGAGTTGAGCGACGTGATGCCCTCGGCCAACCCGATGTAGGCGCCTCCCAGAGCCACCTGCCGGGCCGAGCCCAGGACGGGGCCTTGCCGCACGTCGAGGTTGTAGTTGTTGTCCACGATCGGCGGGCCGTCGATTTCGCCGCGCGCCCCGGCACAGACCGACAACGCCATCAGGAAGACGGCGGTCCTCGAGTTCAACGCAGAAAAGACCGATGCCGCGCAGCCGGCGTCGCGGTCGCGTTGGCGCGGCCGCGACGGTCCCTCGTTCAAGCCCTCGCTCGACGTTTTCCCGGCGTGACGACGGGCATCTGTTGCTCGGAGGCGGCGGTGATGGTCGACCATGCACGCGACAACTCGCGCTCGAACTGGGTCAGGTGGCGCCGCATCAGGTTGGCCGCGGCTTGCGAATCCCGCTTCCGAACGGCGTCCAGGATGTCCTCATGGTCCTGATTGCTGCGGTCGCGCAGCTCGCGGGTGCTGAAGTGCTCTTCGATGCGGCGATGCAGGGTGCCGTCGCGCATGTCCCACAGCATGTTCGTCACCATGACCAGGACCGAGTTGCCGCTCGCTTCGGCGAGGCGCACGTGGAACAGGCGGTCGGCCGGGTGACGCAGGTCGTAGCGATGATCGTCCTGCCGGATCGCATCGACGGTTTCCTGCATCGCTTCCATCTGTTCGGGCGTGGCGTTGCGGGCCGCCTCTGCGGCGATGGTGGCTTCGACGAGGCGGCGCGCCTTGACCAGTTCGAAGGGGCCGATCTCGCTTGCCTTGCGGGCGCGCCGGCTCATGACGCGTGAGGCTGCTTCGCGTCGGACGTAGACGCCGGAGCCCATGCGCACGTCGACCAACCCCTCGACTTCGAGGGCGATCAGTGCTTCGCGCACCGGTGGCCGCGACACGCCCAGGCGCTGGGCGAGATCGCGTTCGGACGGGAGGCGGGCGTTCGGTTCCAGCTCGCCGCTGGCGATCATGGCGGCGATCTGTTCGGCAATCTGTTGATAGATACGGCGCGGTTCGAGAAGGGTCAGCGGCATGGACGAATGCGAAATGTGGAATGCGTCGGGACAGGGCCGAAGCTTATCACCCACCCCCGGAGGTGCTCCGGCCGGCTGGTTGCGCAACTGGTAAGACCAGTTTACCATCGGACGGCCTTGACTCTGGCCACGATCAGTGGAAGTCGCCTGGCGCTATTGCGCGCAGCCTGGCGGAGCGAGGGATAACAACTGCCAAATTGGAGGAGACGTGATGAAGAAGAGCCTGCTTGCAGTCATCGGCGTTGCCGTGCTGTCGCTTGCGTTCGGCGGCCCGGCCATGGCGCAGAAGAAGACACTCGCCGTCGTGGTGAAGGGGTTGGATAACCCGTTCTTTACGGTTCTCGGGAACGGCTGCGAAAAATGGAACAAGGAGAATCCCAACTCCGAATACACGTGCCTGTACACCGGCCCGGCTTCCAGCGCCGACGAGGCCGGTGAAGTCCAGATCGTCGAAGACCTCATCAACAAGGGGGTGGCCGGCATCGCCATCTCGCCGTCCAACGCGCCGGCCATGGGCAAGATGCTCAAGGCCAAGGCGCCCAAGATGCCCATCATCACCATCGATGCCGACCTCGCCGCGTCTGATCGTGCGTTGCGCCGGACCTACCTGGGCACCAACAACTACGACATGGGCGTGCTGATGGCCAAGCACCTGAAGGAGCTCAACTCCAAGGGCGGCAAGGTGTGCATGCAGCTCGGCAACGTCGCGGCCGACAACATCAATGCGCGCGCCGCTGGCTTCCGCGACACCATCTCCGGCAAGAAGGGCATCGCCCGGCTCGCCGGTGAAGGCGGCTGGACCGAGATCAAGGGCTGCCCGCTGTTCACCAACGACCAGATCGATCTCGCCAACCAGCAGATGCAGGACACCTTCACGGCCAATCCCGACCTCGACGCGTTCATCCTGGTGGGCGGCTGGGCCCAGTTCGGTCCGCAGGCCTACGCCCAGGTGACCGACCAGGTGATGGCGAAGCTCAAGTCGAAGAAGCTGATCATCGTGGCGGGCGACACGCTGCCGCCCCAGCTGGATGCGCTCAAGGCTGGCCGCAGCCACGTGCAGATCGGCCAGCGGCCGTTCGAGATGGGCTATCGCGCGCCGACCGTCCTGATCGACATCATCAACGGCAAGAAGCCGCAGGATCCGCTCTTCACCGGTCTCGACGAGTGCACCCCCACCAACCTCGACAAGTGCCCGGCCAAGTAAGCCGGCGCT
>LNDQ01000027.1 GCA_001464695.1 Betaproteobacteria bacterium Ga0077523 | reverse complement strand
GAGGTCGCCGACGGCACGATCGTCGAAGAATGGTCTTCCCTGGTGAATCCCGGACAGCGGATTCCGCCCGAGATCGAGATGCTGACGGGCATCACCAACGCCATGGTGGCAGACGCGCCGAGCTTCGATTCCCTGAGCGCGGCACTGCACCGCCGCCTCGAGGGCAAGCTCCTCATCGCGCACAACGCCCGCTTCGACTACGGCTTCCTGCGCAACGAGTTCGCGCGCGTCGGCCTGCGCTACCTCTCCCGGGTCCTGTGCACGGTGAAACTGTCGCGCCGGCTGTACCCGCAGGAGCGACGCCACAACCTCGACAGCCTGATCGAACGGCACGGCCTCGCCTGCGAGCAGCGTCATCGCGCGCTGGCCGATGCGCGCGTGCTGTGGGATTTCGCGCGGCACGTGCGCACCGACCTCGGTGCAGACGCGGTGCGTGCTGCGGTGGAGCAGATCGTGAAGACCGCGACGCTGCCGCCGCGCCTCGATCCGGCCGAGATCGACGCACTGCCCG
>LNDQ01000026.1 GCA_001464695.1 Betaproteobacteria bacterium Ga0077523 | reverse complement strand
CGGATCGAATGGCACGAGACGGCCGGTGAACTGGGGGCCTTGCTGCAGGAGGCCCGCTGGGTCAAGCGGGTGAAGCCGATCCACAACCACAAGCTGCGCCCGGCCGATGAACCATGGGCATTGTGGTGGGATGCGATGAAGACCTTGCCGCCGAAGGCGATCAACGCATCGACCATCGAGTTCGCTGTCTCCGAGAATCTCTACGGGCCCTTCCGGTCGCGCGCGCGAGCCAACCGGACGCTACGCGAGATCGGCGATGCGAACGGCCTGTGCGCGCGAGCACTCGGCCTGGAACACGGCGGCACCGGACCGTGCTTCTCCTATCAGGTCGGCAAGTGTCGCGGTGCGTGCTGTGGTCGCGAAACACCGATCGCCCACAATCTGCGTCTCGCACAGGCGCTGCAGCGCCTGCGCCTCCAGCCCTGGCCCTTCGACGGGGCGGTCGGCGTGCGCGAGATCGATCGAGTGACCCAGCGCACCGAGGTGCACCTCATCGATCGCTGGTGCTACCTCGGCACGGTGGAATCCGAGGCCGACCTGCACGACGCTCTCGAGACCCGTACCGAGCGGGCCTTCGACCTCGACACCTACCAGATCCTCTCGAAGTGGCTGAAGACCCGGCGCCACGCAGTGGAAATCATCGACCTGTCCGCGTAAGCCTGGCCCGCGTGGGGCTGCCCTCCTGGGAGGAGAGGCCGCAGGCCTATCGGGGGGGACGTCAGCTCAGCCCGCGCCGGGCCGCCCCAAGCGGGCTGCCCCCCGGGGGGAGAGGCCGCAGGCCTATCGGGGGGGACGTCACCTCATCCCGCCAGGAACCTGCCGGTGAAATAGTCGAAGACCTCGGGCTGCTCGAGGTTGGACAGGTGCGAAGCGGAGGGGATGACCGCGAGCTGCGCCCCCGGGATCGCGAGCTGGATGGCGCGCGCCATCTCCACCGGCGTGCCCACATCCTGGTCGCCGGCCACCACCAGCGCCGGACACTTCACGGCACCCAACTGGTCGGTCAAGTCGATCTTGGGAATTGCGTGGCAGCAACCGATGTAACCCGCCACAGGGGTCGCGCGGATCATCGCGCCCACGCGATCCGCGACGTCGGGCCTGCGTGCGAGGAACGGCGCGGTGAACCAGCGCGCGAGCGTCGGTTCCACCACGGCTTCCATGCCGCTAGCCGTGACGGTATCGATGCGCCCCTTCCAGATGGGGGCGGCCTCGGGCCCGACACGGCTCGTCGTGTTGCACAGCACGAGCCGCTCCAGGCGTCCGGGGTACTTGAGCGCATGGGTCATGCCGATCATGCCGCCCATGGAGAGACCCAGGTAGCTGCACCGGGCGATGCCGACCGACTCGAGCAGGGCTTCCAGATCGTCGGCGAGTTGTTCGAGGGTGTAGGCACCCGCGGGCGCATCGGTGTCACCATGCCCGCGCGTATCGAAACGCAGCACCTTGAACCGGTCGCGCAACGCGGCCACCTGCGCGTCCCACATGCCGAGGTTGCAGGCGAGCGAGTGGCTCAACACGAGCCAGGGGCCCTGCCCATCGATTTCGTAGTGAATCCGGATCCCGTTCGCCTGCGCGTGCATGTGTGGCGCTCCCCTCCTCGCGCCTGCGCCCGATTGCGCAGACCTCCGGATCGAGTATAACCAGCGAGCACCCATCCCGACCCACCCTCGCCATGCCCCAGGACACCCGCGATCTGCACGTGGTCTTCGGTACCGGCCCCCTCGGTCTGGCGGTCATGCGAGCGTTGCGGGCCGATGGCCGACGCGTTCGCATGATCAATCGATCGTCGAAGGTCCGCTTCGACAAGGATCTCGCGACCGAGGTGGGGGGCGGCGATGCCGCGGATCCGCGACTCGCGCGCGAGGTATGCGAAGGCGCGACGGTCGTCTACCACTGCGTCGGGTTGCCGTATCCGCGCTGGCGCGAGTTTCCGGCCATCGCCCGCGGCATCGTCGAAGGCGCCGCCGCGGCCGGTGCGACTCTCGTCTACGGCGACAACCTGTACATGTACGGTGCGGTCGATCGGCCCATGACCGAGAGCCTGCCGGAAACGGCCACCACCGTGAAGGGACGAATCCGCGCCGAAGTCGCAGCGTTCCTGCTGGAAGCTCATCGCGCAGGCAAGGTACCGGTGGCCATAGGCCGCGGCTCGGACTTCTTCGGACCGCATGCGACCGATGCGACCATGCTGGGTTCCCGCGTATTCGGTCGCATCCTCGCCGGCAAGGCAGCGCAGGTGGTGGGCGATCCCGATCGGCTGCACAGCTACACTTACCTCGACGATTTCGGGCAGGCACTGGTGCGGCTCGGGCAGCGCCCGGATGCCGCGGGACAGACGTGGCACGTCCCCACCGCCTCCGCGATCTCCACGCGCGCGATCGTCGCGATGATCGGGGAAATCGCCGGTCAACCTGCCAGGCTGTCCGCAGCACCGGGCTGGATGATCGGCCTGGGAGGCCTTTTCAACCCGCTACTGCGCGAGATGCGCGAGATGCTGTACGAGTTCGACCACGACTTCGTGGTGGATTCGTCCCGGTTCGAAAGCACTTTCGGCATGCAGGCAACCCCGCTCCGCGAAGCGCTGGTCCGCACGCTGGCGTGGTTTCGAGAAGTCTCGTCCCCAGCGCCGACTTGACCCGGGCGGGCTCGCGCCCCATGCTCGCGGGCACACAAGAAGATGGTGCCGCACGTCCTCGAGCTGCGGCGTTCGAAGGGGAGGAACACCATGAGATTGACCCAGTTCGTCGGACGCGATGGCGCCCGACGGGTCGCCGTGGCCGACGACGGCCCGACGCTGCAGGTTCTGAGCGGCACGACCCGCGTCTATGACCTCGCGCTCGAAGCGGCACGGACCGGACGCACCCTGACCGCGCTCGCCTCGAGCCGCATCGGCAGCGAACGCGAGAGCTACGATGACGTCGTGCGCGAGCGCCGCCTGCTGCCGCCGCTCGATCATCCCGATCCGTATCGCTGCCTCGTGACCGGCACCGGTTTGTCGCACCTGGGCAGCGCGGCAGCGCGCGATTCCATGCACACCAAGCTGCAGCAGGCCGAGGAATCCCTGACCGACTCCATGAAGATGTTCAAGTGGGGCATGGATGGCGGCAAACCGCAGGCCGGCACCATCGGCACGCCGCCGGAATGGTTCTACAAGGGCGACGGCCGCTGGGTCGTGCCGCCGGAGCAGGCGCTCGAACTGCCGGCTTACGCGCTCGACGGCGGCGAGGAAGTGGAGACCGTCGGCCTGTACGTGATCGGTGACGACGGCACCCCGCTGCGCGTGGGCGTGGCACTCGGCAACGAGTATTCCGATCACGTGACCGAGCGCCAGAACTACCTGTACCTCGCGCATTCCAAGCTGCGCCAGAGCAGCTTCGGACCCGAGCTGGTGCTGGGCGACATCCCCCGCAACGTGCGTGGTCACGCGCGCCTGCTGCGCGGCAACGAGGTCGTCTGGGAATCCGATTGGCTCTCGGGCGAGGACAACATGTGCCACGCCATCGCCAACCTGGAGCACCATCATTTCAAGTATCCCGAGTTTCGCGCGCCCGGCGACGTGCACGTGCATTACTTCGGCGCTGCCACCGGAAGCTTCACCCAGAAGGTCGAGACGCGCCTGGGCGACGTGTTCGAAATCGCGGCGGAAGGCTTCGGCCGGCCGCTGCGCAACACGCTCGGCGCGGCGCGCGCGACCAATCGACCGATCAACGTTCGCGCCCTGTAAGGAGACCACCCATCGTGATGTACGAACTGCGCATCTATCATTGCGTGCCGGGCCGCCTGCCCGATCTCAACAAACGCTTCGAGACGATCACCCTCAAGATCTGGGAGAGGCATGGCATCCGCCAGGCTGGCTTCTGGACGGTGCTCGTCGGCGACTCGAACCAGGATCTCTACTACCTGCTCGAATGGAAGGACATGGCGGAGCGCGAGCGCGTGTGGAACGCCTTCATGGCAGACCCCGAGTGGCAGGAGAAGCGCGCCGAGACCGAACGCAACGGGCCGATCGTCGCGAAGATCACCAACCTGTTCCTCAACCCCACCCCGTACTCGCGCGTCAAGTAGATGAACCCCGCGTTCCTGCCGGCGCACCGCCTGGCCGCGTTGATCCGTTCGCGCAAGCTCGGCAGCCTCGAACTGCTCGACCACTTCCTCGACCGGATCGGGCGGCACAACAAGACCCTCAACGCCATTTGTGTGCTCGACGCCGAGCGTGCGCGCAAGCGCGCGAAGGCGCTCGACCGCGCCCTGGCCAAGGGTGAACGGCGCGGCCCGCTGCACGGGTTGCCCATGACGGTGAAGGAATCCTTCGACATCGCCGGCCTGCCGACCACCTGGGGCCGCGCCGAGTTGAAAGGGAATGTCGCAACGTCCAACGCACTGGCGGTGGAACGCCTGCAGAACGCCGGCGCAGTCATCTTCGGCAAGACCAACGTGCCGGCCTTCCTGGCCGATTGGCAGACCTTCAATCCCATCTACGGCACGACCAACAACCCGTGGGACATCACCCGAGGACCGGGCGGTTCGTCGGGCGGTTCGGCCGCGGCGCTCGCCTCGGGATTGACCGGTCTCGAGATCGGCAGCGACATCGGCGCGTCGATCCGCAACCCGGCGCACTATTGCGGCGTGTTCGGCCACAAGCCGACCTTCGATCTGTGCGCGTCCGACGGCCAGGTGCTGTCGCCGTTCGTGACCCACGACGACATCGCCGTGATCGGCCCGCTCGCCCGCAGCGCTCGCGACCTGGAAATCGCGCTCGGCATCATCGCCGGTCCGGACCGCATCGATGAGGCCGCGTGGAAAGTGAAGCTGCCTGCGGCGCCGAAGAAGACCTGGCGGCAATGGCGCATCGCGGTACTGTCCACCGCGGATACGGCACCGGTGGATGGTGCCGTGCAAGCCCGCGTGGAGGCTGTCGCCGATTTCCTCGCGCGGAAGGGCGCCAAGGTCAGTCGCTCGGCGCGACCCGACTTCGATCTCGATGAAGCGCATGAGGTCTACATCAAACTCCTGCGTGCCGCGACCTCACGCGCACAGTCCGATACGGTGTTCGCACGCAACCTCGAGGCTGCGCGGACCTTGCCGAAGAACGCGCGCGACTACGCTGCCTGGATGGCGCGCGCGAACACCATGCATCATCGCGAGTGGCTCCTGGTGAACGACCGCAGGCACCGCATGCGCCTTCAGTGGGCGGAGTTCTTCAAGGGTTGGGACGTCCTGATATGCCCCGCCGCCGCCACCACCGCGTTTGCGCACAACCAGAAGGGCGAACGCTGGGAACGCATGGTCACGGTGAACGGCAAACCGCAGCCGTCCACCACCCAGATGTTCTGGGCCGGTTATTCGTGCATGGCCTATCTGCCGTCGACCGTCGCCACCGCCGGCCGCGCGCCCGATGGACTGCCGGTCGGCGTGCAGATCATCGGTCCGCAGTATGGGGATCTCACCACGATCGCACTCGCCAAGTTGCTGGAACGCGAGTTCGAAGGATTTGTCGCGCCCCCTGACTACGGGTGAAGTCCCCGCCGATAGGGCTCGCCGGTCAGCGTTCCCGACCGGCCTCGTGCACGATTCTCTGCAACGGCGACAGGAGGTACTCGAGCACGGTGCGCCGGCCGAGCACGATCTCGGCGCTGACCGCCATCCCGGGCGTCAACTTGAGGCGTTCGCCGTTGCGCTCGACGAACGGCGCAGCGACGGCCACGAGCGCGCGATAGCCTTCGCCGGCACTCCGATCGCGGCCGGCCGGCTGCTCGCCGGCATCCGTGGCATCCGGGCTCACGTGCCGTACCTTGCCCTCGACCAACCCGTACTTCTGGAACGGAAACGCGGAGACCTTGATCCGGGCAGCCTGGTCTGCCTTCACGAAGCCGGCATCGGTGTGACGGATCCAGACCTCGGCCTGCATCGGCTCGTTGGTGGGCACCAGTGTCATCAACACGGTACCGGGCTGGACCACGGACCCGACCGTATGGGTCGCCAGATCCTTGATGATGCCGTCCTGCGGCGCCTTCAGTTCCAGTTTCTCCTGGCGCCAGGCCTGCTTCTCCCAGTCCTGCGCAAGCTTGTCCACTTCCGACTGCGTCGCAACCCGCTCGTTCTGCAGCTCCTCGCGATAGTGCGAAGCGATCTGCGCGAGCCGACGCTCGGCCTGCCGCACCTGGGCCCCGAGACTGCGCACGGCCGCGTTCTGGGCGAGCAGATCCTGCTCGCTTTCGAGGTGAACGCGCTTGCGCTCGAGCGCCAGGAGTTTGCCGGCAAACCCGTCGCGCGCGAGTTGGGCCCACGCCTGGGCCTGCTCCTTGTAGATCGGTGCGGACTGCTTCAGCTTGATCTGCATCTCCAGCGATGCCGCGTAGTCGGCCTTCGCCTTGGCGAGCAATGCCGTCTCGGCACCGACGGCATCCAGATGGGCGAGCCGGCGCGCGCCATGCTGCGCGGTCACCTGTGCGAACGTTTCGGGTGCGTCGCCGTCCTGCATTTCGAGCGGTGTTCCCGCCAGTTCCGCGTCGATCCGCCGCAACTGCAACCGCTTCAGGGCAAGTTGGCCACTCAGCGTGTCGCGGTCGGCGTCGGACAATCGGCTGTCCATGCGGACGAGTGTCTGTCCGGCCGCGACGCGATCACCCTCGCGGACCAGGATCTCGCGCACGACCCCGGAATCAGCGGGCTGGACAATCTTGACGAAACTCTGCGGCACCAGCTTGCCGTCGGCCACAGCCACGATGTCGAGACGGCCGAACGCTGCCCACACCAGCATGGCCGCGAGCAGTGCGACCACGAGGTACAGCACGACCCGCGGCAGCGGCGACGGCGGCGACCGCTCGACGCCGAGAACGCCGGCCGCGAACTCGAGGGAACCGGGGGCGCCGGTCAACGACTGCTCCGCCGGCGTTTCATGAGAGCCTCGGCATGCCGCCGAGTGTTTCGCTCATCGGCCGCACGGGCTGGGGGCTGCTCCCGAACCCGGCGTCGGACACGGTACTGCGCGCCACGTCCACCGGCATTCCGGACAACGCCCCGTCGAGACCGTAGCGATACGCGAGATCCCCGCCGAGAGCCTCGGAGTCGCTGCCGGACACGTGGGCATCGAGCAGCTCGTTCATGAGCGACCAGCTCCTCGAGTAGCGCACTCCGGCCCTGGCTTCGTCGAAGGCCTGCACCAGCTGGCGGAAATCGAAGGTCTCGATCCGGTCGTCCAACAGCGGATTGGCGCCGTCCGGGGCATAGCCCGGCATGGCCTCGGCGACGACCTGCAGCTTCGCGATGCCGCGATTGCCCGTGCCCGAGTACCAGTCCTTCAGGGTGATGCTTTCCCCGGCTCCCGTGGCCAGCACGAGGCTCGCACCGTCACGGCGGAACTTGAGATCTTCGTAGCGGACATCCGCGCCGAGGGACAAGGTCGCAGCGCCGCCTCGGGCGAGCACGGTGTCACGCCCGTCACCACGATTGAAGGCCACCACATCGTGCCCGGAACCAAGCTTGATGGTGTCGTCGCCGCAACCGCCGGCGTAGAAGGACGCCGCTGCACCGCCCTTCAACGTGTCGTTCCCGGCGCCGCCCAGGAGCACGGACGCGCCATCGGTATCGATCAGTCGATCGTTGCCGCGCCCGCCATCGAGAATGTCGACGCCGGAGCCGCCGTTCAGCGCGTCGTCGCCACGGCCGCCTTCCAGGTAGTCGTTGCCGCTGCCTCCGGACAGCGAGTTCGAACGCCAATTGCCGACGATGTGATTGGCGAGTGCGTTGCCGGTACCGTCGATCCGGTCGTTGCCCACCAGCACGAGATTCTCGACGTTGTCGCCAAGGCGCCACGAAACGCTGGCCTCGACCGTGTCGTTGCCTTCGTTGGCGCGTTCGATCACCGCGTCGCGCTTGCTGTCCACCACGTAGGTATCGTCGCCGGCACCGCCGACCATCCGGTCGTTGCCACGCCCTCCGTCGAGACGATCCTTGCCACCCCCTCCCTCAACGGCATCGTTGCCATCGCGCCCGTAGAGCCGGTCGTCGCCGCCCGTGCCGCGCAGCGAGTCGTTGCGCCGTGTCCCGAAGATGTCGCGACCGGACTGCGCCGCACCGACGGCGAGATCGAACTCGTCCGCGACGCTCGCGCCCGAAGCGTCGGTCGCGATCACCCGGATGCTCGTGACACCCGCTTCGCCGGGCGTACCCGAGAACGTTCGCGTAGCTGCGTCGAAGTGCAGCCACGACGGCAACACCGTGCCGTTGCCCAGGCTGGCGGACAGGGTCAGCGCATCGCCGTCGATGTCGGCGAACGCATCGGCCGCGATCTGCATGGCGAAGGCGGTTCCCGCCACGGTCGAGACGTCCGACAGGGCGCGTATGAGCACCGGCGCGTCGTTCTGTCCCAGGATTCCAATCTGAAGGATGCCCTGATCCTCGAGAGAGCCGCCGGCATCATCGTCGCGAACGGAGTAGGCGAAGGACTCCACCACTTCCTGCCCTGCCTTGAGCGACTGGACGGCGGCAGAGGCGTTGTTCAATTCGTAGGTGTATGCGCCGTTCGCGGCCAATGTGAGCGATCCATACTGTCCCGCGAACACACCCGCTCCTGCCACGCTCAGCAACTGCCCGGCGTCGAAATCCTGGTCGTTTGCGAGCACGTTGCCGCTCACGGTGGCAACGCCGTCCTCCGACACTTCGGCGAGGTCGTCCACGGCGATCGGGGCATCGTTCACGCCCTGGATCGTGACAGTGAGGACCGCCGAGTCGTACATCGGGTCGACCGCACCGTCGGTTACCGTATAACTGAACGTCTCCATGAGGACTTCCGTGGATCCGAGCGCCCTCGCGTCGGTGATGCTGCCGGCGAGGACGTAGCTGTATCCGCCGTCGGCCGCGAAAGTGAGGGTGCCGTACGATCCCGACAGCGGACCGACGTCCACCAGCGAGAGCGTCGTGCCGGCATCGGGATCCGTATCGTTCGAGAGCACGTTGCCCGCCACCGGGCCCGCCGCGTCCGCAGATATGGTCGCGAAGTCGTTGAGGGCGTCAGGCGCGCGATTTTCCGACAGCAAGGTCTCGATTCCAGCAGCATCGAGGACGGTACCGTCGTCGAAGCGGAACGTGTCGATGGTCTGCCCCGCGACGAACCAGTTGCGCAGCGTGATGCTGTCACCGCCGACGACAACGTCGACCACCAGATCGGCATCGGCGCGGCGGACGGAAATGTCGCCGAGCCCCAGGCCGCCGGTCAGGTGCAGTTCATCGAACCCGGACGCGTCTTCCGCCACATCGTGCCCGTCCCCGCGGCCGAACTCGTAGACGTCGTTGCCCGCGCCGCCAATCAGCACGTCGTCGCCCGAGCCTCCGGCGAGCGTGTCCCACCCGTTGCCCGCATCGAGCCGATCGTCGCCGCCTTGGCCGCGCAACACATTGTCGTAGCCGTTGCCGACGATGGTATTGGCATTCGCATTGCCGGTGCCGTCTGCCAGATAACCCTCGGCCAGCGTCAGGTTATCCACATGGTCGGCGAGCGCGTGGTTCGAGATGGCGATGACCGAGTCGACCCCACCGTCGGCAGCTTCGACGATCGCGTTACCCTCGCCGCTGACGAAGTACGTGTCGTTGCCGCTGCCGCCATCGAGGAGATCCAGGCCATTTCCGTAGAGCACGTCGTCCCCGGCATCCCCGTAGAGGGAATCCGCGCCGGAGTAGCCGTCCAG
>LNDQ01000025.1 GCA_001464695.1 Betaproteobacteria bacterium Ga0077523 | reverse complement strand
CTTCGCCAACAGCAGTGTGGTTCGATGGGCTTTACCGCAACTCCGATTCTTTGCGTCGTGACGCTTCGTTCCCCTCCGCGAAGCGGGGCTCGTTCAACTAAAATTAGGCACCGCAACAGGTGCTTTACAAACCGCCGAAGTACTGTATATGATCACAGTGCACTCGCTGTGCAGTTCCATTGTTCAACAAGTTGGGCCGATTTAGGGGGACCTAAATCAGCCACCCAAACGCACCTGCGGGGAGGTGCCGTGGAGCAACCGCCGAAACTTCTGGACCAGGTCCGCCACAAGATCCGGCTCAAGCATTACAGCATCCGGACGGAGGACGCGTATGCGGATTGGGTCCGACGGTTCGTCTTGTACCACGGCCGCAGGCATCCGCGCGACCTCGGCCCGGCAGAAGTGGAGGCTTTCCTGACCCATCTTGCTGTCCAGGGAAGGGTATCCGCCTCCACGCAAAATCAGGCCAAGAGCGCCCTCCTGTTCCTGTATCGGGAAGTATTGCAGGTCGAGTTGCCTTGGCTGGAAAACGTCGAGCAGGCCAAGGCATCGCGTCGTTTGCCGGTGGTGCTCACTTCGGAGGAGGTCCACGATCTCCTGTCCCGGGTCGAGGGCACCAGCGGTCTGATCCTCAAGCTGCTGTACGGCACGGGCATGCGCATCATGGAATGCCTGCGATTGCGCGTGAAGGATGTGGATTTTGCCCGGCATGAGATCCTCGTTCGCGAAGGCAAGGGCTTCAAGGATCGTGTAACCATGTTGCCACACAGCCTCGCCATGCCCCTTCGCGAGCATCTCGTCAGGGTGAAACATCTGCACGTTCGCGACCTCGAAGCGGGCCATGGGGACGTCTACCTGCCGTTCGCGCTGGAAAGAAAGTATCCGAACGCAAATCGGGAATGGGCCTGGCAGTACGTGTTTCCGTCAGCGCGCTTCTCGAAGGATCCTCGCAGCGACGCCGTGCGGCGGCATCACGTGGACGAGAAGCCGATCCAGCGCAAGCTGAGGAGCGCCCTGCGCGCGGCAGGCATCCCGAAACTCGCGACACCCCATACCTTGCGTCACTCTTTCGCCACGCACCTGCTCGAAGGTGGCTACGACATACGCACCGTGCAGGAGCTGCTCGGGCACGCCGACGTGCAGACGACCATGATCTACACGCACGTCCTCAATCGCGGTGGCCGCGGCGTGGCGAGCCCGCTGGATCGCATGCGCGGCTAGCCCTACTCCGCGTCCGGCTGCACCTGCGGCGCCGCTTTCTTGAACGCCTCCAGCTCGTTGCACGCCGCATCGATCCGCACGATCGTCGGAAACGGCGTCAGGTCCACCTTGAAGCGACGCGCGTTGGCCACCTGCGGCACCAGCGAGATGTCGGCAAAGCCCGGTTTGTCGCCGTGGCAGAAGCGTCCGGTCTGGGGTTCGGTCGCGAGTCGATGTTCGAGGGCGGTGAATCCCGTCGTGACCCAATGGTGGTACCAGGCGTTCTTCTGCTCGTCCGATACCTTGAGGACGTCAGTGAGGTACTTCAACACGCGCAGGTTGTTCAGCGGGTGGATCTCGCAGGCGATGATGAGAGCGAGCGAACGCACCCGGTTGCGTTCGAAGCGATCGATGGGGAGGATGCGCGGCTCGGGATAGGTCTCGTCGAGGTACTGAATGATCGCGAGCGATTGGTAGAGCAGCTTGCGCTCGTCCTCCAGCACCGGTACCAGGTGCTGAGGATTCACTGCGGCATACTCAGGCTCGAACTGTTTCCCCTTCGCGATCTGGATCGACGCGTACTCGTAGTCGAGCCCCTTCAGCGCCAGCGCGATGCGCACGCGATAGGCGGCAGAACTGCGAAAGTAGCTGTAGAGCTTCATGTTTCACTGCCCTCCGTTCTCGAGCGACTGCCGCAGCGTCCGGTAGCGCGCCAGCATGCCGGCGGCCACGCACATCTCCTCGCTGTCGTTGAAGGACGGCACGCCGGACTTCGCCAGCGTCATGAACCACTCCGCTTTGCGCTCCAACGTGCCCATCATGGAATGCATCATCGGAATCGGTGAGTACTTCGCCAGGCCGGCGAGCACTTCGACAGTCGGCTCCGCGCTCACCATGAACGGCACCACGTGGATCATCAGCACCGCGTCGATGCGCCCTGGCATCTCTTCCAGAATCGCGCGCAAGGTGAGTTCGAAGCGGTCTTCGCGCGCATCCGCGAGCAGGTCGATGGGGTTGGCAACCGCAGCTTCGGGCGGCAGCGCCTCGCGCAAACGCGCTGCGAGTTCGGGCGACAGATCCACCAGTTCCAGCCCTTCGAGGATGGCCTGATCGGCCGTGAGCACACCCGGTCCGCCGGAATTGGACAGGATCAGCACGCGCGGCCCTATGCCCTCGGGATGCGAGCCGAATACCTTGCCCGCCATCCGCATCTGCCGCAGGTTCGCAACGCGCAACACGCCGGCGGCTGCGCAGAATGCATCAGTCTCTTCGTTGGTCCAGGCGGTCGAGCCGGTGTGCCGGAACGCAGCCGCGCGCCCTGCTTCGGTCCTGCCGCCCACCACGGCAATCACCGGCTTCTTCGCCGCGATGCGCCGCGTCGCCGCCTTGAACCGCTCAGGGTCGCCGAAGGCTTCGACGTACAGCAGGATCACCTTGCAGTTCGGGTCGTCGCCGAGATACTCGATGTAGTCGGCGAGGTCGAGGTGCATCGCGTTGCCCACCGAAACCACCGCCCCCAGCGGAATGCCGAAGCCGTGGCTCGCGGCGATCATCTCTTCGGCCACCGCGCCCGATTGCGAGATGAGCGCCACCGGTCCGCCGCGCGGCACGTCGCGGAAGAACGTGGCGGCAAAACGGAACTCGGGGTCGAGCAGGTTGGTGAGGCCCGCGCAGTTCGGGCCGCCGATCAGCAGGTCGTTCTCGCGCGCGATCTGCCGCAGCACCGCGTCGCGCGCACGGCCGTCTTCACCCGCTTCCGCGAAACCGCCCGGCAGGATGAGCAGATTCTCGTGGCCGGTGTCGGCGGCTTCCTGCACCACTTCGAGGATCGACTCGGGCCGCACCAGCACCGCCACCAGGTCCGCGGGCGGGTAGACGTCCTTCAGCGATGTGGCGACGGTGAGGCCCTGGATGGTGCCGCCCTTCGGGTTCACCGGCACCACGCGCCCGGGGTAGTTGCACATGCGCAGGTTGCGCAGCACCGCGCCGCCGGAGCTCGTGCTGCGATCACCCGCACCCACCACGGCGATGCTGCCGGGTTTGAAGAAGCGGTCGAGACGTTTGCGGTCGACGGGCATGCTAATGCGTTACCGCAGAAGAGATACCGTGCAAGCGGCGACCGATCTCGCACAACGCCTCCGGATCGCCGAATCCGCCGGCCTTGGTTACAAGCCACAGCGGCTTGCCGTCGATCAGCAGTCTTGCGCAGGCGATGCCGGGCAACAGCTCGCCGCCCACCTCGAGCGCGCTGTTGCCGCTTGCCCGCAGCACCGCGATGGCGGTGTCTCCGCCCGTGGCGATCAGCGCACCGGTGCCCGGCCGTCGAGCCAGCGCCAGGCCATTCGCGGCGAGACCGCGCGCCACCTGGTCGGCATCGCCTTCGCCGCCGGTCGCATCCGGCACGGCCAGCAAAACCACGGCGCGGTCGCCCTCGGTCGCGGGCAGTGCTGCAGGAACCCCGTTGGGTGCCGGGACGACGAGTGCACCACCAGCCTGCAGCCGCGCCACCTGTTCGCGCGATGCCTGCGCGCGTGATCCGATGATGAACACGAGTCGGCCCGTCACGGCCGGCGGTGCCGCCACCTTGCCGGGGACCGCCATGGCTCGCGCCAGCGCCGACGTGATGCCCGCGGAACCGACGACGAGCGGTGCGCCCGCGTCGCGCGGCAGGCTCGCCACGATCGCATCGAGGTCGCCGTCCCCCTCGGCATCGCGCAAGGTCGCGGGGACACCTGCCTGCGTGAAGGCTGCACCCAGCGAACCCGCCAAGGCCGGCGACAGCGCATCGCGCACGAACGCGGTCTCCTCGAGCGGCACACCGCGTACGAAGACGCGCCCGCCGCGCATCGTTCGGCCCTGCCCGGGGAATGCTGGCGCCACCACCGCACTGGCGCGCCGCGCGCGTTGCAGGATGGCCTGCGTTTCGCTCACGACGTTGCCGCGCAGGGTCGAGTCGATCTTCTTCACCACCAGCGCGAATGCATCGCCCCCTACCCGGTCGAAGCAAGCGGTGACACGGGCCGCAGCTTCCGCTGCTCCGAGGTGGCGCGATTCGGTGTTGACCGACACCACCTGGGCCTGCGCCAGGTCCTGTGCACGGCAATCGTCCGGGCAGGCCACGACCCAGGTCGCGATGCACCGCGATGCGAAGGGGCCCGCCGCATCCATGGCACCGGTCAGGTCGTCGGCGATGATCAGGATGCGGGGAGTGGGCATGGCACGAACATGGCGGCACGCCACCCGAATCGCCGGCGGGGACCGGCGAGGCGCGGGTGGCGCACGCGAATCAGGCTGCCATCCGGTCGGCCATCATCTTCGCGTACGCGATGGCCGATTTCATGTTGGTGTGGTCGGCCTTGCCGGTCCACGCGATGTCGAACGCCGTGCCGTGATCCACCGACGCGCGCCGGATCGGCAGCCCCAGGGTCACGTTCACGGTCGTGTCGAAAGCAATGAGCTTGGTCGGGATGTGGCCCTGGTCGTGGTACTGCGCGACCACGAGGTCGAACTCGCCCTTGAACGCGCGGTAGAACACCGTGTCGCCGGAGATCGGCCCCTTCACGTCGATGCCTTCCTTCTTGCCGAGTTCGACGGCGGCGTTGATCTGCTCCAGCTCCTCGCGCCCGAAGATGCCGCCCTCGCCACAGTGCGGATTGAGGCCGGCCACCGCAATACGAGGATTGTCGTAGCCGAGCGCCTTGTAGTGCTTCCACCCGGTGCGGACGGTGTCGAGCACGCGTTGCGTGGTAGCTCGCTCGGTGGCGTTCTTGAGACTCGTATGAGTCGACACGTGGATCGCGGAGAGCTTTTCGGAAGCAAGCAGCATCCACGATGACTTGGTGTTGGTGAGGGTGGCGAGCAGCTCGGTGTGGCCGTCGAAATGATGACCGGCCTCGTGCAGTGCCGCCTTGTTGAGGGGCGCGGTGACGATGACGGCGATCTTCTTCGCGAGCGCCAGTTCCACCGACTTGGCGATGAACTGGTAGGCCGCCTCGCCGCCGGCAGCACTGATCTTCGAATCGGGCATCGAGTCGGCGCCCTTCGAATCCACATGGAATACCGGCACCGCACCGTCACGGGCCTCGGCAGGCGCCACGGCGAATTTGAGCTTGGTGCCGAGCAGACGATCGGCCCGCTCCAGGCGGCCGAGGTTGCCGATCACTGCGCTGCGGCTGCGCTCCTCCGGTGGCATGTCGGCCAAGGCCTTGACGATGATCTCGGGGCCGATCCCGGCCGGATCACCCATCGTTATGCCGAGCGTGGGAGCTGCACTCATGGATTGCCTTTCGGTACGGATGCGGGAAGGCCGGGAATTATACGCATGGCCCCCCGCTGCTCACTCGTCGGGGGTCAGCGCCACCCGCACGTCGGCCGCGGTCGCAAGCGTGGCGCCCATGTTGGCGATGCGCTCGGCGGCATCGGTCACCAGTTCCAGGTTGGAACGGTCGCAGCCGAACGATGCATCTTCCAGCCCCACCCGCACGTGCCCGCCCTCGACGATGGCGCGCGGAATCATGTCGAGCACGTCGACACCGAGCCCCCCGATCATCCAGGCAGCACCGGGGGCCAGGCGGTCGAGCAGATGCAGGTACGCGGTGAGGCCGAAATCCTCCGGCGGGAACCCGAAGCTGTAGTCGGAGGTAAACATGAACCGGTACACCGGCGTCGGCGTGCTCTCGCGCCAGTGCAAAGCAGCCCCGAGGCGCAGGAACCCGGGCTCGTAGATGGCGTAGGCGGGATGAAAGCTGTGCCGCCGCGCCAGCGCGAGACCGTGGCGGACATGCTCTTCCGGATTGAGGTAGACGAATCCGGGCTTGTCCGCCTGGATCTCGTTCCAGTGGGTGATGTTGCACGAGCCCGGATCGATCGCCGCCCACTCGATCAAACCGCGCTTGCCCAGTTCGTCGAGGTGCGTGAAGCGCTCGGTCGGACCGAGCAGGTTCGGGGAGCTCGCCTCGCCGATGAAGGGAATGGTCGGATAGACGATCACGTCCACGCTCTGGCGGATGCCACCGATGATGCGCGCGATCTGCTGCCAGTCGTCGCTCTGCCGGCCGGTCGCTTCGTCGTAGGCGTGAATGTGAATGATGGCCGCGCCGGCCTTGGCACAGGCGATCCCCTCGTTGACGATGTCGTCGACGGCGATGGGCGAACGCGGCTGGCGCTCACGCCCCCACGGACCGTTCAATGCCACTTCGAGCCAGGTCTTGCGACCGGCGGGTTCTTGTTGTTCTTCTGCCATACCCCCTCCAGGGGAGGCGCTAGAGCGCCGGAATGATCGTTACTTCGAGGGTGCCGAACCCTTCGACCTTGCCCACCAGCTTGTCGCCGGGAACCACTGCGGCGACCCCCGCGGGAGTGCCGGTGAAGATGAGATCGCCACGGACCAGCGTGTAGTAGTCGGAAAGAAAGCTGATGGTCTCGGGCACGGACCAGATGAGGTCGGCCAGGTCGCCCTGCTGGCGTACCTCGCCGTTCACCTCGAGAGTCACCGCGCCCTTGGTCGGATGACCGGTCTTCGCGGCGAGATGGATGGGGCCGAGCGGCGCCGATTCATCGAAGCTCTTGCCGAAGTCCCACGGCCGCCCGAGGTCGCGCGCGGCGAACTGCAGGTCGCGGCGCGTCATGTCGAGACCGACGGCATAACCCAGGATATGCGACAGTGCATCGGCCACCGGGATGCGCCGCCCGCCCTTGCCGATGGCGACGACCAGTTCGATCTCGTGGTGGTAGTTCTTCGTTCCGGGCGGGTAATGGATGTCGCCACCGCCGGGCACCACGCCGTCCGCCGGCTTCAGGAAAAAGAACGGCGGCTCCTTCTCCGGATCCTTGCCCATCTCGCGCGCATGGGCAGCGTAGTTGCGGCCGACGCAGTAGACCCGATGCACGGGAAACGAGGCGCTCTCGCCGACGATGGGCACGGCCGTGACGGCATGGGGTTGGAACACGAAGCTCATGGAACTGGGACCCTAGAAGAGATAGAACACGCCGCGGACGATGCCGAGCGGCCAGCGCCCGCCTTCGAAGAGCCCGTATTTTCGCATGAACATGTGCGTGTCTCCGGCCTCCGCGAGCACCGCAAGCGCATGCCCATGCGCGGCCATGCTCGCAGCGCCGGCTGCCGCACGGGTCAATGCGGGGTCGGCCACGCCCGAGCGCGCCGCCGCCAACGCGGCAGCACCATGGATCACTTCGTGGTCGATGCCGGCCTTGATACTGAGGTGATCGAGCGCCGGGGCCTCGCCGAACTGGCGCACGCATTGCGCGAGCAGTGCCTTGCGCTCGGCCTCCTCACGCTCCCACCAGATGGTGTCCCAGGCCGGGTTGCGGATGATGCGCTCGGCATGATCCCAGGATGCAACCGGTTCGACTTTCGTCATTGCGGGGGCGCTCAACGAATAGAGGTAGGCGCGCGCGTCCGACAGGTCGGAGGGTTCGAGCGGCAGGCCGCAGGCGGAAAACCACGCGGCCGAAGGCAGCACGCGCGGCAGCGGCTCCGCCGTCAATCGAGTCGTTGTTCGCGCCACAGCGACAGCGCCCGTTGCACCGGGCGATCCGAGAAGCTGAACAACACCGCATCGTCCGATGCGGTGAACCGATGCGTTGTCCACGACGGCACGACGAACGTGTCGCGCGGACCGAAGGCGAGGCGCTGGTCACCCATCACGCATTCGCCGCGGCCTTCGATCACCTGGAACACGGTGCCGTCGGTGGCGCGGTAATCCCGACCGGAAAAGCCGCGTGGCAGCCAGCGGATGAAAGCAGCCATGGTAGGCATGGCCGGTCCGCCGGTGGAAGGATTGATGAACTGCATGAGATAGCCGTGCCACGGATCGGGATCCCCGGCGCGCACCAGGCGGTCGAGTGCTTCGCGGCTGCGGGCGTACGGATACGCGAACAGGGGCGACGACGAATGGGACGGCACGAAGTCTACCGGCAGCAGGTTGACGCCGTAGCGCGCCGCGGCATCGCCTTCGGGTCGCAATACCGGCGGCGTTTCCAGCGGATTGTTCTCGGCGAAACCGCAATCGAAGAAACGCACCAGCGGAATGTCGAGGCCGTCGAGCCAGACCACCGGGCCGTCGGCTTCGCTGCCGTGGTCGTGCCAGGTCCACGACGGCGTGATGATGAAATCGCCCGGGTGCATGTGGACTCGTTCGCCGTCCACGGCCGTGTAGGCGCGGCTGCCTTCGACGATCAGGCGCAGCGCGGTCTGCGTGTGCCGGTGGCTCGGCGCCACCTCACCGGGCAGGATCAGCTGCAGGCCGGCGTACAACGATTGCGTGATGGCCGAGCCGCCCGGGATGCCCGGGTTCTCGAGAATCAGCACGCGGCGCACCGCCTCCCGGGCGGTAATGAGTTGCCCCGATTCGAGCAACCAGGGGCGCACGTCGTCGTAGCGCCACAGATGCGGCACGCAAGGCGAGCGTGGGCGTTCCGGCACGAGCGCCGACAGCGCCTCCCACAACGGCGTGAGCTGCTTCGTCGCGATGCGGTGGTAGTACTCGTCGCGTGCGGCGCGGTTGTCGACGGGCTGGTTCATGGCCTTGCCTCCGTGCGAGCTATTGGAGCGTGGGCAGTTTCAACCCGAAATCCTGCTCCACCAGCTCGGTCACGCGCTGCATGAAATCGGCGCGCATCTCCTCGTTGGTGCGCTGCTTCAAGCCGAACCGGCGGTACATCTCGTTGTTCTTCGAGTTCGATGCGCCGAAGAACGCCGGCGTGATCGGGAAGTAGCGGTCGATCGCGTCCTGCACGGCGCCACCCTGTCCCGCCTGGATCAGCTCGAGGCAGAAGTCCTTGCCGAACTTCGCGTGGAACTTCTCCTCCGGCATGGTGATGCGGCCCAGGTTGCGCAGCGGATGGAAGGAGCAGTGCAGGAGATCTTCCACCTGCAGGATCTCGGCATAGTCGGCGATGGCCTTGATCACGCAGAACTCCGGCCAGGTCCTGAGTTCGAACGAAAAGATCGACAGCGGCTTCTTCACCTTCGGATCCATGCGCTCGGCGGGAACGCCGATCTCGTCGGCCAGGGTGCGGAAGCGCACGTGATGATGGTACTCCTCCATCGCGATGCGACAGGTGAGCCACTTGGCGTAGGGCGTCGGTGCCAACGCGATCGCGGGTTCGTCGAACACCTGCGCGCCGTAGAGCTCGTTCACCGCGTGGCTGATGACGATCTTCTCCACGGCAGCGCGGTACTCCTCCGGCTGGGTCTTCAGCTCGGCGGCGGTCTTCACTTCGGGAACGGCGACGGTGGACATGGCACGGGCCCCTTTCGCTAGAGGACGGGTTCGGTGTTGAAAAGTTCGAGGTCGGTCGCCAATGTGGCGAGGTGCCCGGCGAACGCAGCATCGAGGACCGGACCGAGCGCGGCCGGGTCGGCCTCGGACAGCGGTGCGGTGACGGCACGCGCCACCGGGCGCGGTTGCGAGAACAGGAATGCCTCCCGCCCGCGCACGCCGAAGATCTGGCCGGTGTAGCGGTTCGCGTCCGACAGCAGGAACGCGGTCAACCTGGCGACGTAGTCGGCGGGAATCCGGAGCGCGCGCGACTTGTATTCCGACTGCGCATCGTTGGCGGGCTGGATCGACTCGGTCACGCGTGTCGCGGCGAAGGGTGCCACGGCGTTGCAGGTAATTCCCGACCGCACGAGATCCATGGCGACGACACGGGTCAGCCCCACCAGACCGGCCTTGGCGGAGGCATACGCGCTCTGTGCAAAATTGCCGATCAGTCCGGCGCTCGATACGACGTTCACGATGCGCCCCGGGGCGCGCCCGACCTTGCCCTGTTCGCGCATCAACGGCGTCGCGGCAGCGAGCACGGCGAACGGCGTGTGCAGGTTGACGCGCAGCACGCGCTCCCAGTCGTCGCGGCGGGTCTTGAAGATGAATCCGTCGCGCAGGATGGCGGCGTTGTTGACGACGAGGTCGAGGGCTCCGAAGCGTGCGACGGCGGCCTGCACTGCTTCTTCCGCCGCACCGGGCTCGGACAGGTCGGCCGTGTAGGCCGCGGCGCGCTCACCCAGTGCCGATGCTGCCTTGTCGGCGACTTTCGAATCGGGCTCGTCACCGCCGATGGAAGCGCCGTTGTCGGCGATCAGCACGGCAGCACCTTGCGCGTGCAGCATGCGCGCAATGGCGAGGCCGATGCCGCGGGCACCGCCGGTGACAAGGGCGACGCGGTTGGCGAGGAGGGTCATGCTCTGCCGCTCCACTACTTCCTCGCCGCGTACTTCCTCGCCGCGTACTTCCTCGCCGCGTACATCCTCGCCGCGTACATCCTCGCGGTGTACATCCTCGCGGTGTACATCCCCTCCCCCGGCTTTGCCGGGGGAGGGCTAGGGTGGGGGCAGCGGCCGAGGTTCACGCCACCGCCTTCGCCGACACGACCCCAGGCGCCGGATAGAACGCATCCGCATGAATATCCCGCGGCACGACGCCCTTGCTCGTCAACAACTCCACCGCCGCCTCCACCATGGCAGGCGGCCCCGCGAGATAGGCCTTGAACCCATCGAGCCGATCGAAATCCCGGTCTACCGCGTCAGTGATGAACCCGGTGCGGTAAGCGCCATTCGCATGTCCCTCCGACAGCACCACATGCAACGACGAATCCACACGCCCGTCCGCCCACGACCGCATCTCGTCCTCGCCATAGATATCGCGTTCGGCGCGTGCCCCGAAGTAGACGTGGGTGGCCGCGTCGATGCCCTTTGCTCGCAGCGTGGACACGATCGACCGGATCGGCGCCAGACCGCTGCCACCCGCGATCGCGATCACCGGTGCGCCCGCCTGCTCGCGCAGATACGAAGTCCCGAGAGGCCCCGCGACGCGCACCGTGTCGCCGATGTGCAGCCGTTCGCCCAGCCGGGCACTGACCGACTCGGGACTCGTGCTCTCGCGGATGTGGAACTCGATCCGCTCTTCGTCCGGCCGGTTGGCCATGGAATAGTCGCGCGGCTTACCCACTGCGAACGGAAACGTCACCGTCGCGTACTGCCCGGCGCTGAAGCCGAACGGTCCACCGGAAATCACGTCGAGACCGACGCGCCAGATGTCGTGCGTGAGCCGATCGAGCACCGCGACCCGACACTGGAGCACGCGCGACGGGTGCACCAGGAACTCTTCATCGTCCAGCTTGCGAATGGTGACGTCGCTCCACACCTGGCTGCGACAGGCGAGCACGATGCCGCGCGCCCGGTCGGCCGGCGCCAGTGCATGCTCGGAGTATTCGAGCTCCTGGATCTCGCCCTCGATCAGCTCGCACTTGCAGGTGCCGCAATTGCCCGCCTGGCAGCTGTAGGCGAATCCGACGCCCGCCATGAGGAGCGCGTCGAGCACGGTGTCGCCCGGCTCGGCCTCGGCCGTCTCCTCGGTGCCATCGATGCGGATCAGGTGGGACATGGGGATGAATCCGGTGCACTCACGCGGTGGCATGCGCCGCCGCCCACCCGGGGCTTGGCGTGCCGATGCCAGCAAGTTAGTATGAGTAGCCCATCATTTGATGTCAAACAATTGGCCCGATCCCCGACCCGCCGAGCCGCTGCCCCGCCGCCCCGCCACGCCGAGGTGGAATCCGGTGTGGAACACATCCGCCTCGCGCAGATGGCCATCTTCGCGGATTTCGAGGCGGCGCTGGGAGAACTCGCCCTGTCGCCGGGCCTCTTCGGCCTGCTCGTGATCGTCGAGGCCAACCCGGGCCTGAAGCAGACTCGCCTTGCCGATGCCGCCCACCTCGACCGTTCGACTCTGGTGCCGGCTCTCGACAAGCTCGAGGCCCGCGGACTGGTGGAGCGCCGCGCCGCGCCGGGCGACAGGCGGTCGAACGGTCTCTTCCTGACCGCCGCCGGCGCGGAACTGCTCACGGCAGCAAAGCGCACGGTGCGGCGCCACGAAGCGCGCCTCGCGCGCGCGTTCGGAACCGGAGAACGCGATAAGCTGATCGCATCGCTGTCGCGCATCTTTCCCGAACACCGATGAAATCCACTGCCGGAGCGCCGCGTCGCAAGGTCCTGAAACACAGTGCCGCCAAGGCCGGCCTGCCGCCCGGGGCGCTGGTCTACGTCGGCGAAGACAAGCCGCCGCTCGCAACGCGCATCTCGATCATCGACTACGACGAGCACGGCGTGCACGAACGAGAACTCGCTCGCGTCGAGGAGTGCCTGCAATTCACCGACAAGGCAACTGTCACCTGGATCAACGTCGACGCGATCCAGGAGCCCGGCCTGATCGAAACCTTCGGCAAGGTCCTGGGCTTCCATCCGCTCATGCTCGAGGACATCCTCAACACCGACCAGCGCGCCAAGATCGAGGATCACGGCGGCTACCTGTACATCGTGCTGAAGATGCTCGAATGGAAACCGGGCAAGGGCGAGATCGAAATCGAGCAGCTCTCGCTCGTGGTGGGCCCCAACTTCGTGATCTCCTTCCAGGAACGCCCGGGCGATTTCTTCGATCCGCTGCGCGCCCGCATCCGGGACGCCGTCGGCCGCGCGCGCAAGCTCGGCGCGGACTTCCTCGCCTATTCCCTCCTGGACCTCGTGATCGACCACTACTTCATCGTGATCGACCGGCTCGGCGAGCGCATCGAGCAATGCGAGGACGAGGTGATGACCCGCGCGAGCCCGGCCACGCTGCAGACCATCCACGATCTCAAGCGCGAACTCATCTTCGTGCGCAAGGCGGTCTGGCCGATGAAGGACGTGATCACGAGTCTGCGCCACCTCGACACCCCGCTCATCGCCAAGTCCACCGGCATCTTCCTGCGTGACCTGCAGGACCACATCGTGCAGGTGATCGAAGGCGTCGACACGTTCCAGAACCTGGTGTCCGACGCGCTCGATACCTATCTGTCGACCGTGAGCAACCGCACCAACACGGTGATGAAGGTGCTGGCTGTGTTCTCGGCCGTGTTCATGCCGCTCACCTTCGTGACCGGCATCTTCGGCATGAACTTTCGCGACATGCCGCCGCTCGAGTGGTCCTGGGGTTTCCCCGGCACGCTGATCGGGATGGGCGTGATCGGGGTGCTGATGGTGCTCTTCTTCAAGAGCAAACGCTGGCTCTAACCGCCTCGAGGCTTGGCGTGAGGGGGCCGGTACGCCCCACCTGAGCAGGGTCAGGGGGCCCCTCGGCAGGGGCTGGCCTACTCGTCGGGCGCCACCCGACCGCGCTGGCGCTTGACGGCCGCGCGCACCTGCTTGGTCGCCACCCGTCTTCGCTGCGATGCAGCACTGGGCTTCGTGGCGATGCGTGTCCGGCGGCGCTCGGCCGCGCGCTGGATCAGGTCGACCAGGCGCGCGATGGCATCCTCGCGGTTGAGCGCCTGGGAGCGGTGGCGCCGGGCATCGATCAGGATCACGCCTTCGGAGTTCGCACGTGCACCAGCGAGGTGCAGCAGGCGCATCCGTACGTCGTCGGGCAGCGATGGCGAACGCACCGCATCGAAGCGCAGTTCGACCGCCGTCGCCACCTTGTTCACGTTCTGACCGCCGGGGCCGGAAGCCCGGACGAAGCGGAACGTGAGTTCATCGTCGCGCAGGGTGATGAAGGGAGTGATCCGGATCATGGGGTCGACGGTGTCTTGTGTGCAGTGCGGCGAGATCTTACCGGCTCGCGCCGGGGGCATTGGACATCGGGAAGATGTCCAGTCCGCCCCGGGCCGTTCCCGGGAGCTTTGTATTGCAAACAGGTGAGACTGGGTCTAAATTCCCGGGCGGGTTTCAGTGCGATCTAGAGGCGTACGCGGCCGTCATCGCGCGCTCGACACAGGGGCGGGCAGCGTTGGACGAATCGCTTGCGACAAGAGAAGAAGCGGGAACCACGTAGTCGAAAAAAAGCAGTTCCGGGTAGTGGCTGTTACGCAGTACAAACCCAAACAACAGTGGGAGAGAGTCATGAAACGATGGAGCACGCAACTGGCCGGCATCGCCAAAGCCGTATCCGCGGCAACGCTGATCGGTGTGGCGTCGCAAGCCGGCGCGGTCGACGCAGACCGTCTCGCGAACGCGGACAAGGACCCCAACAACTGGCTCACGTATCACGGGTCCTACAAGGCCTGGCACTACAGTGATCTGAACCAGATCAACGCAGCAAACGTGAAGAACCTGCGCGTGGCATGGGTGCACACCCCCTCGGCCAGCAAGCGCGGCGTGCAGTCCTTCCCGCTCGCCGTCGACGGCGTCCTGTACTACACCTCGGCCTCGGGTCAGGTGTGGGCACTGGACGGCGCCACCGGTGAGATGATCTGGCGCTTCCAGGCGAAGCTCGACCAGGAGCGTTCCGAAGGCACGTTCTACAACCCGTACAACCG
>LNDQ01000024.1 GCA_001464695.1 Betaproteobacteria bacterium Ga0077523 | reverse complement strand
CCAACGACGGCATCGCGAGCTACACGTTCCGGGCCGCCGACAACGGCCAGGCCACGTTGCTGCTGAGCGTCCAGAGTGCCTCGAACCTCACGGTGACCGCCACCGACAGCATCACGATCAGCGCCACCGGCGTGTCGGGTTCGGTCGCGTTCCGCGACAACGCGTTCGTCGTCGATTCCATCGATACGCTCGCCAACGTGCCGGTGGCTGCGCGACCGCACGCGATGCGGGTGTCGCTCTACCGGCGCGACACCTCGCAAGCGCCGGCCAATTGCGCGGTGGCGACGGACTACACGTCTAACCGCAACCTCAAGGCCTGGTACACGGCGGACGTGAGCCATCCGGCCGGCGCCACCGCACCTTCGATCAACGGCGGGGCGGCACTCGGCACCGCGGTGCCCGGAGCCTCCAACCTGACGCTCAATTTCACCGCCGGTGTGGCGACCTTCAACCTGACGACGGCTGATGTCGGCAAGTACGTGCTCAACCTGCGCGACGACACGCGCACCTACGCGGGTGCGGTCGACATCGACGGCAGTTCGCCGACGCAGACGGTACGGCCGTTCGCCCTGGCGATCACCGGCGTGCAGCAGGGGGC
>LNDQ01000023.1 GCA_001464695.1 Betaproteobacteria bacterium Ga0077523 | reverse complement strand
CCAATTTCATCAACAACGGCGTCACACCACGGTTCGCATGGGCCACGACGATCGCGTCGTCCAACAACGCGGCCTACTTCTCGCCGACCGGCGGCGTACTCGGGGCGCTCGGTGGCACGGCAAGCCTCACGATCGCCAACTACACGGCGGGAACGGGGATGGCGACGGTGGCCGATCTGCGTTATCCGGAAGTGGGCAGCATCGGCCTGACCGCGAGTATCTCCAACTACCTCAATACGGCGAGCGTCAATCTCACCGGCAATGCGGTCAATACCACCAGCGGTCAGGCGGTCCGCGTGGGGCGCTTCTACCCGAACAACTTCGCGCTCCTCGCGGGCGCGACGGTCACGCCGTTCTGCGGCAGCGGGGCAACCGGCTTCACCTACATGGACCAGCCAGCGCTCACGTTCAATTTCGCCTTCGAAGCGCGCAACCTGCTGAACGCGGCGACCGTGAACTACCGCAGCACGGTCTACAACGTGGGCACCGTCTCCTACGTCGCCGAGAACAACGACTCCGGTGTAGCCCTCAGTGCGAGGCTCGCCGGCATCCCCGCGGTGAGCTGGACCAACGGCGTCTATACGGTCACCACCAGCAGCGGCTTGTTCGCCCGTCCGACCGTGGCGCCGATTCCGGATGGTCCGTACGAGAGCCTGCTGTTCGGAGCCGTCGTCACCGATCCGGACGGTGCGCGGGTCGCCTCGCCGGACCTCAATGCGGCGGCCGTGGGCTGCGGTGGCGGGTGCAACGCCCGGGCCATCAGCACGACCCCGACGCGCATGCGGTTCGGCCGCCTGCGCATCGGCAATGCGCTGGGATCGCCGGCCCTGGCACTGCCGATTCCCGTCACGCTGGAGTACTGGAACGGCACCGGGTTCGTCCGCAACCCGCTCGACAGCTGCACGCGGCTCACCAACACCAACATCGGTTTCGGCAACTTCCAGGGGGGCCTGGCCGCCTGCAACAGCTCCGGCACCCCGGCCGGGGCCAATGCCATCACCTTCAGCGGCGGGCAGGCGAGCAATTTCCGCCTGAGCCCACCGAACCTAAGGGGATCGGTGGATCTGACCGTAAACCTGCGTACCACGGCAACCGGCAATACGTGCAGCGCCGGCACCTCGGCCGCGGCAGCTCCGGCCAGCCAGGCCTGGCTGCTCGGCAACTGGGGCGCCACGACCTACGACCAGCTGCCGGTCGGTCGAGCTTCCTTCGGGCAGTACTCGAACTCGACCGACATCATCTACCAACGCGAACAGTACTAGAGAGCCTTTCGCCTGCCGCCGATCACCCGAGCGACCGCAATCTGAAGCCATCGGTGCAACGGGATCGGATCAGGCAGGGTTTTTGCTGTAAATTGTATTGACCCACAAGGGTTTATTAGTTTAATTTCAAGCGAATTCTGCCTTTTGGGCCGCCCGATGTTGTCCAAATTGAGGAAACCTCGCTCCGCGGCGTGGTGTGCTGTTGCTGTTCATCCCCGCCGGGTGGAGCTTGCGCAAGTGTCCCGCGAGGCCGCCGGCCGTCCGCGGGTGCGGTTGTTTGCGTCCGTGCCCGTGCAGGGCTCCGAACTGGATGCGATGCAGGCGCTGCGCAAGCAGCACCGCGTCGAGCAGTATCGGGTGACGACGGTGCTCGAACCGGGCGAATACCAGTTGCATCTGGTCGAGGCTCCCAGCGTTCCCGAGGCGGAGCTCAGGACGGCGATGCGGTGGCGGGTCAAGGACCTGCTCGAGTACCCGGCCGAGGCCGCGACGGTGGACGTCCTGCCCATTCCCGCCGATCGGGGTGGCCGCGGCCGCAGCGTCTTCGCGGTCACCGCGCGCAATGACCACATCGCGTGGTGCATGAAGTTGTTCGACGACGCGAAGGTACCGCTCGAGTGCATCGACATCCCCGAGCTCGCCCAGCGCAACGTGGCCGCACTGTACGAGGAGCCGGGCCGCGGACTGGCGTTGCTCAATTTCACCGACGGCGGCGCCATGTTGACGATCACCAGCAGTGGCGAACTCTACGTCGCACGCAGCTTCGACATCTCCGCCGACCAGGTGGAGCGTGCCGAAGGTGAAGTCCGCGATGGGCTGCTGGAACGGGTGGTACTCGAACTCCAGCGCTCCCTCGACCACTTCGACCGTCAGTTCGGCGGCGTGCCGGTCGCGCGGCTGTTGATCGCACCGTTTCCCGGTGTCGCCGGCGTTCGCCAGTACCTCGCCGACAACCTCTACGTCGCCGTCGATGTGCTCGACTTGAACGACGTGCTCGACCTGCGCGAAGCACCTCAGCTCGAACCCGCGGATGCGCAGTCGCGCGGTCTGCAGATCATCGGCGCGGCGTTGCGCGACAGCGGCGCCGGGGCTTGAAGTCATGAGTCATCAGATCAACCTGTTCAATCCGGCGCTGCGCAAGACCGCAGTCGTGCTGCCGGCGCACCAGATGCTGCTCGCCTGGTGCGCGGTCGTGGCTGCGGCACTCGCCTGGTATGGGTGGCAGACCGTGCAGGGCGCGCAGTTGAAGGCGGCCGAAGCCGACAGCAGCACGCGCCTCGCACAGCTGCAGACCGATCTCACGCAACTGGGGGCGCAGATGGCGGCCCGCCAACCCGCGCCCGAGCTGCAGGCGAAGTATCGGCGCAAGCAGTTGCAGCTGCAGGCGCGCGAAGACGTGATGCAGGTGCTCGACAGTGGCGCGATCGGCAACACCGACGGCCATGCCAACTACCTGCGGGCGTTTGCGCGCCACTCCCTCGAGGGCTTGTGGCTCACCGGACTGACGGTCGTCGGTGCCGGCAACGACATCGTCGTGGAAGGGCGCACCCTCAAGCCGGAACTGGTGCCGGATTACCTCGATCGCCTCGGCCGTGAACCCGCCTTGAAGGGACATCCTTTCAACCGGCTGCAGATGCGGCGACCGGAGCCGCAGCCCCAGGGTGTCGGCAAGCCCATGCTCGAGCCGCGGTTCGTCGAGTTCAGCGTCGCGACCGAGGCAGAACCCGCATCGGTCACTCTCGGGGCGAAGCCGTGAAGCAGACGTGGGCACGTGCGGCGGCCAAGCTCGACGCGATGAGTG
>LNDQ01000022.1 GCA_001464695.1 Betaproteobacteria bacterium Ga0077523 | reverse complement strand
TGCGATGCAAAGCGGCCTGATCCAACCCGACCGCATGACCGCGCTCGTCAAGGGCGTGATCGGCCAGGCGCCGCGGCTGCAGCTGGTGGCCATGCGGACGTTGCCGCCGACGCCGCTCGTGGAGGCTGGTGCTGCCAAACCGGGCGAGAAGCAGCAAAGCGATGCGGAGCGCCAGGAAGCCGGCATCTTCAAGCACGGCATCGAGATCACGCTCGAAGGCCGCTACCTCGACCTGCTCGCGTACGCAGCCCAGCTCGAGCGCATGCCGACTCGGGTGATGTGGAACCGCACGCGCATCGATGCGACCGAGTATCCGCGCGTGACGATGACTCTCACGCTGTACACGCTGAGCCTGGAGCGGACGTGGCTCACCATCTGACGACCGCCATGGTCTGCGCACTTGCCGCGTCTGCCCACGCAGCGTGGGCAGAAACGCTGCCGGATCCGACGCGGCCTCCGGCCTTTCTGTTCGCCCCGGCGGACGGCGACGGACCGGCCGTGGAGAACGCCGGCGGCGGACTGATTCTGCAATCGGTGCTGATCGCGCCGAACCGGCGCAGCGCCATCATCGGCGGCAAGGCGCTGTCGGTCGGCGATCGCCTGGGCGATTTCACGCTAGTGCGCGTGAGCGAAGGTGAAGTGCAGCTGCGCGGACCCGAAGGGTCGCGCACGCTGAAGCTGTTTCCGAGCGTCACCAAGCGCGTCGCCCACGGCGGCGATGCGGCGGCCGACGGACCGGATGCAGCTGCAAGGTCCATACGAGGTACACAATGACGAGAACGATCGCGCTCCTGCTACTGGTGCTCTGTGCAGGCTGCAACAATTTCCAGCCGCGCCAGGGCAAGACGCTCGACCGGATCGACAAGGAGCTCGAGGCCGGCGCCGCGGATCGCAAGACCGTCAAGGAGGCGGATGCGGTCTCGCAGGCGTTGCTGCCGCCCGTCGTGGTGGAGATGCCCAAGCTCGACGGCAAGCCGATCGAGCCGCGCTTCGATCTGTCGGTGGTGAACGCGCCGGCCGCGCAGGTCTTCACGGCCATCGTCTCGGGCACGCGCTACAGCATGGTGGTGCATCCGCAGGTGAAGGAGAACATCTCGGTCACGCTGAAGGACGTCACCGTGATCGAGGCGCTCGACACCATCCGCGAACTCTACGGCTACGACTACAGGCAGGCAGGCTCACGCATCCTGGTGCAACCCGCGAGCATCCAGATGCGCGTATTCCAGGTGAACTACCTCATGAGCCAGCGCCGCGGCCGCAGCGACGTGCGGGTGAGTTCCGGTGCCATTTCGGATTCGGTCGCGCCGACCGCGGGATTGCCCGGGGTTCCCGGCGCGTCGCCCGTACCGGCCATCCCCACGGCCGCCGGCGCGTTGCCGGGCCAGGCTGCGACCGCCAGTCAGGTCATCGTCGGCAGCCGTGTGGTGACCACCAACGACACCGACATGTGGAAGGAACTGACCGATGCGTTGAAGGCCATCGTCGGCGTCGAGAACGGCCGCCAGGTGGTGGTGAGCCCGCAGTCCGGCGTGATCCTGGTGCGCGCGATGCCGGCGGAGATCCGGGCGGTGGAAGACTACCTGCGCGCGACGCGCATGGTGATCGAGCGCCAGGTGATGCTCGAAGCGAAGATCATCGAAGTGGAGCTGTCGGATGGCTATCAGGCGGGGGTCAACTGGTCGGCCTTCCGCACCGGCGACAACAGCCGGCTCGCCGGCGGCGTGATCCAGCCGGGATCGAACCTGACCACGAGCGGTACGCTGGCGACCCCGACCGCCCGCGCGCCCGACGGCAGTATTCTCGCGAGTTCGTTGCTCACGTCCAACCCGGCGTCGCCGGGCACTCTCGGAACCGGCGTCGGTGTGCCCGGCACGCTGTTCGGCCTCGCGTTCCAGACCGGCAATTTCGCGACCCTGCTCTCGTTCCTGCAGACGCAAGGCAATCTGCAGGTGCTGTCGAGCCCGCGCATCGCCGCCCTCAACAACCAGAAGGCCGTGCTCAAGGTGGGCAACGACGAGTTCTTCGTGACCAACATCACCACGACCACTCTCACCTCGATCGCGGGCGGCACCACGCAGTCGCCGTCCATCACGGTGCAGCCGTTCTTCTCCGGTGTCGCGCTCGACGTGACCCCGCAGATCGACGAGGCGAACCAGATCATCCTGCACGTGCATCCGTCGGTGAGCGAAGTGGTGGAGAAGACCAAGAACATCGATCTCGGCACATCGGGTAACTTCCGGCTGCCGCTCGCTTCGAGCACCATCAGCGAAACCGACACCATCGTGCGGGTGTCCGACGGCAACATCGTCGCCATCGGTGGCCTGATGCGCGAAACGACACAGCGCAACCGTTCGGGGGTTCCGGGGCTCTCCAACCTTCCGGGCGTGGGGAATCTGTTCCGCTCCACTGCCAATTCTGCCCGCAAGAGCGAACTCGTGATCCTGATCAAGCCCACCATCGTGCAAAGCGACGCGAACCAGCAGAAGGACCTCGAGGAGATCCGCACCCGGATCCAGTCCTACGATCGCGCCGACCGGCAAGGCAGCGGTTCGATGTGGGGCGACGGCGCCTCGAAGTAGACCCCCACCTCCATGTACCGCGCCCATTTCGGTCTGCGAGAACCGCCTTTCGGCATCACCCCCGACACGAGCTTCGCGTTCTCCGCACAGGCCCACCAGGAGGCGCTCAACACGCTGCTGGTGGCGTTGGCCGCGGGCGAGGGCTTCATCAAGATCGTCGGCGAGGTGGGCACGGGGAAGACCTTGCTGTGCCGACGCCTGCTCGCGACCCTCGGTGACGAATACATCACGGCGTACCTGCC
>LNDQ01000021.1 GCA_001464695.1 Betaproteobacteria bacterium Ga0077523 | reverse complement strand
GGCGCCGGGTGCCGGCGAACACGCCGAGGAAATCCTCGGTGCGCTCGGCTATGACCTCATCAGGATCGCCAGCCTGCGACAGCGCCGGGTGATCTGACCGCCCGCGTCGATGGCCTTCGTCAGGCACAGACAGTCCGCAGGGACTGTCTGTGTCCGGCCTCAGCCCACGCCGGGCCGCCCCAAGCGGGCTGGCCCCCTGGGGGGAGGGGCCGCAGGCCCATCGGGGGGGAACGCAGCCCGCGCCGGGCCGCCCCAAGCGGGCTGGCCCCCCGGGGGGAAGGGCCGCAGGCCCGTCGGGGGGGACCCTCTTACTCTTCGCCCGTCCCTTCGATCCAGTAGGTGACGGTTGTGGAGTGGGAGCCGATCCAGCGTCGCGCGGCGTCGCGCGGGCTCATCTTCTCGACGTTCACCCAGTAGTCCAT
>LNDQ01000020.1 GCA_001464695.1 Betaproteobacteria bacterium Ga0077523 | reverse complement strand
TTCGACCCGCCGAGGAACTGCTGCGGCTCGTCGAGGATGCGCAGCTTGTACGCACGGTTCAGATACTGCGGCTGCCACAGCGGCATCACGAACCAGTCGCCGGCGGCCATGCGGTCGTTGATGTTGGCGAGCCATTCCTTGGCCGGGCCGGGGACCAGCTCATAGCCGGACTCGCCCAGGCCGTAGGCGTCGAAGATCTTCTTCGACCCGATCATGATGCCGCTGTCGGGCAACGTGCCGCGGATGGTCTTCGTCATCTTCGCCGCCACTTCCGGTTTCTTCAGGTCGGCGACGCTTTTCACCTCGGACTCGGGGACGTATGCGGGAACCGCCCAGAACAGCTTCGCGTCCTCGAAGAGCGGGCCCAGCTTGACCAGGTCCTGCTGGTACTCGTTCCAGTACTGGGCGTGCGCGTACGGGAGCCAGGCGGCGACGTACAAATCCAGTTCGCCCTTGGCGACCCGGGGGTAGATGTTGCTGTGGCTGCCCGCATGCAGCGCGACATTCCAGCCTGAACGCTCCAGCATGAGCTGGATCACGCTGGCGGTGGCCTCGTAGAAGCTCAAGTTCACGTGCCCGATGTTGACGCTGTCGGCGCGGGCGGGCGCGCTGAGTTGCAGGCACAGGATGGCCGCGGCGAACGCGGTGGTGCAGCGCTGGAGCAATTGCATGGAAGACTTGCCTCTTGGAGTGTGCACGGTCCGTCGACGGCACCGCCGCCGACAGACCGTGGATTATGGGGCAAGCGTTTAGTTCAACGGGCGGCCGCCGAGCCGTAGAGCGCCCCGACCGCCCACGTCGGCCGCCAGGAGTAGGCGCCGTCGCCGATCAGTGCGTGCGCGGCCGAGGCAGCCGCGAGGAAGACGGGGTATTCCCAGCCGCCGCCCGCGCTCGTGTGCACCCAGCCGTTGGGCCAGTGCACCCAGGCGGCCACCAGCAATACCGGGATGAGCAGCGCCGACACGACGCGGCCCTGCAGGCCGAGCACGATGACGATGCCGCCCAGCAGCTCGGCGGCGAACACCGGGTAGGCCAGGATGCCGGGCAGGCCGATCGACGTGAAGAACTGGGCGGTACCCGGGAGGGTGAACACCAGCAGCTTGAGCAGGGCGTGGGCAATCCACATGGAGCCGAGGGCGAGGCGCAGCAGCAATACGCCCCAGTCGGCGGTATTCGATGATCCGTTCATGATCTTCTCCTGTAGCAAGAGCGTGAAATGGGAAATGCGAAAAGCGTGAAACACGAAGGACACGAAGAGCACGAAGGAAAAGCAGAAGGAAGAACAACGGCCGTGATCCCTCTCGTGCACCTTCGTGTCCTTCGTGTTTGAAGAGTTTGAAGTTCGTGCGCCCGCTCCCGCGGTCATGCATCCGCAGGGACGGGTGACTCGAACGGCAGCCCCGCGGCTTCCCAGTCCTGCTTGCCGCCGGCATACACGCGCACGTTTTCGTAGCCGAGCTGGGTCAGGCGGCGTGCCGCAATATGGGAGTTCTGGCACGTGACGCTCGCGCAATAGACGACGATCGGTGTCGACTTGAAGCGGATCAATCCAGCAGCCAGCGCGTCCACCTGGTCGTGCGGCATGTGCAGCGCTCCCGGCAAGTGCTTCGGCGCGTAGTACTTCTCCGGCAGCGCCTCCAGCAGGACCGGCGGTTCCGCCGTTTGCAGGACGGCCGCGAGGGCTTCCCGGGTGATGGTCTGATGCATGGCGTTTCCTTTCAGTAGGTTGATATCGCAATCATTGCGATTGCAACTACATGCTCCTTGATTGTGGTTGAAATTGCAACTAACATTTCGGTCACGAGGAGATCGACCATGGGAAGGGCATTCGAAACCCCGGCGGGCTCGGTGTGGCCGCTGTTCCTGACGGCCCACGCGGTGCTGGTGGAACGCATCGAGGCGCGGCTGGCAAGCGCAAGCCTGCCGCCGCTGGCGTGGTACGACGTGCTGTGGGCGCTGGAGCGGGCGCCCGAGCGGCGGCTGCGCATGAGCGAACTGGCGGATCACGTGGTGCTCTCGCGCAGCAATCTGACGCGGTTGGTGGACCGACTGGAGGAAGCCGGTCTGGTCGCGCGCGAGCGTTCGGAGGAAGATCGTCGCGGGGCCTACGCGGTGATCACGCCCGCAGGGCGCGAATTGCGACGCAGGATGTGGCCGACTTACGAGGCTGGCATCCGAGCAGTCTTCGACTCGCAACTGGGCGAAGCCGAAGCGCGGCACCTGTCGGCCGCTCTGCATCGCATGCTCGGCGCCGCGCGAGGACTACCGAAACCGGAGACTTCGAAGCGCTAGGTTGCCCAGACGCTGTCGATCAACCGCCGGGCGATGCTCAATCGCCCGGGCAGCACGGGCGGTGGACGTTCGCGCGTAAACCAGGCGGCCGCTTCGATCTCGCCTTCCTGGGGCACGATGTCGCCACGCACCCAGTCGCAGTGGAAGGCGACCATGAGCGAGTGCGGAAAGGGCCACGGCTGACTCGAGAAGTAGCGCACGTTCACCACTTCGACGCCGACTTCCTCTTTCACTTCACGCACCAGGCACTGCTCCAGGCTCTCGCCGGGTTCGACGAAACCGGCCAGTGCGCTGAACATGCCGGGTGCGAAGTGCGGCGAGCGTGCGAGCAGCAGCTCGTCGCCGCGATGGACCAAAGCCATGGCCACAGGTGCCAGCCGTGGGTAGTGCACCTGCCCGCACTTCGGGCAGGCTCGCGAGCGCTCGGCCAGCTTGCGCTCCGTAGGCGTGCCGCAGCGTCCGCAGAACTGGTGCGAGCGGTCCCAATCCATGATCTGGATGGCGCGCCCGGCGAGTGCGAAGGTGTCGTCATCGATCGCGCCGAACAGGCTGCGCAATCCGGCCCAGGTCATGTCGGCAGGCGGTTCGACCGACTCGTCGCATTCCG
>LNDQ01000019.1 GCA_001464695.1 Betaproteobacteria bacterium Ga0077523 | reverse complement strand
TCCGGGTCGAGGGTGTGGGCGCGGCAACCGGCACTGGCCAGCGCCCGCTCGTAACGCGCGGCGAGCGATTGCGATCCGAGAATGTGCACGGTGCCGCCGGCCGGGGCGACTGCCGCGATCTCGTGGCCGATCAGGAGACCCGACAGGAATTCGTGGGCTGCTTCGGCGGTCAACGTGCCCGCGAGGCTGTCGGCACGAACGCCGAAAAGGTGATGCAACAGCCCACCGGGTTGGCGCGAACGGGCGAGACCGGCATCGAAGGCAGTCGGAATGTCGCCCGCGTTTTCCATGGTGCGGCCGAGAATGCTGTGATCGCGCAACACCGCGAACATCTCGCCGGTCATGTGCGTCGTGAAGGAGGCGATGCGGCCATCTTCCACGCGTACCCATTTGCTGTGGGTGCCGGGCAGGCACACCAGGTGCGATCCGGGGCCGAGATCCTCGAGCACGCCGAACACCTGCGTCTCCTCGCCGCGCATGACGTCGTGCACGCCCTGGGCATCGCGCGTGATGAGGCCGGGGACGATCCACGCCTTGCGACCCTGCATGCCCCAGGTGACGCTGCCGAGCTTTGCCGCGAGCTCATCGGGACCGGCCGGGCAGCGCACGTAGGCCTGTTCGCGCCAGCCCTGGCGGCTGCCGATCATGCCGCTCATCACGATCGGGTGGACGCCGTGCTCGATCCAGTCGCCCACTTGCGAGGATGCCCAGGGGCGCCTCGCGCTTGTCGACCACGATGCCGGCCGCGTCGATGCGATACGCACGGAACGAGGAGGTGCCCCAGTCGACAGCGATCACCGCATCGGCTCCGGCGACCGGATCAAATGCGCCCGAATTCTTCGAGCAGTTGCTCGAACGTCCGGCCTTGCTTGATGCGCTGGCGGGTCGCTTCTTCGCGGTCGGCCTGCTCGCGGGCCAGTTTGAGAACCGACTCGACATCGGTGAAGGGCACGACCGTCACGCCGATCTCGTCGGCGACGATCATGTCGCCGGCGTTCACGACGATGCCGCCGCATTGCACCGGCACGTTCACCTGAACGTCGTCCTTGCGGCCCGAGAACATCGTGTGCGTGCCGCGCGCGGTGACGGCCCGCGAGAACACGACGAAGCCGAGGTCGCGCAGCTCGTCGGTGTCGCGGCAGGCGCCGTCGATGACGGCACCTTGCACGCCGAGGTTCTTGAAGAGCGAGCCCATGAGGCCGCCGAACACGGAAGTCTCGGTTTCACCGCCGGCATCGACCACGACGACGTCGCCGGGCTTCGCCACATGCAGCGCCACCAACGGGTCCTGCAGGTCGCCGGGGGAGAGCTTCACGGTGACGGCAGGGCCGACGGCCTTGGCGCGGAAGATCGGCTTCATGCCGCTGTGCATGACACCGCCGCGCCGTTGCACGTCGGCGAAGACGCAGGAGGCGCTGTAGCACTGGGCCACGTCGCGGTAGGCCTCGATGAGCTTCGCATCGGGGCGGGGGGAGTCCTTCAGATTCATGGGAGCCTCGTGGGGATCGAGTCGGGCAAAGGGGTAAAGATAACGGCAAAGGTGGGGAAGCACCAACGTGGTTGGCAGTGGTGGTGCTGGCGGTGATGCAGTCGCGCGATGCCAACGACAGGCACTCCTTCCCCCGACTTCGTCGGGGGAAGGCTGGGATGGGGGAAGGAGTGCCTATCGTTGGTGTCGTGTCGCAGCCAAGCGCAGGCACTCCTTCCCCCGACTTCGTCGGGGGAAGGCTGGGATGGGGGCAAACTCAACACCCACATCCACCAGACCTACCGGAAGAGAAAATCCTCCACCGCCGCGATCTGATCATCCGCCATCAGTGCCGGCGCATGCCCGATCCCGGCGAACTCGACCAGGTTCGACCCGGCAGGCGCGGACTCCACCATCTCCTTCGCGGTCTGCGCCAGCAAGAGATCCGATTCCGCCCCGCGCATTACGAGCACGGGTACGCGGAGGGCCTTCCACACGGGCCACAGATTCACATCCTGCAGCGGCGCCTTGAACGCATTGCCGATTGCCGGATCGTAGGCGAGCGCATAGCGACCATTGTCGAGCCGCAGCGCACCATGCTGCGCGAGGTGCTGCCACTGCTCGTCCGTCAGAGGGCCGAACGGTGCAAAGATCTCGCGCAGATAGCGCTCGACGGCTTCCAGCGTATCGAAGCGTGGATCCTGTCCGACGTACCCCGCGAGCCGTTCCAGCGCGGCCTTCGGCACGAACGGGCCGACGTCGTTCATCACCAGGCGCCGCAGCGGTGAGCCGGGCTGGACGGCGAGCAGCATGCCGATCAATCCACCCATCGATGTTCCGACCCAATCCACCCGGTCAGCGCCGGTTCGCGCAATCAGCGCGGCCATGTCAGCGAGATACAGAGGGTATCCGTAGTCCTCGGCGTGAGTCAGGCGCTCGCTGAAGCCCCGCCCCGCGATGTCGGGGCAGATCACCCGACAGCGCTCGGACAAGCGCTGCGCCAGGAAATCGAAATCGCGGGCGTTGCGCGTGAGGCCATGCACGCAGACGACGACGTGCGGATTGTCCGCCGCGCCCCACTCGGTGTAGTGCACGCGATGGAACCCGTGCGGCCCGAGACCGGCAATGCTACCCATGCGCGCGGGATTCACGGCCCTGGGGGGAAGGGCCGCAGGCCCATCGGGGGGAACTCAATTGATTCCGGCAATGTAGTGCGAGAGGTTCTCGATGTCGTCGTCGGAAAGACCGCGCATCACGGCCGTCATGTTGCCGGCGTCGTTGGTGCGCTCCTTGTTCTTGAACGCTTTCAGCTGGGCCACGATGTACTCCTGATACTGGCCTGCGACGCGAGGCACCTCATTCTGCCCGGAAAACCCCCCCAGGTGGCACATGGGGCACAGCGCGGCATCGGCGGTGGCCTTGCCCTTGGCGGCCTTGGCCGTGTCGGGCACGAAGCTGGTGGGCTTCAGCTTCTGGGATGCGAACCAGGCGGCGAGATCCTGCATGTCCTGTTTGGACAGGTTGGCTGCCATGGGCGACATCAGCGGGTTCTTGCGGCGGCCTTCCTTGTAGTCCTTCAGCTGCAGATACAGGTAGCGTTGCGTCTGGCCGGCGAGGATCGGGAAGGTGGGGGCCGGCGAATTGCCGTCCGCGCCATGACAGGCGGCACAGGCCTCGGCCTTTTTCTTGCCGGCCGCGGCGTCTTGCGCCTGGGCAGCGAGGGGTAGGGCGAGCACGACTGCGATCAGGAAGTAACGGAGCATGGTCTGAATCGTATCCACATGAAACAAGGGCCACCGGATGGTGGCCCTTGTTTGAGACTGCTAACGACTACCCGGGTTCATCAGGGCAGTGCGAACACCACGTAGCTGTTGCCACGCTTGAAGTCGAGCTGCGTGTTGCCGCCGGCGGCCACACCGATGTACTGCTTGCCGTTCACGGTGTAGGAGATGGGCGGGCTGTTGGCGCCGGCGCCGACGTTGAACGACCAGAGCTTCTTGCCGGACTTGGCGTCGTAGGCATTGAACGAACCGTTGCCCTCGCCGGTGAAGACCAGGTCGCCGCCGGTGACGAGCGTGCCGCCCATCAGCGGTTGGTCGACGTCGGCCTTCCAGGCCACCTTGCCGGTGTCGATGTTGACGGCCGACAGACGACCCCATTGCTTCTCGGTCGGGATCACCTTGAACGCACCGCCCAGCCACAGCTTGTCACCGCCGGGATAGTCGGAGGCCTCGACGTGGTAGGTCATCGGCTGGTGCAGGTTCGCGGCGTAGGCGAGGCGCAGTTTCGGATGCACCGACATCGGGCTCCATTCCACGCCGCCGTTGGCGCCGGGCAGCATGCGCGCACCGTCGGCCGTGGGCAGCACCCACATGTTTTCCTGCGGGATCATCGCCTCGGAGAAGCGGATCAGCTCGAGCGTCTTCGCGTCGTGCACGTAGACGTGGCCGGTCTTGCCGCCGTGGATGACGACCTTGCGATCCTTGCCGTCCTTGCCCTTGGCCGTGGTGATGATGGGCGGGCTCACCGCATCCAGATCCCACACGTCGTGGGCGATGTACTGGAAGTGCGCCTTGTAGGCGCCGGAATCCAGATCGACCGCGACGATGGAGTCGGTGTAGAGGTTGTCGCCGGGACGGATGTCGCCGTAGAGATCGGGGGAGGGGTTGCCCACCACGAAGTACACGGTGCGGGTCGACGCGTCCACCGCGGGCGTCATCCACACGCCACCGCCGAGGGTCTGATAGAAGTCACCGCCGTGTTCGGCGAGGAGCTTCTTCTCGTTGGCGATGTTGCGCTTCATGTCGCGACCGGTGGCATCGGCCGTGGCCCAGACGCCTTCGTGGCCCTTTTCCGGAATCGTGTAGAACGTCCAGAGCAGGTTGCCGGTCTTGGCATCGAACGCCTTCACGAAGCCGCGGATGCCGTATTCGCCGCCGTTGGTCCCGATCAGCACCTTGCCGTCGATGACGGTGGGCGCCATGGTTTCGCTGTAGCCCTTTTCCGGGTCGGCAATCTCGGTTTCCCAGACGACCGCACCGGTCTTCGCGTCGAGCGCGACCAGCTTGGCATCCAGGGTGCCCATGTAGAGCATGTCGTTGTAGGCGGCGACACCGCGGTTGTTCGGGCCGCAGCAATAGGTCGTGACCGGACCCATCTTGTGCTTGTAGTGCCAGAACTCCTCGCCCGTCGCCGCATCTACGGCGTAGACGTGGTTGTAGGAGGTGGTGAGGAACATGACGCCGTTCACGACGAGCGGCGCAGTCTCCGACGATTCCATGACGGCGGTCTGTACGATGAACGCCGGACGCAGCTTGGAGACGTTGCCCGTGTTGATCTGGTTGGCGGGGTAGAAGCGCGTCTGTTCGTAGCTGCCGTTCGGATGCAGCCAGTGGTTCTTGTCGCCGGCCGACGCATTCAGCATCTGCTGCGTGACGGGCACCAGATTCTTCGACATCGGCTTGCCGGTCGTCGTGGACTGACCGGAAATCTCACCCGCAAAAACGCCGGCGGAAAAGCCGGCAGCGATCAAGCAAGTGGAAAGCCGAGTGAGGCAAGTAAGGTTTTTCATATTTCCTCCTCTCGTTGTGGCGCGACCCTGGATTGGGGTTCACGTTTTTCCGCCGCAATACCGGGAAAACTACCTGGTCCAATTGCGAGCGCGAGGACTCTATACGATGATTCAGACCCTAACAAGACCTTCACCCATATGAACTTTTTGACAGATGACGGGCTGCCGAACCGATGGATAACGGCACTCGCGGCGGGAATCTTGAGCGCGATGATCGGGAGTTCTGCCTTCCCGCAGAACATGGGAGAAAAGGACTACAACCCCGATGCGTACAACCTGAACGCGCAGTTGCTCGCCGTCGCGCGGAAAGGCGACGCCGAGCGCGCCACCGCGTTGATCGAGCGCGGTGCAGCAATCAATGCGCGCAATCGCAATGGCGAGACGCCGTTGATGCTCTTCGCGAAGAAGGGTGATAGCGCGATGGTGAGATTGCTGCTCGCGCGCAGTGCCGACCCGAATCTCGGGGCGCTCAACAGAACCACGCCGGTGATGGCCGCCGCTTCCGAGGGGCATACCGATGTCTTGCAGGCGTTGCTGGATGCCGGTGGCGACGTGGGGGCGATCGATCAACTCGGGAAGACGGCGATGGTCTATGCGGCGGGAGCGGGCAGGACCGAGGCAGTGCGGCTGTTGCTCGATCGCGGTGTCGACGTGAACGAGAAGACGCGGCACGACCTGACGCCGCTCATGTGGGCTGCGGGTGGTGGGCACAAGGAAACGGTGCAGTTGCTGCTGGAGCGCGGCGCGGATGTCACGCGGATGGATGATCGCGGCAAGACTGCGTTGGCGATAGCCGAAGGTGCGAAGCGGGCCGAGGTAGCGGCGCTGTTGCGCGGGGTGGCGAAGTAGGAGGAATTGATGTTCCCTCCCCCGGCTTCGCCGGGGGAGGGTTAGGGTGGGGGCAACGGTGCTCGCATGTCGCGAACTGCTTGCCCCCATCCCAGCCTTCCCCCAACGGCGTTGGGGCAAGGAGCGCACTTCGCTAAAGGAGTTGGGGGAAGGGGTGTACTTCCTCTCGTCCGGCGAAGCTGGTGGACGTGATGTACGTCCTCTCCCTTGGCGATGCCGGGGTGATCTACGTCCCCTCCCTCGGCGTAGCCGGGGGAGGGTTAGGGTGGGGGCGGCGGTGGTTGCGTCTCGACAACTGCTTGCCCCCATCCCAGCCTTCCCCCAACGGAGTTGGGGGAAGGAGTGCCGCTAGGTTGCGTTCCCTCCTCTGGCTATGCTGGAAGAGGCCGGGGTGGGTGCAAGCGGTCGGCCACGTTTCTCCCTATGTCTTCCAGCACGGCGTCGCGCTGCTGCAGCACGTCATGATTCCAATACCGCAGCACAATCCAGCCCGCCGCGTTCAATCGCGCAGTTCGTGTAGCGTCTTCCGCAACTTGCTCGGCGTGTTGGCCACCGTCGAGTTCGACGGCAATGCGCAGTTCCACGCAAGCGAAGTCGACGATGTATCGATCTACAGGATGCTGTCGTCGGAAGCGCGTGCCGTGGACCTGCCGATGGCGGAGCCGGTACCACAGCAGTAGCTCGGCGTCGGTCATCTCGGCGCGTAGTGCTCTGGCGTTCGCGCGTTGGCGAGTGCTCAGCTTGCTCATGCCGCATCTTGCGATGAGCACGAGTGTTTTGGTGCGAGTGACCCTATTCGGAGCGGATGGCCCCCATCCCAACCTTCCCCCAACGGAGTTGGGGGAAGGGGCGTACGGCCGCTCCTCCGGCGAAGCCGGGGAAGGGATCTACGTCCCCTCCCCCGCGACGCAGTCGTGGGGGAGGGTTAGGGTGGGGGCAGCGGTGGTGGCGGCGCGACGGCCGCTGGCCCCCATCCCAGCCTTCCCCCAACGGAGTTGGGGGAAGGAGCGCACTTCGCTAACGGAGTTGGGGGAAGGAGCGTACGGCGCGTCAGTGCGCTACAACCAGTGCATCTTCACCGCGGAAAACGCGGCGAGGCCAGCGGCAACGCACAGGATTCCGAACTGCGCCATCGTCCACAGCTTGTACCGGCGGATGAGGCCGTTCGGATCCATGTTCGACAGCATGTAGGCGCGGCCATCCTTCGGTTTGCGCATCACGTGCAGCTGCGGCAACTTCTGCACCGCCACCTGGGTGCCGCGCACTTCCGCCGCTGCGGCGGCACGGGCGCGCTCCCATTCCTGCATGTCGATCTCGCCGTCGCCGTTGGAATCGAAGCGCTCCAGCAGCTTGCGCCGGTCGCGCTTCCATTCGGCGAGGAGTGCCGCGGTGTCGGCCTTGGCATTGGCATTCGGGTCGGCCGGATCGATCGACGTGAATGCGCCCAGGGCATACACCGAATCGTTCGGACGGATCAGCCACTCGGTGATGCGATAGGGCTCGCTGAACCAGGTGCGCTTGCTCGACGTCAGCACTTCGGCCCCTTCGGGGTCGACCACGCAGTCGCCGCTGGCATCGCGCAGGATGAACGTCTCGTCGCTGACGCCGCTTTCCACCTTGCGCCAGTTCTTGCCCTTCTTCTCTTCGACGAGAAAGCGGTACCAGACGCAGTTGAAGCGCGATTTGGGCGCGATCATCCGCTGCCCTTCGTGCCACAGCGCCTGCCCGTGCAGCTCGACATAGCCCTGCGCCGCCGAAGCGACGCGCGACGTCGGCAGGTCGGCCATGATCCGCGTGCGGCCGTACGAAACCTTCCACCCGACCAGCGCCAGCCCGGCGATGCAGACGAGCGCCAGGGTCCACCCGAAGCCGCCGCCGATGTGGCCGCCGCACAGCAGCGAGACGGTCTGCGCGGCGAAGATCGACTCGGGGCCCCACGCGGAACCCGGCTTTTCGAACATCGCGGTCGCCATCAACCGCCCCGCACTACGCCGCGAACAGCTGCTTCAGATCCACGTCGCGCTTTTCCTCGGCGGAGAACTCGAGGAGCTCGCGCGGGGTATGAGCGAACATGCCGGCGATGATGGCATCGGGGAATTGCTCGATGCGCACGTTGTAGACGTTGACCGACTCGTTGTAGAACTCGCGCCGGTCGGCGATGGAGTTCTCCAGACCGGTGATGCGATGAAGCAGCGTCTGGAAATTCTCGTTGGCCTTGAGCTCGGGATACGCCTCCGCCACCGCGAAGATGCTGCCCAGCCCCATGCGCAACGCGCCTTCGGCCTGGCCGAGGGCGCCCATGTCCTGCTTCTGCCGTGCTTCGTGCACGCGCGAACGCGCAGAGATCACCTTGTCCAGCGTGGTCTGCTCGAATTCCTTGTACTGCTTGCACGTCTCGACGAGCTTCGGCAGTTCGTCATGGCGTTGCTTGAGCAGAACATCGATGTTCGCCCACGCCTTGGAGACGTTGTGTTTGGCCTGCACCAGGGCGTTGTAGATCATCACGCCGTAGATCAATACCACCAGCGCGATCGCCAGCAGCACGATGAGGAACAGACTCATGGATTTGCTCTCCCGGGATGGAGCAGAATAGTAGGTGCGGAGCGCGGGCGGCTTCCGGCTTCCGGACCCGCCCGATCAGATCAGGATGTCGGGGTGGCCGTCCGCGCTACGCACCGGGGTAATGAGCACAAGGCATGCCGGCGGCAAAAATCGCCGCCCGCTTCTGAACCCCTCGACAAATCGGGCACTTACTCGCGTTCCTTCGCCGGCTTCGGTAGAATCGCCGCCTTTTCTTTCGAGCGGTCGGTGCGCGCAGAATGGCAGTGATTGTCCAAAAATACGGCGGGACGTCGGTGGGCTCGGTGGAGCGCATCAAGGCGGTCGCCAAGCGGGTCGCCAAGTGGCGCAGGGCAGGGCATGACGTAGTCCTGGCGCTTTCCGCCATGAGCGGCGAGACCAATCGCCTCATCGCGCTCGCCAAAGAGATCCAGGCGCACCCCGATCCGCGCGAGCTGGACGTCATCGCTTCCACCGGAGAGCAGGTGACCATCGGCCTCGCCGCCATGGCGCTGATGGAAATCGGTATCCAGGCGCGTTCCTATACTGGAGCGCAGGTGAAGGTGCAGACCGACAGCGCCTTCACCAAGGCGCGCATCCTCGGCATCGACGAGCATCGCCTGCGCGCCGACCTGGCCGCTGGCATCGTGCCCATCGTGGCCGGCTTCCAGGGCGTGGACGAGCAGGGCAACATCACCACGCTCGGTCGCGGCGGATCGGACACCACCGGCGTCGCACTCGCCGC
>LNDQ01000018.1 GCA_001464695.1 Betaproteobacteria bacterium Ga0077523 | reverse complement strand
AGCCTGACCGACCCGGACATCCCCATCGAAGAGGAAGCGCACTCCGGCACCCTCATCACCTTCGAGGAAGACGAAAACATGGAACAGGCCATCATCTCCGGCATCGCCTTCGCGCGCGACGAAGCCAAGCTCACCGTCATGGGCGTCCCCGACCGCCCCGGCATCGCCTACGCCATCCTGGGCCCCATCGGCGATGCCAACGTCGACGTCGACATGATTATCCAGAACGCCTCCACCGACGGCACCACGGACTTCTCCTTCACCGTACCCCGCGGCGACTACCAGAAGGCGCTCAACATCCTCGAAGCCGTCAAGACCCACATCGGCGCCCGCGCCCTGGTGGGCGACAACCGGATCTGCAAGGTCTCGATGGTCGGCGTGGGCATGCGCAGCCACGTAGGCATCGCCAGCCGCATGTTCCGCACCCTGGCCGAAGAGGGCATCAACATCCAGATGATCTCCACCAGCGAGATCAAGATCTCCGTGGTGGTGGACGAGAAGTACCTGGAGCTGGCGGTGCGGGTGCTGCACAAGGCATTCGACCTGGACACGACACCGGCCTGAGACCTTTCGCCCCCTCTGACCTCACTCTGAGCCCCCCACCTATCTGCACTAGCTCAA
>LNDQ01000017.1 GCA_001464695.1 Betaproteobacteria bacterium Ga0077523 | reverse complement strand
CTCGCGAAGCAGGTGCCGCGCGGCCACGTGTTCCTCGCCATCGTGGACCCCGGCGTCGGGACCGAGCGCAACGGCATCGTCGTGCGGATCGACGGCCGCTCCTATGTCGGTCCGGACAACGGCCTGCTTTCCGTGCTCTGGGCGCGCGGCACTGTGAAGACTGCCTGGCGCATCACCGGCTGGTCGCCTGATGCGGCGGTCTCGTTCCATGGGCGCGACGTGTTCGCCCCGGTCGCGGCTGCCGTGGCGACCGGCGAGTTTCCGAACGAGAACGTGAAGCAGATTCCGGCGCCGGAGGTCCTGCTGCCGAGCGAGGACCTGGGTGAGATCATCTACATCGATCACTACGGTAATGCGTTCACCGGGTTGCGCGGCGATGGCTTGAGCGCCGATCGTCGCCTGCGCATACGGCGCATGGAACTCGCGCATGCCCGCGTCTTCCATGAAGCGCCCACCGGGCAGGGCTTCTGGTACGTCAACAGCATCGGGCTGGTGGAGATTGCGATGCCCGGGACCAGCGCCGCCAAGATGCTGGGCTTGAGGATCGGGCAAGCGGTGGAGTGGGTCGGCGGCTCCTGAGCGGTCTCTCCACCCCGGTCGTTCAGCATCGCACGCGATTGTGTCATGGCGTTTGCATGAGATCGCGCTGTTGATAGCTACAACGGAACGGCACCGATGTCGTCGGAAGTCGCGATTGTGGTCGTATGCAACGGACATCCCATCATCGGGACGCAACGTTCGGACGTCACGCTTCGCATCAGCACATCGCGCGGCGGGATCGCTCCCGCCGATGGTCGTTTCCTTCCCCGACAAGGAGCACTGCATGGAACCTCTCGAATCCGGAATCCCCCAGGCCCGCATGCCGATCGGATTGCTCGCCGACCCCGTCGAACAGCCGCGCCACGTGCGCTGGTCGATGTTCGATCGCAATGCCGTGCCCACGCCGGCAGCCCGCTACTGCTGGCTCGACCGCGATACTGGCCGCCTCGTGTTCTCCGATTCGAAGGATCACCCGGCACCCTGAGGAGCCGCCACGGCTCTCAGTGCAACGCTGAAGTTCCGGCCGCCACAGACCCTCCGGCGGCCGGCCGGAAATGGTGGAACAAGTACGACAGGGCGAAGGTAACGTCGGTCAGCAGATCGGCGCGCCGTGCTCCATCCACGGTGTTCGAGTCGCTGGCCAGGGCGATCAT
>LNDQ01000016.1 GCA_001464695.1 Betaproteobacteria bacterium Ga0077523 | reverse complement strand
ACCCCACGGAGGAACCCGCGTGCCCAAGCCAGTCCACGTGCGCCGTCCGCGAGATCCTCGAGCAACAAGGGTCCGAGGGGCAGACCCTGGGCGAGCGTGTCCTCGATCGAACGCCAGTGCTGGTCGAGGAGGTCGAGGCTTTCGTCCAGGCGCTCGCGCGGGCCGGCCGGCAGCGTGTTCATGTCGCCACCGAACACGGCCGGCCAGTGCTCGTGCGGATTGCCGCGAACCGGTCCCACGATCAGCGCAGCGTAGAACCCGTCCACCTCTTCGAGTTGCATCGACCCGGCCCGAGCGCACGACGAGAGAAACCGGGCGAGTTTCGCCAGGGCCTTGTGTGGCAAGGCCTCCACGCGCGCGGCAGGCTGCAGTTGCAGGGGCATTGGTTCGTCCTCCGGACGGTGGTTCGCAGGTGAGTACGCGCTGCCCGCGGCATCGGTGAACGTGAAATCACGTTCGAAACTGTATAAGCCGTACGTATTGCGTGAGCGATCGCGATGTTTGCTGCGCGTGCTGGACCGAAGGGATCAGCAACGGAAAAGTGCCTGCAATTGCGCATGTGCCGCGTGGGCGAGGGGGCACGCTCCTTCCCCCACCTGTGGTGGGGGAAGGCCGGGAT
>LNDQ01000015.1 GCA_001464695.1 Betaproteobacteria bacterium Ga0077523 | reverse complement strand
GCGCGTTCGGTGGCCGCGCGCATGCCGCGCAACGTCTCGCTCGGTGCGCAGATCGCTGCGGCCTGGAGCACGCGCGCCGGCTATGTGGACGCGGAAGGTGTGCCGCTGCCATTGCCGAAGTCGGCCAGCGATGGGAGTGAGCCGTCGTTCGAATCGCTGGTGGCGTCGATCAGCAAGGATATCCGGCCGCGCGCGGTACTGGACGAGTGGATCCGGCTGGGTGTGGTCCGCATCGACGACCAGGGTCGCGTGCATCTCGACAGCGCTGCGTTCGTGCCGGGCAGCGGGTTCGAGGAGATGACCTTCTATCTGGGACAGAACATCCATGATCACATCGCGGCGATCGACCACAACCTTGCGAGCGGTGCCGAACGCTTTCTCGAGCGCTGCGTGCACTACGATCACGTGGCACCGGAGTCGCTGCCGGAGCTGGCACGGCTCGCCGAGGTGCACGGCATGAAGGCCCTGCGAGCCGTGAACGCGCGCGCCGGGTCGCCACAGACTCGGGGCGGCAACTGGCGCATGAACTTCGGCATCTATTTTTTTGCCGAACCGCTCCCGGATGGACCGCAGGAGCAGGACCAACATGCAACGTAGCTGGCGCAGCGCTGTAGTCGCCTTCATCCTGATGTCTGCAGCACCGGTGTCGGCTGCCGACGACGTGTGCGGCGACGGCGGGATCGGCGGCACCGGGGGGCATCGGCGGCACCGGCATCGTCGCGGACTTGGCACCGGGGGAGCTTGGCCGCGTCATCGGGACCATCACGCGCTTCGGCAGCATCTGCGTGAACGGCCTGCGCATCGCATTCGATCCTGCGACACCCACCCTGCAGGACGGGCGTGTCATTGCGGCGGCCGATCTGCAAGTGGGGCAGATGGTGCGTGTCGAAGTGGCGCGCAGCGGTTCCGTGCTGCAGGCGCAACGCATGGCTCTGCTCTCCAGCCTCGTCGGAACCGTGACGGCCCGCGACGAGGACGCACGCGTGTTCCGGGTACTCGGGCAACCCGTGCGCCTGGGCCGCAACACATGGATCGGCATTTCCGGCACCGCGGTGCCGGCGGTGGGCACCAGGGTGCGCGTGAGTGGCGTGTTCGACCCGGAAGGCAGCGTGGCGGCGTCGCGCCTGGATGGCGCGGGCGCCGACGAGCCCGACCGGATCATGGCGCGGGTGCGGGAGATCGACGGTCGCTACCTCGCCGTGGGCGAAATTCACGTCGAGCTGGCTTCAGGCAGCCCGGCAGCGCCCGCGGTCGAAGGCGAGGAGGTTGCGGTGTCGGGTCGCTGGAACGGCGAAGCGCTGGTGGCCGACGCGCTCGTCGTCGCACCGCGCGGAGCATTCGGGGTGCGGGCGGCAAGCGTCGAGGGCTACCTGCATGGCTGCCGGAGTTCCGATGCCTTGGGCCTGGACGGCCAGCAACTCGATTTTGCTGCCGTCGCACCACCACGCAGTTGGGTGGGCCGGCGCGTGGTGGCCGAGGGCCAGTTGCGCGATGACGGGGTGTTCGAAGTCGAACGGATCGCGCCCAGTCCGTTCGATGGCGACGTGCCGGGGAAGCCGACCGAGTTGCGGTGCACGACGCGGTCCTCGCCCGGCGGCTGACCGGGAATGGGGTATTCTTGCGCACTGCCGCATCCGTACCTGCGCTCGCATGACATTCGCCGTCCACGACGTGCCGTCGCCCTGCATCAAAGTCTGTCGTCTCGATCCGGCCACCGGCCTGTGCACCGGTTGCCTGCGCACCATGGACGAGATCGCTGGATGGTGCGACATGACGCCCGCCGACAAGCAACGCGTCCTGACCCGCTTGCAGGAACGGCGCTTGCACGCCGTGCCGAGTGCCTGATCGCCCGCGATTCCCCGGTCCTGCTGCCCTTGCCCCTCACCGATCCCGCCGCCCGCCAGCCCATCCACACCCGCAAGGTCGAATGTCGCGGATTCGCCCGCGATGACGGTCTCTGGGACATCGAAGGTCACCTCGTCGATACCAAGAGCTACGACCTGCCGAACGAGTATCGCCGCGACGGCACGATCCGCACCGGCGAACCCCTGCACGAGATGTGGCTGCGACTCACCGTGGACATCGACCTCAAGGTGCACGCGGTGGAGGCAGTCACGGAATGGGGACCCTATGCCGGGTGCGCGGACATCACGCCCAATTTCCAGCGCCTGAAGGGGCTCACCATCAAGGCCGGATGGACGCTCAAGACACGCGAACTGGTGGGCGGTGTCGAAGGCTGCACGCACCTGGTCGAGTTGCTCGGGCCGGTCGCGACGACGGCGTTCCAGACCATCTATTCCGCGCGCGAGAAGTTGCGCCCGGCCGGGGCCGACGGCCGACGGCCAGGTCTCATCGGCACCTGTCACATGTATGCGCCGGACGGTGCGATCGTGCGCGAACGCTGGCCTCGCTGGGCCGCGGGGACGGCGGACGAGCGCGGATGAAGCGCGCGAAGCGCCAGCACCGGCCGGTCGTAGCGAGCCACCTGGAGCCTGCGATCCGGCAGGCGTTCAACGAGCAGTTCGGATTCAACACCGAGCGTCGCACCGTCACGGTGGGTCGCAAGACCGCCAGTCACGAATTCGCGCTGCACGATGCCGGCAAGGCGCTCGGCACGATCGTGCCGAGTTCGAATCGTGCGTTCGAGATCGCTGCCACGGAGATCCTGTGGCTGTGCCTGTGGGAAGGTCCCGAGCGGCGGGTCGTCGTCACCGGCGACCTCGAACTCGCGCAACAGCTGATCACGGTGTTCCACGGCTGTTATTTCCCGACACAGATCGAAGCTTTTCATTTCGACGCAGCGTCGCGCTCGTTCTATCGAGCCGGGCGACTGGGAGCTGACTGAAAGCATCAAGCTCCCAACGCGGAGGACGCGGAGGAAAATCCAAAGTCGCCTTGGTTTTCGTCTTTCCTCCGCGTCCCCCGCGTCCTCCGCGTTGAGCGCTTGATCTTGGGGTTGCTCCGGGCCCGATGAGAGAATGCGCACGAAAGCGCGGGGCCATCGATCAAACGTCGGGGAGGAAGTGTGAGCAAACCACTCGCAGGAATACGGGTGCTGGATCTGACGCGGCTGTTGCCGGGGCCGGTCTGCACATTGCACTTGGCGGATCTCGGCGCCGATGTCATCAAGATCGAGGACACCGGGGCGGGTGACTACGCGCGCACGCTCGGGGTGCCGGAAGGGCACGAGGCGCCGGTGTTTCTCGCGATCAACCGCAACAAGCGCGGGCTGTGCCTCGATCTCAAGCAACGCGAAGGGGTTGACGTGTTTCTCGATCTCGCGCGGACGGCGCACATCGTCGTGGAAAGTTTCCGGCCCGGCGTGGTGGATCGTCTGGGCGTGGGCTATGAGGCCGTGCGCAAGGTCAACCAGGCGATCGTGTATTGCTCGATCTCGGGCTACGGTCAGACCGGGCCCTATCGTGAGCTCGCGGGGCATGATCTCAACTACAACAGCATCGCGGGGTTCACCGATCAGATCGGTCCGGCAGACGGCGACCCGGTGATTCCGAACCTGCAGGTGGCGGACATTCTCGGCGGTGCGGTGGTGCCGGCCATGGGCATCCTCGCTGCGTTGGTGGATGCGCAGCGCACAGGCGAGGGGCGCTACGTGGATGTCGCGATGACCGAGGGCGTGCTCGTCCACAACCTGCAGGCATTGTCGGCGATGGCGCTCGAAGGCCGGCCACGGCAGCGTGGACGCGATCTGCTCTCGGGGCGGGAAGCCTGCTACAACGTGTATCGCACCGCCGACGGCCGGCACATGGCGGTCGGTGCACTCGAAGCCAAGTTCTGGAACGAGGTCTGCGACGTTCTCGAGCGGCCGGATCTCAAGTCCTGCCATTGGGCCGCGGGCGGCGATCCTGCACCGGCGATCGACGCGCTGCAGGCGATCTTCGCAACCCGTACGCAGGGGCAGTGGGTGCAGGCGTTCGAAGGGCACGACTGCTGCGTGACGCCAGTGCTGACCCTGGACGAAGCGCAGCGCGATCCGCAGCACGCCGCGCGCGATATGTTCGTGCATGCATCGCATCCGCGCGAAGGCGACGTGCTGCAGTTTGCTCCGCCCTTCAAGCTCTCGCGCTTTGCTTTCGAAGTGGAGCGACCGGCGCCGGGTGCCGGCGAACACGCCGAGGAAATCCTCGGTGCGCTCGGCTATGACCTCATCAGGATCGCCAGCCTGCGACAGCGCCGGGTGATCTGAC
>LNDQ01000014.1 GCA_001464695.1 Betaproteobacteria bacterium Ga0077523 | reverse complement strand
TCCGCGAGCCCCATCTTGATCATCGGCCAGTTCATGCCCCAGCCGAGGGTCAGGATGGCGAGCAGCAGCCACGTGGAGCGCGGCAGGGTGGCGGTGTTCGGGCCCATGGAGGCCGGCATGCTACACGCCCGTCGGGTTAACATCCGCGGATCATGCAGACCATCGTCCGGTTTCTGATCTTCTGGGGGCTCAACACGCTGACGCTGTGGGTCGCATCGCAATTGCTGCCCGGACTGGGATTTTCCGGTCCCGAGGCGTTGCTGCTCGCGGGCCTCGCCTTCGGTATCGTCAACACGTTCCTGAAGCCAGTGCTGTTCATCCTGACCCTGCCCATCACGTTCGTGACCCTGGGGCTCTTCGTGCTGGTGCTCAACACGGGGATCCTGTTCCTGGTCGCGTGGCTGGTGCCGGGATTCACGGTGGGCACGTTCTGGCAGGCGTTCTTCGCCGCGCTGTTCATCTCGTTCTTCAGTTTCCTGTTGAACCTGCTACTGCGCGGTCAGGTCGTGCGCATCAACGTCAACAAGCAATGAATACGCACTCATCACAGGGGAGGAAAAGAACATGAAGCTCGTCGCAAGTCTGTCCGGGGTGGCGCTGTGCGCCGTGGCGCTGGGGTCCAACGCGCAGAGCTGGTCGCCGCCGGCGCCCGAAGCGCGTTGTCCGTCGAAGTGGGGCGCCGCGGACGAACGCGGTGCCGCGAACCTGCAGACCGCCCAGCAGGTGATGAAGGCCGCGAGCCTGATCCGCACCGGGGAAGTCATCGAACTGGGTCGTACGCTGTCCTCCGACATTCCGCTGTTCGGGACGCGCAAGTTCGAGATCCACTTGAAGCGCACCGGGCCGGCGATCGGCAGCAACCAGCGCCGCAGCAACGAGGAGCTGATCGTGACCGAGATGGGGCAGGTGGGGACGCAGTTCGACATGTTCCCGCACCAGACCATCGGCGACATGACCTACAACTGCGTGAAGACCGACGAGATTGCCACACGCGGCGGATTCACCAAGATGGGCGTCGATCGCATCGGCATGCTGTTCACCCGCGGGATCCTGATCGACGTGGCGGCGCTCAAGGGCGTGGACATGCTGCAGTCCGGCTACGAGATCACGCCGGACGATCTGCAGGCGGCGCTGAAGCGCCAGAACCTGACCATCCAGCCTGGCGACGCCGTGCTGATCCATTCCGGCTACGGCAAGCTGTGGGGCGTGGACAACGCCAAGTACAACAAGGACACGCCCGGTATCGGTGCGCCGGCCGCGGAGTGGCTGGCGAAGCAGGACGTGATGCTGATGGGCGCCGACACCTTCGGCGTCGAAGTCGCGCCCAACCCCGACAAGACCATCAGCCTGCCCGTGCACCAGATCGCATTGGTGGTGAATGGCATCTTCCTGCTCGAGAACGTGAAGCTCGACGAACTCGCCGCGAAGCAGATCCACGAGTTCGCGTTTGCCGTGCAGCCGCTCAAGATCAAGGGCGGCACCGGGTCCACCGTCGCGCCGGTTGCGATTCACTGAGCACCGGAACGTGACCGCACGTCCTGCCGTCGACTGGTACTTCGACGTCATCTCGCCGTACGCCTATCTGCAGGCGGAGCGGCTCGGCGAAGTCGATGCGGTGGCGGACGTGCGCTGCGTGCCGGTGCTGTTCGCCGGCCTGCTCGAGCGCTGGGGGCAGAAGGGTCCGGCCGAGATCTCGCCGAAGCGCCGCTTCACCTACCGGTACTTCGTCTGGGAGGCCACGCGGCGCGGTCTGACGCCGAAGATCCCGCCGGCGCATCCGTTCAATCCGCTGAAGTTGCTGCGGCTCGCCATCGCGCTCGACGCGCGGCGCGACGCGGTGCTCGACATCTTCCGCTTCGTGTGGCGTGACGGACTGACTTCGGACGACCCGGCTTCCTGGAAGCTGCTGTGCGATCGGCTCGATGTTCCGGACGCTGATGCACGCATTGCCGCACCGCAGGTCAAGGACCGCCTGCGGGCCAACGGCGAGCAGGCCACGGCCCGCGGCGTGTTCGGCGTTCCGACCTTCGTCACGGCCGACGGGGAGATATTCTGGGGCGAAGACGCGACGCCGATGCTGCTCGACTACCTCTCCGGGGACGCGTTGTTCAAGTCCCCGGTCATGGCCGGCGCGGATACGTTGCCCATGGCCGCGCAGCGGGTGCCGCTCACCAAGTAGCGGCTCGATCGCAGCGCTCCGATCGCAAGTCACCCTCCAGCCGGTGCCCGGAATGCCGATGACTACGGACGGACTCATCCGGATCCGCCCGATCATGCAACTTCGCCTTTGCGCCGTCCTGCTGCTTCCTCTCATCCTGCTCGCGGGGTGTGACGATGTGCGCGAACGCGCCACCCGCAACGAGATCTACCAGCTCGCCTATCGCAAGGCGCAGCTGCAGGCCGCGCTGGAAGTCTGCGATCCGAAGGCACCGGCCACTATCGAGCACGCAGAAGCCTGGCAGGAAGTGTTCGAGTCCGCCGATGGCTGGCTCGGCATCACTGCGGCCGGTATCGAGAATCGACGCGCGGCTGCGCTCGAAGAACCGATCGATGTCCCGGAAAGCGCGTGTCCGACGGTGCGCAAAGCCATGAAAGCCTCCATGGCTGAATCGACGCGCTGGTCGGCGCGCGTGGCGGGCAAGGAATTGTGCGGCTGGATGTCCTGCGACTGAGTGCGAAGTCATTTGCACCGTACCAGATGAGGCGAACCCCACCGTAAGGCACTCCTTCCCCCGTCGCAGATGGGGAAGGCTGGGATGGGGGCGGGTAGTTGTCGTGATACGAGCGGCGCTGCCCCCACCCTGACCCTCCCCCGGCAAAGCCGGGGGAGGGGACGTACATCCTTGTGCCGAGACGAACCACACCTTGAGGCACTCCTTCCCCCGTCGCAGATGGGGGAAGGTTGGGATGGGGGCGGGCAGTGTTCGTGATGCGAGCTGCGCTGCCCCCACCCTGACCCTCGCCCGGCAATGCCGGGGGAGGGGACGTACATCCTTTTGCCGAGACGAACCCCACCTTGAGGCACTCCTTCCCCCGTCGCAGATGGGGGAAGGTTGGGATGGGGGCGGGCAGTGGTCGTGATGCGAGCTGCGCTGCCCTCACCCTGACCCTCCCCCGGCAAAGCCGCGGGAGGGAACGCACACCTTACTTTGTCGCGATTTCGAAAGCCGCGATAGACGTGCTGTGCATCACCCGCGCAGGCTGCGCACCTCGGCCGTGCGCGGCAGGCGGGCCGGCAGTGCATCCTTCAGTTTCGACCGCGCATCGCGCAGCATCTTCTCGGTGGTGGCCCAGTCGATGCAGCCGTCGGTGACCGATACGCCGTACTGCAGTTTCGAGAGATCCGCCGGGATCGACTGGTTGCCCGCGTTGATGTTGCTTTCCACCATCACGCCGACGATCGCCTGATTGCCTTCCACGATCTGGTGGGCCACATCCTGCATCACCAGCGGCTGCAGGCTCGGATCCTTGTTGGAGTTGGCGTGGCTGCAGTCGATCATGATGTTCGCCGGCAGCTTGTTCTTCGCGAGTTCCTTCTCCACCAGGGCCACGGTGACCGAGTCGTAGTTCGGGCCCTTGGCGCCTCCGCGCAGCACGATGTGGCCGTAGCCGTTGCCGCGGGTGCGGATGATCGCGACCTCGCCCCGAGGGTTGATGCCCAGGAAATTGTGCGGGCGCGAGACCGACAGGAGCGCGTTGATCGCCACCTGCAGGCCGCCGTCGGTTCCGTTCTTGAACCCGACCGGCGTCGACAACCCGCTCGCCATCTCCCGGTGGGTCTGCGACTCGGTCGTGCGGGCACCGATGGCGCTCCAGGTGACGAGGTCGCCGAGATACTGCGGGCTGATCGGGTCGAGCGCCTCCGTGCCGGCGGGCAGGCCCAGTTCGTTGATGTCGAGCAACACCTTGCGCGCGAGTTGCAGGCCCTCCTCGATGGCGAACGAGTCGTCCATGCGCGGATCGTTGATGAGCCCCTTCCACCCGGTGGTGGTGCGGGGCTTCTCGAAGTAGACGCGCATCACGACGAAGATCGTGTCGCTCACCTCGTCGGCAACCGTCTTCAAGCGGCGCGCATAGTCCATGGCGGCAACCGGGTCGTGGATCGAGCAGGGGCCGACCACCACCAGCAGCCGGTGGTCGCGCCGATCGAGGATGCGCTCGACCGTCTGGCGACCTTCCAGCACCGTGCGCTCGGCACGTTCCGTGAGCGGCAGGCGGCGCTTGATCGCCTCGGGGGAGGCGAGCACCTGCTGCTCGACGACGTTGACGTTGTATACGAGTTTCTCGTCCATGACCGTATCCAGGGAGGCATCGGCGGGCAACAGGCCCGCGTGGGCCAGAGAGTCTACCGGACGCCTCCCCAGGGAGAAAGACCGCCCCTCGAGCGCGGTGCCAAGCTCAATTTCCCGCTGCCGGTGCCGTAGTTGAGGGGACTTTCCGCCGTCTTTCTCCCGAATGCGCTGCCTAGCTCCCCTCCTGGTCGCCCTCTGGTCCGTTCCGGTCTGTGCATCGGACTGGCTGGACATTGCCTCGCCGCCCTGGATGCGGGCCGAGTTGGACACCGCGAGCCTGGTCAGCGACGGGGTCAATGCCCGGGCCTGGGACCGCGTCACGTACAGCGACGATCAGTTCCACGACAGCGGCGATGTCCGGTGGCGCAGTGTCAAGACGCTGATGAGCTATCAGTGCGCCCGCCGGACCACGGTTCCGCTCGGCCGCATCTTCTTTGCAGCAGACGGATCGCAACTGATGCGGCAGAACCTCGAAGGGGTCGAATTGCCGCGCCCCGTGGTCCCCGATACGCCGCGCGAACGAATGCTCGAGTTTGCGTGCCGCCAGCCGGCGGCACCGGCCGCGGCGGCACGGCAGTCGCCGCCAGTGGGTCCAGGTATCGTCGCACTGCCGGAACCGGCGCAGGCGAAGGCGGCACCGAAGCGCAAAAGCAAACCGAAGCCCGTGGCGGTTGCGGAGCCGGCCAAGCCGCCCGCAGCGCCGAAGGAGAAGGTGGCGGGCAAGGGCGCCGAAGAACCCAGGATCGAGAAACCCGAACCGAAGCATGTGCACTGGAGCTATACCGGCGCCAAGGATGGCGCGGCGCAATGGCACAAGCTCTCGCCGGAGTTCAAGCAATGCGCCGCCGGTCAGCGCCAGTCGCCCATCGACATTCGCGGCGGGGTCAGACTGACCCTCGAGAACGTGAAGTTCGACTACAAGAGTTCGCCCCTCAGGATCATCGACAACGGTCACACGGTCCAGGTGAATTACGCGCCCGGCAGTTCCATCACCGTCGGCGGCAAGACCTTCGAACTCGTGCAGTTCCATTTCCACAAACCGGCCGAGGAACGCGTCAATGGTCGTGGTTTCGAGATGGTGGCGCACCTCGTGCACCGGGACAAGGAAGGCCGGCTCGCAGTGGTGGCGGTGCTGTTCATCGCCGGGACCGACCATCCGCTCATCCAGACGTTGTGGAACAACCTGCCGATCGCCCAGATGCGCGAGGACGAACTGCCCGCGGTGAAGATCGACGCCGCGCAGTTGCTGCCCAAGGTGCGGGGCTACTACACCTACATCGGGTCGCTCACGACACCGCCGTGTACCGAAGGCGTTCAGTGGATCGTGCTGAAGACGCCGGTGCAGGTGTCGCGCGAGCAGATCGACGTGTTCGCGAAGGTCCATGACAAGAGCGCGCGTCCCACCCAGGCCGCAAACGGTCGCCTGATCAAGGAAACACTCTAAGCCTCCGCCTTAAGTCCCGGTGCGGTATGACGTTTACGCCGCAACGCACAGGCCTGCGCGCGGCTCGAATTTCCGTGGCATATCGGTTGCTTCGAGGGGTGGTGCCATGCACCCCCTGCTCACGCGCCGCCGCCGCGCGAACGACACCCAGCCGGTAACCGCGCTGTCTCGGGAGCAATTGCTCTGGTGTCTGCAGGCGTTGTGCCGCAGTCATCGCGGGTCCTGCGATGCCGAACGACTGCTCGACGAGACCGTCGAGCCCTACTCGTGGTCTTCGCTCGAGGCCGCTGCCGAGAAGCTGGGACTGCGCTGCAGTTACCGCTGCGTGCGCTTGTCGCGCATCCCGCCGGAAGCCATGCCTTGCCTCGCGCTGTTGCAGAGTCCGGCTCCGGATCGGTTTGGCTCGCAGCGCCCCGCGTTGATCGTGCATCTGGACGATCGCGAGGCACGCTACTACGTGCCCGGCGAATCCGCCATGCGGCAGGAGAATCTCGAGGATCTCGCGAAGCTCTACACCGGGATCGTCCTGTACGCGACACCGGAGCGTTCGACCGCAGCACTCGAACATCGGGAATCGCGCATGTTCGGTCTCAGCTGGATCCCGCAGCTGCTGAAATAGCCGCGTTTCAGTCGTGGCCGCGAGCCGCGACGAAACCTTTTGCTGCCATGCATCCGATGCTCACCCGCCACCAGCGCCGCGCCACCGACGGCGAGCCCGCACCTGCACTGACGCGCGAACAGATGGCCTGGGCCATCGGTGGCCTGTGTCGTGCATTCCGCATCCCGTTCGATGCGGAATTGCTGCAGCAGCAGGTGCCGCCACCCTACGACTGGTCGTCGCTGCAGGCGGCCGCGAATCAGCTCGGCATGCGCAGCGCGAATCGCAGTGTGCGGCTTTCGAGCATCGGACCCGATTTCCTGCCGTGCCTGGTGCCGCTGCGCAACGACTCGCCAGCGGCCCCGAACACGTGGCAACCGGCACTGATCGTTCGCATCGACCATGGCGAAGCGCTGTACTTCGTCCCCGGCGAGGCCGAACCGAGACGCGAATCCGTGGAGGCGTTGACGGGGCGTCACGCCGGTGTCGCCCTGTTCGCGACGCCCGAGCGCCCTGACCCGGAAGGCGACGGCGAAACGGCGAGACGCCCGTTCGGGTTCCGGTGGTTCATCCCGGAACTGCTCAAGTATCGCCCGATCTGGCGTGACGTGCTGATCGCCTCGCTCGCCATCCAGTGCATGGCGCTCGCGATGCCGCTGTTCACGCAGGCGATCATCGACAAGGTGGTGGTGCATCGGACCGAGAGCACCCTCACGGTGATCGCCGTCGCCCTCGGGTTGTTCATGGTGTTCTCGGCAGGCATGACCTGGGCGCGGCAGTACCTCGTGATCCACACCGGCACGCGCATCGACGCGGCACTGGGCCAGCGGGTGTTCGAACACCTCTTCCGCCTGCCGCCGCGCTATTTCGAGCAGCGTCCCACGGGCGTCATGGTGGCGCGGCTGCACGGGGTCGAGACGATCCGGGAGTTCCTGTCCGGTGCTGCCGTCACGCTCGTTCTCGACGTGCCGTTCCTGTTCGTATTCCTCGCGCTGATGCTCTGGTACTCCTGGCAGCTCACGCTGATCGCACTCGCCATCATGCTTGCGATCGCCGTCCTCGGCATCGCCATCACGCCGGTGCTGCGGGCCCGCCTGAATCGCCAGTTCATGCTCGGCGCGCGCAACCAGGCCTTCGTGACCGAGTATGTCGCGGGCATGGACACGGTCAAGTCGCTGCAGATGGAGGCGCAGCTCACGCGGCGGTACGGCGGCTATCTGTCGGACTACCTCCGCGCGAGTTTCGACACGCGTCGGCTCGCGAGTACCTACCAGGTCTGCGCGGGTGGGTTGGAACAGCTCATGTCACTGTCGATCCTGTGCGTCGGTGCATGGCTCGCGATGAACGAACCGGGTTTCACCATCGGCATGCTGGTCGCATTCCAGATGTTCTCGAGCCGGCTGTCGCAGCCGTTGCTGCGCATGGTCGGCCTGTGGCAGGAGTTCCAGCAGGCGGCCATCGCCGTCAAGCGGCTGGGTGACATCATGGACGTGCCGTCGGAACCGTACTCGGCAGTGCCGGGACGCGCGCACACGATGAAGGGCGCGATCGAGATCCGCAACCTCGCGTTCCGTTATTCGGACGAGATGCCGTGGCTGTATCGCGCATTCGATCTCGAGATCGAACCCGGGTCCTTCGTCGCCATCATGGGGCCGTCGGGCTCCGGCAAGAGCACGCTCGCGAAGCTGCTCCAGGGCTTCTATCCGCCCGGAGAAGGTGCGATCCGCATCGATGGCTACGACGTACGCGGATTGTCGGCCAACGAACTGCGGCGCTATTTCGGCGTCGTGCCCCAGGAAACGGTCCTGTTCTCGGGCACGATCTACGACAACCTGGTGATCGCGGACCCGAATGCCTCGTTCGACGACATCGTCGTCGCCTGCCGGCTCGCCGAAGTGCACGATGTCATCGAGCGCCTGCCGCAAGGCTATCAGACCACGATCGGGGAAGGCGGCGCCGGACTTTCCGGAGGGCAGAGGCAGCGCATCGCGATCGCCCGTGCGCTGTTGAAGCGGCCACCGATCCTCGTCTTCGACGAGGCCACGAGCAACCTCGACGCGCAGACTGCCGAGAGCTTCATCCGCACCGTCAATCGCCTCGCGGGTCAGGCGACGGTCCTCTTCATCACGCACCACCTGCCGGTGGAGGCCGCCGTGGACAAGGTGGTCCACATCGGCGAGGCGCCGGCGAAGTCCGAAGCCGACGTGGAGCGCGAGATGCTCACGGCACTTCGTGCCGCACCGCAGAGTGTCGGGCTGCATTAGGCAGTCTGTCTGACGCGGCGCGTCACCCGAATGTGCCGGCGCGTTGCAGGTTGCGCCGTTCGTCGCCTTCATGTCGATCTTGAGTAGTCCTGGCTAGTCCCCTGATCGGCGGAACGTTTTCCCGATGCCATCGGGATACCGACGATTTGCGGCGCAGCTCTTGCTCGATCTCGCGCTGCGCCGTCGTCGGGGGTGATCACGCACGGCGCGCAGCGCACTGCAGATGCGCATGCAGTTCACTTGATCGGTTGCATCTGCAGGTTGTTGGCGCGGTCGCCTTCGTGCGCAAGCGCTTGGCAGTTCAGTGGGCGTGTGACGGGAAAACTTCGAGACCCGAATGTCGTTGGCACCCGTCACCCGCTGCCCATCAACAACGCAGAGGTTCACCATGCCAATCGACGCCGCGGTTCTCAATGCTCTCCTGGACTCCTGGAGGCCGTATCCCGTGTCAGGCTCCGGGCCGACCACGATCGCATACGAGTTCATGACCGCGCTGCCCGCGGACAGCGCGCCGCCGCAGGCAGGGTCCGCCGGCTTCGACTCCGCATCAGGCGAACAGCGAGTTGCGCTGCGCGCAGTGTTTGATGCGATCGAGAGCGTCGCGAATGTTCGCTTCGTGGAAGGCGGCACTGCAAACTCGGTGGGGCCCGTCCTGCGCATCGGACAGTCGACCGATGTCGGAGGCACAAACTGGCGCGCCGACGTCGCCGGCAGTGTCGTCAACGATGTGTACCTGCCGCCGCAGGATCACGCCAGCCTGGCGCCGGGTGCGCGTGGATTCTTCGACGTGATGGCGTTGGTCGCGCAGTCGTTGGGCCTCAAGCATCCGGACGACAGCGTCGGCGGAACCTTGCCGACGCTGAGCGGGTCCAGCGGGACCGACAGCCAGGCGTACACCGTGCTGTCCGGCAATCCCGCCCCCGAGCACGATCTCGGCGGTGGGCTCCAGGCCTACGCGCAAACGCCGCTCGTGTATGACGTGGCAGCGCTGCAATCGATCTATGGTGCCAATGCCGCGACCAGCGCCGGCGACGGTGACGTCCACGATGTGAGCAATGTCGGCCCGGACGAGATCCGGACCATCTGGGATGCGGGCGGCGTACACGACCGGATCGATGCATCCGGCGCCGCCGGCAGTGTCATTCTCGATCTGAACGAGGGTGCCATGAGCTCGGTCAATGGCATCGACAACGTGAGCATCGCGTACGGCGGACCCGGCAACGAGAATCCGATCGAGGATGCCACCGGCGGGGCGGGCGGCGATACGCTCGTCGGCAACGCGAAGGCCAACGTGCTGGACGGCGGTGCCAGCGCCGACACGATGATCGGAGGCGAGGGCGACGACACGTATTTCGTCGATCACCCGTACGACTACGTCATGGAAGCAGAGGGCGGCGGCAACGACACCGTCGTCGCGACCATGTCCACCGACTTCTACTTCCACCGACTGGCCGATGGGGTCGAGAACCTCGAGGTGCGTGTCGCGCCCGACACCTACCGGGCCCTGGGCGCGGCCGGCAACAGCGGTGACAACCGCATCGAGTCCGGCGAGGAGACTCAGGTACGCCTGTATGGCGAAGACGGGGCCGACACGCTCACCGGCGGCAATTGGCTCGACGGCGGTGCTGGCGCCGACGTCATGGCAGGCGGACGCGGCGGCGACGAGTACTACGTCGACGATGCGGGCGACGTGGTCATCGAAGTGAACGACGGCGGCCTGGTCGACGGCGGCGGCTTCTTCTATGAAGTCCAGCAGAGCTGGGACACGGTGTACAGCCAGGTGTCGTTCACCCTCGGTGACAATCTCGAGGCCCTGGAGTTGATCGGCAGCGCAAACGCCGACGGCAGCGGCAACGAACTGGCCAACAACATCCTCGGTAACTCGGGCGACAACGTCCTGCGTGGAAACGCCAGCGGACTCGTGTCGACGGCCGGGGACTTCATCATGGGGCGCAACGGCAACGATCAGATGTTCGCCGGCGACGGGGCTTCGCAACTGTACGGCGACGGCGGCAACGACCAGCTGTTCGGCGGTGCCGGCAATGACATCCTGGACGGCGGAGCGGATGGCGACGTGATGAGCGGTGGCGGTGGGAACGATACCTACTACATCGACAGCGCACAGGACGTCATCGTCGAGACGGCCGATGGCGGCATCGACGAAGTGAACAGCACCGTGACGTTGTCCCTCGCCGACCATTTCGAGAACCTCTCCCTCCGCGGCTACGATGCGATCGACGCCACCGGCAACGCGTCGGCGAACACGATCTACGGCAATGACGCGGCGAACACCATCCACGGCGCAGACGGCAACGACGTCCTGGACGGCTACTCCGGCGCGGATTCCCTCTACGGGGATGCCGGGGACGACGTGCTCTACGGAAATGGCCTGGATCTCCTCGATGGCGGCAGCGGCAA
>LNDQ01000013.1 GCA_001464695.1 Betaproteobacteria bacterium Ga0077523 | reverse complement strand
GACCGGTCGGCGTGCTGCGCACGATGACCTCGCCGAACTCCTGCTCGTCCTTCAAGCGCCCCTTGGCATTGATGTTGAGCTGGAAGTCCGCGGCACCGTGCGCCGGCGGTGCACCGAGCACACCGGCGGCGACCTGCACGTTCTGCTCCTGCAGCGCTCGCACCACGTCGGTGGCCTGTAGACCGAGAGCCGCGAGCTTGGGCGGCTGCAGCCAGATGCGCATGGCGTAGTCGCCGCCACCGAACACTTCCACCAGCCCCATGCCCTCGATGCGCTGCAGGCGGTTCTTGATGTTGAGCACCGAGTAGTTGCGCTGATAGAGCTCGTCGTAGCGGCCGTCGGGCGAGGTCAGGCTCACCACCATGGTGAGGTTGGGCGAACTCTTCTGCGCCACCACGCCGATGCGCCGCACTTCCTCGGGCAACCGCGGCAACGCCCGCTGCACGCGGCTCTGCACCTGGGTCTCGGCCTTGTCCACGTCCGAGCCCACCTTGAACGTGATGGTGAGCTGGTACGAGCCGTCGGCGGTCGACTGCGACGACATGTAGAGCATGTCCTCGACGCCGTTGATCTGCTCCTCCAGCACGGCGGCGACGGTGTCGGCGATGACCTGCGGGTTGGCACCGGGAAACTGCGTGCGCACCTGCACGGAGGGCGGCACCACGTCCGGGAACTCGGCGACCGGCAGGCGCAGCATCGACAACAGGCCGGCGATGAAGATGAAGATCGAGATGACCGCCGCGAAGATCGGCCGGTCGATGAAGAAGCGCGAGAGATTCATGGGAGAGGTTCCAGCCGCTTACTTCGACTCGGGCTTCTTGGGTTCGGCAGCGGCAGCCTTCGCGGCATCGGCACCTTCGAGCGACGGACTGACCGGTTGCCCGGGGCGCACGCGCATGAGGCCGTTGACGATCACGTGCTCACCGGGCTTGAGACCTTCCAGGATCACGCGCTGGCCTTCGGTCACCTGACCGACCTTCACCACGCGGTACTCCGCTTTCTTGTCGGCGCTCACCACGTAGACGAACTTGCGGTCCTGGTCGGTGGCGACCGCCTTGTCCGGCACCACGACAGCGTCGTGCAAACCGCCCGGGTCGCCGAGCCGCACCCGCGCATACAGCCCGGGCACCAGCGAGCCGTCGCGATTGTCGAGCAGCGCGCGCAGGCGCACGTTGCCGGTCGCGATATCCACCTTGTTGTCCACGTAGACCAGCGTGGCCTGATGCGGAAAACCCTCTTCCGCGGCCAGGCCGACATCCACCGGCAGGCGCCCGCCCTTCACCGTGCCGCGCCCCTTGAGGCCGTACTTCACGAACGTACGCTCGTCCACGTCGAAGGTCACGTAGATCGGTCCGGACGAGACGATGGTGGTGAGCACCGGCGACTCGGGGCCTTCGGTCTGCACGAAGTTGCCGGCAGTGATCTCGGGCTTGCCGACCCGGCCGGAGATGGGTGCGGTGACGCGCGTGAAGGACAGATCGAGCCGGGTCGCGTCGAGCGCGGCCTGCGCGGCCTTGTACATCGCCTCGAGGTCCTTCAGGGAGGCGGACTTTTCGTCGACTTCGCGCTGCGACGTCGCCTGGCTCGCGAGCAGTTTCTCGGCCCGGGCCAGTTCGACCCGCGCGAGATCGATGCGCGTCTGACTCGCGATCAGGTCGGCCTCGGCCTTGGCCACGCGCGCCTGCACCGGCCGCGGATCGATGGTCACCAGCAAGTCGCCCTTGCGCACTTCGGCACCCTGGGCGAAGTGGACCTCCTGGATGTAGCCGGTGATGCGCGAGCGCACCTGCACCTGCTCCACTGCCTCGAGACGCGCCGGAAACTCCTGCCGTTCCACCACGGGGCGCAGCTGCGCTTCGGCATAAGTGACCGGCGCGCCACCGCCGCCTGCCGGTGGTCCACCGGCGGCCGCTTCATCCTTCTTCCCGCACGCGGCGAGTGTCGTTACGGCCACGACAGCTGCGACGACCATCCAATCCCGAGACTTCGACATGCCGATGCTCCCTTCGAGCGCGACGCGACCCGCGCCGATCAATGAATTTTTTCCGTGGCGAGGCGCGTCAGCACCTTCGCGATGCGTTTCTTGTCCTGCGGCTCGAGCGGCGACACGCCGAGCATCTCGAGCAACCACATGCCGTCCAGGGCGAGCGTCACGATTGCCGCCTGGTCCCAGCCCACCGACGTCTTCGACAATTGCGCGAAGTGATGCTTGTAGAACGCCCGGATCGGCTCCAGCAGTTCCGGGTTGGACGCGAGCGCCGGGATCAGGGAGCACGATGTGTTGCCGAGCTTCTCTTCCGCCGACGTCACCGCCTCCAGATAGGCCTCGAGCATGCGGGTGGGGTCGTTGCCCATGCGCTCGCTCGCTTCCTTGTACAACCCCTGGAACGCGTTGGTCATGCGCTGGACGAGCGCCACCAGGAGCGAGTCCTTGGTCTGGAAGTGATACAGGATCCCACCCTTGCTCAAGCCGGCCCGCTCGGCCGCGGCGTCGAGCGTCAGGTGGGCAGCACCCTGCTCGCGCACGATCGCCTCGGCGGCATCGAGAATGGCATCCCTGGAACTCTCTCTGGACATGTAGGTGGCGGACTCCGTGTGGATTCGGCGATCGGTTCCTGACCGTCCAGCCGGTATAGTTTGGCGGCGACCATAAACCGTCCAGCCGGTACAGTCAACCTTGATTGCATCATGACTTTTCCGTGACGACCGGTTCTCCGGAAACGGCCACCCGTGAAACAATGAAGGGGTTTTCAATGCTTCAAGCCCCGTCGCGAGCGATCCATGTCCCACCTGAGCCCCCGGTCCTACCTCTTCGTCCCCGCCAACCGCCCGGAGCGCTATGACCGCGCCTGTACCGCCGGCGCCGACGCCGTCATCGTCGATCTGGAAGATGCGGTCCCGCCCGCGGAGAAGCAGACCGCCCGCAAGTCGTTGGCCGAATGGCTTTCCCCCGAACGACCGGTACTGGTGCGGGTCAACGCCGTCGATACGCCCTGGCACGCCGAGGATCTGGCGCTATGCAGCCGGGCCGGTGTCGCCGGCATCGTCCTGCCCAAGGCCGAAATGGTCTCCGGGGCGGTCGCAGCGCTGTGCGGCGACGGATCGCGCCAGCTGCTCCCCCTCATCGAGACCGCGATCGGCCTCACGCGCGCGCGCGACATCGCCCAGGCGCGCGGCGTCCGGCGGCTGGTTTTCGGCAGCATCGACTTCCAGGTGGATCTGGGCATCGACGGCGATGGCGAGGAGCTCCTGTATTTCCGCTCGCAGCTGGTGCTGATCTCGCGGCTGGCCGGGATCGATGCTCCGGTGGACGGGGTGTGTACCGAGATCGACGAACCCGAGCAGTTGCAGGCCGAGACCCTGCGGGCGAAGCGGCTGGGGTTCGGTGGCAAGCTATGCATTCACCCGCGGCAGGTGCCGCTGGTCAACGACTGCTTCACCCCGTCCGCGGAGGAACTCGAGTGGGCCGAGCGCGTGCTCGCGGCAGCCGCGAAGGCCTCCGGCGCCGCCATCGCCGTCGATGGCCGGATGGTGGATCGGCCTGTATTGCTGAAGGCGGAGCGACTGTTGTTGCAGGCGGGGAGATTGAAAGGGTAGCTGCCCCCATCCCTGCCTTCCCCCACCGGTGGTGGGGGAAGGTGTGTACAGCTCCCTCCCCAGCCGTCGCCTTGGGCAAGGGGTCATGGGCAAGGGGTCAGGTCTTGCATTCAATCATTTCCACGGAACGCCAGGATGCGCGAACGCAGTCGCTTCCGGATGGACCGCGCGCCGCTCCGGAATCCCGCTACCGACCGGCGCCTTCGTCGGGCTCGTTCTTGCGTCGCGGCGGATGAGGAACAAGGGCCGATCGGGTTGATGTGGCGGGATCAGCGGGCAGGCTCAAGCCGTCGCCCCCATCCCCGCCTTCCCCCACCGCCGGTGGGGGAAGGAGTGTCCGGCCCTACCCCGCCCCCACTGCCTCCTCCGCATCCGCCGCCGGCGCCGGTTCCGTCACCACCCGCACCCGTCGCGCTTCCACGTGGATGCCCGGCGCCGCCGCCCCGGTGGCGACCGGACGAATACCAAGCACCTCGAGGGTAGCCACCAGTTCCTGCAGGACAGCCTCCCGCCGCAACACCAGCGCCGACGCAAAACAGCGCCAGAACACCCAGCCCGTGCGCTCCAGCGCCCGTTGCCGCCGCACGTCGTCGGCCCAGCGCGTCGAGCCTTCGTAGCGGTCACCGTCGCATTCGACGGCGAGCCGCGCGTCGTTGGCACCTTCGACCAGCAGATCGACCCGATAGGCACCGATCTTCGCCTGTGGCGTAACCCGGTAGCCACGCCGCGCGAGCCAGTCGAAGAGTTCGCGTTCCATCGGCGATTCGCACCGGTCGCGCAGATCGCCGGTCGCATCAGCGTGCTCCGCGAACGGGCGCGTGAAATGAGCGATCAACCCGCGGCGCAGCCGGTCCGCTTCCGAAAGATCGTCGAGATCCACGGACCGCACCAGCACCATGCGATCCCGGGCCCGGGACGCCGCCACATTGAACCGCTGCGCAAAGATGTCCCGCGACAACGGCGCCCCCACGGCATTCGGTGCCGACACCATCGACAGGAACATGATGTCGCGTTCGCGCCCCTGGAACGTGCGCGCGTCGCCGCAGGCGATGGCGTGGCGCTGCAGGATCTCGGGCGACAGCGTTTCCACCAGTTGCTCCCAGATGCGCAGCGCCTGGGCCTCACCGAGCAACGACACCACGCCGATCGAGCGCTGCTGCATGCGCGGGTCCGCGGTGATGCGCCGGATCTCGCCGACGATGTAGTCGGCCTCGGCCGGATTGATGTCGTCCTTGCGCTCGGCGTTCTGGATCCACACGTCCACCAGCGGCGGATCGATGCGCTCCGACGGTCGCGGCAAGCGCAGCGGCCGCAGCTCGTGCGCGTAGAACTCGCGCTTGGAGTACTCGATGATCGGTGCCACGCAGCGGAAGTGCTCCTTCAACATCACGCCGCTGCCGGCGAACACCACCTTGGCGAGATCGTAGATCGAGCGCTCGGGCGACATCTGCGCGCGATACAGCGCCACCTGCTCGCCCAGGAAACGCTGCATCGTCGCCTTGATCTTTTCCTCTTCCTGACCGACGCCTTCGGGCGAGACCTGCTTGTCGTCGCCGACGATCAGGAGCTTCTTGGCCCGCAGCAGCGCCGGCAGGGCCGAGAGGTCCGACTGCGATGCTTCGTCGATCACCACCAGGTCGAAACAACCGAACTGCGGCGGCAGCGATTCGGACACCCGGTGGTGCGGCATGATCCAGCACGGCACCGCCATGTTGGCCTCGGCGGCGGCTTCGCGTGCGTCCTGCCGGTAGCGCGCCGCCCGTTTGCCGGTGCCCTTGCCGATCTTCTGGATCGCGTTGAGATACGCCTGCAAGGCGGAACGCACGCGCGGCGTGGCGTTCTCGGCAAGTTTCAACCACGTGCGCTGCACCACCAGGTCGTGATACAGCCGCGCGAGGTCGTGCTCGAGATCGCGCCGCAGCGCCGCCAGGCGCCGGAATTCCGCCTGGGAGTCGATCGCGGTGAGATGGCTCGCGAGCCGCCGCAGGCGCCAGCCGGCACGCCAGTCCTCGGGCGGAACGGCCACCGAGCCGGCGACGTGCGGCTGGCGCAGCGCCGCCGCAAGCTTCGGCGCGCCCGATTTCTCGATGCGTTCCACCACGTCGCTCACGACCGCGAACGCGTCGGCCATGCTGTGCAATCTATTGAGTTCGGTCGCCAGCGCCGACCAGCCCGCCACGAACACCTGCTCGCCGGTGGCCGGATCGCCCAGCGACATCGACACGAAGCGCCGGATGTTCTCCGCCACCGCGCCGCTGGTTCCGTCCAGGGCGGCTTGCAGCCGTTCCTTGACCAGCCACACTTCGCCGAGGCGATAGGTACCGAGGTAGTGGCCGATGATCCGCTGCAGTTCCGCGAGGGCGTTGTCATCGTGGGCGACGCGCCGCGCCAGCGGCCAGCCGGGAAACAGCCGCGCCGACTGCCGGACGAGATCGGATTCGGCCGTGGCGAGGGCCTGGACTTCGCGATACAGGCTGAACTCTTCCAGCGCCAGCGGCACGGCGCGCTGATCCTCGATGGGTACCGCATCCAGCCCGACTTCCGCGGCGAGTCCGTTCCAGCGCGCGATCAGTTCACGTGCCTTCAATTGCGTCTTGAGCCACGCGGCCACGTGTTGCCAGTCGGCCGCGTCGGCGGGCGGGCGGCCGCTCAACTCCACCGCATCGAGCTTCGCTTTCGCCTCGCTGCGGAAGAACACGCCGGTCAGGCCGAAGGCCCGGCGTCCGGCCGCCAGGTTCTCGGCCGCCTGGATCAGTTCGCGATCGCGTTCGGCACCACGCGGTGCGGTCACCGGCCGCTCGAGGAAGGCACCGCGCTCGGCGTTGGCCGCCTGGAGCTCTTCGCCCAGCGCGTCGATCAGGCGACACTCGTTGGTCACCACCCCCGCCTTCAGGCGCGTGGACAGGTTCGAGGCCCAGGGACGCCCGGCCGTGGCGATGCGTTCGCGCAGGGCAACGATGCGCTCGATGGTCTCGCCGGTCTCATGCAGGCGCTCGAGCGTCTCCTGGCCGGGGTCGGCGATCATGGGGACGTCACCCGCCCGCGAAACACCGGCGAGCTGGGCGAAGCGCACCAGGTCGTCGTGCGTCTGAAGCAGCGTACGGGTATCGGGGAAAGCCTCGGGGGCAGGCAGCCGCCGTCCGGCGTACTCGATGTCGGCACCGAGCTGTTCCCGGGCGGCGCGCAGGCGCGCGACATCGTCATCCGAGAACAACGGCGCGTATTGCGGGCCGGCGCCCAGGGCATCCGGCAGCCACCCGATGCTCACCGCCCCGCGGGCCACTTCGTGCGCCGCATCGAGCGGATCCACGTTCTCGCCTTCGAGATCGATCCGCATCAGATTGATGCGGGCCCACCGGCTCAAGTCCGCATCGAGGCGCGCGAGGCGTTCGTGCAACGCGTCGATGCTCGTGGCGATGCGTTCGATCTCGCGTGCCATGCCGACCGGATCGATGCTCTGCACTTCCGAGGCGATCTTGTGGACCGAAGCCTCGAACTGCTTCATGCCCTCCTCTTCCGTCACCAGCAGCGCGATGGCGAGCGGGCGGATTTCTTCGGGCAGCTTTTCGCGCAACACGGCGAGTGCCGGATCCTTCATCGACGTCACCAGCACGCGCCGTCCGTTGGCAAGCCAGTGGCAGATGATGTTGGCGATGGTGTGGGTCTTGCCGGTGCCGGGCGGGCCCTGGACCACCACGCCATCGTGCATCTCGAGCAACTGGACGATGCGCAACTGCTCGTCGTTGAATGCCTTGGGAAACAACAGGTCGCCGGCATCGGCACTGGTCGCCCCGGCGGTGCTGCTCACGCCCCGGAACGCCGGCAGCGCGACCGGTACGACCTCACCGGCGGGCTCCGACACCAGCGCGCGCGTGGCCGCGGGCAACGCGACGTCGTCGCCGGCGTCCCGCAACGCGCGCGCGAAGCGGTCGAGATCCTGGATCAGCACACTCGCGCTGCGCGGCCGGGCGAACAGCACCCAGGAGCGATTGATCTTGAGCTTGACTTCGCCCTCCCCGACCACGTCCGCATCCGGATCGAGGCAGGCGCGCGCGATGTCGAGCAACGGCTCGAAGGTTTCCGGTTCGAACGGCGACACCGGCGCCCCGGCCGCGGCCAGGAACTCGCGTGCCAGGCGCTCGGCCTGGGCCACCCCTGGTCGATCGATGGCGGCATAGAAGTCCAGCTCCAGTCGCGCATCGCCGTCGCGCGGCCGGATCTCGGCCGAGCCGGTGACCGGATTGAACTTGAGATCCACCGGACAGGTGACCAGCGGATAGGCCGCAGTGGTGGTCCCGTGCTTCCAGACGCCGAGCCCGACGCCCCATACCAGTTCCAACTGACCGTCCACCAGCGCACCCGTCAGCTCCTGCTGCAACGTCAGCAGTTGTACATAGAGCCGCGCCCGGCGCCGCCGGCGGCGTTCGAACTCGGCCCACGGGGCCCATTCCTGCTCGAGGTAGCCGGTCAGCTGCTTTTCCACCTCGGCGCGAAACCCGTAATCCGACAGGCGTACCACTTCGCCCGGCAGCACCGCAGGATTCGCGGCCTGCGACAGATCCGCCGCCGGCAGCGTGGCATCGCGATGGGTCCCGGCAGCGATCAGGGCAGCCCCCTCCACCGCCGGGGCGAGTTGCGGCGCAGCGAGCACCGCATCGCCCACGCTCAGCCACGGCGACAGCCAGGCGCTCGTCCCCTTGGGTGGCAGTTCCGGATTGGGCGGCCGCGGGATCGACAACCAGACCGGCTCGTCGCCGTCCGCTCCGGCGGCATCCAGAACCACGCCTTCTACGCCCGCGACGTGATGGTCGAAGAGCAGAAAGCGGCCGTGGTCGGCCACGTTCGACACCACTTTTGCCCGCGAACGGGCCGACTGCTGCACGTAGTCAATGAGTGCGAGCAGTCGCGAGCGTTCGATGCTCACGGCATGCGCAGCCTATTCTTGACGTCCGGTAGTTGTGGGTAGATCTCCGGGATGCATCGTACAGAAAAAAGCGATGGTGGTGAGGGCAACGACCGCAGCAACGTGCCGGCGATCGCCGCTCCCGGTTGGCCCTACGCCCAGTGCGGCTGCCGCGCGGGCCGAGGCGCCGCCGGCAGCGACCCAAGCGCACTGAGTACCCTGGGTATAAAATGGGGGAGCACCGGGAAGGTTTTGCGAAACATCCGAGGGGCATGACTTGCTGATTCGTCCAACGGCACGAGAAGGCGGGATCCAGGAGTTCTCCCGACGCACCGTTTGTCCCGTCGAGGACTGCTGTTGCTCCCCATACCGACGTCAGGGCGAGCGGGCGTGGACTTCTCAAGGCTGACGACCCTCGCCGACGCCGTCATCGCCGTCACTCCCGACGGCACCCTGACGTACTGGTCGGACGACGCGGAGCGCCTGTTCGGCTATACGGCTCGCGAGGCTCTCGGGCAGCGCCTGCGAGACCTGATCGTGCCGCTGGATTACCAGGAGGAGGCGACCCGGAATCTCGCCGCCACGCTAGTTGACGGGAGCTCCCGGCTCGACACCGTGCGCCAACGCCCCGGTGAGGGACGACGAAACCGGCACCATGCACGTCGTGTGCAGTCACCGCGACGGCTCACCGCGCGCGCCCGAGTCGCCGCCCGCCACACTCGATCGCCAGTTCCGCGATCTGCTCGAATCGATGCCCGACGGTATCGTCATGGTGGATGCCGGCGGGCGCATCGTCCTCGCCAACGGCCAGGCCGAAACAATGTTCGGCTACGACCACGACCAACTGGTGGGCTGCAAGGTGGAGACGCTGCTCCCCCACCGCTGTCGCGAACCACACATCCTGCATCGTACCCGGTTCGCGGCACACCCGCGGGGGCGCACCATGGGCGCCGGGCTCGAGCTGTTCGGACAGCGCCGGGACGGAAGCGAGTTCCCCGTGGAGATCAGCCTGAGCCCGCTGCGTACTTCGGAAGGCACCCTGGTCATGAGTG
>LNDQ01000012.1 GCA_001464695.1 Betaproteobacteria bacterium Ga0077523 | reverse complement strand
CGTCTCACGCGACTCGCTGTGACGCTGCGCGACCTTCCCGGTTCGCTCGCCAAGGTCACGGCAGCCATCGCGGAGGCGAACGCCAACATCGAGGAAGTGCACCACCAGCGCGCATTCACCAATCTGTCGCTGCAGGAAACCGAGGTCGATTTCGTGCTGGAGACGCGCGGTTTCGCGCACGTCGAGCAAGTCATCGCGCGCCTGAAGGCCCTGGGATTCGACGCCCGTCTCGACAACGACTAGGGTCTGGCGTCGCCCCCGCAGGCCTTGATGGGGGCGAGTGCCAGCCCGTGCGCGGCCTCCCGATGGGGTTCCTGCGCATCGAATGAGTAGACCACTCGCGCGGTCTTGCCGTCGCGTGCTGAGAACTCGTACCAGGCGTTGAACTCCGGTCCGCTCGCATCGGTAGCACTGAAGATCAGCACCACTTCCGAGATCGCCAGCTCCGCATCGTAGTACGTGTTTTCCACCCGCGCGCCGGCGCGCGTCGCCGCGTCGTTGACGCAGGCAGCCGCGGCGGAAGCCGACGAAGGGATGATCGCCTCCAGCTTGTCCCGACG
>LNDQ01000011.1 GCA_001464695.1 Betaproteobacteria bacterium Ga0077523 | reverse complement strand
GTGCTGCCGTCGATCGCTCGCAGTACGTAGCGGATCTCGGGCGGCTTGCCGCCCGCACCGGACAGGATCACGGTCAGGCGGATGTGCCAGCGGTCGGTATTCTCGACCACCGTCGGTACCACGCCGAACACGGCTTCGGTTTCGCGCGTGAGGCACGGGGTCGACGCGAGCAGCGATTGCGGAATCACCGCGACCTGGCTGCCCAACCCCAAGTCGCGCTTCATGGCGCTGCATCCGGTCAATGCGAACGCCGCCGACACCAGGAGAATCGGGATGGACCTCATGCTGCGGACGGAAAGCAGGCCGGGCCGAGCGGTTCGAAGCTCTTGTAGGTCAGGATGAATTCCTGATGGCCCAGGGCTTCGGAGCGGGTCTGCTCGCCGTTGGCCACGCGCAGCACCAGATCGTGGATTTCGCGGCCCACGTCGTCGAGGCTGGCGCGACCCTCGAGGATGCGACCGGCATCCACGTCCATGTCGTCCTTGAGGCGCCGATAGGTTTCAGGATTCGCGCAAACCTTGATCACGGGTGCCAGTGCGGAACCCACGACCGATCCGCGGCCGGTGGAGAACAGGATCACGTGGCTGCCGCAAGCGATCAGCTCCGCGATCTCGGCATTGTCGCTGATGTTGGGAAAACCGAAGCGCGGTTCACCGTCGGGCACCACGTCGAGCAGATACAGCCCGCCACCCACCGGTACGTCACCGGGTTTGATGATGCCCGAGATGGTCGACTGGCCCGACTTGGCGTAAGCCCCGAGCGATTTCTCCTCGATGGTGGTGAGCCCGCCATCGGCGTTGCCGGGTCCGATGCTGGCGTGGCCGTAGGTGGCGTAGTACTTCGCGGCCTTCGCCACGGTCTTGACGATTTCCTCGCCCAGCGCCGGATGCTGCGCACGTTGCGCCATCCAGTGCTCCATGCCGATCAGTTCGCCGGTTTCCTCGAAGATGCACACGGCGTTCTGCTCCACCAGGAAGTCGAAGGCGCGGCCCATGGCGGGGTTCGCGGTGAGGCCGCTGGTGGCGTCCGATCCGCCGCAGATGGTGCCGACGATCAGCTCGTCGATCTCCATCGGCGCCCGCGGTGTGTGCTCGAGCTGCGCGAGAGTCTGTTCGACCCAGGCCTGGCCCTCGGCGATGGTGCTGCGGGTGCCACCGGTTTCCTGGATCACCAGGAGCTTGGTCGGGCGCCCCGATGCGCGGATGGTCTCGAGCAGCTTGCCCTTGTTGAAGCCCTCACAGCCCAGCGAGATGAGCAGCACCGCCCCCACGTTCGGATGGGTGCACAACTGCTCCATCATCCGATAGGAGTACGCGTTGGGAAAGCAGCCGGGGAAGCCGATCAGGTGCGCGCCGCGCTCCCGGAACGGGTAGGTGATCTCGCGCGACACGTGATGCGCGCACTCGACCAGGTAGGCGACCGCGACGATGTTGCGGATGCCCTTGCGGCCGTCGGTGCGCAGATAGGCGTTGATGGTCATCAGTGGGACTCTCCGGGGAATTCGTGACCGGCGTCGAGGGTATAGGTCGGAATGTAGTCGCTCGCGACGTTGTGCAGGTGCATCGGGTCTCCGGGTGCAATGTCCGTTGTGGCAACGCCGATGGGCGCCGAGTACTTGAGTATGCGCTCGCCTTTCGCGATCGGGCGGAATGCGAACTTGTGCCCGGTCAGCACGCGCTCGTGCAAGGTGACCGAGCGGCCCTGAACCTGCAGTGTCGTGCCTTGCGCGATGTCGCGCCGGGCGATCGCCACGTTGTCGCCGGGTGCCAGTAGCAGGACGCGCGGATCCGTTTCGAGAGTAGCGTTCATGGGGGTGTCACTTGCCGAGTTTCGAGATGCGCACCGTCGCGTCCTTGCGCTTGGCCACGCCGGGCAGCAGCTTCAAGCCGAGCCCCGGGCCCTTCGGTGCGCGGATGTAGCCGTCCTTCACCGGCGGCAGCTGGGTCACCAGCGTCGGATACCAGTCGTAGTAGAACGCCCGCACCATTTCCTGCACCAGCGTGTTCGGGCAGTTGAGCGACAGGTGCACGGAAGCGGTGAGCATCACCGGGCCGGTGCAATCGTGCGGTGCCACGGGCAGCGCCCATGCTTCGGCCATGGTGGCGATCTTCTTCGATTCCGACAGGCCGCCGGTCCAGCCCACGTCGAGCATGCAAACCGAGACCGCCTGCTTCTGGAAGAGGTCGCGGAAGCCCCAGCGTGAACCCAGTGTCTCGCTCGCGGTCACCCACACGTTGGTGCGGTGCGCATAGTCGGCCAGTGCGTCGAGGTTGTTCATCTTGACCGGGTCTTCGTACCAGAACGGATCGAACTCCTCGAGCGCTTCGGCGATGCGGATCGCGGCCGGCAGCTGCCACATGGAATGGAACTCCACGTGGATGTCCATCTTGTCGCCCACCGCCTTGCGGATCTGCGCGAAGGGCTTCAAGGCTTTCTTGAGATCGGCGTTCGAGATGTAGGCGCCGTTCGACGCTTCGGCGGCCGTGTCGAACGGCCAGATCTTCATGCCGGTGATGCCCATGTCGAGGAGGCTCTCCGCGAGCGCGCCGGCGTCGGTCAGGAACGCCTGCAGATCCTCGTACGGGCGCTTTTTCTTGTCGACCTTCGCGGGCAGGCCGAAGTTCTCCGTGCCCTGGGTCGGTTTGCTGCGCACGTACTGGTAGCCGGCGCAGGTGTTGTAGACGCGCACCTTGTCGCGCGAGGCACCGCCGAGGAGCTGGTAGATCGGCTGGCCGGTCACCTGGCCGAAGAGGTCCCACAGCGCGATGTCGATGGCGGAGGCGGCGCGCATCTCCACGCCGACGCTGTTGAAGCCGAGGTAGGTGTTGAGGAAGTGGTGCGAGATCTTGTCGATCTCGAGGGGATTCCTGCCGAGCAGCCACGGCGCGCACGTCTCGTGGATGTGGGCCGCCACCGGCGCCACCGCGTAGAACGTCTCGCCCAGGCCCACCAGCCCCTCGTCGGTGTGGATGTGCACCCACAGCAGGTTGGGAAACTCCTCGAGCTGGATGGTCTCGACGGCGGTGATTTTCATGATTTTCGCTCTCCCCCTCGGTAAGCTGCCGAAACGATCATTGTACCGAGCGACGTGCCGGGCCGCGGCCGCCGTCTCCCGCAACGCCACACGTCGAGGACCATATGAGACTGCAAGGGATGCTGATCGGTTGGATCATGTTCGCATCGGTCGCGTTCGCGGAGCCGGGCGTGGTCGATGATGCGCGGCTCCTCGCCGCGAACGCCGACCAGGGCAACTGGCTCACCTACGGGCGCGACTACAGCAATCGGCGGTTTTCACCGCTTGCCCAGATCGACACGACCAACGTCGCGACGCTGGCGCCGCGCTGGACCTATCGGAGCGGCGTCCCGAACACGTTCCAGGCCACGCCGATCGTGGTGGACGGCACCATGTACCTGTCGCTGCCGTTCAATCACGTGGTCGCTCTGGATGCCCGTACCGGACGCCAGTTGTGGCGCTACACGCACAAGCGTCGAACCGAGAAGATGTGCTGCGGCCCTGCCAACCGTGGCGTTGCCGTGGCGTACGGCAAGGTCTTCATCGGCACCATCGATGCGCGCCTGATCGCGCTCGACCAGAAGACCGGCAAGGTCGTGTGGGAAATCACGCTCGCCGAAGTCACCGATGCCACCAGCGAGCGCGCCGACCAGCTCGCGGCCGACGATCCGCTGCGCAAGCAGGCGGCGACGGGAACCACCGGTGTCGGCGCCAGCATGGCACCGCTGGTCTACGGGGGAAAAGTGATCATCGGCATCACGGGTGTCGGCTACGGCCTGCACCTCGAAGCCGATCGTCCCGGTGCGCCGGTGGGCACAGTCGTGGGCATGGCGGGTCAGACCACGCGCCCCGGCTTCTACGCCGCCTACGATGCAGCCACCGGCAAGAAGCTCTGGCAGTTCGACTCCACCGCGTCGGACGGTTGGGAAGGGGAGTACCGTACCAGGACGCTCGACGGCGAACCGCTGCAGCGCGACATCGGTGCCGAGAAGGCGACGGCCGAGCAGTACCGCGACGCCTGGAAGCGCGGCGGCGGTTCGGCGTGGACCACGCCGGCCGTGGATCCGCAACTGGGCATGATCTACGTGGGCATCGGCAATCCGTCGCCGCAGATGGACGACGTCACGCGGCCCGGCGACAACCTCTACACGGTGTCGCTGGTCGGGCTCGACGCAACGACCGGCAAACTGCGCTGGCACTACCAGCAGGTGCCGCACGACATGTGGGGCTACGACGTCGCGAGCCCGCCGGTTCTGTTCGAAGCGAAGATCGACGGCAAGATGGTGCCGGCCCTGGCACAGGCCGGCAAGACGGGTTGGATGTACGTGCTCGACCGGCGCGACGGACGGCTGCTGTTCAAGTCGGAGCCGTTCGTTCCGCACTCGAACACGTTCATGCGGCCGACGCCCGAAGGCATCGACATCGCGCCGGGCGCGGCGGGGGGCGCCAACTGGTCGCCGGTGTCGTACGACGCCCGCACCGGACTTGCCTATGTGGCAGCGCTGCACATGCCGACCCGCTACATGGTGCGCGAAGTGCCGGCCACGGCAGACAAGGCAGCGGTCCGCTACACGGCGCTGGAACTGTCCGCCGGTCCGTCCTGGGGGCTGCTGTCGGCCATCGACCTGCAGAACCGCGGGAAGATCCGCTGGCAGGTGAAGACCGAGCAGCCGCTGGTGGGTGGGGTGCTCGCGACTGCGGGCAACGTCGTGTTCACGGGCGAAGGCAGCGGCGATTTCAACGCCTACCACTCTGCCACCGGCGAGAAGCTCTGGCGCTTCAATTGCGGCGCGGGTGTGAATGCGCCGGCGATCACCTATGAACTGGATGGGCGGCAATACATTGCCGTGGCTGCGGGCGGGAACGCGCTGTTCGGATTCCGCCAGGGCGACATGGTGATCGTGTTCGCGTTGCCCGAAGGTGTGAAAGGCGGTGGCGCGACGAAGTAGGTGGGGCGATCCGGGTCATGATGGGGCGGTCGACAGTTGCCCCCATCCCGACCTTCCCCCGCCTTCGCGGGGGAAGGAGAG
>LNDQ01000010.1 GCA_001464695.1 Betaproteobacteria bacterium Ga0077523 | reverse complement strand
CACCAGCCTCACCACCCCGTCCTGGTCCAGCACCAGTACCCCGTCGCTCATCGTGTCCATGAACCGCTGCGCCGCAAACGCCGGCGTGATCTCCACCAGACGGTAACGCCACGTGGTGACGACCATCACCGCGTTGCCGATGACCAGGAAGATGCCGCCGAACGGAAACAGGTCGATGCCGAAGAACGGGAGGAAATCGATCAGCGTGATGCTGGCTATCGACAAGGCGAGGATCAGCATGCGCGCGCGGCGCACCGCGACACTGCCCGGCAGACCCTGGCGCATCATGCGCCAGCACAACCACGAGCAGGCTGCGACGACGATGCACACGTAGGCGGCGAACACCCCCCCACCCCATTTGTAGGCGCCGGCATAGCCCCAGTCGTAGCGATAGGCGCCGGTGAAGAATTCCTCCGAGAACCAGAGCAGCCCCAGCACGATGACGGCCCCGATCCATACCGTCACCACCTCCGGCGCGATGCGCTTGCGGTGCACGGTGAGCGCGTGAAAGAGCTGGAACAGGATCGGCAGCACCAGCACGCCCGCAGGCAACGCCAGATAGCGCAGGCGCGCCACCGCTGCCGCACCGTCGGGTGCACTCACCATGGCCACCAGGCCCCACTGCCAGGTGGCGACGGCCAGCGACAGGGCCAGGTGCAGCCGCCCGATGCGCGAACCATGCTCGTGGCTGAGGATGATGAGCCCCATGGCGACGTGAGCCACGGCGCAGCAGACGAGGACGGGGATCAGCGCACCGCTCATCACATTCGCAACGGCAGGCTGCGCAGTCGCTTGCCGGTCGCCGCAAAGACGGCATTGGCCACCGCGGCGGCGATCGGCGGCACGCCCGGCTCACCCACGCCGGCCGGGGTATCGCCGCTGCCGACGATATGGACTTCGATGCGCGGCGCTTCCGCGCATCGCAGCGGCGCGTAGTCATGGAAGTTGCTCTGCTGCACCCGGCCGTTCTCGAACGTGATCTCGCCGTGCAGCGCCGCCGACAGACCGAACACCACGCCGCCGGAGATCTGTGCCTCGATGGTGGAGGGATTGACCGCAAGGCCGCAGTGCACCGCGCACACGACGCGATGCACGCGGATTTCGCTGCCATTCACCGACACCTCGGCCACTTCGGCGACCACCGAGCCGAAGCTCTCGTGCACCGCGATGCCGTGCCGGCGTCCGGCCTCGAGCGATCGACCCCAACCGGATTTCTCGGCCGCGACCTCCAGCACCTTGCGGTGACGGGGCGCATTCGCCAGCAGCGCGCGCCGAAACTCGAACGGATCCGCTTGCGCCGCATGGGCCAGTTCGTCGATGAAACTCTCCACGACGAACCCGGTGTAGGAGTGCCCCACGGAACGCCAGAACCCGACCGGCACCGGCACGTCCATGGGCATCCACTCGACCCGCACGTTCGCGATGGCGTACGGCATGTCGGCCGCACCTTCGACGGCATTCGGATCGACCCCGTTCTTGACCGGTGTCAGCAAGCTCGCCAGCCATTCGGGCAGAAAGCCCGGAATCCAGCGCGCGAGGATCGACTGCGAGGCGACCCGGTGGCGCCACGCGACCGGCTTGCCCTGATCGATGACCGCCTCCAGTGCGTGGTGGCTCGCAGGGCGAAAGAAGTCGTGCTGCATGTCGTCCTCGCGCGACCAGACGACCTTGACCGGCACGCCGAGTTTTCGCGACAGCGTGACCGCGTCGGCCACGTAGTCGAGTTCCAGGCGCCGGCCGAACCCGCCGCCCAGATGTGTGGTGCGCACCTCGACTTCGGCCTCCTTCAATCCGGCCGCCTGCGCCGCCACGCGGCGCACGCCGCCGCCGAAGTTGGGGTCGCCCTGCTGGTATTGCGTGGGGGCCCAGACTTCGCAACGGGCAGCGCTCATGTGCGCGGTGCAATTCATCGGCTCCATGGTCGCGTGCGCGAGATAGGGCACGCGATAGCGCGCCTCGATGCGCGTGCCGCCCTTGATGATGCTCACATCGCCATCGCGGCGGGCCAGCTTGCCTTCGAGGTCGAGAGCCTGTTCGAACTCGTCGGCCAACGCCACGCTCGACAGATTCGCGTGCGGGCCATGCTCCCAGGTGACGTCCAACGCCTCCACGCCCTGCCGCGCATTCCAGTAACCGTCGGCCACCACGGCCACACCGCTGTCCAGTGCGATCACGTGCTTGACACCAGGGAGCGCGCCGGCTTTCGCGCCATCGAACCGCCCGAGCTTGCCGCCGAGTGTCGGACAACGCGCGATGCACGCGGTCAGCATGCCGGGAAGTTGCACATCGATCCCGAACGTCGTTCGTCCCTCGACCTGCTGGGTTGCATCGAGACGCGGCGTGGGCTTGCCGATGAGACGAAAAGCCTGGGCTTCCTTGAGTTTCACCGTCGCGGGAATCGAGAGGCGCGCAGCCGCGGTCACGAGCGACCCGTAATCGGCACGCTGTCCACTCGGCTCGTGCAGCACGTAGCCATTTTCGGTCCGACACGCGTCGGGAGTCACTTTCCACTCATGCGCCGCCGCCTGCACCAGCATTGCCCGCGCCTTCGCACCGGCCTCGCGCAGCGGTTGCCACGCCGCCCGGACACTGGAACTGCCGCCCGTGAGTTGGGCCGCTCCGAAGAGCGGATTGGCGTAGGTGGGATGCGCCGGCGCGAACTCGAACCGCACCTTGCTCCAATCCGCATCGAGTTCCTCCGCAACCAGCATCGGCAAAGCGGTGGCAACGCCCTGGCCCATCTCCGAACGATCCACCACGACGGTGACCCACCCGTCTTGCGTGATCCGCACCCACGCATTGGGCGCAAAGGGCGCGGCTGGTGGTGGCAAAGGCTCGCGCCCGCAACCTGGAATCAAGGCCCCCACGACCAGGGCACCACCGGCGACGGCACCGGTACGCAGGAAGTCGCGACGGCTTGGGCGAGAATCGTTCATGCGGTGCGCGTGGTCGGGACGGTCAGCAGCTCATGGTACTCCGGCGGCCGCCGTCGCCGGTGGCGGCGCGAGACCGTCGAGCTCGGTCGTACGTGCGGTAGCGGGCAACTTCGCCAGGCGTCGCGCCTCCATGTACCACCGGTCGAGATCACCGCCCGAGCGCGCGAGCAGTGCATCGAAAGCCGGGACCCTCTGCGTATAGGTGGCAACCGAGGCAAGGTGCGCATTCCCGAGCGCCTGGTTGAACCAGCGGTCGTAACCGCGAAATCCGCTCCAGCGCTGCTTCAGCACCTCGTACTCCGAGCGCATGTGCGCGAACTCCGCCGCTTTCGCCGAGCGCTTCGATTCGGGGTCGATCTCACGCGCGTAGATCGCCTCGAGGCGAGTGCGCGTGCGCTCGACCAGCGCGACGAAGTCGCGTTTGCGCAGCTGCATCGCTTCGAACTCCGCCCGCTCGGCATCGGTGCCAGTGCGGGCGAGCCAGCGACGCACCCCCTCCAGTTCGACCGCAGTCGCAAAGGACTCGTTGAACGTGCTGTCGCCTTCGGCATAGGCGACCTGATGCGCGAGCTCATGAAAGATGAGGCGTGCGAGCTCGGAGCGCGGATAGCCGATGAAGGTATTGAGCAGCGGGTCGTCGAACCAACCCAGGGTCGAGTACGCCGGTACGCCGTACACGAACACGTCATACCCTTCGCGGCGGGTCGATTCCGCGAAGGCCTCGGCGGACTTCTGATCGAACCAGCCTTTGTAGCCGACGCACCCCGCGACCGGAAAGCACCATTCGCGCGCACGAACGGAAAACTCGGGCGCGGCGAAGACGTTCCAGACGACGAAGGGGCGCTTGAGATCCGCGTACTTGCGATAGCTGTCGTTGTCGGGGAGCTTGAGGTCGACACTCGCGTAGTCGCGAATGGCGCGGGCCGCCTCGAGACGAGTACGCAACTCGGGCGAAGTCGCAGGATCGGCCAGCACGCTCGGCAGGGGCCTGGCGGCGTGCGACAGCTCGAACTGGCCGCGCGCCGCCTGATAGTAGTAGCTGATGCCCGAACAGCCGGCGACGAGCAGCGCCGCGCTCGCCAGTGCAGCTATTCTCAAGGCGTTCATGCCGCCCGGGCCGCGCGATCGAAGCGACCGGTGCGCAGGAATGCGCAGACCTGCTCCGCCACCGATTTCGACGTGAGCATCCCGGTGTGGGTGACGGGTAGAGTAATGTGATCGGCCATGGTCGGCAGGCGCGTCTCCGCAACGGTGACGGTGCCGTCGTGCGGACGCGGCAAGCGCGTGACCATCGCGCCGACACCGAAGCCGAGCGAACCGGCGATCACACCGATCGGATAGCGCCCCCCCAGGTCGGTGCGCCGATCGTCGGTCCACTGGGTGAGAGTGTGACCGAGGAGCGTGTTACCACCGGGCCAGCGGTGCACCGCTCGCGCAGCGGCGCTGCCGCCCCAAGGTGAACCCGCCAGCACGATGCGACCGGCACGAGGCTCGGGTTCGATGTCGAGCATCCGCAGCGTGAGCAAGCCACCGAGACTGTGGCCGACGAAATGCACCACGTCGGCCGACTGCTCACGGCTGAATGCCGCGAGGCGGCGCGCGTTGCTGTCGAGGTCTTCCTCGATGGAGGCGTAGGAAAAGGCGCGCGCCGCAAAGCCGCAGGCCTGGATGCGTTGCTTCTGCAGGGCAAGCGTCCAGCCGCGCAGCCAGACGCCGTGGACGAGGATGACCGATTCGCGCATGGCTATGCGCGTAGGGTGGAGCGGATCAGGCGTTCCGGCAAGAGGCACTCGCGGAATCGCCTTCCGCGAGTGCCTCGGGTTCTACGGGTGAGCCGCGGAGTACCGGCCAGGCGTCGATGTCACGTCCGCTCAGAAGAGCTTGAGCCTGGAGGGATCGATGATCTGGATCGTCGTCGGCGATTTCACGACCGTGTTCAGCAACGTTTCGTTGAGGGTGGGCGCATTGAGCAGGGTCGAGCTCACGGTCGGCAGGATCTCGCCCTTGCTGGTGGTGCCGGTCAAGGCGAGATCGAGCAACCCGGTATCGGGATTCTTGGTGACCGCGAACGATCTCGGAGGCACGACGACGTCCACCGACAGCGGCTTGGTGGCACCCAGAGAACCCAGCGCGACCGGGGCCGAGAGGATCGCGGTCTTCAGTCCTGAATTCACCGCGAGATCGGTGGTGCCCCGCAGGTCGGCCGGCAGCGTATTGATGAGATCCCCCTTCGGTTGCGCGACGAGGATCGGCGCGACACCGAGATCCTTGACCGGGGCGGCTTCCGACAAGGCCCGCACGCTGACCGGGGGCAAGGCCGAGATGGGCGCATCGGTGATGCGCACCTTGGTCGCCGAGTTGACCCCGTTGACCGCGAGATCGAGTGTCTTGATGCCGTTGCTCAGGATGCCGGTGCCCTGATTGAGGCGAGTGAACGTCTCGGGACCGGTGGTGAGATCGCGCTTCACGGACGATTCCAGATCGGCGCCCCGCATGACGATGCGTGCATCGCCCGCCTGCACGTTCACCGGCAACGGCTTCACGGCACCGTCGCCCGGCAGGTTCAGCACGCGGATGCTGCCGCTGTTGAGCGCCACGTCCTGCCCGGCGTCCTTGCCGGTGAGACGCATCTCCTGGAACTTGAGATCGGTGCCGGGACGCAACCCGACGAACGAGCCGTCGCGCATCTTCACTTGCGTAAGCGTGTTGGCGCCGGTGACCAGGCGCTCGCCGGGAAGGATCAGATCACCCTTGTTGGCTGCCCGCTGTTTGCCCGCTGCGTCGACGATGAATGCGCCGCCGCTCTGGAAGATCACCTTGCCGATGGGGTCGGCAGCGTGCACCACGCAAGGCAGCGCAGCCGCCAGTGCGATCGTGAGGGTCAGGATTCGAAATGGGACGTACATGATTTACTCCTCGGTTCGATTCGGGCCTCGGGCGATGGCTTTACTTCAACAGGATGGGTGAGGTGGAGAGCAGCGACGGCACTGTCGTCTGCAACGTGGGGCTGATCGTGGTGGTCACGGGAGTCACTGCTGTGGTCACCGGTGCGACGACCGTTGTGGTGATAGGCGTGGTCGTCAGAGTCGACGTCACCGGTTGCACCACCGTGGTCGACAGCGTCGAAGTCACCGGCTGGACGACCGTCGTCGACAGCGTCGAGGTCACCGGCGTCACCGTGGTGGTGAGCGGTGTGGTGAGGACCGTGGTCGTCGTCTTCGTATCGAGTGGCGTCAGCGTCGTCGTCGACAGCGACTTGATCGAGGTGTCGGAGAGCGGATCCGTCCGCACTCTGACGTTGGAGTCGAGCACTTTGGAATCGAGCACCTTGGCGTCGAGCAACTTGGAATCGAGGACCTTGCCGTCCAAGGTCCTGGAGTCGACGCCCGCGGCGCGGGTATCTGCACCCTTGCCCAAGGCCGTGTCCGTCTGCGAATCGCCCGCAGGCGCCTTGCGCGATTGCGGGTCGGGTACCACGAGGTCCTGCTTGAAGAACGACGGAATGCTCGGGAGGATCACCGGCTGTGCACCGGTCACGGGGACGAACGCGACCTGGTTGATGGTCACGTCGACCGGATTGCCCTGGCGCCCTTGCACGAAGGTCATGCCCGAGTTCACCTTGTCGTAGGTGCCCGGTGTGCCCAGCGCCGTCTGCCCCGGCGGAATGTAGAAGGGTTCGTGGTCGGTACCGCGGATGCCGATGGTCGCGGAGGCCGTGGAGATCTTGTAGCCCTCGCGATGGGCCTTGCCGATCAGGCCGGTGATGGACCGCAGGCCACCCTTGACCAGGGAGATGAGCAAGGTTGCCTTGCGATCATCGGCGCCGGCGAAGGCGAACTTGTCGAGCTTCATCTCGGTGTTCGGACGCACGGAGATGAGGCCGTTGTCCTGCAGGCGAATCTGCGCGAGGCTGTTGGCACCGGTGACGATGGTGTCGCCCTCGAGCAGCTCACCGCCGCGCTCGGCCGTGCGGGCTTTGCCGTCCTTGCCGACGAGCTTGACGTCGCCCACGGAGACGAGGAACTTGCCGGCAGTCTGCGCTAGCGCCGGGCACGCGGCACAGAGTGTCAGCAGGAGGACCACACCGCACGCGGCGAAGCGTGAAGAGCGGGTGGTGTGCGTTACGGTAGACATGATCAGAAGTCCTTTCGGATGTTGAAAGACACGTCGGTCCGGTCGTACGTGTAGAGATCGATGTTGCTGACGTTCTTGTAGTAGGAGACTTGCGGGCGCACGGACCAGCCGGACTTGATGCCCACGGTCACGCCGGCGGTGGCGTCGTAGAAGACATCGCGCCGTTGCTCGCCGAAGAGAGCGTTCTCCAGCAGGTACTCGTTCCACGTTGCACCGAGGGTGACGAAGGAACCGATGCGCTCAGTGAAGGCCGCCTGCAGGATCAGCCGCGCGCCGCCAAAGCGCTTGTCGCCGTCCTGGCGCCGCGGGTCTGCAGTCTCGTAGCCGCCGACGGCATTCAACCCGACGATGGCGCGACCGCCGGCGATGGATTTGGTGAATCCGAGCAGGCCGCTGTAAAGGTCGTAGTCGTTGGCTCGCAGCAGCTCGTTCTCGAACTTGAACCGGATCGCCGTGATATTGGCGGTGAGCTGGGTCGTATCGTTCAGGAGCAATCGATAGTCGGCATTGCCGCCGAAGCTCTTGCGGAAGAGGTTGTGATCGAGGTCGTACCGGCCGCCGAGGACCCCGAGGCGAATGTTGTGCTTGCCCGAGTTGAAACCCACGCCCGTGCGCAGGTCGACGCTCATGTTGTTGGCCTGGTCGAGCTGGTTGTAGAAGCGCGCCCGGGCATCGCCGCCGGCGTATAGCGAGAAGCCGCCGGACAACGAGTGAATGACCTCGCCGCCGAGCGACACGGCGTTGTAGTTGCTGCTGCGCGCCAGCGACGAAATCGGGAGGTCCACCGGAAACCCCCCGGAAATCGTGATGGGGTTGCGGGCCACCGCACTGAGCGGGTTGCTGTCGTAACCGTAGCCGTACTCCATGTAGCCGTAGGCGACCGTCTTCTTGCCCTTGCTGTATTGGTCAGCCAGCTTGCCGTAGGCCTCGGCCTGCTGCCGGATGTCGGGCGGCAGGTTGGGAATCCGGATCACGGTTTCGAACTCCAGCTTGGCCCGCGCGTAGTCGCCCAGGGCCAGGTACGCGCGTCCCATCTCCACACGGACGCCGACGAAATTCGGTTCGATGGCGAGGATGCGTTCATAGATGAAGCTCGCCTTGCTCGGGTTGCCCGTCTCCAGCGCGGCGCGGGCGAGCAGGTAGTCGAATTTGAGGTCACCGGCCTTCGTTTCCTCCAAGGGCTCCAGAAGCTTGTAGGCCTCCTGGAACTTGCCAGCCCGGACCAGCGCTTCGGCGTCGGCGACCTCGTCGGCGCGGGCGGTGACCGAGCCCGTGGTCAGGCCGAGGAACAGGAAGACGATGAGCGGCGCCCGCCAAATCCGACGAAGCACGTCATCGCCCTGCCTATTCGCGTCAAATTCTATCGACATGATTTTGAGATTCTTGTTTTTACAATACTTAATGTCAAAAATCTATTTGCAACGCCCGTCAGAATTACGTTGCCCACGCCCAACCGGATGCGTTTTCCCGCATCTGGAAACGCTTGATTCGGGGCCTTTTCCTGCGCCCGGGAGGGACTAAGCAAGGCGCGATCCGACCCTGGCCGGACGCTGGCCTCCGGGGGCCTGGAGACCCCGGCGAACCCGGGCTAGCCCGCCCGGAAAGGGGGTGGCGGACCGGGCTGAAGCTCCGGTCCGCCACGCGCCGGCAACCGGGTTACCAGACGGGATCGGTCCAGCGGCGGCTGACCGCCCCACCCGGCGCCCGAATCGCGACCGGGTCGAAGTCGAAATCCATCTCGGCGCCCAGGCGCATCTCGTATTCGATGATCTCGACCAGCATCGCCTCGGCGCGCAAGCCGGCGTGCAGGCTGCGGGCCGATCGCAAGGTGCGGGCGAGGAGCGTCTTCACTTCGCGGTAGTCGCGATCGCTGAAGATGGGGCGGGCCAGCACATCGGCCGGGCGCGGTTGCTTCGGGAGCGGAAGGACATGCGTATCCATGGGCGGCCTCTTCGAGTGGACGAGCTGCCAAGCGAGCTCAGGCCGGATATTTCTGCATGCAAGAGCGCCGGGTTCCGTGCGCCGGGGGAGTGCCGCGACTTCGACCGAATGGTCGCAACATGCGATACCCAGTCTGCATATCGCCACTGCCGCGCCCATCGACGGAACGCGCCACCCGCTCACCGTATTCCTCAGGACGTCGTCAGACCGGTGAATTCGCGCTCCAGGTAGGTGGACGCCGGCCCTGCCGCCACCAACGTCATCGCCAACATGGCCTTGCCCACTTTGCGCAGACCGAGAATGGCCGCAGCGGGAAAGTCGGCCAGCACCCGGCTCAAGGAATCAAGCCCTCGGCGCCCTGCCATCCCTTCAATTCTTCCATTGCGTGGAAGAATTGCAGGGTTGTCGCCGGGTTCGAGAAGGCGCCAGTGATACGCGACCGAAGTCCGGCCGACCTTCGCCCGCGTGCCTCGATACCTCCAGATCCCGACCTGACCGCGCGGGCCCCTACTCCTCGAACCAGTACTCGCCCTGGTTGTCGCCCTGGCTGTAGCCCTTCTGGGGATCGGTGTCGAACCTCGACGCGCTGTGGACCATCCCGCGAATGTTCTTCCAGGCGCCACTGCCGCCGATGATCCGCCCGGCACTCGTGGCGATACCGCGGCGTGAACCGGTATCGGTCGGCTCCGAGAACGTGCTGCCGGTGTACTGGACGAAGACCTTGCCGCCGTCTGCCATGCTCCAGACCTCGTAGCCCCAGATGGGCCCAACGCCGTTGGTGTAATCGGAGTAACCGTTGACCTCCGTCGCCGTCACCCGAACGCCTCGCACGACGAAGGAACTCGCTTCGGTAAAGGTACGCTGGACCTTGTAGATTCGTACCTGATGGCCGGGACTGTCGCCAACGTCATAGGCTTGCTGCGCAATGTACTTGCTGCTTTGTCCCACCTGATTGAACTGCAGCTTGAAGCGTTCCTGGGCATGGACGGATGCCGCGGGAAGCAGCGCGGCAATACTGAGGGCAAGGCCGACGGATCGAATCCACATGGCATACCTCCCGGGTAAGGACGAACCGGTGCCAGTTCCTGACACCGGCTCGCAGCTTACGACCCGCCTGCTTACGGATGGGCTACGGATGCCCTTTCGACCGGCGCCGACGGGTGCCCGCCGCAGCACCGTGCGACAGAACCGCCCAGAGCTCGTCGCGCCCGGCGAACGCCGAAGGGCTGCCACCCTCGACCGGCTCGATCAGCCCGGCCACTTCGTGTCCCGGCTCATTGCTGCGCCGGTACACATGGACGATGTAGCTGTGGCGCACCGCGCGGTCGTGTTCGGCACCGGTCACGGCGTTTCCCACTCCCATTCCATGTCGTCCCAGTTCACGACCGAAGTGACGCCGACGAAATTGAACTTGCCCTTGCCCTTGATGCCGTTGAAGGGTCCGGTGCCGCCGAGCAAGAGGACCGTGCCGGTGGCGCCCTGCGCGTTGGCCTTGGACTCGCAGCGCGCGAACAGCTTGTGCCCTTCCTTGGTCGTGAACGTCTTCAGGCAGTACCCACCTCCGGCGCCGTCGCCGGCGTAGACAACGTGGTAATGCGCTCGATCGAGCGCACGATCCAGAGCGCTCCCGCCACCGTTGTGGAACATCAGACCGTCCAGTTCACCGGCAAAGGCCGATTTCATCGGGTGACCGTCCTGGGCTTTGTACTCGGTGAACTTGGTGCTGTTCAGCACCGCGTGGCCGACGAACTTGCCCTTCTCTCCGGCCGCGGCAACTCCGGCTCCCGCCAACAAGACCGCACCCGCAAGCACGGCGCCCAACTTGACCAAGCGCTGAGACATGGTTCGTTCTCCTCCTGAAGGTTATGCGGCGGACATCCCGCACGCACGATCAAGTTTCGCGGGCGAGACCCTACCGATCCCCCACTGGAGAAAAAAACGCCCGTTCTCTTGGAGAAACTACAGACGCTTCCACGGGACCGGACGAACCCACGGATAACCCACAGGAGACACGACAACCGCTGCCCTGCCAGATTGAAGATTGACCTGACAGTCGCCCCAGTACCGGCTACTTCACGACGTCGCGGCCAGCACCAGATCGAGCTGACCGCCGCTCGCCCGGCGCTCGTGCTGTACGGCACGAATCATCGCGTGCGCCGTTGCATCGCAAAACGGCACGCGAGTCAGGTCGAGTTGCGTACGCGCCGTCGGGTGCGCGTGCAGGTGGCGCGACAATCGATCGACGGAGGCATAAAACAGATTGCCCTTGACGGCGATGCGCTCCAGCTCGCCATCGTGCGAAACGTCGAAATCCACCTTCGACATGCCGGCAAGCAGAAAGACGGCGGACGCGACCACGGCCACAAGGATGCCGACGTCCAATCCCAGGAAAGTCACCGTGAAGAGCGTGACGAGAAACACCGCGCCATCCACGCGGCCGCGCAACACGAGGCGTACCTCTTCGCCCTGGATCATGCCGATGCCTACCAGCACCAGTACCCCGGCGATGGCCGGCATTGGCAAGTAGGTAAGCAGCGGTCCGAGCACGATCGCGAACACCGCCACCGCCACTGCGGCGATGATGCCGGCCAGCGGCGTGCGCGCCCCCATCTCCACCGCCACGCTGGTGCGGTTGAAACTGCCCGAACCCGCGAACGTGGAGAAGAGAGGTCTCAACGTGTTCGAGATGCCCTGGGCGAACACTTCCTTCTCGAGATCGACGTTACCGGCCCCATGGGCTTTCAGGTCGCGCGCGATCACGAGCGATTGTGCAAGGCCCAGCACGGCGATCGCGATGGCACTGGGCACGACCGCTTCCATGAACAGCCAGTGCTGCGGCGTGAAGCGCGGGACGTTGAAGGGCAGGAGGCGGAAAGTCACGTGGCCGAGCAGTTCGAGTTGCGACCCGACGGGCCCCTGGACCAGGTAGATCACCCCGCCCACGACGCTTCCGGCGACCACCGCAGCCACGATGTAGGTTCGCGGCCAGAATCGCTTCAGCACAAGTCCACTCGCGATTGTGACGAGGGCGATAGTGACCGCGTAGGGATTGACGAGTTCGCCCCACGACACCGCGGCAAGGTAG
>LNDQ01000009.1 GCA_001464695.1 Betaproteobacteria bacterium Ga0077523 | reverse complement strand
CGGCGCCGAACGGTTGCGGGTCGGTGGCGTCGTGGCCGTCCTCCCACGCCATCTCAGCACACTGGTGCGCAAGACCGTGGCGCTGCTGGCTTGGCTTGTCGGGGTCGCGTTCACCTATGGCTGGCTCACTTTCACGCTGGAGCGATTCGGCTATACGCGGCCCTGGGGCGAACAGCTGGAAGGGCATCTGCTCGATTTCGCCGGCCGCGTCGGTCTCGCCATCGTGGGTGCGATTCCGGGACTGCTCACGGTCGTGGTCATCGTCATCATCACGCGGGTGGTCATCCGGATGGTGCGCATCTTCTTCGATCGCATCGAGGCGAGCGAGGTCCGCATCAGCTGGCTCGATGCCGACCTGGCACGGCCGACCCGGCGCATCGTCAACGTGGTCCTGTGGCTGTTTGCGCTGGCGATGGCCTATCCTTACCTGCCGGGCGCGGATACCGATGCATTCAAGGGCCTTTCGGTCCTGGTGGGCCTGATGCTCTCGATCGGCGGTTCGAGCATCGTAGCCCAGGGCGCGAGCGGATTGATCCTGACCTATTCGCGCGTGTTCCGAGTCGGTGAATTCGTGAAGGTCGGCGACACCGAAGGGACCGTTTCCGAACTCACGCTGTTCGCGACCCGCATCCGCACCGGATTGTCGGAGGAAGTGGTGCTACCCAACGCATACGTGCTGGGCAACGTGTCGCGCAACTACTCGCGTTCGGCGCACGGGCCGGGGTTCACGCTGCACACGAAGGTCACCATCGGTTACGACACGCCGTGGCGGCAGGTCCACGCGCTGCTGCTGGAGGCAGCGCGTCGTACGGTCGGCGTGTTGACCGACCCGGCGCCCTACGTGATCCAGACCGCGCTGTCCGACTTCTACGTCGAGTATGTCCTCGTGGCGCGTGCCGGACCGGAAGCGCCACGCCTGCGGGCCGAAGCGATGAGTGCGCTGCACTCTCACATTCTCGACGTATTCAACGAGCACGGCGTGCAGATCATGTCGCCCAACTACCTCACCGATCCGGCGCTGCCCAAGGTCGTATCCAAGGACCATTGGTACGAAGCACCGGCGCAGCCGCCGGCTCCAGGCGGCTGATCGCTGCTGCAGTGCACTGCGGGCCGGTTTGCCCGATCGGGGGTGGCGGGCGTACACTCGCGGTCCGATGAGTAAGCTCACGAGGCCCAGACATCATGAACCCGATCTCGATCATTCCCCTCTCCAGAACCGCAAGGTTCGCCCGCCTGCTGTCGTTTTCCAGCGACCACGCTTTCGCCGCCGAGCCCGAGCGTTAGGTTCGCGACACCTCCTGGTTGTTGCGCCGAAAGTCGGCGCATCCGGGATCGTACCGACTGTGAGTACGCGCGTTCGCGCGTAGTGCCGCCGCCGGTGCGCTCAACACGAGTCATCGTTGGATGAGGTGTCGCCATGCGTTTCCTGCTCTTGTTGTTCACGGCCATCGTGGCCGTCTTCTCCGGTCCGGGGTTGGACCATTCCCGTCACGATCATCGCCATCAGCGGCCGAGTCTGCGCTACTGAGGTGCCGGCAGCGATTCGGTACCCCGCAGGGGGTACCGGATAGCGGCCCGTGGGTCCAGCCATCGCCGCGCTGTAGCGCTGCGATCTCCCGCACCATGGTTGAGTTCGGCAAGCGATTCGGGCGGCCCGGTTCGTTGCTGTTGCCGACAATGACGGCGTCGAGGCGAGCAGCGATGCGCCTGAAAATGCTGTGCGCGACTACCGAGCTCGGCGGCGCGTTACGGCGATGAGCACCCCCAGGATGCCGGTGGCCCACAGTGCCAGCGCCGACGGTTCGGGGATCGCGGCCGCGAAGCCCGGATAGGAGTAGCCGTTGACCGACGTGTATTCCCCCTGAATGCCGAGCCAGCTGCTGTTGTAGGCGTTGACATTGACAGCGCCGGTGTTCGAAGGGCCTTCGGCGAAAGCCGCAGCGACGACTTGAATCGGGGTGATGCCGGGCGCGAAGAACACGGGCAGTGTCACTTCGTAGCTTGAGGGAATATCGCCCAGGTCGATGATGGTGTCGTCGTTGTGAATGACTTGCGCCAGCGTCTCGAACACGTTCCCCGAGGTGTAGCGGCGCTCGGCGGTGAACGCGAATGCGGTAGAGACGTTGTCACCACTGCCCAGGAGCACGGCGAAGGTGTAGCGGCCTTCGCTGCCCGGCGCTGTACTGACACTGAATGCGCTCAGGTCGATGTGAAAATTCATCTGCAGCGTCGTGAAGCCGGAGGTGACGATGCTGTCCCTGACCTCGACTTCGGCCGCCCCATCGGCACCGAACTCGGTGCTGAAAGCCCACGAGCGCACGCCCAGGTTCATCTGCGTTGCGTCGGCGCGCGCGACTGCACCGGCGCCGCCGGGCAAGCTCGGGCCGGGCGGGCAGGTGATGGTGTCGCACGGGGCCGGGCCGGTGCCGAACACGGTGTTCGCGCCCTGCGACCCGGCGAACGACCACCCCCAGGCGCGCTGCTCGGCAGCGGGAAACGCGAAGCCGTCGCTGGATGCGTTCTCGTTCTGGGCCGCAACCTCGATGGTGATCTGCGGGTGTCCGGCTGCGGGCAGCAGCGCCAATAGCGCGCCTGTAGCGGCGGCGGCCCACCGATGTCGAATGCCCCCGCGGCGGTCGCGGGTGCTGATTTCGGCTGCCGGCAGCACGGCGTCGGTGCGCGGTTGCTCGGACCACTCAGGTGTCTGGAGGTGGGTCATGTCGGAGTCTCCTTGTGCACGCGCCCAGACACGGCCAGCTTCCGCACCGTGATCCGGGACGCCTTCAGAGTCAATGACTTGCGACTACCATCCTGCCGTGAGCCGGCTCCGGTGTAAGGATTTCCGCCGTGGTCCCCCACGGGGTTAGGGGTGGGGGGCCAAACAGGGGGAGCAGGATCTGGCTCGGCGACAAGCGTCGTCCATCCGCCGCCTGCTTGCAATAGGCACGAACGATCCCGAGGCGGGCGCGCCTCGGGACCTCTGCCCCGGGTACACCCGGTCAGTCTCGGGAACAGCTACGTGCGGGCGTGGGCGTACGCCGTCGCAGAGAGTGGCCGCAGTTGCCGCCCACAGCCGTATGTAGAACCGCGTTCAACCCGACCCTGCCTACGCGGAGGCGACCATCGCTGCAACCTGCTTCTCGAGACCCTTGGGGCTGGAAAGATAAGCCGAACCCATGCCCTGGCTCATCGCATCAGGGAAGATGTCTTCCGTGCCGCTCTCGATGCCCGCGACGATCGCACGCGCGCATTCGGCGGGCGAGGTCTTGGGCATCTCGATCTTCTCGGCCATGCGCGTGTCGATGGGCCCCGGATAGACGCCGTACACCTGGGTGCCTTGGGCGGCGAGCAGCATGCGGCTCGCCTGGGTAAGGGAATGGGTCGCCGCCTTGGACACGCTGTACCCGAGCAGCATGGGGAAGTTGGTGAGCGAGGCGACCGATGCGAGATTGACGATGGCGCCGCCGCCATTGCGTTGGAGCACCGGTGCGAATGCCTGCGATATGCCGAACGTCCCGAAGTAGTTGACATCCATTTCCTTGCGTCCGGCTTCGAGCCACTGCGGATCGGTGAACGCGCCGCCCATCATGGCCGCGACACCGGCATTGTTCACGAGCAGTTGCACGTCGGGCGCGGACGAAACGGCTGCAGCGACCTGGGTCGCGTCGGTCACGTCGAGCTGGAGTGCGCTGACTCGCCCGCCGTGGCGCCCCACGAGGGGCGCGAGATCCGACAGGTTGCGTGCTGCCGCATAAACCTTCTTCGCTCCGGCGGCGACGAGGGCATCCACGATGGCGGCGCCGATGCCGCGATTGGCGCCGGTCACGAGCGCGGTTTTTCCTGCGATTGAAAAGGCCAAGATCGCTTCTCCTAAGGTGAGGTCAAACAGACAGGTCTGTCTATTCGTGTTGTGACGATAGACTGACCTGTCTATACTGTCAACCGTGGCAAGAGCACCCAGGAATGCAGGTACGTTGGCCGTGCGCGACCGGCTGCTGGAGGCCGCGGATCGCCTCTTCTATGCCGAAGGCACGCGTGCCGTCGGCATCGACCGCGTGTTGGCCGAAGCCGAGGCGGCCAAGGCCTCGCTCTACTCCCATTTCGGCTGCAAGGACGAGTTGGTGGCTGCGTACGTGCAGCAGCGCATCGCGTCGGCGCGGGCCAGCATCGAGGCGTTCGTGGCGCCGATTCCGCCGTGTGAGCGCGCGCTGCGCATCTTCGACTGGATCGTGGCGTGGGTGGAGTCACCCGACTTCATGGGTTGCCCGCTGCAACGGGTCGTCGGCGAAGTCGCGGATGCCCGACACCCGGCGCGTGTCCTGGCTGCAGACCAGCGCGATTGGCTGCGCGCGCGCTTCGTCGAATGGGTCAAGGCGGCTGGAGTGGCGAACGCCCCGCAGGTAGCGACTGCGCTGCTGGTGCTGTTCGACGGTGCAGTGATCGCCAGTGTCCAGGACGGACCGCGCCGCGCTCGTGATGCGCGTTGGGCTGCAGGGGCGTTACTGCAGGCAGCTGGGGGCGGCCGGGCAGAGGCCCGAACGTCGAAGCTTCGCAAGCCGGGGCGATAGTCGGGGTCGCCCGGATCCAACACCAGTGTCCATTCAGTGGTTTCCGCGTCCCATGGCCCTGGCGCGCGACAAGGCGGCGGAGACGATGGCGCGCGTGGACGTCGTCATCGAGGTCGTCGACACCTGCTTGCATCAGATGGTCCCATGCGTTGCAGCTTCAGGCTGTCGCTGAGCCGGTGGAGGGATTGAGACGGTGATCGATTGCAGGACCTCGTTCCTGCAGGCCCTCGATCAGACCAGCCCTTTCAGTTCCGCGTCTGCCTGTTCCAGCCAGAATTGCATGTCCATCTCGCGGTATAGCGGAATCGCCGCGGTGAGATGTTGTGTCGCTTCCTCACGCTGATGGGTCCTGGCGCACAGCTTGCCTAGGGCGAATCGACAGTGCGCGACGAGCGGACGCATGCCGAACTCGGTCGCGCGCGCTAGCGCCTGCCGGTAGGCGTCAACAGCCCTCTCGGCCTCTACTTGATCAACTTCAACTGCCTCGTGAGCGTGGACGTCGCCGAGCAGTTTCAGGCACATGGCTTCCCAGCCCCGCGCCTGGTGCGAGTGAACTAGCGCTACCGACCTCTCCGCTTGCGCGCGCGCTTCGGCGATTCGTCCGAGCATGAGATAAGCCTCGACCAGGAACGGGACAACCCACGAACTGGCTCCCGGAATCTGCATGGCCGCGATCGCTTCGACGGCTTCCTCCAGCAACGCTACTGCGTCGGCCGCGCGCCCCGACCAGAGATACGCGGAGCCCAGGGACGCCGCGACGAATGGCAGCGGGACGCGAAACTCCATCTCTCGGCACAGAGCAAGGCTCGGCTCCATCACTCGCGTTGCCGCAACAAAGTCGCCGCGGCGCAGATGGACGTACCCGAGGCCCCAGCGAGCGAACATCTCGGCGCTGGGATAGCCGGCGGCCTGACTGATCCGCAGCCCTTCTTCACCTATGGCGATGGCCGAATTGAACTGTCCCACATCGGCCTCCACCATCGCCAGGACATAGCGAGCGAGCACCCCTGGTAGTCTGCCCATCCCGGAGCGCACGCCGAGCGCCACGTCCTTGGTCAGCGCGACAACCACGCGCAGGGGCTCGGCCGCTCGGCGCGGGTCGCCGGCGAACCAAGCTACGTGGCCCAGCCAGTAGTTCGCGATGACGCGCAGCCCGAGCTCGCCGAGCTCATCGGCGATGGCACGTGCGCTCTGCGCCGCTTCAGTCGCCCGCGCGTTTTCACCCGACAGGCCATAGATATGCGACAGAATGCAAAGCACCCGGCCGAGCCGCCGCTGGTCGCCGAGCTCCTCGGCCATCGCGCGCGCCTCGCCCTGAACCTCGCCCACCCGCGCGAACTCGCCGAGCGGCCAAAGAGCGTTGTACTGATCGAAGCAAAGGTCGATGTCCTGTTCGGTCCGCTCCCGGCTATCGGGCAACTCGCGCAGCGCGGTCCGCGCCTGGTCGAAGCAGACGCAGGCTTCCCTGAGGGCCGAGCGGTCGAGCGCCCGATTTCCGGCCTGTCGGCTGTACCGCACGGCCTGGTTCCACAACTGCCCTCGAGTCGCGTGGTAGGCGAGTCGCTCGACGTGTTCGGCCAGTCGATCTGCGTATAGCTGCTCGATCGCGACAACGATCTGCGCGTGAAGCTGGCGCCGCCGTTCCGGCAGCAGACTTCCGTAAGTCACCTCGTGGGTCAGCGCGTGCTTGAAGGTATGCTTCAACTCTGGAAATCCGTGTGTCTCGTAGAGAAACTCGGCCTCCTGCAAGTGCGCGAGTCCCTGCCGCAAGATCTGCTCCGGCTGCCCCGCGACACCTTTGAGAATCGCGTACGAGACATCCTTGCCGATCACGGAGGCCGTCTGCAGAAGTTGTTTCTCCTCTGGTGGCAGCCGGTCGATGCGCGCTGCGAGGATGGTTTGCACCGTAGCGGGAATCTGCAACGCCTCCACCGGACGGGTCAGCAGGTACGCCGCGCGCGCTCCTACCAGCGCACCGGTTTCCAGCAGGGTGCGCAAGGTCTCCTCCAGGAAGAACGGATTGCCGCGTTTCACCAGCATCTGCTTGAGTGCGTCAAGCCCGGGGTCCTGACCGAGCAGTGCCCCGAGCAACTCGGCCGTACTATCGGCGGGCAGGCTATCGAGCCGCAGTTGGGTGTAGTAAGTCTTGGACGCCCAGCGGTGCTGGTACTCCGGCCGATACGTCACCAACAGCAGCAGGCGCTCTGCCGGCAGGGCCTCCACCAGGCTATCGAGCAAACCTTGGGTTTCGGTGTCGATCCAGTGGAGGTCCTCGAAGATCACCAGCAGCGGACGAGCCAGGCTTTCCTGCAGCAACACCTGTTTGACCGCGGCGATGGTGCGCTGGCGTCGCTGCAGCGGCTCTAGGGCAAGCCACTGCGGATCCTCGTCCAAGACATCGAGCAGGGCGAAGACCGCCGGCAGGTGTGGTTCGAGACGGGCGTCCGGATGGACAACTTTCCCGGTCACCTTCGCGCGAATCTGCGATGGCGTGTCCGTGTCGTCGATCTGGAAGTGGCCCTTGAGCAACTCGACGACAGGGAGTGACGGCGTGCTGACGCCGTACGAGACAGCTCTGCAACTCAACACCTTCCATCTGCGGATTCGATCTGTGAGCGTAAGCTCATAAGCGAAGCGAGATTTACCAACACCAGGCTCCCCGACGACCGCGACGATCTGGCCGTGCTTGCGTTCGGCCTGAGCGAGTTGATCGCCGACAACAGCGAGTTCGCGTTGGCGACCGATGAAGGGCGCGAGTGTGAGTGCGCCGAGCCCGAATCCGGTGCTCTCGAGGCGCATGAGGCGATAGTTCGGTCCCGCGCAGCCGTCCACTGAGCGATCGCGCGAAAGTTCGAAGCGCCGTTCCAGGAACGGTGCGGCGGTTGCACTGATCAGGATGCTGCCTGTCTGCGCGATCTGGCTGAGAGCGGAGAGGGCAACCTGCGTTGCGCGACCTTCCTCGAGGTCGATCTGTGCGATTCCATTGACCCGAGCCACCATCAACTGGGCAGCGTAAATTGCGATCTTGATGCCGGGAACCTCCGCGTCGACCCGCCGAGCCCGCTCGGCCGCTTTCTGGATGGCGAGAGCGGCGTAAGCAGCGCAGTTGGGCGTGTTCTCGGCAGGTTCGAGGCCGAAGGCACCGACAACTGCTAGGTCGGAGCACTCCTGGACGCGTCCGCCGAAGCTCCGAATCTTCTCGGCGATCATGCTGATGACTCGCGCCAGATCTGTCAGCGGTCCCGTGGCCTCGACGGGTGCGAGCTCGGCTCTCAGTAGCGCCAGGTGCCGCCGCTCGTTAGGCAGGTCCCCTACTGTAGCGGTGGTTGCCGGGAGCTCGCCTGGGAAGGGAGGTGTCGCCTGCTGGTTGCGGCGCGCTGGTCGCCGCTCGCGATCGAGCAGGTCACGGGCCGCGCGCAGGCCGAGCTTTTCAATCCGGTAGCGCAGCCGGTTGCGTGAGATTCCGAGCCGTATCGCTGCGAGGCTGATGTTCCAGCCGGTGTCGTTCAGCGCCGAAAGCAGTTGCTCCCGCTCCACACTGGCGACCCGGTCGTCGAAAGAACTCGACTGTGCGTCACTGCGAGCGATGGGCGGGTCGGTTGACGAATTCAAAGGCAACCGCAGCATGGCGGCGGTAATGGATGATCCCTCCGCCAGCAGTACCGCCCGCTCGATGACGTTGCCCAACTCCCTGACGTTGCCGGGCCATTGATAGCTCTGCAGGGCGGCGCGAGCATCGGGGGCAAGGCGCGGAGGCGGCTGTAGAGCATAGTCGGCACAAGCCCGGGACAGGAAATGTTCTGCCAGCAGCAGGATGTCCTCGCGGCGCTCACGCAACGGTGGAAGTGCGAGGGTCACCACGGCGAGCCGGTGGTAGAGGTCGCTTCGGAATTTTCCTGTGCGTGCTGCGGCAGCCAGGTCGTCGTTCGAGGCGGCGATGACCTGGACGTCGACGCTATCGGCGCGCGTGGCGCCGAGACGGCGGACCGTTTGCTCTTCCATTACCTTGAGGAGCTTTGCCTGCAGGCCTTCGGACAACAAAGCCACTTCGTCGAGAAAAAAGGTGCCTCGGTGGGCGGCATGCAGCAGCCCGGGCTTCGCTTGCCGGGCATCAGTGAACGCGCCACGCTCGAAGCCGAACAGCTCGGCTTCCAGCAGAGCATCGGGAATTGCCGCGCAGCTCACGTCGACGAACGGGCCGTTGCTGCGCGGGCCGCAGCGGTGGATCAGCCCTGCCAGCAGGCCCTTGCCGGTCCCGGTCTCGCCTTGCAGCAGGAGCGGAGGGAGGCGCCGACGTTGTCCCCGCTCGAGCAACTGCTCGATCTCCGCCCGCAGCGCCGCGATCGCGGGACTCACACCTAGGAGATCGTCCATAGATTGCATGGCAGCCTATCGTACAACCGCGATCCACCACCGGCTACTGGTGAATATTCACCGCCCGCGGAATGCGCATGACATCAACTCATTGTTTTCTTGCATGCCGAGGCATGGCGCGGAGGTTGCGAACAAGGCTTGTGAAAGTTGGCAACGACGATGGCGATCAGAAGGTAAACCCATCACCCAACCGACATGAGGATAGCCATGAACACGAATCCGGGAATTGGCCTGATGAGCATGGTGGTCGCCGCCACGATCGCCGTCCTGAGTGGTCCGCTGGCTGCCCAAGAGATCCAGCGGGCGGCGCTTTCCCCCAGTGAACTCGATCGCATCAATCAATTGACGTTTCCGCAGTTGTTGCTTGCAACGCTCACTGTCAGTCGAGACCTGAAGGACCATGACAAATACCACTGCGTCTACGATCCTTCGCTGGGCCCCATGGTTTGCGACCATATGAATACAACCAGCGGACAGTACGAGGATTTCTACCAGTCCACCATGTCGTCCTGCGAGAAGTCGGAACTGTGCGAAGGAGCCAGCCTGGGAATTGCGGCATGGGACTACATGGTCAGTGACAAGCGCATCTGCAAGCACCTGATCACCGGCTCATGCGCAAAGGAAGTATTGAATGAACAGGATGTCCGGCAAGAGTTGTTGGACCTGCTGCAACTCAAGAGGAGAACCGTCTACTAGCCCTGGTGTCGCGTTCTGAGACGGTGGTGGCCAGCCGCTTGGAAGGTCGCACGATCGCGAATCCGAATCCGCAGGCTCCTCCAAAAGGAGGCTACACAAGGCGCCCTGCTCGTGGACAATACGGCTGCGAAACAACCCGAGTCCATCAGCACGCATGTCGATACAGTGGTTTCCGGGTCACATGGCCCTGGCGCGCGACAAGGCGGCGGAGACGATGGCGCGCGTGGACGTCGTCATCGAAGTCGTCGATGCACGCCTGCCCGAAGCCAGCAGCAACCCGATGATCCGCCAACTGCGCGAGCATCGGCAGCGCCCGTGCCTCAAGCTGCTCAACAAGGCTGACCTCGCGGATCCGGCAGCGACCCGCGCGTGGCTCGAATACTTCAGCGCGCAAAAGGGCGTCACGGCTGTGGCTCTTTCGTGCAAGAAGGCTGGGGATGTGGCGCGCATCCCGGGGCTGTGCCAGGCGATCGCGCCCCATCGCAACGATGGCACCAAGCCGCTGCGCATGATGATCATGGGCATCCCGAACGTCGGCAAGTCGACCCTGATGAACGCGCTGGTGAAGCGCAGGGTCGCCAAGGTCGGTGACGAGCCCGCCGTGACCAAGACGCAGCAGAGCCTCGATCTCGGCCCGCACATGACGATCACCGACACACCCGGGTTGATGTGGCCGAAGATCCGGTACCCGAGCGACGGCCTGATGCTCGCTGCGAGCCATGCCGTCGGCACCAATGCCGTCATCGAGGAGGAGGTTGCGACTTTCCTGGCCGAAGTCCTGCTGGTTCGCTACCCGGCCATGCTCGAAGCGCGCTACGGATTCGCTGCTGCCGGACTGGATGGCCCCGCCGTGATCGAAGCCATCGCGCAGCGGCGCGGCTGCCACGTGCGCGGTGGCGGGCTCGACCTGGAGAAGGCGGCGCTGATTCTGCTGCGCGACTATCGCAGCGGCGCGCTGGGCCGCATCAGTCTCGAGACGCCGCGGAGTCGTGAGGAGATGTTGAGCGCGGATGCGACCGATGCCGCACCGGACTCCAATTCGACCGTGTGAGGGTGTCTGAGGTCGCATAGGCCCGGTTCGGGCATTTTTCTGCCTTGACCCTATTATTCCTCTGGGGGATGAAAGAGACGCTGCGTCAGATTGCACGCCATGAACGCTGCATCGCGAAGTCCACACGGAGGCGCACCCAGAGGTGCGGTCCGGATCGGTGCCACCACCGAACCATCCGCTGGCCGGCATCGCCTCCAGGATTCTGATGTTGCGCGGCCAGAAGGTGATGCTCGATTCCGACCTGGCGGCGCTCTACGGGGTGGAAACGCGGCGTCTCAATGAGCAAGTCCGGCGGAATCTGAGTCGGTTCCCGGCCGAATTCATGTTCCAGGTCGACGCCGGAGAGTTGGCCGGTTTGATGTCGCAAATTGCGACATCAAAGTCGGGACGGGGCGGCCCGCGCAAGCTGCCGCTGGCATTCACCGAGCACGGCGCGATCATGGCTGCGACGGTGCTTAGCTCACCCCGCGCCATCGAGGCCTCGGTCTACGTGGTGCGAGCCTTCGTGCGCCTGCGAGAAATGCTCGCCTCGAACCAGGAACTTGCAGCGCAGTTCGAACAATTGGAAAGGAAGCTCGCCTCGCACGACGAAGCGATCGTCGGCATCCTCGAAGCGATCCGCCAGCTGATGCAACCACCGCGGGCCGCTTCTCGTCCCATCGGCTTCGTCACGCCGAAAGAGGGCAAGGACAATCCTTCGGGCAGGGCGACGAGAAGAATCTGAGGGCTGCGGGGTTGCTCGCATTGAGATCACAATGCGTGATCTCAAGTGGGTCCGACTCACGCGGTCGGGGTGGCCGGCTGAGCGCTTATGAAATCAGCATAAGATTCAGTTCGCCGCACTCGCGATATGGCGCCTGGCAAATACTTGGGATCCTAACCCGCGAGTGCCTCTGCCTGACTCCAAGGCGTGCTCGATTCCATCGGAAAGGGACACATGGACGGCCAGAAGAACGACAGCTACCAGGAAGGACTGCGCGGCGACCGGTTCACCGGAGACACGGTCGTCGACACCCTCGATTACAGCCGCGGCCAGGCCGACAGCGCAAAGCGTGGAGGGGGCGGCGGTGGCATGGTGGTGGCGGCCGTCCTGCTGTTCCCCGTGATCTGCGTTGCCTTCCCCGTCGTGGGACTGGCCGTGATCGCAACCGGCCTCATCGCCACGAAAGGGCTGCCATTGTTCGGCATCCAGACCGGCAGCGGCACGCTGATCGTCGCGACGATCGTACTGGTGCTGGCGGCTTTCCTGGGCGGGTTCGTCATGGAGCGTCGCCTGTCCAGACGGAAGGCGTATCGCGCCGTGCGCTGGGTTCTTCGGCTGCTGCTCGTGCCCGGGGCCGCGGTTTCGCTCATGATGAGCAAGGGCATCAATGAACTAGGTGCCGGAGGCATCGTCGTGCTGCTCGTGCTTCTGCCGGTGGGCTACTTTCTTCTGCGTGGGCTCGACCGGTTCGTGGGCACGACAGGAGAGTAGACGTCCCCCACGATGGGCCTGCGGCCCTTTCCCCCCAGGTGGACCAACCCGGCCCGCCATCGTCGAGTTGAGCGGCGTGCGATGCTGATACCATCTCGCGATGCCTTCTGGAGGGGAGCCGACGTGAAATCTCGCATCATCCTGGCCGTCGTTGCCGTGCTGGTTGCCGCTTGCGCACAGACGACCGTGCGCAATGCCTGGAGAGCTTCGGACGATACCGGTCCGGCCTTGCGCAAGGTGCTGGTGGTGGGCGTCACCAATCGTGCCGACGTGCGTCGCACCTTCGAAGACGGATTCGTGAAGGAACTGGCGGCGGTAGGTGTGACTGCCGTACCGAGCTACGAGTCGGAGCCCGACCTGGGTCCGGAGGCGGGTGAGCGCCTGCGCGCCGCAGTGGCCAAGACCGGCGTCGACGGAGTCCTCATCACACGGCTGGTCAAGAGCGAGAAGAAGGCACAGTACGTCCCCGGCGGGCCGCCGCCCATGCATGTCGGCATGGGGATGTACGGCTACTACCCGCGGGCCTGGGCTGGCTATTACGAGCCGGCGATGGTGGTGGAATCGGAGATTGTCATTGCCGAGGTGAACGTCTTCCGTGCATCCAACGAGAAGCTGGTCTGGGCTGCAACCACCGAGATGTTCGAGCCGAGCGACATCGCGGCCTCCACCAAGGATTTCGCGAAAGTGATCATCACCGCTCTGTCCAAGGACAAGCTGATCTAAGGTGTTGCCCGCCTCTCCGGCGTCGATGGCAGCCACGTCGGAGATCGATCTCGACACCTACCGGCGCGATGGACTGATCGTCGCGCCCGTCGCCCTGCCGGACGCGCTGCTCGGCCGGGTGCGCGCATCCCTCGACCGCCTGCTCGCCAACAGTGCCGACATCGCGCCCGAGAGCCTCATCTGCCCGCACATCCCGAACGGTGCGCGACACCCGGCGTCCGAAGCGCAGACCTGGTTCGACTACGCCACCCAGCCGTTCATCCTCGATCTGGTGGAGCAGGTCCTCGGCCCCGACCTCGTGCTCTGGGGCAGCCAGGTGTTCTGCAAGCCGGCCCACAAGGGCCGCGAGGTGCCGTGGCATCAGGACGGCGAGTACTGGCCGATCCGCCCGCTCGCCACGTGTTCGGTCTGGATCGCCCTCGATGACGCGACCCCCGAGAACGGGTGCATGCGCTTCATCCCGGGCTCGCACGCCGCGGGCAGTCTGTACGCGCATCATGATGCCGCGCGTCCAGACCGCGTGTTGGGCCTGGAGATCGACGCGGAGGCCTATGACGTCCGCACCGCGCGCGACGACGTTCTCATGGCCGGGCAGATGTCGCTCCATGACGTGTTCCTGATCCACGGTTCCGCCGCCAACCGGTCCGAGCGCCGGCGGGCGGGCTTCGTCGTTCGCTACATGCCCGCCACTTCGCGGTACGATCGCTCAGTTCCCGACAGTCAGACTCAGGCCGGCGTCACGTTCAGTCTGAGCCGCCGCCCGATCTGGCTGGTACGCGGCGTTGATCGTGCGGGCAACGATTTCGTCACGGGTCACGGTGCAGATTTCGGCCTCGTTCCGAGGTATTCCGACGACTTGTGACGGAGGCGTGTGATCCATGGCATTGATGCTGTTCACGGACTTCGGTTCGACCGACCTGTACGTCGGCCAGGTGGAGGCGGTGATCGACCGGTATGCACCGGGCGTGCGCATCATCCACCTGCTCAACGAGGCGCCGTGCTTCAACGTGCAGTGCTCGTCGCACCTGCTCGCCGCGCTCGCGAAGCAGGTGCCGCGCGGCCACGTGTTCCTCGCCATCGTGGACCCCGGCGTCGGGACCGAGCGCAACGGCATCGTCGTGCGGATCGACGGCCG
>LNDQ01000008.1 GCA_001464695.1 Betaproteobacteria bacterium Ga0077523 | reverse complement strand
GATCGCGGCCGATGTGGACATCATCATCGGCTCGCCCTTCACGCTCAGGGTCAGTCTAGCGGCCAACGCCAGCGTCTTTACCGGTGATGAGGGCGTCGAAGCTCACTCGGACATCCGCCACACGGTGCTTTGGAACGGCATCACCTCGATGAAGGACGCCAACGGCAACGACTTCGCCCATGAAGTGCAGTCACTGTCCGGAACGAACTGGGCGCTGCCCTACGTTGCGCCGGTGCCTGAACCGGCCACGTGGCTCACGCTGCTCGCCGGGCTGGCCTTCCTGGGAAAAAACCGCCGGATGCGAGGGGATACCGATGACGCATCCGGCGGGTCGAGTGCGCGGCGCCGGAGGAGGGAGAGGTTGGCGCCGCGGTGCTGCGGGGGTAACGCGGCTTCGCGTCACCCCCTTGCCCTGGAATTACGAGCCGGTGCCGTCGCGGGGGGCGGCAACGTTGACCGCCACATGGCTGACGGTGCGGGTGGCAGCCTTCACCACCACTTCGTTGCCGGAACGGTCACGCGTACCGATCTGGTCGGCGGCAGCAACCTTCACCGCACCGAGGGCCGCACGGCCGTGACCGCCGCGGTTGTCCTGTTCGACGGGGTTGCCGGCCGCGAAGGCCGAAGCGGAAACGAGGGTCAGTGCGGCGACAGCGATGAGCGATTGACGAGCATTCATGATGTTCTCCTTGAGCGTTGGGGGGGTTGAAGTTGGCGTCTGCGAGCGCTGGGGCATTTGCCCCTCGCGTTTCGTCAGACTGCGGTGCCATCTTGCGCACCCACAGCACAGAGGACCACGGGCGTGCGACGAACGACCGGATTCGGGGGCCGAATGGCGATGCCGCGCGACGAATGGCGCCGGACGCGGCTGCAGTGCCCGTTCTGGACTACCCAAAAAAGGGAATGTCGGTGACGGGGCGGCTTGGGCACAGTGCTTTCCGAAGGGTTGAACGCGCCCGCCGATTCCGACCGTGGCGGGGTAACCGGCCCGATCACCATCGAGGAGCATCCCGTTGCGTTTCGTGCAGATCTTGTTGCTGGCGGGACTTGCGGCGAGCGCCGGCGGTACACCGGCCGAGGCCGCCTACATCCGGATCGTCGGCGGTGCCCAGTCCTCTGCGGTCGAGCCGATCCCCGGGCTCGAGGACCAGGGCTACTACGACCTCACGGCAGCCGGCGGCCAACTCGTCGAAGGTGTGGTCGTCGATGGCGGAGGCCGCATCGGCGAGGCCGGCTATGCGGGTGGCCAGTCGGTGGCATCGGCAGCCTTCGGGCGTCTGAGCGCTCTGGGCGGTGCCGTTGCCGTCGGACCACCACTGGTACTCCCCTCGTCGGGCCTGATTGCGAGCGGGTTCACGCAGGCAATGTGGAGCGATGAGGTGACCTTGATGCCGAACGACCCGGCCTTGCTGTTCACGCCCGCCCGGTTCCGCTTCGAGGTCTTGCTGTCGGGTGACGGCGGCGTCGTGCTGACGACGCTCGCGAACCAGGGATACGGCAACGCCGAGTACTCCGCGTCGGTGGAGGTCGGCAGTTGTCCGGTGGGCTGCCAGTTCACCCGCGTCGGGTACTGGAACTCGACCAGCCCGACCGGCTTCGACGGAGACCCTCTGCCGCAGGCACTGACGGGCGAGGTGGGCGTGAGCCTAGGTTCACCATTTGTCCTGCGGGTTTCCATGGCCGCGAACGCCACGGTGAGCGTCGGCGGCGATGGCAGCGTGGAGGCCTTCAGCGATCTGCGCAACACGGTGCTCTGGAACGGCGCCACCGTGACGGATGCCTCTGGGGCTCCCATCGCTTACCGGATGCAGTCCACCTCAGGAACGGATTGGTCACTGCCCTACGCCGCGCCGGTCCCCGAGCCGGCCACGTGGCTTACGCTGGTCGCCGGACTTGCCTTGATCGGCGCTTCGAGAAGCCGTCGACTGCGGTAACGTTCGCTGTGTTCCCGCTGCCGGTGTACTCCGCTGCGGGCCAGTCAAAAAAAACGCCGGATGCGCGGGGATACCGAGGGCGCATCCGGCGGCTGAGTGCGCGGCGCTAAGGGAGGGAGAGGTGGCGCCGCGGTGCTGCCTGGGGTGACGCGGCGGGCGTCCCCCCTACTGCGCTGGAATTACGAACCGGTGCCGTCGCGCGGGGCGGCGACGTTCACCGCTGCGTGGGCGACCGGGCGGGTCGCGCCCTTGACGATCACTTCGTTGCCCGAGCGGTCACGGGTGCCGATCGCATCGGGAGCGGCAACCTTCACCACGCCGAGCGCGACGCGGTCGTGGCCGCCGCGGTTGTCCTGCAGAACGGGGCCTTCCACGGCGAAAGCCGAGGCGGAAACGAGGGTCAGAGCGATGGCAGCGACGAGGGATTGACGGGTGTTCATGGCGTTCTCCTTTGGGGTTGGCTTGCCGATGTCAGCGGGGCCCTGTGCACACCGCGTTTCATCAGACTGCGGAGTCATGATGCGCAGGCCATCACGGGCGGGGCCACGGGCACGCGACGAACGACCGAATGTCGGGTGTGAACGGCAGCCGGCGGCGATGAACGGACCGGCGCACCGGACGGACGATGGGGTCTTGCTACCAAACGGGGCGATTCTCAGTGCCGGATCGGCACCGCCCCAGCGCGCCGCAATGGTCCGGCTGCCCCGGATCCTGAATCAGCGCTTCCCGACGCGCCCGGCCAGGCGCAAGCCCAGCATGAAGATGTCCTGGTCCCGGTTGTAGAACGACGCCACGCGCGTGTACATGAACCCGACCTCGTAGGTGTGACGGGCGGACTCCGCGAACTGATACGCCGCCCGCAGGCTCAGGATCCCCATCAGGTTGAGTTGCTGCTCGCGCGCGCCGTCGTAGGCCACATAGGGTCCGGCCCCGAAGCTGAACATGAAGTGGTTCGGCGCGGTACTCCACCAGAGCTGAACCGGCACGCCGGTCCGGTGGGCCAGGATCGTGTCGCCCTCGGAGAGAAATGCCACGGAGATGCCCGACGGCTTCCACCACTGTTCCGAGTCGATGAGGTACTGCGCCTCCAACTGGTAGGCCGCCGCGCTGTTCTGGGTGCCGAGCTGCGTGGTCCTCGAGGTTCCGCCCCAGACGCTCACCTTCGCGTTGAGGCGCAGGGGACTGTCCACGTCGTCGGTATCGGTGAAATCATGGCCGACGCCGACCAGCAGCGCGTTCGAGTTGAACGATCCGGGCACCCAGGTGTTGTTGTACTGTGTCCGCAGGTACCAGCCGCTGCCCGAGAACTGCCATTTCAGGGCGACCGAGGTCATCAGCCCGATGTGAAAGTCGTTCAACCGCTCACCGTCGATCGTGGTGTTGTTCATGGTCGCGTAAGGACCAGTCCCGAGCTGCAGCTCGAAATGCCCGCCGAGCGGCCGGACATACCAGCCTTGTGCGGCCAGACCGTCACGATGATTGTTCACCAGGTGGCCATCGTTGTTGTAGGCGAACCCGAGGCCCCAGCGCTTGTCGCTCGGCCGGTAGATGAAGCCGCTCTGGGCAGTCCACGTGGTTTCATTCAGGCCGCGCAGCGCTCCGCCCATGATGTAGAAGTCGCTGTGTTCGATGTCGGCATCGCCCCCCGGTTGGGCGGCAGCAGGCAGGGCCGCGGCAAGAATGACCGCCAGGAGAGTCCGCGTCATCTGAATTGCTCCGGAAAGAAGTTCCGATAGGGCCGCGGGTACATGCGCGGCCAGCCGCGCGTCCGGATCGGACAAGAGTCGTGCAACGCGCCTCCAACCGGTGTTCGACTGCGGCCCTCATCAACAGGCAGCCATCGAGTGCCGACGTGAATATGAAAGAAGCATGCATGCCCCGTCGGTGCGTCAACGCACCAAACCGAGAATGCCGTGTTCTCAATGCCTTCACGCGCTCGGCACCTACGACACGCTGAACCGGTTGAAAACCCGCAAGGACGCGCTGCTGCGCACCGAGACCTACGACTACGACATCGCAGGGCGGCTCAAGCAGGTCA
>LNDQ01000007.1 GCA_001464695.1 Betaproteobacteria bacterium Ga0077523 | reverse complement strand
AAGGCGCTGGCCGCGCTCGACCACGTCGGGTCGTTGATCGGCAAGTACAACGGCGCGCGTTCGCTGACGACCATCGGCCCGGGCATCAACGAGCCCCATTTCGTGACGGCACGCTCGTTCCGCTCGGCGGTGTCGCTGGCGGAGCGTTGCGAGGTGCCGATGATGGCGCACGTCGCCGAGGTGCCGGCCGATGTGACCATCGACGGCTTGAACGTCGTCGATTGGATGATCCGGCATCGGAGCCTGTCTCAACGGCTGGTGCTTGCACACTGCGTCTGGCTCACGCCCAAGGATTTCCGCAAGATCGCCAAGGCCGGTGCCAGCGTGACCTGGCAGCCGTCCACCAATGCGTTCCTCGCCGATGGCGTGATGCCGCTACGACACGCCCTGAACGCCGGTGTGGCAGTCGGCCTGGGCACGGACGACACCAACGCCAATGACAGGGTGAACATGTTCAGCGAAATGCGCACGGCGGCGATGGTCACCAAGCTGGCGCGGTCCAGTTCGGTCGCGGTGTCGGCGGGGGAGTTGCTCTGGCTCGCCACGCGGGGCGGCGCGCGCGCCCTGGGGCTGGATCACCTGGTCGGTTCGATCGAAGTGGGCAAGGCGGCGGATCTGGTGCTGCTCGACCTGGATGCGTTGAAGCCGTTCACCCGCATTGCTTCGGCGCTGGTGTATCAGGCCTCCGGCGATGAGGTGGACACCGTGATCGTCGACGGGCGGGTGGTCATGCGCGAGCGGGAGTTGTTGACCTTGGACGAGCGAAGGTTGCGGCAGCGTGCACAGCGATGCAGCGAAGGGATTCTGCGGCGCAGTGGGATCGTTGTGGATGACGGGGTGCCGGGCGCACGGGTCTCGAGGGGGTAGAGCTGGGCGAAGCGATCGAAAAGGTCGGCTCAAGCCTTTGGTTCTGGTTTGTTCTTCTGAAAATATGTCCAGCCAGGCTGGACATTTTTCGGTAGAAACTTGCGTCCATGACGGACTTCATCTATCTCGCCCATCCCAACCTTCCCCCGCAAGCGGGGGAAGGGGCAACGACCTGCGCATGTGTTGGACTGCTACTGCCAACCCGGCAGAACCGGGAGCTCCTCTGGAACGACCCCGTCTCCCCCCGCAACAGCGCGACGTTCCGCTCGAGCCGCCCGATAGCCTGTTCGTACTGCAGCGGACATGACTCCCGGGCTCGGGCGACACACTCTTTGGTGGAGTTCTCCGGCGGGGTCCGGGCGGGAGTATTCCCACTGTAGATCCGCAGGTGCTGCAGGGGAAGCTGACGCGGCGTTCATTGTTTGGGGGAAGCGTTCAATATTGGTGAACACAGTCGCGGCTTGAACAGCGATCGCCGACTGTTCATAATAATGGCATGTTCAACAAACGTGAGTTCTCTACAAAGATGAACACAACGCAGGAAGGCGCCTACCTGGAAGGGGCCAAGGCGACCCTCGAAAGGGCCGGTCTCAAGGTGGCACCCTTGCGCGCGCCACCCGGTATCCCACGAGGAAAGGCGGACGCCTGGCTGCGCGTTGGGCATGGCAAAAACCTGGTTGTCTATCTAGTTGAGGTCAAGCGCACGGTCGCGGCGGGCACGGTGGGAGGCGTGGTCGCCCAGCTGCGCGACCGCGCTGCGCAAACCGGTTTTCCGACCCTCTTGATCACGGACTACCTCACTCCGCAGGTGGCAGATGCGCTGCGCGAGCAGGACCAGCAGTTTGCAGACATCGCGGGTAATGCCTACCTGACGGGGCCGGGCCACTACGTATACGTGGCCGGCCGGCGGCCGAAGGAGCGACGCGTCGTTACGCACGGTGGCGGTACCCAGACCACCAATGGGCTGAAGGTCCTCTTTGCGCTCCTGTGCAACCCTGCGTTGGCTGCCGCGCCGCAGCGCACTCTCGCCGCGGCAGCCAACGTCGCCCTTGGAGCTGTGCCGGCGGTCCTGAAAGACCTTCAATTGGCAGGCCATGTTGGTACGCTCCGCAAGGAGAGGCAATTTCGAGGCACCAAGCGCCTGCTGGATGAATGGGCGCAGGGCTATGCCCGACGCCTGCGGCCCAAGACGCTGCAGGCAACATATGTGACGGAGCAGTTCGACGCCTGGCGAGACTGGCCGCTCGATCCCGCCGAAGTCCGTTGGGGGGGCGAGCCAGCTGCAGCATTGCTGACCAAGTACCTGCGGCCCGGTGTGCTCACCTTGTACACGGCGCATTTGCCGCCCCGCATGATGGTGAAGCAGCGTTTGCAGAAGGAAGATCGCGCAGGCACCCAACGCTACGTCGAAGTGCGGCGCCCCTTCTGGGGCATGCTGCCTGTCGAACAACCACGACCCGATGTGGTGCCCGTGGTCCTTGTCTATGCCGATCTCCTGGCGACCGGCGATGGCCGGTGCATGGAAACCGCACAGGTCCTCTACGAGACCCACCTTGCTCGACGTCTCCCGGCGGAGTGAACTCGGCCTGCATGCCGCGGTGATTGCCAAAGTTCAGGCGGCCGCGGCGGCCTTTGGCGTCGAGACGCTGATCGTCGGCGCGTTTGCGCGCGACCTGCACCTGGCCTACGCGCATGGCATACCGGTCCAGCGGCAGACCGAGGACGTGGATCTCGCACTTGCGGTAGGTGATTGGGTAATATTCGACCAGCTCCGCGCACGGCTCCTGGCCTCGGGCAGCTTTGCGGAATCGTCCGTGACGCATCGGCTCCGACATGGCGCCATTCCGATCGATCTTGTTCCCTTCGGAGGCGTCGAGGCGGCGGACCGGACGATCGCGTGGCCTCCGCGGGGCGATGTCGTCATGGATGTGCTCGGCTTCCAGGAAGCGCAGCGCGTAGCCCTGGATGTCAGGCTTCCGGGCGATGTGCAGGGCAGGGTGGTGACCTTGCCCGCCCTGGTGCTGCTCAAGCTCGTCTGTTGGCAAGATCGCCACCTGCGCTCACCCAGGAAGGACGCCTCGGATCTGCAGCTCATCATCACGAACTACCTCCAAGCCGGGAATGAGAATCGCCTGTGGGATGAGTTCCTGGCATGGACCCAAGAAGGCGACTTCGACTACGCGCTGGCAGGCGCACGGATGCTCGGTCGAGACATCGGAATTCTCCTGGATGGCGGCGGTCGAGATCGGGTCGCACGCTTGCTCAGCGAGCAGTCCTCCGAGGACCGGGCGGGACTACTGCCTCTCGAGATGAATCAGGCCGAACCCGAACGCCCGAGGCGCCTGCTCGCAGCCATGCTGCAAAGTCTGAGAGAAACGGTTCGGTGAACACCGCCACCCGGTTCGACGCCGACAGCTCGCGGCCGGACAAAGAATGGCAACGACGCCCCGCGGTCGAGGAGTCGCTGGCCTCACCCTGCGCTCAGATTGCCGCGTGAATTCGGGTTAGGGCGGTTACTCCGCGACAAGCAATCCCGGGCATTGAACCCGGTACTCGATCTCCGGAGAAACCCACTCCTGCCACTGCTTGTGCGAAATGTTTCGCGTGAGCTTCGAGCACAGCAGCTCGGCCCACATCGTCGGCCCCGGCCACAGAATCACCGAGCCGGTGCGCGACAGGCCGACGAGTGACCCCTCCTGGTTGAACGTCACTTCGAAGACGGGTCCTTCTCGTGCGGGAAGCGGCAGGCTGCCGATGGAACGCCCGCTGTGTGCATTCCACAGCCTCAAGCCCTCGTCGCTGCTGACGGCAACGCGCGAGCCGTCGGGGCTCACCGCCAGGCTCCAGATTTGAGCGGCGCTGAATGACAGACTCAATGCTGGACGCTGCTGTTCCGTGATCGGCGTGCCACGCTTGTTGCGAGAGTTCGCATTCCACAGATGTACGGTGCCGGAGTCGTCGGCAGAGATGACTTGCGCGCCGTCCGGACTGAAAGCCACCACGTTCACATTGGCGTGCAACATGACGGGCGCGTCCAGCGGCTGGTGGGTGTCCGCGTTCCACAATCGGACGGTGCCGTCCACACCGGCCGAGACGATTCTCGTGCCGTCCGGGCTGTACGCCGCGTGCCGCACGCCACCCTTGTGACCTTCGAGCGGTTTGCCGATCGGTTTGCCGGTGTTCGCATCCCAGACTTGCAGCCTGCCGTCGGCAGACGCGTGATCACCCGGGGTATCCCCTTGTTGCTCGTAAGACACATAACGCAAACCGTCGAACCTGAAGGAGGCGCCGTTGAAGTAACGGTGGCGTTCGGCTTTGACGGGCTCGCCAATGAGGTTGCCGGTCTCCGTGTTCCACAGCCGCATGACCGCGCCCGAACTGAGAGAAGCCGAGTCGGATCCAGAAGCGGGCTTGCTGGTGGAGACCATGCGCGAGCCGTCTGGGCTGAGCGCCACGAGGTTGTCGCCGCTCGCCGGATCTCCGACCAGAACTCGGATCAATTGTCCGCGCTGCGCACTGCGCAACTCCACCTTTCCACCGTCGCGACGAAGGGCCATGAGTGCGCCGGTGGTGCCGAACACCGCGTCGGTCTGGTGCTTGTTGCCCGCGCTCAGCACGGTGAGCATCGAACGCCCGCCGGCTGCATCCCACAGCCGCAACCTTCCGTCCTCGTCGCCCGAGGCGATGCGTGCGCCATCTGCGCTGAACGCGATTCGCGTTTGGGAGTCCTTGGCCCCTGTCGGTAGCGCGCCCATCGGCTTGCGTGTGGTCGCATCCCACATCTGTACAGTGCCCCCTTCCGTTCCTGCCAGGATGCGCGTTCCGTCGGCACTGAAGGCGACGGTGGCGATGTTGCCAGGCGGTTTCCCTTCGAGGGCTCTGCGCTGACCGGTCTGTGCATTCCAGAGCCACACGCCCTGTTCCTTGGTGCCGGCGACGATGATCGAGCCGTCGGGGCTCGATGGGCTGAACGCCACGCTCACGACGTCACCGTTGCCTTTCAACACGTCGCTCATGTCGAGGCGGCTGACCAATCGACGGGTCTTCGCGTCCCATAAGCGGATCGTCGGGTCGTTGCCCGCTGCGACGATGCGCGAGCCATCGTTGCTGAACGCCAGGCCGGAGTAGACGTAGCCTTCCTGTTCCATCAACGGCTCGCCGTCCTGCTGTCCGGTCTTCGCATCCCAGAGTTTCAGCGTCCAGTCCCACCCGCTGGACGCGATGCGCGATCCGTCAGGACTGATCGCCACGCTCTGCACACCAAGTTCTGCCCAACCCGGTGCCTCGTTCTTGTGTGCTTTGAGCGGCCCGCCGATCGGCTCCCGGCTGTTCGCGTTCCACAGTTGCAGCGTGCCGTCTTCACTACCGGAAACGATGGTCGTGCCATCTGCACTGAGCGCCACGGTCGAGATGCCATCTTGCTTACCCTTGAGCGGCGTCCCGATCGGCTGCAGATTGGTCGCATTCCAGAACTGAAGCGTACCGTCGCGCCTCCCCGCAACGATGATTGCGCCGTCGTGACTGAACGCCATGGACCCGATGGCCAGGCCGGTGTTGACGACCTTGCTCAACTGCGGCGCGGCCTTGAGGGTGGACAACATCGCCGCGTCCACCTCTGCGGTCGGGCCCGCCAGGGCGCGGGCGACGAGCACTTGCTGGACAGCTTGCTCGTCACCGCCGGCCCGCGCGCCCGTGAGCATGGCCGGTGCCTCGCCGGTCATGCGCAGGGATATGGAGCGGCGAAGCTCGGCGCGTGCCCGTTCGGCGCTGTCCATGGCCATCTTGGCCGCGATACCCAATGCGATGGCCAGCGCGGCCAGAACCACAATGACCCCGCGGACCACCCGGCGCCACGACACATTCGAGCGGACCCGGTTCGGTGCCGTCGCAAGGCGTTCGATCAGTGCCGCGCTCACGATGCCGGTCTCGCAAGCGTCGGCGGCCTCGTCGAGCCAGATCTTGTCCTGGAAGGCCAGCCATTCCTGTGCCGGGCCGGCCAACGTCGGGTCGAGCAGCGCGCCGCCGACGCTGATCGGAATCACCGGTCTGTCGGGGTGCCGGCGCCGGAACTCCTCGACTTCCTTGCGCACCCAGCGCGGCTCCGCCAGCGTGCCCCGGTTGGCGATGACCACCAGAAGCCGGGAGCTATCCAGGGCCTTGAGCAGGGTGCTGTCGAGCTGCTCGCCGGGCGGCGCTTCGTCTTCGCTGAAGAAGACGGTGAAATCGCGCTCGCGCAGGCGGCGCGCGAGATCGGAGGCGTAGCTGAGGCTACCGCGAGGCGCGGGGCCGAGCGCGAACGAGATGAACAGGTCGTAGCCGAAGAGTCGCGCGGCGAAGTTGCGCGCAGGTGCCGTGCGCTTGCCTGCCTGCGCCGCCAGGGCCGACACCGCGGCTTCCGTCGACTGCTGAGCCATCTCCTCCCTTCCTTCCCGCTGAACCTCGCGGCTTGGGAAAGTTAGTGCCAGGCGAGCGTCAACGGATGACCGCTATCTCGATCGTCGGAGCGCTCTACAACGGGCTGCTGGACCGCCTGCGAAGTACGAGACCAAGGATTGCAACACCTGCTAGCGCGAGCGCGCCCGTGCCCGGTTCCGGTACAGCGGTGACCGTCATGGACGTCAAGATGAATGTTCCCGTCAGGGAGCCCGGGAGCACGGACAGGTTCTCGCCTGTGACAGGGTCCGTCGTCTTTCTGAGTATGGCGAAATACAGTAAGTTGGTCGCGTTCGGCCCCGGAGCCAGTCCGGCGGTCTCGACGAAGCTGAGATCGCTCAACCAGGAACCGTTCGTTGGAGCCGTGAGCCGTGTCAGGTAAGCGTAGGTCAAGGCCTGGTTCGGACCATCGTCGACCTCACCGGCGCGACTTGTATACAGCCCCTGCCCGTAACCGAGTTCGTTGTACACCTCGGCAAAGTTCTCGAAGGAGTTTGCCCCGGGCAGTTGGCCGTCGTAGGCGCCGCTCGTCGGTCCGGTCCACTGGACCTGGAAGTTCGACGTCACCCAGTTGGTCCCGTTAGCACTGACAGGATTGGTATTGAAGAAGTCCGCTACGCCGTTCACGTCCAGGGTAACGGTTCCGGTCATGCTGTAGCCCTGGTCGATTGCCCCTAAGCAGCCGGAACCGATGATCCCGTCGTCTTCCAGGACGAAGTCGGAAACACAACCGGCGCCGGTGATGTTGAACACCGTCTCGGCACTGACCGTCGCCGATCCGGTCAGCAGGGCGGCAGCCAGCGCCGCGATGGCGGACAGCCGCGCGGTAATGGAATGGGTTCTGAACGATGCGAGTGCGGCGAACATGTACGGCTCCCCTTGGGTCTTAGTGGTAGTCGAAGAAGCGTCTTTGAGTTGATTCGTGCAGTCTCGATAGACCAATGCAGGCCTCAGGCCGGGAACTCGAATGAAGGCGGGCATCGTCAGAGAAGTGTACAGCGTCGATTTCACGGATCGTCTGGTTTCTCACGTGCGACTCGCGTAAGAAAATCCGACAACCCACGGACTGCAGGGGCGATCGAAGACGGTCTAGCGCTGCGGTACTTGCGTCTCGACCCCCGCCTGCAACAGCGCGACATTGCGCTCGAGGTGCGCCAGCACTTTGTCGAGGTGCATCGGCCAGGATTCCTCAACGCGCGCGACATATCGGTCGCGGCCTTCCGGATCGAACGTGACGAGGGCGGTGAGGGCGATCGGCAGGTGCTGCGGCACGCCGAGTGCCTCGGTGAAGAGCGGCAGGAACTCTTCGCGCTCGTCACGCGAGACTTGAGCGAGGAGGCCGGTCAGGCAGCGCAGGGCGCGCAATTGCAGGTCTTCTCCGGCGGGCAACAGGATGCCGCGGAGGTCTGCGCGGCGGATGACTTCGGCGATACCGTGGCGGGCTTTGACCGCGCCGATTCGCGCGCAGAGGTAGTGGAGTTCGCCGACGGGCCCGGGACGAGCCCGCACCCGATAGGGGTCCACCCACACATCGGCCAATCGGGCGCAGGCGTCCGTGAGCGGTGTCCACGCGTAATCGCGTTCGCGCAGAAATTCCGCAAGGTCGATCAGGATGTCGGCGGGGTCCTCGTCGCGCCCCAGGCGCGGAAGTTCTTCCACGGATTCGCGGAAGAGGCGCGCGCGGACGATGTCGAGCAGGCTTTCGTCGTCCAGATCGACGAGGCGCGCGGCGAGTTCTCCCAAGGCGGGGCGGGGCTCGGTCATATCGAAGTCGACAGGTTCGAGTAGTCGATCGCCGGCGGCGACCTGCCGATCTGGCCGATGTAGCCCAATGTCATCGAGGCGGCCTTGGCCGTGTCGATCGGAAAATCCCGATGGACGGCCTCGTCGATGCCGGGTCCGGAGGTGTTGAGGTCCACGGCGTGTCCCCAGCCGGGGCCGCCGGGATCACGGCGCTTGCCGAAGATCCAGTTGTCGGCGCCGCCGGCTGCGCCGTCGAGGGTGGTCGGCGCGCGGAGTGCGAACGGACCGGCGAGCATCGATTCGGGGTATTCGATCGACACCAGGTGTCCATGAGCGATGTGGTGCAGGCGGCAGCTGGTCGGCCGGGCAGACCCAGACGGGATGGTCCGCGCGGCCCATGTGGGAGCCATCCAGGTCGCGCCCCTGGATCGCGCCTGCCTGAACAGCAGCAACGACCGCGGCAAGCCCCATGGTGACGGCGATCCCTGCAGGATGCAGCTGGTACTTGAGCAGGTGGTCGGCCCGCATCACGCGCTTCACGTTGCCGCCGGTGGAAGCGAGCGGCTGGCCGGGGAGCAGGAAGTAACTCTTGCGGACCGAGTACACCTGGTCCATCACGGCCAGCGGGGCATCGCCCACGTTGGGCTGGTACTGCTTCGCGATCTCGTGCAGATAGTCGCGCAGCCGCGAGTGATCGATGTCCTGGCGCGCGCAATCGCGGTCGAAGTTTCTGCGGATGAGTCGCCACGCGTCATCGATGCCGAAGTCGTCGTACCACCGCTCGAGCATCGCCTGCTCGACGGCGGTGAATCCATTCATCGAATCCTGGATGTAGTTCAGCACCGACATTCACGTTGCCCTTCGACCCGTTGCAGGGGATTGTAGCGCTCCCGTCGTTTACACCCGCCTGCCGCAGCCAAGAGCCGCACGGCGCGCTACGCTAAGCCCTTCGAACGAAGCGATGCCACGCCGACGCACGCTGATTGAAAGCGGGCATCTGTCACGGTTCGTCGTTGGTCCGTCTCAATGAACCCGGGGCGATTCAGACCCTACCTGGAGCATGAACATGGAAGCCGAAGTGCCCAAGCACCAGAGCCTGAAGGAACGGGCGCTGGAAGAATTCAAGATCTA
>LNDQ01000006.1 GCA_001464695.1 Betaproteobacteria bacterium Ga0077523 | reverse complement strand
CTTCGCTGGGGGAAGGTTGGGATGGGGGCCGCACCCCATGATCCGTTCAACATCTCCCCGTCAGTTTGCGGCGTTACTGTGCTTCCGTCCCGCTCCCGGTCGCCGGCAGCAGCTTCGTCGGCAGCTTGAGTGTTCGCGCGAAAATGCCGGTCAGTTCGGACGTGATCGCGGAAGGTCCGAGCGGCACGACCAGCGGATCGCGGATGTCGCCGCTGACACCCACCGGAATGCTGGTGAGCGCGCCCCCGATCACGTAACCGAAGATCGGTACCCAGCGCACGAGCCGGTCGAGGCGGCCGAAGGGTGCCACCAGCACGGTGAGGCGTGACTTGTCGCCGACCAGATCCACCGAACCGTTGGCGGCGAGTCCGAGAGCCGGACTGTCGAGTGCCGCCTCCTCCACCGCGAACGCGCCCTTGCCGAATGCGCCACGCAGATTGAGCTTCTTGTACTCGAACCCCTCGCCACTCACCTTCACGCCCTTCTTGGCGACGCTCGTCACGCTCTTCAATGAAAGGATGTTGCCGAGCAGCGCGAATTTCTTGACCTCGCCATCGCGGGCCTGCAAGCGCACCGGACCTTCCAGCACCTGGATCAGTTCCTTCGCCTTGCCCTTGGCCCGGAGCTTGGCCGAGAGGTCGAAGGTACCGGTCAGCAGCACGTTCGCCTCGCCGAAGCAGCGGGACACGTCGCCCAGCTCCTGCCCCTGGGCCGACAAAGTCACGGCCGCGTCCACTTCGTCGGGGACGGCAACCAGCGCGAACGGGAAAGCCACGCCGCACACCGCTGCCTCGGCGACCTTCAGCTCGACCCGCTCGGGCTCCAGTACCACGTCCGCGCGCACCGGCTCCACGCGAAAGCTGCGCCACTGCAGGAATCCAGCACGCACGGCAAGCGTACCCGTCAGTTTCAACGGCCAGGGCTGGAACGGCTCGGCGGCGTCGGTGGCGGCATCGGGCGCCTTGTCCCGATCTTCGCCCGCCGCCTTGGGTGCCGGCAGCAGCTCATCGATGACGATGCCAGGGGATTCCAGTTCGGCCTTCATGAAGGCTCCGGCGGCACGGCGCTCGATCTCGCCGCGCAAGGTGGCCTTCTGGCCGGACCAGTCCGCGGTCAATTCCCGCACGCGCAGTTTGGTGCCCGCACCTTCGATGTCGGCGCGCTCGAGCTTGAGCGGCACGGGCAGCAACCGGCCGAAGTTGATGTTCTCTCCGATCACGCGACCATGCGCTTCCGTACGACCCTCCAGATCGCGATCGATAGTCAGGCGCAGATCGCCCTGCAGTTTGCCGCCGTAGTCGCGGGCCGCGTTGCGCAGCAGCGCGGCCACGCTGCGGCTCGCCACGATACCCTTGAAAGTCGCGTCGATCAGGCGGCCGCGCGTGGCCGCGCTGAAGGTCGCATCGGTCACTGCGTCCTTGATGGTGAGGCTGCGCAGATCGAGCGCCCCGCGCGCGAGGTTGAGGTCGACACCGACCGCCGGACCGTTCGCGACCTGGACGGCCGCAGCGACGGTCAATCCGTTGTCGCGCCATTGCACGCGCCGGGCAGCAAAGCCGATCGGCGTGGCCGGAACGAATGCCCGTGGCAATCCGAAGCGTTTCCAGATCCAGTCGATCAACGCGCGATCCACGGTACCGCCACTCACCTGTGCGTCCACGCCCGGCTTGCCGCTGCGATACGCATCGACCCGGCCCGACAGGATCGCCTTGGCGTCCAGCACGCGGGCACCGACACGCTCCAGCACCAGGGCTTCCGGCGTGATGCGGATGGTCCCGCCGTTGATCGTCGGGGCGGGCCAGTCGGTCGCCTCGACCCGCACATCGTGGGGCTCGATGCTCACGTCGAATGCGAGCGCGGCGGGCCGATCGAGACGCCCCCGCACATCGTTCAACGTGACGGTCGCCCGGCCGGCTATCTTCGGTATCGGTTGCAGGGCCTTGGCCAAAGCTTCCTGGCCATGCAGCCACGCATACAGCTCATCCACGGCAACGCTCACCCGGGCACCCGCGCCTTTCAACGTCGGCGCGCCGACCAGGGAAATCTCGCCGCGACCTTGCGACAGCACGGTGGCGCCGACGCTGCCGCTCAGTCCGTCGAGCGCCACGCGTTCGGGCGAAGCTTCGACCCGGGCTTGCTTCAGCGCGATCGGCCATGGCAGTTGCGCGACCCGGACCACGGCATCCGATCGTGCCAGGTCGACTTTGGCGCTCCATTGTTTGCCGCGGGCCGCGAATGACGCGAGTCCGTGCAGGCCGCCATGAACGGAGCGGATCGCCTCGAGGGATGTGCGCTGCTGTTTGGTGAGGAGCGGGCGGGCGATCGCCAGCATTTGCGGCAGGTCGAGTGCAAAGCCGACCTGGGCGTTCACGTGCCCATCTTCAAGGGTGAAGTCGACTTTGCCGTCAGAGAGCCGCGAGGGCCCGAGCTCAGCCTGCACCGCACTCACCTTGAGCGCCCCGCCGACGTATTCCACCCGTGCGCCGACATCCTTCACTTCCTGTTCGATCACCGGCAGCTGCATCGCCCCGCCATCGACCTTCAAGCTGCCTGTCACGTTGCGTACGTCGAACAGGGTGGCGAATGTCTCGGCGGCTGCGGCCAGCCGGATATCGGTGACCGTTCCACCGCGAATACGCGCCACGTACTCGCGCAGGTCCGGTTGATCGCCGAGCACTTCGAGAGCGGCATCGCGCAAGTGCGCAAGATCAATGCCGTCGACTTCCACGTTGAGCTGCGGCTGCCGGCTCGCACCCGCCAGCCGCAACGTGCCGCGTCCCGCCGGCACGATGCTGCCCAGATGCACGTCGGTCAGGGCCACCTCGATATCGGCACCGCGCATGGCGGCTACGGCATTGATCCTGGCCTCGGTCATTTCGAGAAAACGCTCGCCGCGCCGCAACCGGGTCTGCGGCGCATCGAGGTTCACCGCGAGATCGAATGCGCTGCGGCCGTCGGTGCCGGCCTTCACGTGCAAGCCGGCACGCGGGATCTCGATGGCAGGTTGTACGTCAGCGAGCAGGCGATCCAGGACGTTCTGCGGCTTCACGCCGGTCGCCTCGACGCTGGCCCGGGCCTGCAGATCCGCATAGTCGAGCCGCCCATTCATCTGCACGCGCTCCCAGAAGGTGCCGGCCAGCACGCCATCGACCGCGATTCCTGTGCTATCGGTGCGGACCTGCACATTCATTGCCGTGGCGCCGATCGGCGGCCAGCCCGGCAGCAGGACTTCCAGGCTGCCGTCGCGCAATGAGAGAACCGTCTCCGGCGCAATCTTGCGCAGCACCTGCACGAGCGGTCCGGCGACGCCGCGATAGATCTCGATCGGACTCTTCGCCGGCGCAGGCGCATCCGACGTGGAGGCGGCGATCGTCAATCGCAACGCCGGCCGCTGGATGATCACCGAGCTGATCTCGGCGCGCCCGGTCGCGAGCGGCCACAGCCTCAACTCGAGTTCGACCGCGTCGACCGTGCCTTCGAGCAGATCGGGAATCTGGATGCGCGCCCCTTGCAGCACCGCGCGCGGCACCGGAAAGAATCGCACGTCGAGTGCGCTCCAGGTGACGGTTCCGGCCACGGCCTCGGACACCTGACGCTCCACCTGCGCCCGAATCGAAGGCAGGTCGATCAACCATGGCAATGCCAGCACCAGCGCCGCGACGAGAACGAGGATGCCGGCAATCCCTCCGATCGCCCAACGCAGACTGGTTCTCATCGGCCACGAATCTGCGTGGCCCTCGCGCATTCCGCTGCCATCGAGCCTATCGGCAATAGCGCCCGTCGCAGCCCAGCCGAAGATCGACAGCCGCGACGTTGCGGCGTGCGAACGCGCCCTTGGAGCATGACGTGGTCTGGGTGGCAGTGCCGGCCAAAGTGAGAGAGTGCCCCATCGGGCAAGGATAGCACCGCGAATCGGCTCAGCGCGTCTGCGCGCGCGCCGCCAGCCTACTTCACCGGAAACTCCACGTGCTTGATGTAGACGATCCTGCCGTTGTCGTTCTTCACCACGTGATACCCGTGCAGCCCGTCGCCGAACTCGTCGAACTGGTAGCGGCCCTGGACACCCTGATAGCCCTTGATGGCGAGGATCGCCTTGCGTACCGCTTCGGGTTCCGTGCTGCCGGCGGCCTTGATTCCCATGACCAGGACGTTGAGCGCGTCGTAGGCCCAACTCGCGTAGGTATCGGGCGTGAGGTCGTAGCGGTCGCGATACTTCCTGGTGAATGCACGCGTCACATCGCTCGCCTCCGTCGTGAAATCCGTGATGGCGTACGAGCCGTGCAGCGCTTCCCCCGCGAGGTTGAGCGCCGTCACCGAGATGGTGGTGGGCGAACCGACCCACGCGATGTTCACGCCGAGCTGCCGCATCTGCTTCGCGAAGATGCCCTGATCGGGCGAGTTGGTCATGTACGTGCCCATCACGTCCGCGCCGGATTTCTTCACGGCCAGCACGATGGGCGTGAAGTCCTGGGAGTTGTTGGTGTAGCCCTGGATCAGCACCGGTTCCACGCCCAGTGTCTTGAGCGCCGCCACCAGTGCGGTCTTGCCGCCGGTGCCGAAGGCGTCCGTGGAATGCACGATGGCCCACTTGCGCAGCTTGAGAGTATTCACGCCGAAATCGGCGATCACGCGCGACGAATAGGTGTCGTTCGGACGGGCCCGGAACACCCAGCGATTGTTCATGTGCGTGAGGCCCGGCTCGCTGCCGCCGATCATCGTGGGAATCCCCGCCTTCGCGATGGTCGGGGCGATGGCCTGGATCTGCGTGCTGCGGATCGGGCCGATGATGCCGGCGAGCCCGCCTTCGCTCACGAGCCGGGAGAATGCGAGCACCGTACCGGGATTCGTGCTCGCGTTGTCCTCGATGCGCAGTTCGAGCTGCCTGCCCAGCACGCCGCCGCCCTTGTTGATCTCGTCCACCGCGAGCCTGAGACCGTTGACGGTGAACAACCCGCCTTCCGCCTGTGGACCGGTGATCTCGTTGACCACACCGATCTTCAGCGTGTCGGCGGCCTCGATGGATGCGCTGAAGGTCAGGCCCGAGAACACAAGGGCTGCCAGGACTCGTCCCATGACTGATTTCCCCCCAAGAACATGGCGCGCCATCGGACGATGGACGCCGACAGCGCCTACGGAAACACCGGTCGCACCTGCGCCCACGGCCGCACGGATTCGAACGCTCGCGCGGCCTGCAGCACCCGCAGGTCCTGGAAGCGACCGGCGACGATCTGGATGCCCACCGGCAAACCCGCCGCGGTGAATCCGCACGGACAGGTGGCCGCCGGCAGCCAGGTCAAGTTGAACGGATAGCTGAACCCGGCCCAGCGCAGCCAATCCCACGGGTGCTGCTCCCAATGGTCGGGAATCAGGCGCGCAGCGTCGAACGCCGCGACCGACAGCGACGGCGTCAGCAGCAGGTCGTAGCGCTGGAAGAACGCGTGCACCTTGTCGTAGTACTGCAGCCGCTCGCCCTGCGCGCGGCAATAGTCGGCCGCGGTGTATTTCATCCCATGCCGGGTCAATGCGACGAGCCCGGGGTCCAGCCGGTCCGCCCACTCGTCCAGCAGATGGCCGAGCATGCCGGCGTAGCCGCCCGTGAACAGGACGTGCTCCATCTCGATCGGGTCACCCCACCCGGGATTCACCAGATCGACCTTGCAGCCCAGCTCCTCGAAGGCACGGGCGGCCGCTTCGACGCGGGTCGCGACTTCCGCATCGACGCGCAGATAACCGAGGTCCGGACTGTAGGCCACTTTCAAGCCCGCGATCCCCTGGTCGATCCCGCCGATGAAATCGTCCGGCGGACTTTCCAGGCTCGCCATGTCGCGATCGTCCGGACCCGCCATGGCCTGCAGCATGAGCGCACCATCCGCCACGGTCCGCGTGAGCGGACCCACGTGCGAGATCGCGCCGTTGTTCGGCATGGGCCAGTAGGGTATGCGGCCGTACGAGGGTTTCAAACCGAACACGCCGCAGAACGCCGCCGGCATGCGCACCGACCCCGCGCCGTCCGAACCCTGGTGCAGCGGCGCGATGCCCGCCGCTGCACACACGGCGGCACCGGCGCTCGATCCGCCGGCATTCATGCCGTGCCGCCAGGGGTTGTGCGTGATGCCGGTCACGGGGCTGTCGCCATTGCCCTTCCAGCCCAGCTCGGGCACGGTCGTCTTGCCGATCACGATGGCGCCCGCGTCGCGCAAGCGCTCCACATGCACGTGATCGAAGGTGGGTATGCGGTCGCGATACAGGTTCGACCCGCCCATGGTTCGGACCCCGCGGGTGAGCGACACATCCTTGAGGGTCGTCGGAATGCCGTGCAGGAGCCCGAGGCGCTCCGAGCGCATCACCGCGGCCTCGGCCGCCCGCGCCTGCTCCAGGGCGGTGTCGAAAGTGGGCGTGCAGATCGCGTTGAGGTGCGGATCGAGCGCTTCCGCGCGGGCAATGCTCGCGCGCACGATCTCGACCGGTGACACCGCCTTGCTCCGGATCATCCGCAGCAACTCCGTGGCGGGCGTGAAGCAGAGTTCTTCGTCGTTCATCGGGAAAGCGCTGGTGTCATGAGGCACATTGCCGGGGCTCGGGCGACACGACCGGCCGGGCGCTCAGATGGAAAGATCGAGCAGGTTGTAGTCCTTGAGGGTCGCCCTGGCGGCAGCATCCCAGCGATACACCTCGCCGAGCTGAGGCTGGTAGACGAAGGGCGTCTCGTCCGGAAAGCGCTGCCGCCGCGCGTCGATGGCGTAACCGATCGCGCGGGCGCGGTTGCGAATGCGCGCCTCGTCGTAGACCGCCGGCGCATTGTGCAAGCCGCCACCCTGCACGCCGAGCACCGACCTGCGCCGATGGAAACCGAAGTTGAGCGTGACCCGCCAATCGCGGCTGGTGTTCGCGAAGGAACCGTGCACCACCTGACGGTTGGTGATGGCCACGTCGCCCGGCGCGCAGAGGATGGGCACGGCATCGGGGAGCCGCTCGGTACCCGCGGCAGCCACCAGCGCGCGAATGTCCGCCCGACCGGACTTGTGCGAACCGGGCACGACCCAGACACCGTTCGCCGCCGTGCAGCCGTAGAGCTGCGCCATGAAGTTGAAGCCGTGCGAGCCTTCGTCCCAGTCGGGACTGTTCCAGTGCGTCAACCCGTCCTGGTGCCACGCCACCGAAGCACCGCGGCCGGGTTCCTTGATGAAAATGCCCTCGTTGAACGGCGCGAAGTCGTCGCCGTTCACTGCAGCGGCAACCGCGAGCAGCTGCGGGTGACCGTAGACACGCACCGCTGCGTCGGAAAACTGCAACGAACCGAGAATCAGGTAGACCACTTCGTCGGGCGCGTCCTGCGCCGCTTTCGGTTCGAACATCTTCACCGGATGGCGACCACCGGCCAGCTCGGTGCCGCCGAACGGATCACCCAGCGGCCGCGCCCAGAACAGCGTGCTGGCTTCCAGGTCAGCGCCGAGCGCCGGCCGTCCCCGGCGATCCACGGGCGCGCCGCGATAGGCGGGCAAGCGCTCGAGGATGTCCTGCACATCCACTTCGATGTCGGCGAGCTCGTCAGCCTTCAGCACCCCCTCGAACACGTAGAAGCCGCAGCGCCAATACGCGTCGAGGATGTCGTGATGAATCCGGCCATCGGCATCGAACCGGATCGGACCGCGGTTGCCGAGGTCCGCCGCGCGCTGTGCGCCGGCCTCGCAATACGCGCGCATCGCGGCCTCTTCCGGGCCGTAGTCGACCGCCGCCGTGCTCCCCGGATCCCCCATCTACTGCGGCACCTCGAACTTGCACGTGGTGGGCAACGCCATGTCCTTGCTCTCCAGCCGCACGTCGGTCTTCCACCCGTAACCGGTTCCTTCCGCGTCGTACTTCACCGGGCCGCCGGCCTTCGAGAACGTGGCGATGTACTCCGGCATGATGGCCTGGTGGTCGTCGGGCCGCATCCATACCTCCCCGGTCTCGCCCTGGAAGCGCATGCCGTGCAACGCCTTCGCCACCTTGACCGGATCGGCCGAGCCGGCCGTATTGATCGCCTTCGCCAGCATGTCGATCTGCAGCTTGGGCAAGGCCAGCCAGAGATCCTCGTTGAAGCGCTTCTTGTAGTCGCCGGCGAACTTGTCGAGCTTGTTGTCGGCGACGTTGGCGTGCCACGAGAAGATCTGGCGGATGTGACCGTCACCGGCTTTGCCGATGGAGCCCGGCACCCCGACGTTGTGCGCATTCAGGGTGTAGTAGACGACGTCGAGACCGGCCTCCTTGCTCGCCTTGATGAGCAGCGCCAGGTCCGGCCCCCAGTTGCCCGTCAGCACCGAATCGGCGCCGGAGGCCCGGATCTTCGACACGTACGGCGCGAAATCCTTCACCTTGCCGAGCGGATGCAGGTCGTCCCCCACGATCTTGATGTCGGGGCGCTTGGCCGCGAGCATCTCCTTGGCCCCCTTGCTGATGGCCTGGCCGAAGGCGTAGTCCTGGTTGATCAGGTACACCTTGGGCGTGCCCTTCTGTTTCGCGATGAAGTCGCTCAGCGCGTTGACGCGCATGTCGGTGTGGGCCTCCCAGCGGAAATGCCAGAAGCTGCACTTGTCGTTGGTGAGGGGCGGATCCTGCGCCGCGATGTTGAGCAGCAGCACGGCCTCGCCCGGATTGCGGCTGTTGTGCTTGTTGATCGATTCCAGCAGCGCGTGCGCGATGTGGGACCCGGAGCCGAGCGAGATGAAGCGGATGCCCGAGTCGACGATCTGCTTGAAGATCAGCACCGCCTCCTGTGGGCTGCTCTTGCTGTCGAACGACTGCAGGTCGAGCTTGGTGCCGCCCAGCACCCCGCCGTTCTCGTTCACCGCATCGATCGCGGCGCGCAGCATGCGCGCGTCGCTCTCGCCGACCAGGGCGAAGGGCCCGCTCATCGGATCGACGTGGGCGATCTTGATGACATCGGCCGCCACGGCCGGCACCGCCAGCAGCAGCGCCGTGAGGGCCCCCAGGATTTGCGATCGGCGTGCAGGCGGTTTCATGTGCGGCATCCTCCCCGAAACTCTGGTTGTGTGATGCCCACACTATAGACCGCGGCTGCGAGCGCGGTCGACTCGACCGACTCAGCCGTTGGCGATGCGCGCCACCAGCGCCTGCGTGAACGCGGCAGTGCTCGCACGCCCGCCCAGATCGCCGGTGCGCACCAGGTCCACGTTCAGCGTCTCGTCGATGGCCTTGCGCAGCCGGGCGGCAAGCTCCTGCAGCTTGCAGTGATCCAGCATCATGGCCGCCGCGAGCAGCAGCGCCGTGGGATTCGCCACGCCCTTGCCCGCTATGTCGGGAGCCGATCCATGCACCGCCTCGAAGATGGCGGCGTCGGCCCCGATGTTGGCCCCGGGCGCCATGCCGAGACCGCCCACCAGGCCGGCCACCAGATCCGAAAGAATGTCGCCGAAGAGATTGGTCGACACCAGCACGTCGAACTGCCACGGGTTGAGCACGAGCTTCATCGCGCACGCATCCACGATCACGGAATCGAGTTCGAAGCGCCCCTTGTACTTGCGCTCGTACAACTCCAGCCCGGTCTCGAGGAAGATGCCGGTCAGCGCCTTCATGATGTTGGCCTTGTGCACGAGCGTCACCTTCTTGCGGCCGTTCGCGATGGCGTACTCGTATGCGTATTCGAGCAGGCGCCGGCTGCCCTGCCGCGTATTGACGCCGGTGGCCATGGCGACCGCATGCGGATCGCCGTCGATCGGCACGTAGTGCTCGTGGCCGATGTACAACCCTTCGAGGTTCTCGCGCACCACGGTCAGATCGATCTTGTCGAAGCGCCCGCCCGGCACGATGGTGCGCGCCGGACGCAGATTCGCGTAGAGCTGGAATTCCTCGCGCAGCCGCACGTTCGACGAGCGATAGCCGCCACCCGACGGTGTCTCGAGCGGCCCCTTCAACGCGAGGCGCGTGCGACGAATGCTCGCGAGCGTGGCCTCGGGCAGCGGATCGCCGGCGACCTTCACCCCTTCGAGGCCGGCCACATGGCGCTCCCATGCGAAAGGCGCTTTCAGGGCCTCCAGCACCGCGAGTGTTGCATCGACGATTTCGGGGCCGATGCCGTCACCGGGGATCAGCGTCGCGGGTATGGAGGTCGGCATCGGGATGACTTTCTCGGGTTTCCAGGCGGGAACAACGCACCAGTCCGGGCAGCATAGCGGATGCATTCTTGCAGCGCATCAGGGGCACCCGTCTCTCGGTGCCAGCCCAACTTGCGCGAGTCTCGTCGGGTCGTTTTGCTGCGCCGCCACACCGTGCTTGCCCATTGGACAAAGCTGCCTGCACTGCTAGGATTCCCGCGGGGGAGTGTCATCCGGATGGAGCGCGTCATGCCCGACCTGATACTGCGCAACGTCGAAGAGAGCCTGGTTGCCGCCCTGCGCACGCTCGCTGTACAACATGGGCGCAGCGCCGAAGCGGAACACCGCGAGCTGTTGGCGACCGCACTGTCGCAAGCGCGGCGGAAGAAGATCGCCGAAGTGCTCGCGACCATGGCGACCGGCAGTCTGCAGCGCGCTCGCGCCCGAACGGGCGACGAGACGGGATAGTTCGCGCGCTGCTTCAGCGGCTCGAAGCGAGCGGCAATCCGTTCGAGTTGCGGCCCACGTGCCGCAGGTAGACGGCAACGCCGACCATGGCACCGGCGAGGTGGCTGAGCCACACCGTTACGAAGCCTTCGTGCTGCCAGTCCTGCTGGCGCCACCCGGCAGCTTCGGCCACCAGTTTCGCCGTCAGTAGCACCAGCAGGAGCCCGCAGACCATGCGCCACCGGCGGTGCTCGTGCAGCCCGCGCAAACCGACGTATCCGAGCAGGGCCAAGGCAACACCGGAGGCACCGCGGAACTCGACGACGCCCGGCTCTCCCACCAGCAGCGCGATGCCGATCGCGACCGACGCGCCGAGAACCAGCGGCAGTCCGTCGTTGCGGTAGCGCGTCTCGACGAGCCACGCGGCCGGCACCAGAGCCGCCAGGTTGTTCGCAAGATGCGCCCAGGAGTAGTGGATGAAGTGCCCGGTCACGATGCGCCACGACTCGCCACCCAGCACGGCACCACGATCGTAGGCCAGCAGGTCCGCGGCACCGGGCACCCATTGCACGAGCACCAGGGCCGCCACCAGGCCCAGGGTCCACCGCGGCACGGGCATCACGCTGCGCGGCGCGACCACCAGAACCCGCCCGCCATCACCGCTCCGAACAGCAACGCCACCCAGAACTCCATCGACCCGCCGCCACGGGATGAGCCATCGGCGCGCACCACCTGGTACTCCTCCGGTGCAGCCTTCACCTTTTCGCGGAACGAAGCAAGCTGCTGGTTGAGGTTCGGGATCATCTTGTCCACCGCCTCGTTGAAGCCCTTCTCGCTGTCCGCCCGCAGTTCTTCGCTCAGGTTGATCGGGGTCGAATAGCCCTTGACCTGGCTGGTCCCCGGCGCCCGGAACAGCAGCTTGCGGCTCGGAATGTGCATGATCACGGTGTCGACCATGGTGTAGGTCGAGTTCTTCTCGCCCGGCACCACGTAGGCGCCGACGATGGTCCAGTAGACGATCGAGGCGATGCCCTCGTCGGTGAACTGCTTCTGGTCGTAGGAGACCAGGGCCATGGTCTCGATACCGTGCATGGCGCGAATCTGCTCCAGATTGTTGAATCCGCCCTGCGGGGTCAGGTAGGCCGAGGGGATGATCTCGATCGACTTGATGAAGTCGAGCGACTTGAAGTTCGCCGCCACCTTCTCGAGCAATTCGGTCTTCTTCGCCTCGGTCAGGTGGGAGGCGCCGCGCTCCGGCACGAAGGCGATGCCTACGCGCATCGGGAGGTTCAACACCGGGATACCCTGCTCCGCGACCGGCTCCTTCTTCGCGTTCGGGTAGAGGTAGTCGACCACGCTGGTGGTCGCATGCTGGCCGCGCATGCCGGCGCAACCTGCCGCGAGCACGACGACGGCCCCAAGCAATGCAGCTTTCAGCAATCTGATCCAGTCAGCACGATGATGAGTCATGGTGTTGCCCCCGTATTGTCGATGAATGGCCTCGATCGGACCGGTCCTGCCGACCTGGCAGCCGACTCACGAGGCGCCGGCATCTTCACGGCCTGGCAAGCCGCTGCGCCAGCGCTTCCGTCGAGACGTGCGAAGTACCTCCGCCAGTATCACGCAACGCCGCCCCGCGTTTGCTCAGGAACCGAACGCGAACCCTTGGTAGCCCTTGGCTGCGACCTCGGTGCAGATCTTTCGGTAGCGCGCCATCCCGCCCGCGTACGGCATGAACACTCGTGGCTTGCCCGGCACGTTCGCCCCCAGGTACCAGGAATGATGCGCCTGCGGCAGCAGTGTCGCATTCGCCGCCGCGTTGACCTCTGCGACCCAACCGTCCATGGCTTCGGTCTCGGCTTCGACCCTGGTCAACCCGTGCGAGCGCATGTGGGCGATGCAGTCCGTGATCCACTCCACGTGCTGCTCGATAGCCACGGGCATGTTGCACAGCACCGAAGGACTGCCCGGACCGGTGATCGTGAACAGGTTGGGAAAGCCGGCGACCTGCAGGCCGAGATAGTTGCGCGGGCCGGCCTTCCACAGTTCGGCGAGAGTCAACCCGTCGCGCCCGCGGATGTCCATGCGCAGCAACGGACCGGTCATCGCATCGAAGCCGGTGGCGAACACGATGAGATCGAGCGGATACTCGGCGGCGCGCGTACGGATGCCCAGGGGCGTGATGGCCTCGATCGGATCGGCCCGCACGTCCACCAGGCTCACGTTGGCGCGGTTGAAAGTTTCGAAGTAGTCCGTGTCGATCGGCGGGCGCTTCGCTGCGTAGGGGTGGTCGATGTCGGCCAGCTTCTCGGCCGTGACCGGGTCCTTCACGATGCTCCGGATCTTGTGGCGGATGAAGTCGGCCGCCGTGTCGTTGGATGCCTTGCTGAGCAGCAGATCGTGGAACGTGGCGCGAAACTGCAGGCCGCCCTTCTGCCACGCCGCTTCGTAGATCTGCGCACGTTCCTCCGGCGTTACATCGAACACGCAGCGCCGGTCGATGGCGAACGGATGGCCGTTGGTGGTGCTGTGCATCACCTGGCGGACCTCGTCGAAGTGCTCCTTCGCCCAGCGCTGGAACTCGTCGGTCAGGGGCGCGTTGCGCGCCGGCACGCTGTAGTTCGCGGTGCGCTGGAACACCGTGAGATGCGCAGCAGTCTCGGCGATCACCGGTGCGGCCTGGATGCCGGTGGATCCGGTCCCTATCTGCCCCACGCGCTTGCCCGTGAAGTCCACGCCCTCGTGCGGCCATTGGCCGGTGTGGAACCAGCGGCCCGCGAAGTGCTCGAGCCCGGGAATGTTCGGCACGTTGGCGGTCGAGAGGCAGCCGACGGCGGTCACGAGGAACTGTGCGGTGAACTGATCGCCTTTGTCGGTGGTCACGCGCCAGCGATTGGTCGCTGCGTCGTAGTGCGCGCTGCTGACCCGCGTGCCGAAGCGGATGTCGCGCCGCAGATCGAAACGGTCCGCAACGTGATCGAGGTAGCGGCGGATCTCCGCGTCGCCCGGATACCGCTCCGTCCACTGCCACTCCTCCAGCAACTCGCGGGAAAACGTGTAGCAGTAGGAATGGCTTTCCGAGTCGCAGCGTGCCCCGGGGTAGCGGTTCCAGTACCAGGTGCCGCCGACACCCTCACCCGCCTCCAGCACCTGCACCGACAGCCCGAGGCGATCGCGCAAACTGTAGAGCTGGTACAGGCCGGAGAAGCCGGCGCCGATGATCAGTGCGTCGAACTCGGCGACGCGCCGCGCGGCATCCGTCATGCCGTTTCACCCTTCATTGCCGTGGAGCACCGAAGGTTATCCGATACGCCGAAACCGCGCAGACCGGCCCGGCATCGAGGCGGCGATGCGATCAATTCGATTGCACGTTTGCCGACGAGAGAACGCGCTACACTCCAATCGATTCACGTGTGCGCATCGACGTGCGCATGATGTCGGATTAGCTTACAGGCATGCCCGCTGCGAGTCCTTGGACAGTCCGCAGCATCTGCGTCGGCGACGAGCAGGATTACCACCCAGCAGCTCTGACAGCATCGGCACCGCGGTCGGATCCTTCCCCGAAAAGGAGACACGGCATGACCAGCACGCTCCACGTGAAGCTATCCGTCATCGCGGCCGCCATCGGTGCCGTGTTCGCGACCCCGACGCAGGCAGAACCGGTCATCTGGGTCCCTGCAGCCAACGGCAACTGGAGCGTCGCGGCCAACTGGAGCCCGGGTCTGCCGGACGCCGACGACGACGTCACCATCGACGTCGCCGGCGCCCGGGTGGTCACGCTGAATGCCACCGGCAGCCCGTTCGTCATCAACAGCCTCATCGTCAACGGCGACGACGCCCTCACCATCGGCGGCGGATCGCTCACGATCCTCGGCCTGCCGTCCGCCGACAACGCGACCGGCGCTTCGACCCTGGCCAAGCTCACCCAGAGCAGCGGTACCCTGGGCGGGACCGGGCTGGTCAATGTGCTCGGCGTCTCCAGCCTGACCAACAGCACTCACACCGGCACCGGCATCACCATCCTCAAGGGCACGACGGCGCTGAGCGGCCTCAACCTCGACGCCGGTCGCACGTTGCGCAACGAAGGCACCGCAACGCTGACGGGCGCCATGAACCTCAACCCGACCGATACGGCGGGCACCGGCACCATCGAGAATGCCGCCGGCGCGCTGTTCGACGTACGCACCTTCAATCTTTCTCTCGTAGCGAGCAACCCCGCGGGTGATCCCGGTGCCGCGGCCGTCATCAATAACGCCGGGACCTTCCGCAAAGGGTCCACCGGCAACTACAGCGTGGGCGTGTCGTTCAACAACCTGGCGACCGGTACCATCGACCTGGTCGCGGGCAGTTTCAGTTTTTCCGGCGGCGGCACCTACAGCGGCGCCGTCACCGCGGCCACCGGCACTACGCTCATCTGGAGTGGCGGCACGCACACCGTAAACGCCGGCGCAACGTTCACCGGAGACGGCACGCTGCAGGTCAATGGCGCTGCGGTTCAACTGAACGCGCCCACCACGGTACAAAGCCGCTTTACCAACCAGGGTGGCGGCACTGTGCAGGGCAGCGATCTCACCTTGAGCGGGGCAGCCACCGCACTCAGCAGCGGAACCCATACCGGGCCCGGCACCACCACGGTGACGGGGCCCTCCACATGGACCAGCTTCAACCTCGACGCGGGGCGCGTGCTGCGCAACGAAGGCGTGGCGACGGTCAATGGCGGCATGAATCTCAACATCACCGACGCTGCCGGCACCGGACGCATCGAGAACGCCGCCGGCGCGACGATCGACGTACGCACGTTCAATCTCTCCATCACCGCGAGCAATTTCGCCGGCGTCGATTCGAACGCCGGCGCCTCGATCACCAACGCCGGCACGTTCCGCAAGAGCACCGGGAACAACTACAACGTGAACGTGCCCTTCATCAATCTGGCCGGCGGGACGATCGATGTGCAACTGGGCAGTTTCAGTTTTTCCGCGGGCGGCACCTACAACGGCGCCGTGACTCTGGCTAGCGGAGCAACGCTCACCTTCAACGCGGGCACCCACTCCATCGGTGCCGGCGCCAGTTTTCAGGGACCGGGAACCTTCGCCCTTGCCGGTTCCGGCACCGTGTTGGACCTGGTCGCGCCGACCACGGTGGACAGCGCCTTCACCATGAGCACCGGCACGATACGGGGGGCCAACCTCACCCTCACCGGTCCGACCACGATCGCGATGTCGTCGTTCGGCGTGATGTCCGGCAACGCGATCACCACGCTGACGGGTACCAGTTCGGTCGGCGGCGGCGGCAACAACCCCTTCGGCCTCGACGCCGGCCGCGTGCTGCGCAACGAAGGCACCATGACCATCACCGGGGTGCTCAACCTGAACCCGCTGAATGCGCCCGGTGCCGGCCGCATCGAGAACGCCGTGGGCGCGCTGATCAACGTGGCCACGTTCAACCAGTCCATCGGCGCGTCGAGTTTCACGGGCGACACCGGTGCCGATGCACTGGTCAGCAATGCCGGCATCTTCCGCAAGAGCGGCGCGGGCGGGTACACCGTGGCCGTGCCCTTCCTCAACCTCGCCACGGGCATCATCGACGTGCAGCAGGGCAGTTTCAGTTTCACCAACGGCGGCACTTACAACGGTGCGGCCACCCTGGCGACCAACACCGGCCTGACCTTCAGCGGCGGCACGCATGCCGTCGGCACCGGCGCGACGTTCACCGGCCCTGGCACCTTGACTCTCGCTGGTGCAGGGTCCGTTCTCAACTTGCTGGCGCCGACAACCATCGACTCGACGTTCGACATGACCGGCGGCACGATCGGTGGCGCGAACCTGCTGCTGAACGGGCCCTATGCCCTCAACATCTCCTCGTCGCTGGGTGTGCTGGCCGGCCCCACCACCACCACGCTGCAAGGCAGCGGCACGGTGGGTGGCGGCCCCAATAACACGTTCGGCCTCGATTCCGGGCATGTGCTGCGCAATCAAGGCAGCATGACGATCAACGGCGTGCTCGACCTCAACCGGTTGAGCAACACGGGCTCGGGTCGCATCGACAACGCCTCGGGCGCACTGATCAACGTGCAGACCTTCAACCAGTCGATCTTCGCCACGAACTGGGTCAACACCAATGCGCTGGACACCGGCGCCGACGCGCGCGTCAACAACGCCGGCACCTTCCGCAAGAGTGGCCCCGGCACCTACAGCGTGCACGTTCATTTCTTCAACACCGGCACGGTGGAAGTGGTGCAAGGTGCCCTCAACATCCCGACCTTCTCGAACGGCGGCACCGTGCACGTCGCGCCCGGCACCACGTTCCAGGCCGGGTCGAGCTTCGTGAACACCGGCCTGATCCGGGGTGGCGGCACCGTCATCGGGCCCGCTGCCGGCCTGACCAACGCCGGCACCATAGCGCCGGGCAGTTCACCCGGCCATCTCACCATCGACGGCGACCTGATCATGGCATCCGACGGTGTGGTGAGCATCGAACTGGGCGGCGTCGCGGATTTCGATCTGCTCACCGTCACCGGCGATGCGGCCCTGGCCGGCGACCTCGACATCGTCCGCTTCGGCGGCTATGCGCCCACGGTAGGCGACAGCTTCATCGTGATGACCTTCAACGATCGCAACGGCACGACGTTCGACCGGGTGAACTTCGTGGGCTTCGGCAGCGGCGTCGTGTTCGACGTGACCTATCGCGACCAGGACGTGCTGCTGGGTGTGGCCGCCGTGCCGGAGCCGGAAACCTGGGCACTGCTGGTGGGTGGGCTGGGGTTGCTGGGTCTGGTCGCCCGACGACGTCGCGGGCGGTTGCTGCTAACCGCGTGAACCGCGATCCGGGTCAGACTCGGACCGGAATGCCGCCTCACTCGATCGATATTCACCCGGCGTTCCGAAGTTGATCTGCGCCCGATAGGCATCCGCGCGCAGCTGCGCGTCGACTTCGGGACTGATGGTGGTGTTGTGACTCGCGTAGTGCCGCGCTGCTTCGACCAGCGCCTCCAAGGGTTCGAGCACCACCGGACGTTCGACCAATCGGAGAATGGCTTGTGCGGCGTCCTCCGACTGCCCCTGCGCACCCAGGCGGTCGGCGAGATCGATCAGCCCCTGCACCAGTGCCGCCAACTCGGGACGCTCCAGGAACGTTTGCAGGATCTGAGCCACCTGCTCCTCGTGCACCGGCAAGAGTTCGTAGCCTCCCGCCGGCTGGGGCGTGAGAAGGGCCTCGATCGCCTCGAGCGCAGGACGAACGTCGGGGTGTTCTCGAGCCTCGGGACGGGCGCGCCGCGGTTCGGCGTTCCGATCTGCCGTCCACGGCGATTCGACGGTGAACGGCCGTCGGTGCCGCGGCCCATCGAGACTGATGCGGTCGATGGGCTGGATGTTCACCTCGGGGCGCAGGTCGTGGTAGGAAGCGACCTGAAGCAGCGGCAGCCAGGGCGCGACGAGGCGGCGGACCGCCGCCCGGATCTCCATGGCGGTGAGAATGGCGGGGAGCTGCACACCTTCACCCAGCGCCATCACCGCTGCGCGAATGGCCTCGAGAATCGGTCGCAGGCGCTCCGGCGGCAGATCGACGTAGGACCCGGTCGGCGTGTGTACCGTCGCCGCGCGGAGCGTTGCCTCGATGTCGGGGTCGAGCAGGAACACGATCAGCGTGCCGGTGCCGTGCGTCAGTCGGTAGGTGATCTCGCGCTTCAGGGCCGCGCGTACATACTCGGTCAGATAGAGTGGGTCGCTCTCGATCGGTGCCCGCTCGGCCAGGGCCATGACGATGCGCCGCAGGTTGCGGACCGACGCCTGCTCGGCCACCAGGCGCCGCAGCACGTCGGACAGCAGGAACTCGGACACGACTGCGGGCACGGCCTCGGCCACCAGGTTCGGGAAGGCCAGCGCGAGCTTCCTCAGCATCACCCGCGTTGCATGCACGTCGACGAAGTCCGCGGCCTTGCGTCGCAGCAATGCGGAAATCGTGAGGGCCAGGAAAGCCTCCTCATCCCAGATCGTCAATCCGCCCCGCTCGGCGGTGTCGCGATCGGCGGCGGGAATCCACGCGCACGGAGCATTGTTGGCCGGGTTCGCGACCGGTTTCGCATCGAACCCGCGCGCGCGCAT
>LNDQ01000005.1 GCA_001464695.1 Betaproteobacteria bacterium Ga0077523 | reverse complement strand
CTGTTCATCGAGGCCGGGTTGTCGATCCCACAACTGATCCTGGTGGCCGGGCTGATCAATGCCGCCGTGGCGCTCTACATCTACCGGCTGGTACCCGAGTTCCTGCTGCGGTTCATCGCCTGGATACTGATCCATTCGGTCTATCGCCTGCGCAAGCGTGGCCTCGACAACATCCCGGAGGAGGGCGCCGCCGTCGTCGTGTGCAATCACGTGAGCTTCGCGGATGCCGTCATCCTGATGGGTGCATGCCGTCGCCCGATGCGGTTCGTGATGGACCATCGCATCTTCCGCACGCCGATACTCTCGTTCGTGTTCCGCGAGGGACGGGCGATTCCGATCGCATCGGCGAAGGAAGATCCGGCCATGCTGGAGCATGCCTTCGACGAGGTTTCCAATGCGCTCTCGGCCGGCGAGCTGATTGCGATCTTTCCGGAGGGCGCCATCACCCGCACCGGCGAGCTGCAGCCGTTCCGACCGGGTATCACGCGTATCCTCGAGCGCAACCCGGTTCCGGTGGTGCCCATGGCGTTGTCGGGGCTCTGGGGCAGCGCGTTCAGCCGGCGCTACCAAGGCGTTGCCCGATTGTGGCCCTATCGGCTTTTTGCGCGCATCCGCCTCACCGTGGGCGTCCCCGTGGCGGTCGAACTAGCGACTCCAGAGCGTTTGCAGACGGAGGTCGCTGCCTTGCGCGGTGCGGTTCCCTAGTGGACGGGGTCAAGCCCCGCGCTAGACAGCCGTAAAGCTCATCGCTAGATTCGCGACGCTTGGTCCCAGCCTGCATTGCTGGTCGATCCGATCGACCAGCAGCGGGCGCTGCCGGGGCTTTTGGGGCCCCCCAGATGCACTGCGACGCGGTCGGTAGGAGCGATCATGGGCAAGAAGTCGGACAAGAAGGCCGGCGACGAAGCGCCGGTCAAGAAGAAGAAACGCAAAGCCGAAGCACCTGAGCCCGAGCCGTTGATGCTCGCGGTGCAGCGCTGCCCGCCGGCGAGCCGCCTGTCGTTCGAGTGGGTGGTCGGCAACGGCATCGGCAAGCACGCCGTGCGCGATGCGCTGCAGGCCTACGAGCGTGCCTGGCCCGCACGGCTCGAGCGCGCTGATCGCACTGCACGCGGTGCGGACGCGCAGAAATGCGAGAAGGGCTGCACGCCCGGACGAGTGAACGTGTTCGGTCCGATCACCGGCTCGCAGCGTTGGCGCATCGAATCGGACAACGATCCGATGACCGCAACCACATGGAACTGGGTCGGGTACGTGACCGTGTGCGATTGCGAGCCTTGATGCGTTGATTCCTGTCTCTCGAGGGCGACGTCAGCCATCCACAGAACCTGTGGATAGACCTGTGCATAACCTTTGGGAAACCGGAAAAATCGCTTGTGGCGGCTCGACTTTTCCTGGATTGCGCAGGAAACGGGCAGTGCTGAAACGACCGAATAAACAGAAAGATACGAGCGTTTAGCCCTTGTGCACAGCGAGTGCTGGCGGCATCCCCCGAGATTCTGCTGCGGCGTTTGATAACTTTCTCTTCGTGCCTTGACACACCCCCCGAAAACGCGCTCCACCCAGTGTTGGCGCGGGATTCGGCGGCATCGTTGATGCAACTCCAGCAACGGCGCGCGATTCCGGCCGATGGGGTCGCGCAGGTCCGCATGAATGCTGGCGCAGCGCGATTCGCAACTACGCGGATTCGTCATCGAAGCGTCATCACCGCGCGCATGCGCGGCGATGACGCTGTGATTTCTCAGCGTGTCGTGCGCGGTTTGAAACTCACCCGACCGAAACACGATTGCAGAAACGCATCGCGATGGGTTTCGGGCTCGGACGGTTCGTCGAAGACGCGTTCGGCCGCGCCGACCAGCAACACTTCGTCGTCGAGATCCTGGACGAACCAGCGCAGCTCTGGCGGGAAGGACTGGATGGCGAGGATGTCGCCCTGGACCTTCGAGATGAACTGCTCGCGCGTCATGCCGTAGTCGCGCGACATCGCGGCGTGCTTGATGAAATCGCCGCCTTCCAGACACTCCTCGACGCTCAGGCTGTGAGACCAGGCAACCGGTGTCGATGCGAACAACGCCACCAGGGCCGCGCGGCGCAGATGAGTCGTTATCATGGGAACCTCCGTGCTCTTGGCTTGCTGTCGTTATGGTTGTTTGACGGCCAAGGCATGCAAGTCGGGTGCCACTTGACCGCGGAGCCAGAATAGCACTGGGTTTTTCGGGAACGCTGCGGTTTTGGTTGCGCGATGCGGCATGTGCGCTCGGTGCGACAGGGTTCGGAGCGCTGCCGCCGAACGGCCCGACGTTGATCCCGCAGCGCACCAGCCCCGGCGCGCCACAACTTGGTCATGAGGGACGTTTCGTGAAGCAGATCATCCTTGCCGTTGTACTGACGGTGTTTGCCGGGGCTGCCGGCGCTGACCGCATCACCTCCATGAACCGGGCCGAGCGCTGCGCGTACGAGACCCGGCTGCAGGTCCTCGCGGCGTACTACTTCGGCAAGGGCACGCCGCGGGCGGAGGTCAAGATCCACTGGCACGGCGACGAGACGCAGTACGAGATCGACTTCGTCAATCACGCGCTGGACGTGGGGTACGAGCGGATCCGGCTCGAGCACGAGGCAGGGCGCAAGGACACACCGCTGGAGGTGTTGGGAGATCGTATTTACGAGACTTGCATGCAGGGGAGCGAGTCTTAGGGTCGGCCGGCCCCCACCCTAACCCTCCCCCGGCGAAGCCGGGGGAGGGGAAGTACACCCCTTCCCCCAGCTTGGCTGGGGGAAGGTTGGGATGGGGGCAGCCGCGCCACCAACATCGCCACCAGTTGCATTTCTCCCCTCTGCCGGTAACATCGCGGCCCCGGATGGCGCCGGCGTTCCGCCGCGTTTCACCCTTCCACCATCCCATCGAAGCAGCCCCGTCGCAGCGGTAACGCGCCCGGCGCCTTGCTCCCCAGCCGTGATCACCACGCAGAACCTCACCATGCAGTTCGGGGCCCGGCCCCTGTTCGAGAACGTCTCCGTCAAGTTCGGCGACGGCAATCGCTACGGCCTGATCGGGGCCAACGGGTCGGGCAAGTCGACCTTCATGAAGATCCTGGGCGGCGACCTCGAGGCGAGCTCCGGCACCGTCACGGTCGATCCGAACGAGCGGGTGGGCAAGCTGCGGCAGGATCAGTTCGCCTACGAGGACCAGCGCGTCCTCGACGTGGTCATGATGGGCCACGATCAGATGTGGAAGACACGGGCCGAGAAGGACGCCATCTACGCGAGCCCCGATTCGACCGAAGACGACTACATGCACGCGGCCGAGCTCGAGTCGAAGTTCGCCGAGATGGGTGGCTACGACGCCGAGGCGCGGGCCGGCGCGTTGCTGCTGGGAGTCGGCATCCCGGAATCGCAGCACGAGGGCCCCATGAGCGCCGTGGCGCCCGGCTGGAAGCTGCGGGTGCTGCTGGCCCAGGTGCTGTTCGGCGAGCCCGACGTGATGCTCCTGGACGAGCCTACGAACAACCTCGACATCAACACCATCCGCTGGCTCGAGGACGTGCTGAACGAGCGCAACTCGACCATGATCATCATCTCGCACGACCGGCACTTCCTGAACTCGGTCTGCACGCACATGGCCGACCTCGACTACGGGGCGCTCAAGGTCTATCCGGGGGTCTACGACGACTACATGGAGGCCTCGACCCTGGCCCGGCAGCGGCAGATGGCCGCCAACGCCAAGACCAAGGAGCGGATCGTCGAGCTGCAGGAGTTCGTGCGGCGCTTTTCGGCCAACAAGTCGAAGGCGCGCCAGGCCACCTCGCGCCAGCGCCAGATCGAGAAGCTGCGGGTCGAGGACGTCAAGCCGTCGAGCCGGCAGTACCCCTACATCCGCTTCGAAGTGGATCTGAAGGACAAGCTCCATCGCATCGCGGTGGAGGTCGAGGGCCTCACCAAGGGCTACGGCAAGCCGCTCTTCAAGGACCTCAACCTGGCAATCGACGCCGGCGACAAGGTGGCCATCATCGGCCCCAACGGCATCGGCAAGACCACGCTGCTGCGCTGCCTGGAAGGTGGCATCAAGCCCGATGCCGGCAAGGTGAAATGGACCGAGAAGGCGCGTCCGGGCTACTGCGCCCAGGACCACGGTGCCGACTTCACCGACGACCAGAGCCTCACCGACTGGATGGGCCAGTGGAAGCGCCCCGAAGACGACGAACAGATCATGCGCGCAACGCTCGGCCGGCTGCTGTTCTCCGGCGACGAGACGCGCAAGTCGGTGAAGGTGATCTCCGGCGGCGAGGAGCAGCGCATGATCTTCGGCAAGCTCACGCTGCAGAAGCCCAACGTGTTGCTGCTCGACGAGCCCACCAACCACCTCGACATGGAATCGATCGAGTCGCTCAACTCGGCGCTCGAGAGCTATACCGGGACGCTGATCTTCGTGTCCCACGACCGCGAATTCGTGTCCTCGCTGGCGACTCGCATCATCGACATGCGCCCGGAGGGCATCGTCGACTACCGAGGTACCTATGAGGAGTATCTCGCGAGCCAAGGGATTCAGTAACCTGGAGCCGTCGTGATCTCCCTGCGACAAGTCACCGCCGTCTACCCGGGCCAGAAGGTCGGCGTCATCGGCCGCAACGGTTGCGGCAAGTCGAGCCTGTTCCAGTTGCTGCTCGGCACGCTGCACGTGGACGCGGGCGACGTGTCGATTCCGCCGCGATGGGTCGTGGCCCAGGTGGAGCAGGAGGTTCCCGCGCTGGAGCGCGCCGCATTGGACTTCGTGATCGACGGCGACGCCGAACTGCGCGCGGTCGAAGCCGATCTCGCGCAGGCGGAAAGCGCTGAAGATGGGGTGCGCCTGGGCGAGTTGCACGGACGCCTGGCCGAGATCGACGCGCATTCGGCCCCGGCGCGCGCCGCGACGCTGATGGCCGGCCTCGGCTTCGCTACCTCGGACCACCCGCGGCCCGTGCGCGAGTTCTCCGGCGGGTGGCGCGTGCGGTTGCAGCTCGCGCGGGCGCTCATGTCGCGTTCCGATCTGCTGTTGCTCGATGAGCCCACCAACCACCTGGACCTCGACGCGGTCATCTGGCTCGAGCAATGGCTCGCCAGCTACCAGGGCACGCTGCTGGTGATTTCGCACGACCGCGAGTT
>LNDQ01000004.1 GCA_001464695.1 Betaproteobacteria bacterium Ga0077523 | reverse complement strand
TGCCGGGGGAGGGTCAGGGTGGGGGCTGCGATCGTCGCAACCGAGTCGCTTGCCCCCATCCCAACCTTCCCCCACCACAGGTGGGGGAAGGAGTGCCTGCGCTTGGCGCAGGTCTGACCGCTCGCGCTGTACTTTCCCTCCCAGCTTGCTGGGGGAAGGAGTGCATCCCTTTGGGTTACCGTACTTGCGACGTCAGTCGCTGGCACCCGCGGTTGAACCCTTAGAACTGATACATCAGCGAGCCCGAGAACGAGTCGACCTTGACCTTGTCGTCGCTCAACGGGTCGGGGAGGGTGTAACGCTCCCACTCCGCGCGGAGCATGACTGACTCGGTCAGGTCGTATTGCAGTCCGAGGCCGTACTTGATGCGCGTGTTGCGTTCGGTGCGATCGTTGTTGCCAGCAATGAACACCAGCGGTAAACCGTTGAAGTCCACGCGGGTCTGCCCGCGAGCCACCCCGACTCTCCCGAGCAGGGCGAATTTCTCGGTGAGGTACCACGTGCCCACCGCATCGACGAACACAGCCCCCATGGCGTAGTCGATCTTGCCCTCACCGAGGCCACCAGCACCGCCACTGGCATAGAACTGGTAGCCGACCCCGGGCTCGCCGAAGTGGATACCGCCGGCCTCCACGGACAGGTACTTGGTGAACCGGTAGCCGATGAACACCTTGGCGCCGTTGGTGCGTTGGTCGATGTTCGTGATGTAGTACGCCCCCCCGAGCGCGGCGAGATTGGCGTTGCCAAAGGCATCGATGGTGCCTTGCGGAAGCTTGGAATTGGCGGACGTGAGTCCGATCCCGATGTACACGGGACTCCGTTCCTTGGCCTTCTGCCCCACGGGGTCATAGGACATCTGCGCCATGGCGCCGCCGCTCGAAGCGATCGCGGTCGCGGCCGCCAGCAATAGGGAGAATCGCCCTTTCACGTTAACCTCCTACTTGAAGAACTCGGGATAACTTCAACTCGGAATTCCTGATTTTTCGCACTTCCAGGCAAAAAACGTCACCAGGCGCACGCCGGGGCAGTGGGATACGGCCGGTTTGGAACAGGTCAAGGCTTGTGAGCAAGAGCCGCACCAGCGATTTGGTGAAGGAATCATGACCCTGCCGACGACAGTTCGAGTCGGAACTCAAGGCGTCGGCGCCGGGCGGCGACACCCGGGCGCCGGTCAGGAAGCCCGCCGCAGCCTGTGGCGGATCTCTTCGGCCAGCTTGAACACCGACAACGGCGCACTGCCCTCGGCCTTGTTGTTCACGGCCAGGTAGACGGGCTGCCCGCCCTGCAGCGCCCGGGCACAGACGCTCGCCAGCACCGAGCGCGAGGCGGGATCTTCCTGCTGCAAGCGGTCGAACGGGGCGTAGCGCTCCTTCGCCTCTTCGTAGGTGTGCGCGGGATTCAGGTTCCACCGCGCGACCAGCGGGCCCGGCCCGAGTGCTGCGAGCACGTCGGTCTGGTCGTGCAGGGCACCGGCCTTCGGATGCACGCTCAGGCAATGGCGCATGCCGGTACTGCGGAGTGCCTCGACGTAGGTGTCCGTCATCAGCGGCGCATCACGCAATTCGACCGCGTAGAGCGGCAATCGCGGCAGACGCGAGAGGAATGCGTACAGCCGATCGGCGAACTGCCGTGGGTGGCGCAATGCCGCGCGGCCCTGCGGCGGAAACTGGAAAAGCAGTGGCCCGCACTTCGTACCGAGCCCGTCGTATGCCGGCCGCACGAACTTCTCGTACGCATACTCCGGATCGAGAAAATGCGGATTGTCGCCAGCCGGGTAGCCATCGGCGCCGCGCACCCACGGCGTCGTGCATTCCGCTGGCGCCTTCACCGTGAAGCGGAAGTCCTGCGGCACCTGCGCGGCGTAGGCTTCGAAGACTTCGCGATCGAGCGGCGCGTAATACGACCGGTCGATGCTCACCGTGCGCAGCAGCGGATGCGCCGCGTATGCGGTCAGGCCCTCGCGCGCGAGCACGCGGGAATCCGATCCGTTGGCGTAGACGATGCCGGTCCAGCCCGTGAAAAACCAAGACGATGTGCCGAGGTGCAGGTTGGATCCGAGTTGCTCGGCGAGGAGGCGCAGATCGTCGCTCACCGCGACAGCGCGAACCACCGACGGATCGGGCGGCACCTCGAGTTCGGTGCCGAACAACGAGAGCTGGTCAGTCAATCGAGAGGCTCGGGTGTCGGGAGCGGGGATGATAACGCTCTCGTCTCGTCGATGGGTTCGCCCCCATCCCAACCTTCCCCCACCTTGCGGTGGGGGAAGGAGTGCAGATGGCCACCGGTATCGCAGCAGTTTCCTTCCCCCCAACGTAGTCGGGGGGAAGGGTGTACGTCCCTTCCCCGGCAAAGCCGGGTCAAGGCGCAGCGGCAGTACACCCCTTCCCCCACCACCGGTGGGGGAAGGTTGGGATGGGGGCAAGCAAGCGTGCCGCGGAAAACTGCCCGCTAACTTCTACCGCGCCCGCTGCGCCACCAACCGACAGCGACGCATCACCATCATCCCCGCGAAGCACGCCAGCACCAGCGCGATCGACCCTGGTTCGGGCACGGTCGCACTCGCAATCCGCAACCGATAGACCTCCACGTTGTCGACCACTTCGATCCCGGCGAACGCGGAGTACCCGCTCTGCAATCCGGTCAGCAGCAGGTTGTCGAAGTCGCCGAGGATGCCATCGAGCGTGCTCGAACGCAGCAGGTCGAACACTATGGTCCCGCTCACAATGAGATCGGTGAGGTCCACCGCGAGTATGCCGTCCAATGAAGCCGCGCCGGCATTCACCGCGCCATACTCGGCGCCACGCACGATGCCGTCGATGTCGATGCGCAGCGTCGCGCCTTCGCCGAGAATGAAGTTGCCGCCCACGGCCAGGAGGCTGTCGTCGAGGGAGAGCTCACCGCGGAACAGCGAGAAGTCTTCGACGACGTTCATGGTGGAATTGACGAGTTGCAGGGTGCCCGTGCCGCTGTCACCGGTACCCGCCACCACGCGATCGATGTTGGCCAGCGTATCGGTCACCGACAGGTGACCCTCCGCAGTACCGCCGTTATCGATGCCGACAAACAAACTGCCGACATTGAGGTTACCGCCGCCGGTTTTCAGTTCACCCGTGGCCTGCCCGTCTGCTCCGGCAATTGCGATCGCCAGCGTTTCGATACGGTTCGCACCGGTGTCGAAGGCGCCGACGTTCAAGGATCCGTTGACCTCTCCGCCGGTCGTGTATCCGATCCACATGTTGCTGCCGCCGCCCAGCACCCGCAGCGTGCCGTCGACCGTCGCGGTACCGGTCGCGCGGTTCACGTACGTCGAACTGCCTTCCACAGCGCGATCGCTCCCCACCGTCGTGCCGATGTACACGCTGGTCCCACCCTGCACGGACAATCCGCCACCGTTCGATGTGCTGAACGCACCGGTCGATTCGCTGCCCACCGTGGCCCCCGAGAACGAGGTCACGTTGCCCACGATCCAAAGCCCGCTGACCGTCCCGGCGTCTCCACCGATGTTCACCGTGCCGCCCGCGAATGACCCGCGTCCGGCTTCGAACATCTGGCCTACCTGAATCAGCCCGTTGTTCACCTGCAATGCGCCGTCCACGGCCAGCGTACCGGTCGCCGACACGGCGTTCACGGTGTTGAATGTGACGCCGACAGTAAGGTAGTTGGTGCTGCCCGAGGCCGCTCCCGCTCCCGCGCCGCTCACCACGCCCTGCGCGAACGAGCCCGCACCCATCGCACCGGACAGCATGCCCACTTCGTATCCGCTGTAGCCGCTCACCCCCGCGGCGTTGACTTCGCCACGCGCGCTCACCACCGTCCCTGTGCCAACCCCGTAGCCCACGCCGCTGTACAGCGTGCCGCCACCGTTGCCGCGCAGCTCACCCGTGCCCAGGTTCACGCTGCCCTGCGCGTTGCCACCCGTCGTGGTACCCACCGAGGTATTGCCGTTGGTGTTCAGGTTGCCGCTGTTGGAACTCACGCTGCCCACGGCCTGCCCGTTGTTGCCCGTGGTGCCCACGTTCAGCACACCGATCCGATTCGCGCCCATCGCCAGCGCGTTCACGCTCAGCGCGCCGTTCACCACGCCACCGTCGGTGGTGCCAACGCGCAGGCCGCCAACGGGGCCCGCCACGGTCAGTGTCCCGCCGATCGTGGCCGTGCCGGTCGCGCGGTTCACGTACGTCGCCCCGCCATCCATCGTGCGATCGGTCCCCACGGTCGTGCCAACGAGCACTTCGCTGCCCGCGAGCAACGTCAATCCGCCGCCGTTGAGGATGCTGA
>LNDQ01000003.1 GCA_001464695.1 Betaproteobacteria bacterium Ga0077523 | reverse complement strand
GCGCGCGAGCCGGCGCCCTATTCGATGTTGACGGTGTTCGCGATCTGCGGGCGCACCATGGAGGAGGCGGAACGTCTCGCCGCTCCCATCGACCTGCGGCGCCTGCAGATGGCACGCGGGTTCGATGCGCCCATCGCCACGGTGGAAATGGCCGTGGACCAGCCCTACACCGATGCCGATCGGCTGATCATCGAACGCGAGCGGGCGCGCGCGATCATCGGCACACCGGACGTGGTTCGCGATTGGATCGTCTCCCTGCAGTCCGTATACGAAGCGGACGAAGTGATGGTGCTGACGATCACGGGCGACTACCGGTCGCGGATCGAGTCGTATGCGATGCTGGCGGAGGCTTTCGGGTTGTGTCGATCCCTCTCGAAGGCAAAGGCCTGAAAGCACTCAACGCGGCGGACGCGGAGGAAACTCAAGACCAAAGCGCTTTGGGTCTTGCCATACCCCGCGTCCGCCGCGTTGGGCGCTTCATTTATTGTCCATGACCACCGGCAACGCAGAGTTCCGCGAAAACCGGCTCCTCATCCTGCTCGCCGCGGTCCAGGTCACCCACATCATGGACTTCATGGTCATGATGCCGTTGGGCCCGCAGCTCATGCGCGTCCTGCACGTGACGCCGCACGACTTCGGGTTGCTGGTTTCGGCCTACACCTTTGGTGCTGCGGCATCGGGGTTCTTCGCCGCCTTTCACATCGACCGCTTCGATCGCAAGACGGCATTGCTCGGCATCTACGCCGGATTCACGGTGACCACGCTGCTCTGCGCGCTGGCACCCGGGTTCTGGACCCTGCTCGCCGCGCGCGCGGCAGCGGGCGTGTTCGGCGGCATCATCGGTGCCGTGGTCTACGCGATCGTCGGCGACCTGGTGCCCGAACAGCGCCGCGGCACCGCGATGGGCATCATCTCCGCAGCTTTCTCGCTCTCCGCGATCGCGGGCGTGCCGGTCGGTCTGTTCCTCGCCAATCACTTCGACTGGCGGGCCCCATTCGCGTTCCTTACGGTGACGAGCCTCCTCCTCTGGGTGTTGTGCTGGCGCGCCCTGCCGAAGGTGGACCGGCACATGGAGACACGCCGTACCGCCTCCGTGGTCGAGCAACTGCGTGCCGTCTTCGCGCAGCGCAATCACCTGAATGCCTTCGCGCTCATCGCGATGCTGATGTTCGCCGGGTTCTCGGTGATTCCCTTCATCAGCCCATACACGGTGGCGAACGTGGGACTGAAGGAGACCGACCTCCCCTATCTCTACCTCGCCGGCGGACTGGCGACGCTGTTCACGTCGCGATGGATCGGTCGCCTGTCCGATCGGCACGGCAAGAAGCGCGTCTTCCGGATCGTGGCTGCCATCTCCATCGTGCCGCTGCTCATCACGACCAACCTGCCACCGGTGCCCGTGCCGTTGGCGATTGCCGCGAGCGTCATCTTCATGGTGTTCGTGTCGGGCCGGTTCGTTCCGGTGATGGCGCTCGTCACCAGCAGCGTCACGCCGCGCCTGCGCGGTAGTTTCCTCGCGTTCAACAGCTCGATCCAGCAGTTGTTCGCGGGGCTGGCCGCGTACAGCGCCGGCCTGATGATGGGGCGGGCGGCCGATGGGCGGATCACGTACTTCTGGGCGGTGGGGTTGCTCGCGGTCGCCGCGACACTCGCGTGCATCTGGTTGGCGGGGCGGGTGAAGCCCGCGGTGGAGTCGCCCCCACCCTAGCCCTCCCCCGGCAAAGCCGGGGAGGGAACGTACACCCTTGTGCCGAGACGGACCACACCGTCAGGCACTCCTTCCCCCGTCGCAGATGGGGGAAAGTTGGGATGGGGGCAGGCAGTTGTCGTGATGCGAGCTGCGCTGCCCCCACCCTGACCCCTGAGGTTTCCCCGGTTTTCATTGTCGAACTCCGAGACGCTGGAGCAGATGGTTGCAGGCGTACTCGGACAGCGGGAAGTGTGGCAGTTGGCAGATGAGCATCGCCAAGTTGATGAAGGACAGCTCGCGCTGGGCTCGGGTGGTGGCTTTGTATCGTTGATGCAAGCCCTCGGCTTCGGCCAACTGGCCGATGTGCCAAAGCACGAA
>LNDQ01000002.1 GCA_001464695.1 Betaproteobacteria bacterium Ga0077523 | reverse complement strand
CACCGACCCGAACTCGGTTTTCACCTCACCCGATCAGGTCCAGAACAAGGTGAGCCATGTGAACGGCAACGCTCGCATGGACCTCAACGACGACATGAGCCTGTCGGGGCTTGCCTACTACCGCAAGCTTGAGCAGCGGTCGAATGGCGGTGACTTCTGGGAGGACTTCAAGGACGGATCGCAGCGCCTCAGCATTCCCTGTCCGAACGTACCCATTCCCAATGCAACGACCGACGGGGCAGTGGGTGTGGACCTGCCGGGCTGTGCCGGGCTGATGCCCAACGGGCTGTTCAACATCGGGCAGTCGGACCAGAAGGCGAACGGTGCCTCGTTGCAGTACAGCTGGGCCCAGGACACGAACCAGCTCGTGGCCGGTGCCGCCTACGACCAGAACGAGGTCGATTTCCGCCAGAGCCAGATGCTGGGTCTCATCGGCCCCGATCGCAACGTCAATCAGGCGCCCCAGCTCTACAACCGCACGAGACTGGTTCCGCTGATCGAGGAGATCCAGCGTAACAACCTGAACGGCGGCAGCCAGTCCATCAGCGTGTTCGCCAAGAACATCTGGTCGGCCAGACCGAACCTGCACTTCACCCTGGGGCTGCGCTACAACCACACGCGGGTCACGAGCAATCTGGTCGCCGATCGGCCCATCCCGCTCTATCAGTTCGACGAGACGCTGTTCCGGCGACTCCAGCCGGTTTGCGGCGCTGAGCTCGGGCTCTCTGCATCGAACGATGCGCGCTACTACTGCACGTCCGGCGACTACCTGTATCAGAGCTGGAACCCGTCGGCCGGTGTCTCGTGGTTGCCGCGGGAGGACCTCAATCTCTACGTGAACTGGAGCAAGGGCAATCGCGTACCGAGTGTGATCGAACTCGGTTGTGCGCGCGACCGGGCGGCAGAGGAACTCGCCGGCCCTGGGACCAATACCGGGCAGACGCCGGGCTGTTCCGTCCCGACCGGGCTCACGTACGACCCCTTCCTGCCGCAAGTCCGCTCCTACACGACGGAAGTGGGGGTACGCGGCAAGCTGTACGACAACCGGATGCTGTGGAATTTCAGTCTGTACCAGACCAATCTCGCGGACGACATCCTGTTCGTGTCGCTCGGCACGCGCAACCGCGGCGTCTTCGACACCTTCGGCAAGACGCGGCGGCGCGGCCTCGAACTGGGGCTCGAGGGCGAAGCGGGGCGGCACTACTTCCGCGCCGCGTACTCGCGCATCGATGCGACCTTCGAGAGCCCTGCAGAGATCGTCAACCTTTCCAACAGCACTTCCACGAAACAGGACGGAAAGGTCAACACGTTCCAGGTGCAGCCGGGCGATCGAATTCCCGGGATCCCGCGCGACTCGCTGCGCCTCTCCTGGCGCTACCGCGCGACATCCGACTTCACTTTCGGCCTGTCGATGATCGCGAACTCCTGGTCCTATGTCCGCGGTAACGAGAACAACGAGCACACGCCGGGCGGCACCGATTCGAACGGCGCGCCCACCAGCGGGACGATCGATCCGTCGATCACCGTGGAGCCAGGCCGCAGTTACGTGGGCGAAGGAAAGATTCCGGGCTACGCGATTTTCAACTTCCTGGCGAGCTACCAGATTTCGCGCGGACTCATGCTGACAGCGCGAGTCGACAACGTCTTCGACACGAGCTACGTGACGGCGGGCGATCTCGCCCTGAATCCGTTCACCGCTGGTCGCTGGGGCACGCGGGACGCGGCCGGCTTCAACTACAACTCGAACGACTGGACCCACTCGACCTTCGTCGGTCCTGGCGCCCCTCGCGCCGCATGGATCGGCGTCACCTACATCTTCGACATGCCCGGCGCTTCAAGACAGTGAGGCTCGGAATCGTTTTCTTGCAGCAAGCGGGGTCCCGAATTCCCTGCGATACAACAGGAGACTTGCCGTGAAACACAGAATTCAGATCACCGCAGCAACATTCGCTTTCGTGGCGCTGCCAGCCATGGCCGGTGACTTCCAGCCGCTGGTTGCTGCAGATCCACCGTTCAGCCACATCGCGCAGAACGTCGTCGGCGTGAACGACGTCTTTTTCGATCCCCTGTTTCTCCGTGCGACGCCCACCGCAATCACGCGGATGTCGACCGATGTGAACAGCCCCGACTATCACGTCTACGAGCAGATCAACTATCTGGCGGTGTCGACAGACGGGAACTTCACGACGACGGGGAGCGGAACCCTGACGCTGCTGGACTACCGCTACACGCCGAACGTGGTGTTCGAGAACGCGACGCAACCGATCGGCGACATGTACGACTTCGTGTTCCGCGATTCGCGCGACGACACGCTGGTGTTCGGCTCGCGCTTCAGAATGGGCCTTGCCGGGCAGCAGCCCAACGCGGAGCTGAACTTCATCTACAGGTACGGTCTCGAGGAGAACGGCACCGCGTTCGACGTGTCGGCCGCCTGGCTGTCCACCACCACCCGGGATCTGCGGATGTACATCGCCGGTCGCACGGCCTCGACGAGCCTTACCGGGGCTGCCTTGTACGATGCGGACACGGTCCGCTTCCAGAGCGATTTGAACCTGGCCGAGGCAAACCCCTTCAGCGGTCTCTTCCTGCTCAAGACCGACGCGGAGTACTACACGCTCGGATCTGCAGGCATCGGTTTCTACCAGGCAGGTGAGGAAGGGCAACCGCGCGTCGGGAACGTCTATGCGGGATTCATCCCCACGGCGGTGCCCGAGCCGTCCACGTACGCCATGCTGGCAGCAGGGCTCGGTCTGCTGGGCGCCGTGGCAGTGCGGCGGCGCAATCGCAAGGCCTGATCGCCACGACCGAGGTGCTTCAGCACAATACCGACGGCGCGCCCGTGTCGGAGCATCCTGCGGTCGTCCGCGAGGGGTACCGCCGGTTGCTCGAGCGCACGACGGACCTGATTGTCGTAGGGGAAGCCGCGAGCGGCGAGGATGCTTACCGCCTGTTCGGCGAACTCTCGCCGCGCGTGGTGGTGATGGACATCAGTCTGCCCGGTATCGGCGGCATAGAAGCGGCGCGGCGCATCTTCGCGCGGGATCCGGCGGCAAGAATCCTGATGTTCAGCGTGCACGAGGATGTCGTGTTCTCGTCGCGAGCACTCCAGACCGGTGCCCGCGGCTACGTCACGAAATCGAGTGCACCGGAAGTCCTGGTGGAGGCCGTGCGGCTGGTGGCGGCAGGCAAGCTCTACATCAGTCACGACATGGCGCAGGAACTGGCCGTCCAGATGGTACCGGGGCAGCACAACCCGCTGCATGCGCTTTCGGCGCGCGAGTTCGAGGTGTTTCGCCTGCTGGTGGCGGGACACCGCATCGAGGAGATCGCCCGCATCCTCTCGCTGTCCACCAAGACAGTGGCCAACTACCAGTCGAGCATCCGGCAGAAGCTGGATGTGTCGAACACCGCGCAGGTAGTCCGCATCGCCCTTTCGCAAGGTCTGTTGGGCGGTGAATCGGGGTTCGGGGCGGTGCGCAAGGAAGAGGGCGGCACGACATAGCGCAAGGCACTGGCGAAATCCTGGTGGCATAGGGAGAAACTCCCTCGTCCCGCTGAGCAATGCCGATCAAAGTACAGAAGAGAAATCGTCGATTCCGTCAGGTTTGAAGACCCCCGGCACCGCGAGTTCCCCGTAAACATCCCCCACCCGAAGGGGGGCGGGTCCCCGACCCGACATCCAACCAGAAGCAGGAGACCTAGATGATGATGCGACCCACGCTCATGGCAGCTGCCATGTTGACCGCAGGACTGCTCGCCGTACCCGCTCAACAGGCGTTCGCCTTCCAGCCGCTGCCGACCACCGGCGCCGACATCCGGGTGCTCGGCGCGCAGGACGTGTTTTCCGACCCGCTGTTCCTGGGACCCGGCTGGAATCCGACCGCCCAGGGCTACACGCAGATCCACTTCAGCGAGCAGGAGATCGAACTGGAAGGGGAGGACGTCGGTACCTTCTACGACGCGGTTTTCCGCAACAACAGCGACGGGACGCTGCTGTTCGGTTCGCGCGTGGTCGTCTTCGAGGAAGACGACGATGATGACGACATCGTCACCCTCGCGGAGGAAGAGGAGGAAGACGAGTTCGAACTCAACCATACCCAGCGCAACGGGTTCCTCGGTTACACCACGGCAGCCGGTTGGTACCGTGAGACCCCCAACGATCTGCGCGCCTATGCCGCGGCAGCAACGTCGACTTTCTACGATCCCGACGAGAGCGTCCCGCTCAACTCGTCGTTCTACAACGGCAACTCGGTGACCTTCTACAGCGATATCTCCGCGGAAGAGGGCAACCCCGTCAGCGCCTGGTACATGGTGAAGACCAACGCCACGGCGTTCGCGCTGACCGGCACTGCAGTGCTGTATCAGGCCGAGGATGGGGCACCGAAGATCTTCACGTTCGATGCCGCGGCGCCGGTGCCGGAGCCTTCGGAGTACGCGATGATGGGTGTCGGCCTG
>LNDQ01000001.1 GCA_001464695.1 Betaproteobacteria bacterium Ga0077523 | reverse complement strand
CACCTACGACACGCTGAACCGGTTGAAAACCCGCAAGGACGCGCTGCTGCGCACCGAGACCTACGACTACGACATCGCAGGGCGGCTCAAGCAGGTCACCGACCGCAAAGCCCAAGTCTCGGGCTTCGGCTACGACGCGCTGAATCGGCGCACCAGTGCGGGCTTCGGTGCTACGACCGGCAACCCGACGGCCTTCACCAGCACCATTGCCTACACCTGGGATGCGGGCAACCGCCTGACGCAGGCGGTGGACTCGGTCTCCGGCACCATCACCCGGCAGTACGATACCCGCTTCGACACGCTGACCCAGGAGATCACCCCGGAGGGTCAGGTGAATCTCACCTACGATGCCGCAGCGCGACGCGCCACTTTCCAGGTGGCCGGGCAGACCCAGCTGGGCTACACCTTCGATGTGGCCGACCGGCTGACTCAGATCGCCCAGGGGGCAACCACCGTGGGCTTCGGCTACGACAACGCCAACCGGCGCACCACGCTGACGCTGCCCAACGGCATCGTGGTCGAGTACGGCTACGACAACGCCAATCAGTTGACCGGGCTCACCTACAAGAACGGCGGCACCACGCTGGGGGCGCTGACCTACACCTACGACAACGCCGGGCGGCGTACCCAGGTGGCGGGCAGCTATGCCAGGACGAACCTGCCCACGGCCGTGGCCAGCGCCACCTACAACGTCAACAACCAGCTCACCAACTGGGGTGGGGCGACGCTCACCTACGACAACAACGGCAATCTGCTCACCGACGGGACCAACACCCACGTCTGGAACGCCCGCGATCAACTGGCTTCCATCAGCGGCGGGGTGACGGCGAGCTTCGGCTACGACGCGTTCAACCGGCGGCGCACCAAGACCATCGCGGGGACGAAGACGGATTTTCTGTACGATGGGCTGAACTTCGTGCAGGAGAAGGACGGAGCGACCGTGAAGGCGAACCTGTTCACGGGGTTGGGGATCGACGAGGTTTTTCGAAGGACGCAGGGGGCCACGACCAGCGACGTGCTGCCCGATGCGCTGGGCTCCTCGGTGGCATTGTCGGACAGCACGAAGGCGATCACCACGCAGTACACCTATGCGCCATACGGCACCACGACGCAGACCGGGCCGGCCAATGACAACAGCCAGAGGTTCACCGGCAGAGAAGACGACGGCACCACGGGGCTGTACTACTATCGGACGCGGTACTACTCGCCCAAGTTCTCGAGGTTTGCAGCGGAGGATTTGATCGACTTCCGCGGCGGACCGAACCTGTATGCCTACGTAGGTGATAGTCCAACTTCAAAGCTGGATCCGCTTGGTTACGCTGGTGTTGGGAGTTTTCCCACGAGGCCCGAGCGCATTCCTCGTGCAGATAGGCACGGGCCACGTTTCCCGTACAGTTTTTGCGGACCTGAAGGAGACCCGAACAACTATCCATCAAATTTCGGCTTTGGCGACTTTAACGACGCGTGCTTCAAGCATGATGCTTGCTATTCACGGTGCGGCGAGAACAAGTATTTTTGCGATCTCGTGTTTTGGTGGGATATTGCGTCTTCTCCACAC